>NZ_NHOY01000110.1 GCF_002252755.1 Halorubrum sp. Hd13 | reverse complement strand
CCTCGCCGTCCACGTCGCCGTGGCTCCGGCACTGACCGTTCTGGACCACGCGGCCGCACTCCGGGCAGCGCTCGATGAGCCCGGAACCGTCGCGGATCTCCAAGACGTTCCCGACGACTTCGACGTCGAACATCCCGCCCGAGTCGACCGCCTCGCCGACCGAGAGGCGGGGGGCGTCCTCGGCGACCTCGACCGGGTCGGGAAGCGGCGTCACCGTCGAGAACTCCGTGAGGTTGAGCGAGGGGACGCCGCGGAACTCGCGGACGTACACGTCCTCGATCCGGAGGTCGGCGCCCGGCTCCATCTCGGGCCGCGGCTGCCAGTCGGTGAAGGGGAGCCTCGCGGTCGCGTCGCCGACGACGCCTTCGAGGATATCGGTCTCGCCGTCGCGCCCGGAGATCGTCTTCTCGTCGACCTCCAGCACGCGGACCTCGACGTTGCGCCCGCGGTCGCCCGCGCTGATGTCGACGAGGTTCCGGTCGCCGCCGACCTCGCGGTCGACATCGACCGACTCGTCCGCGATGGCGACGGTGGTGGAGTCGTTGAGGTTGAGCTCCGGCTCGCCCTCCCACTCCCGGACGCCGGCGTTGCCGATCGTCAGCGAGTCGCCGGGCTCGAACCCGAAGTCCTGCCAGGCGGTGTAGGAGATGACGCCCGTCTCGTCGGCGACCTCGCCCTCGCGGATCGTGAGGTCGTCGCCCTGGTACCGGATCGTTCGGGTCCCCTGCGTGAGCACCTTGACGGTGACCGTCACGCCGTCGTTGTCGGTGGTGATCTCGCCCACGTCGACCGCGTCCGGCGTCGGCGTCGAACCCCCGCCGCCGCCGTGTTTTCGCCGGACGCTCTGTTTCGCCTCGTCGATCGGGACGCTGTACTCCAGCAGGTTCTCCAGGTCGGCTTTGACCTCCTCTTTGTCGACGCCGAGGTCGGAGGCGAGCTCCTCGGCATGGCTGTTGACGTCCATCGAAGTCGACTTCGACGCGACCGCACAAAAGGATTCACCACCCGGGGACGGTCGGGGGGACGCGGGGCGACACGGTCGGTCCGCTCGAAGTGTCCCCGGCGACGGGCGGGCGCTCGCGCCGGTACTGCTAAACCGTCCCCGTTCGCAACGTGAGACATGGACGAGATAGACGTCGACGCGCGCGTCACGGGGGAACGAACCGTCATCGACGTGACCGGGACCCGCGACGTCGCGGTCGTCGTCCGCTCCGACGGCGGCGAGCGGATCTACCTCCCACCCGAGAGCTTCGACGAGCCCGTGTCGGGGTCGCCGTACACCTCGCCGTATCAGGGTGCGAGCGGAGTCGACGGCGAGGAGAGCCCGTACGGCGGCACTTCCGGCAGCACCCGCGGCGTGGTCGAGACGGCCGAGGGGTTCCGTATCAGCCACCCCGAGCCGGCGACCGAGTTCGACGTGTACCGCCGCGACGAGGAGTAGGCCGGATCGAGAGGGTCGGACCGCGCTCTACGCCACGTCCTCGTACACCGCCAGCGTGTCCTCCGCCACGTCCAGCCACTCCCGACGCTCGTACTGCGGCGGCTCCTCGCGGTCGAGCGCCTCGATGAGGCCGTCGACGATCGACTCCGAGTCCGTCTCGACCTCCACGAGACAGCCGTCGGGGAGCACCTCGGCGACGCCCGATGGCGTCGCGACGACCTGCGTCCCCGCCTCCAGCGCCTCCGTGATCGTGATCCCGAACGGCTCCGCGTACGAGGGGGAGACGAACGCGTCCGAGGCGGCGTAGTAGTCGCCCAGTTCCGCCTCGGGGACGTAGCCGACGAACTCGACGCGGTCCTCGATACCGAGGAGCTCAGCGAAGCGCTTCAGCTGCTCCGTCTGGTGGCCCGACCCGCCGACGACGAGGGTGACGTCGCGCCCGCGGAGCTTCTTCATCGCGTACAGCAGGTGGGAGATCCCCTTCTGGTCGGTGTGTCTGCCGACGAAGAACAGCATCTCGCCGTCGATATCGAGGTCCTCACGGACGTCCTTGCCCGAGAACTTCGGCGTCGAGAAGCCGTTGTACACGACGCGGGAGTCGGCGTCGTACAGCTCTTTGATGTCCCCGCGGACGATCTCGCTGACGGCGATGTTCGTGTCGGCGGCGTTCGCGAGCCGGCGCTCGGTCTCGACCTCGCGCGTGGGGGGGTCGATGTTGCGGTCGCTCGCCAGCGAGTGGAACGACGAGACCCACGTCGCGTCCGACGCGCGGGCGGCCTGCCGCCCCGGCGCGTAGCCGAACCAGTCGTGCGTGTGGATCACGTCGTGGTCGGGCGCCAGCTCGGCGAACCGGTCGCTGAGGCGCTCGATGCGGGCGGCGATGTCTCCGTCGCCTGTCTCCACGGGTTCGAGGCCCGGCTCGTCGTCCGGCGCGAACTCGGCGGGCAACACGAGAGTGGCCTCCACCCCGAGGTCGTCGCGGAGCCCGGAGAACAGTTCGCCGACGTGGACGTCGAGCCCGCCGGTGATGTTCGGCGGGTACCCCCATCCCAGCATGAGTACGCTCGGTGGCATACCTGCCCGTTTCTGGAGTCGGCACTTAGGTATGCCCCTCGTCCGGCGGAGCGAGCGGCTTCGAGGCGGCGGAACGAGACGAAAAGACGCTCGGGGGTCGCGGAAAAAACCGGTTCAGGCGGCTCGCACGGCGTCGCGCAGCGCGCCCGTCCGGTCGGTGATCGCCGCCGCGGCGTCGGCGAGCAGGTCGAGCGGGTCGTCGGACTCGGACTTCACCGTCAGCACCGGCTCCGTCTGGCCGCCGGACTGTTCGGGATTCATGTCGTAGGTCGCGGCCGCGACGCCGTCCGTCTCCAGGAGGACGCCCTTCAGCACGTTCATGAACGTGTGATCCTCGCCGGCGATCTCGATGCGGAGTTCCGTGTCGGTCTTCTCGATGACCCGCAGTTCCATACTCGTGGGGTCGGGCGAGCGGCGTTTCAAGCTTTCGTCTCCCGGATATCGGAGGATGCGGACGACTCGCACGCGCCTCCAACGCGACTCGAACGCGCCCCGGCCGAGACCCGAACACGCCTCCAACGCGACCCGAACACGCCCCGAACGCGACCCGAACACGCCCCGAACGCGACCCGCGAAGAACCCGAACGCGTATGTCGCCGGCGTCGATCGACGGCATATGCGACTCCGACGACTGTCGGCCACCCGGGCCGCCGCGGCGCGGTACGTCGCCGAGCTGTGGCTCCCGTATCACCGCGACCTCGCCGAGCGCGTCGACGGGCACGCCCTCGCCGACCGGCCCGAGGGGGAGCTGATCGCCGAGGAGACCGACTTCCGGCTCGATCGACTCCGCGAGGACGACTACCGGCTCTGGGTGGTCTCGGTCGCCGCCGCCGGCGGATCGGACGAGCCGGTCGACGCCGCGGCGCTCGATTCCGAGGGGCCAGGGGCGCTCGATCCCGCGGCCCCCGCGGCTCCGGGCGTCCCCGGCCCGGACCGCGACCTCGTCGCGTTCGTCTCGACCGGCGTCGACGCCTGTCCCGTCGTGTTCGACCGCCCCGACCGGCTCGTCGTCGGGGACCTCTACGTCTCGGCGGCGTTCCGCGGCACCGGGCTCGCCGACCGACTGATGGAGCGCGCGGCGATCGACGCCCGAGAGCGGGACTGCGAGGAGCTCCGGCTCGACGTCGACGCCGACAACGAGCGGGCGCTGGCGTTCTACGAGAAACAGGGGTTCGAGGCGTACCGCGAGCGGCTGACGCGTCCCGTGGAGTGAGCGGTTGCTCGTGAAGCTTCGCTCGGTGGGTTCGGTGCTGACTCTACGATGACCTCCTCCGAAGCTCTCGTTGCGACCGCACCGCGACCTCACGCCTCCCCAGCCTCGCCGCTCGCTCCGGGCTCCCGCCGGTCGCCCACGTCGCTCACGGCGTCCCTCGCGCGTGCTCCTCGTGGCCTGTCGGCCACTCGGAGGCACGCGCCACCGCGGCTCTTCTATACGTAGGGCCGTGGCACAACGCGCCGTCCGTCGCGCGCCGGCGCCGCGGCTAGGCGATTTATAAACGGAAAAGTCGCACGGGGTCGTCTGACGGGGCGTTACTCGTCGGCGTCGACCGCCACTTCGTCGGCGTCGACGTCGACGGCGGCCTCCTCCTCGGCGGCGACCTCGCGCGGCCGCGCCTCCAGCGTCAGCTTCTGGACCTCGACGCGGCGCAGCGGGTAGATCAGCTTCGCCTCGCCGTAGATGGCCGAGGAGAGGTTCCCCTCGACGATGGCGTCGACGAACTCCACGAAGGTGCGCTCCTCGGCGGCCGCGTGGACCTTGTCGATCATGACGCGGCGGATCGCCTTCTCCTGGGAGCGGTCGGCCTTCTTGGTCGTCAGCGCCACGGGCTGGACGCGGATGCGGTAGTCGTCCGTCGTCAGCACCGTGATCGACGCCTCGACCTTGGAGGCGCCGCGGCGGACGAGCGAGCGCAGGTAGTCCCGCGTGAGCTCGTAGGTGATGAACTCGGTGTACGCCGTGTCGCTGCCGACGTCGGTGATCTTGAACGTCAGCTTGGTGTTGTTCGCGCCGGAGTCGCCGGTGAGCTCGCCGAGCGTCGTCGTGATCGTGCGGCCGACGACCTGGTCGGGCTCCTCGGCGAGGGTCTCGCCGAGCTCCTGCCGGTCGAACTGTTCGGGCGCCAGCACGGTGTACCAGCGCTTCTGTTCTCTGCTCTTGGATACGGATCGTTCGCTCATGTGTTGGTGGTGTCGCCGTTGGTGTCGGAGCGGCGCCCTCCGTCGTCGGCCGCGAGGTGCGTCCTCGCGCGCTCGACGATTCGATCTGCGACGCGTGCGTTCACGACGTGGTCGTCCACGGTCGACCGCAGTCCGCCGGTCGTCGGCCGCTCGATCGCGCACTCGATCGCGTCGCCGTCGACGCGGGTGGCCATCGAGTCGGTCTCGTCCGGGGCGAGCGCGGCGGCGACGAGGGCGGCGTCGGCGTGGGTCGTCCGGACGGTCGCCGTCCGGGTCGCCCCGTCGCCACGGGGGTCGTCCCCGCTCATAGCGCCTCCCTGAGCGCGGCGAGCGCGCCCGTGATGTCGCCGTCGGTTTCGGTTCCGCCGCCCTCACCGCCAGCGCCGACCGCGAGCCCGCCGCGCTCGGCGGTCCCCCAGCCGTCGCCGTCGAACTCGGTGGCGACCGACCGACAGGCGTCGCCGAGCCCGAGGGGCTCGACCGCCGCCGCGGCCAGCCGACCGGCCGTCTCGTCCACCGCGACGGCGACCGGCTCGGGCGACCGGAAGTCGCGGGCGAGCCGGGCGACGGTCGGGAGGACGGCGGCCGCGTCGCGCGCGGCGGCGCCGTCCTCGTCCGGGTCGCTCCCCGCGAGGTCGACGCGGACGACGACGCAGCCGTCGTACCGGCCGGTCGTCGCGGCGTCGAGCGCGCGGTGCGCCGCCAGCCCGTGGGACCGCCACGCGTCGAGCGCGGCGGTCCGCAGGTCGTCGCTCGGCTCGGGGTCGAGCGCCAGCGCGACCCCCGTTCCGGGGGCCTCGCGGGCGAGCGCCTCGAGGACGTCGGCGTAGCCGCCGACCGTCTCGAACGGGCCGTCCGCCGCGTACGGGCGCAGGGCGCGCTCGACCGCCGAGGCGGCCCGCGCGCTGCTCCCGTCCGCGTCCGCGACGTCGACGGCGACCAGCGACGCGAGGCGTCGGTGGGCGTCGTCGTCGAGGGCGGCCGGGAGCCCGAGCTCAGCGAGTGCGGCTCGCGCGCTCTCGGGGTCGCCGGAGTACGGCGTCCGGACGAGCGTCGAGGCCGCGACTCCGTCCGCGAGGTCCGCGGTCGGAATCGCGACGCCGGGTCGCCGGCGGACGCGCTCCGACGCCTCGGCGGCGTCGAGCGCGTCGCCGGAGCCGTCCGTTCCGGGGACGGAGCCGGCCGCGACGACGCCCGCGAGGGCGACGACGGGGTCCGGCTCGACGCCGAGCGCGCGCGAGACCGCGAACGCGTCCGTGCTCGCCGGGCGTCCGGCGCCCGGGATCGCGTGCGGACCGCGGGCGGCCCCGACGGTCACCGAGACGCCGTCGTCGGCGTCGCCGGGAACCGGATCGGTCGAGACTCGGACCTGGAACGGCGTGCCGACGGCTCGCAGCGCCCGGGCGAGCAGCCCCGCGGCTGCCAGCGCGTCGCCGTCGTCGGTCGCGACGAGCCGGGCGAACGGCGCGTCGGCGAGGACGTCGGCGAGGGCGTCGGGGGCGGGCGTGGCGGTCGTCGCTTCGGTCATGGGTCGGGTGGTGCTGTCGTGGATCGGTCGTGGGCGGTTCGTCGGTCGCGGGCGGTTCGTCGGTCGCGGGCGGTTCGTCGCCCGTTCAGCGCGTCGCGTCGTCTTCGGTTCCGCGTCGGTTCCTCGGAGCGTCGCGCGGCGTCGTTACTCGTCGCCGACCAGTTCGGCGGCGCGCTCGTAGGTGTACGTGAACTCCTCGTCGATCTCGTCGCCGCGGTAGTAGTTCGCGAGGCGGCGGATCTTCGACTCGGTGTTCTGGAGCGCGCGCTTGTTCTGGTAGTCCTGGCCGTTCTCCGCCATGTGCTCGCGGAGGCGGACGGCGCGTTCCATCAGCTTGCGGAGGTCCTCGGGGTACTCCGCGGCGGCGTCGTGCTCCTCGAGGATCTCGGTGAGCTTCTTGCCGGTCGCCAGCTTCACGTCGGGGACCGGAACGCCCTTGACGCCCTCGTCACGCAGCTTGAGGCCGATGACGCTGGGGTCGTGGCCCTGCTCCGCCAGTTCGACGACGCGGGACTCGATGTCCTCGGCGTCGACGTCGCTCCACTCCGGATTCTCGTCCGTCGCCGGCTTGTCCGAACCGGACGAACCGCGACGGCGCGTGTGCATTCGTGCCATTGTCTGAAATTGGAACGGCACAACCACAACGTGACCGCGGCTCCGCGCGGCGCGGCTGTCGAGGGCTCGCATCGAGCGAGCGGTCCCGCGGCCCGATCCGCGCGAGCGGACCGGCCCGAGCCGCGACGCCGGAGGCGTCGGTGCACTGCTACATTCCCAAGCCGCGGGCGAAGAGGCCCCGGCGCGTCGGATCTGCAGCTGTGCTGTTCCCATCCATGACCTCGCCGTCGGGGTTCTTAAGCGTGTTCTTGTGGACCGCGACGCGTCCGGGACGGAATCGACCGACCGTCTGGCACGCGGCGTGAGAAAGGAGGATTTAGGTGGGTCGTCGGTCACCGGCCGCGTAGGAACGTCACATGATCGATCCACAAGACGACGATTCGGCGGATCGCGTCGACGACGAACCGCCCGATGAACCGCCCGACGACGTCCAGCCGGACCGCGTACCGCCGGACGGTGCACCGCCGAGCGGCGGTCGCGAGTCGGCCGGCGACCCGGTCCTCGTCGCCGACGGCGGGTTCGGCGACGAGTCCGGAGCGACGAACGAGCCCCGGATCAGCTTCTACGGCGGGAAGTGGGCGAGCACGATCCCGCTCGCCTTCTTCATCGTCTGGGCCATCTTCCAGAGCGGCGTCCTCGGGATCGGCGACACGAACGGCCTCGTCATCGGCGCGCTCGTCGGGACTATCCTCGGGATGTTCTTCGCGCGAGGCGACTGGAAGACGTACGCCGACACCATCTTCGAGGGGATGACCCAGCGCGTCGCCGCGACCGCGATCGTGGCGTGGCTGTGGGCCGGCATGTTCGCCGACACCCTGCAGGTCGGCGGATTCGTAGAGGGGCTCATCTTCGCCGCGAACGCGTTGAACGTCGGCGCGGCGACCTTCCCGGCGGCCGCGTTCGTCCTCTGCGGCCTGCTCGCGACCGGGATCGGGACGGGGTACGGGGCCACCATCGCGTTCGTCACCCTGTTCTTCCCGGCCGGCGTGCTGATCGGCGCGAACCCGGTGCTGCTGTTCGCCGCGATCCTGTCTGGCGCGGTGTTCGGAGACAACCTCGCGCCCGTCAGCGACACGACGATCGTGAGCGCGGTGACGCAGGACGCCGACATCGGCGGCGTCGTCGCCTCGCGGTTCAAGTACGCGATCGCGGCGGCGATCCCCGCCTTCGCCGCGTACCTGATCGCGGGGTCGATCATGTCCGGCGTGAGTCTGGAGGGTGCCGTCGCGCTCCGCGAATCCGCGAACGCACTCGGGCTGGTCCACCTGGTCTCGATGGGAACCGTCATCCTCACGGCGGTCGCCGGGCGTCACATCGTCGAGGCGATCTCGTGGGGACTCGTCGTCGCCGTCGCGTTCAACCTCGCGTTCGGCCTCTCGTCGGTGAGCGACGTCCTCGTGTTCACGGTGCCCGAGGCCGGAACGTTCAGTTCGCTCCCGTTCGTCGCGGTCGGCGAAACCGCGGGCGTGGGCGGGAGTCTGTACACGGGCGCGACCGGGTTCTTCCCGCTCATCGTGCTGACCCTCCTGATCGTGGCGATGGCGCAGATCATGATCCGCGGCGGCGGGTTCGCGGCGATTCAGGAGTTCCTGCTCAACTCCGTCGCGACCAACGTCCGCCGCGCTGAACTGACGATGGTCCTCGGCACGGCGACGATCAACGGAATGATCACGATCAACACGGCCGCGGAGATCGCGATCGCGCCGTACATCGCGCGGATCGGCGAGAAGTTCAACATCAACGGCTACCGGCGCGCGAACATCTTGGACGCCAACACCTCGGCGCTCGGGTACATCTTCCCGTGGGCCGGCGGCGTCCTCGTCGGCTACCAGGTGATGGTCGGACCCGGCGGGCTCGGCGAGCAGTACGGGGCGGAGATGGTCGTCAACCCGATCGAGGTGGTGCCGTACGTGTTCCACGGCTGGTTCCTCGTCATCGTCTTCCTGCTGGCCGCGATCACCGGCTTCGGGCGGGAGTACATCCCCGACCGGATCTCCGAGGAGGTGTCGCGCGCATGAGCCGCTTCGAGAAGTTCCTCGCCGGGTGGTCGTTCCGGGGGTCGACACCCGACTACGAGCCCGGCGACGTGCTCGAGGTGATGGTCACCGGCGACGCGGGCGGCGAGACGGTCGCCCGCATCGGCGACTCGACGCTCCGGATCGAGGACGCGCCCGACGACGCCGTAAACACTCGCATTCGGGTCGCGGTCGAGACGTGGGACGAGACGGCCCACCGCGGCACCGGAATCTACCGCGAGACGGTCGGCGGGAGCGCGTTCTGACCGCCCCGGACCGGGGCGCTTTTTAAGACGACCGCCGAAGAAACGAGCGTGCTATCGGTCGAGCTCCACGCGCACTCCGCGCTGTCCTACGACGGCCGCGACCCGGTCGACCTCCTGTTGGAGCAGGCGGCCGCGGTCGGGCTGGACGCGCTCGCCGTCACGGACCACGACGAGATCGACGCCAGCATCGAGGCGGCCGAGAAGGCCCCCGAATACGGGCTCGTCGGCATCGTCGGCATGGAAGTGACCTGCGCGGTCGGTCACGTGCTCGCGTTCGGCATCGACGAGCGCGTCGAGAGCGGGCTCCCCTTCGACGAGACGCTCGACCGCATCCGCGATCAGGGCGGGATCGCGGTCGTCCCCCACCCCTTCCAGAAGTCCCGCCACGGCGTCGCCGCCCACATCACCGACGACCAGCTCGCCGGCGCCGACGCCATCGAGGTGTACAACTCCCGGCTGTTCACGGGGCGCTCGAACCGGCAGGCGGAGAAGTTCGCGATCCGGAACCGGCTCCCGATGACGGCCGGCAGCGACGCTCACATCTCGGAGATGGTCGGCCAGGCGGTGACCGAGGTCGGCGCCGACGAACACTCGGCCGACGCGATCCTCTCCGCGATCCGCGACGGTCGGACCAGCGTCGTCGGGAAACGGACCCCGTGGCGCATCTCGCTCCGCCAGTTCGGCGGCGGCGCGAAGCGCCGCGCGCTCCGCGCGCTCGACGCGCTGCGGTAGACCGCGATGGCAGAACTCCCCTCCGCCGACCTGCGCGGGACGTCGCCCGACCGCGTTCGCGACGCCCTCCGCGACGGCGATCCCCTCCCCGGCGGGCGCGGGTTCGCGGGCCGCCTCGCCGACCCGCCCGACCGCGACGGCCCGGTCCTCGTCCGCGACGTCCTCGGACGCCAGCCGCTGTTCGCCGAGCGCGAGGCGATCGGGGGCGACTCGGCCGCCGCGACCGATCGCGCGCCGACCGACCCGGACGCGTGGAGCTTCGACCGGGCCGCCCTCGACGACCCGGAGCGGGTCCCGGCGGGGAGCGTCGCGTCCGCGAGCGGGGTCGACCGCGTCTGGACGCTCCCCGTCGGACCGCCGGCCGAACCGGAGGCCGCGCAGGCGGCCGTCGACGCTGCGGTCGACGACGCGCTCGGCGGGCTCGCGGACGAGTCCGGCGGACCCGACGGACCCGGCCGGCTCGCCGTCGCCTTTTCCGGCGGCGTCGACTCCGGGCTTGTCGCGGCCGGCGCCCCGGACGCGCCCTGCTACGTCGCCGGCTTCGAGGGGTGTCACGACGTCGCGGCCGCACGCGAGGCGGCCGCGGCGATGGACCGCGAGCTCCGCGTCGTGGAAATCACGCACGAGGAGCTACTGCGCGCCGTCCGGGCGGTCGCCGGCGTCACGGGACGTCGCAACCCGATGGACCTCGCGATCGCGGTGCCGCTGTACCTCGCGGCCGAGGCGGCCGCGGCCGACGGGGTCGATCGGCTCGCGGTCGGGCAGGGCGCGGACGAGCTGTTCGGCGGCTACAGCAAGGTCGTCGAGCCGGCGACGGACGACCGCGTCGACGCGGACACAGTCCGTGGCGCCCGGACCGAGACCGTCCGGACGCTACCGGCCCAGCTCGAACGCGACGTGCTCGCGCTCCGCGCGGCGGGGGTCGAACCGGTCGCGCCGCTGCTCGACGACCGCGTCGTCTCGGCCGCCCTCGCGCTGCCGGGCGAACTGCTCGCGAGCGACGGGGAACGGAAGGTCGCGCTCCGTCGGGCGGCGGCCGGACGCGTGCCGGAGTCGGTCCGGACGGCCGACAAGAAGGCGGTCCAGTACGGGACCTACGTCTCTCGGGAACTCGACCGCCTCGCCCGGCGGGCCGGGTTCAAGCGGCGCATGGACGACCACGTCGGCCGGTACCTCGAGGACCTGTTGCCGGGCGACTGACGCCGCTCGCGTCGTCGCTAACGGGACGACTCGACGGCGCGGGCGCTCCGCGACTGAGTTATTTCGTCGGAAAACGGCCCGTGAGGGCCGCTGCTGACCAAGCCGCCGTATGGAGTACCAGTCCTACGGCCGACGCCCGATCGTTCGGGCGTCTGGTGACGAATAACGGGGACCGGTATAAAATTCGGGGAGTAGTGACAAATATGGCTGGCGCGGTAGAGGTATAGCTGACGATCGGGCACCGAATCGCCGCTCTCTATTCGGATGTGCCGATCCACACGTCGGAGGAGGGCCGAAACCGCACGCGTATCCGGCCGACGGTCGACGCGCGATCCGACGGTTGACGCGCGGTCCGACGGCCGACGCGCGATCCGATCGACTCCGCCTGGGTCGGCGCGACTCGCTCACCGAACGAGGTACGGGTCGCTCCCCGCGATGAAGCGTCCGAGGTCGCTCTCGCGACGGAAGTCCGTCGACCGCAGCTCCCGGAGGGCGTCGACGAGCCGTTCGGCGTCGCCCGCCGCCCACTCGGCCGGGTCCTTGACCGGGAGGACGAGCCACCCGGAGCCGAGGAGCTCCTCGCCGTGGAGCGCGTCCATGTCGATCTCGGTCTTCCACGCCCGCGCCGTGTACTGCTCGAGGACGTGTGCGGTCGCCCGGGCGCCGACCGGGAGGAGGACGTGCGCGGCTATCGCGCGGAGTTCGGCGTCGAAGAAGCGCTCCATGTCGTCGTACGACGCTTCGGTCGGCTCGCCGTCGGGCACGCACATGTGGAGGTACGAGAAGTACGTGCGCTCGGTGCGGAGCGGTTCGAACTCCGCGTCTCCGTCCGATCGCCCCCCGTTCGCCGCGATCTCGTTACTCGTCGCCGGCGCGGCTTCGTCGCTCGTCGCCGGCGCGGTCCCATCGGTCCCGCTCGTACCGTCCGGCGCCGCGCCCTCGGCGATCCCCGCGAGCAGTCCCCCCTCGGTCAGCGCCGAGAGGAACGCCGGCGACCACGGCTCGCCGGTGAACGGGATTCCCGTCTCGACGCCGCCGTGGATGTCAGGGTGGTCGCCGACGACGTGGAAGTCGGCGTTGGCGTCGCCGTAACCGGGGACGAACGACCGGCAGTCCGGGCGCATCCCGAAGGGGTTGCGCGTCCGGTCCGTAACGTTCTGCACGTCTCTCCGTACGCGACGCCCCGGATAAATCCCGTTCGGTCCGCGGCCGGAACGGGGTCCGCCGCCGCGTCTCGACGACGGTCGCGGGGACCCCTTCGCCCCCCGGATGCGAGGCGCACGAGGTGCGATGGTTACTCGTAACTTATGGAAACGAGCGGGGTTCACACCGCCGTGGATATGCCGATCGTGACAGTCCGCCGATTATATTTCATAATCGTTAATCTATGATACGAAAACGTATGACTGCGTCGGGGTAGCCGGTGAGCACGCGCCGGAAAGTATTTATATACAACTCCGTTCCGGTCGTTCGAAGACCCATGTTCGACCGCATCCGCTCGGCGGCCATCTTCGGGATCCACCAGGCGACCGTCGCGATTGGTATCTCGCTGTTCCCGGTGGCCGTCTTCGCCCGCACGCGCCTCGGTATCAACGTCCCCGTCGGCCGACTCGTTGAGACCACCGGCGAGGTGTACGAGCGCGTCGAGGAGTAGGCGACCGTTTTCGACCCGGACCGTCCGTTCCCATCGCCGAGCGACGGCGCTCGCGTCGGTTCGGCCGCCCGTTCGTCCCCGCTCGCTCTCCGTCTCACGTTCCGCGGAGCCGTGGCCTCGTCGCGACGATCGACCGACTCGACTGCGACGCGCGGGCCGCGACGGCCCGCGACGAATATGCCCGTCGGAACCGGCGGGCGGTCCCCGAAGGGTTGCCTTTATCTGCGCGCCGGGCCAACGAAGGCGTAATGCGAACACCGACTGGCGACCTCTCCGAGGGGACGGCCGACGAGCTGGGCCGCGACCAGCCCGTCTTCGGACCCGAGCTCGGCGAGTTCGAACACAGCGAGCGCCGCGCGGCGCAGGCCGACGGCGAGGGCGAGATGAAGACCGGAACGACGACCGTCGGCATCAGGACCGCGGACGGCGTCGTGATGGCGACCGACATGCGCGCCTCCCTCGGCGGCATGGTCTCCTCGAAGGACGTCCAGAAGGTCGAGGAGATCCACCCCCGCGGCGCCCTCACGATCGCCGGCTCCGTCTCCGCCGCACAGAACCTCATCTCCACGCTCAAGGCCGAGACGAGCCTCTACGAGACCCGTCGCGGCCAGGACATGTCGATGGAGGCGCTGTCGACGCTCACCGGGAACCTCCTCCGGACGGGCGCGTTCTTCATCGTCCAGCCGATCCTCGGCGGCGTCGACGACGAGGGCGCCCACATCTACTCCATCGACGCCCTCGGCGGCACCACCGAGGAGGAGTACACCGTCACCGGCTCCGGCTCCCAGTACGCCCTCGGTGTCCTCGAACAGGAGTACCACGACGACGTCACCGTCGACGAGGCGAAGACCATCGCCGCGAAGGCGATCCAGTCCGCCGTCGAGCGCGACCTCGCGTCCGGCAACGGCATCAACGTCGCCGTCGTTACCGAGGACGGCGTCGACATCACCCGACACAAGGACTTCGACGACCTGTTGTAAGCCGCTCCGACGCCGACGCCTCGACGCCGTTTTTCCGTTCCCCGATCCGCGTTCGCCGAGCCGCCGGCTCGGTACGCACTCCGCGTCGTCGGGCATCCGCCCCGGCGATCTCGCGGCCCGCCGCGGGTCAGACCCCGCGTTCGTCCGCGTCGTCGGGGGGTGATCGGATCCCGTCGCCCCAGTAGAACCGCGGGCCGAGGAGGAGGTAGCCGCACGCCAGGAAGAGGAGCGCGAACGCGAATCCCTCGCCGATCCACGCCGGGAGAGCGTCGGTCAACATGTGTCCGGCCGGAGTGAGGATGACGGCGGCCTGCACGACGCCCATCACGAGCGCGTCCTGCGCGTGGAGGTCCGGGTACGTGACCGTCGTCCCCATGAGGAGCGCGAACGCGGCGGTCGCCGCGATCAGGACGCTCGGGTCGGTGTAGCCGGCGATCACCGCCGCCGCGAGGATCGTCGCCGCCAGCGTGGTCGGCACGCCGACCGTCTCGCGGGCGTCGCTGTCGTACGCGGTGTACAGCCCGAGCCGGGCGACCGCCGTCGCGACGAACAGGGCGCCGGCGCCGACGCCGACGGCGACGAAGACGGGGTCGCTCGCGAACGACGCCGCGTCGAGGACGACGACCGCGACGAGGGTCGCCGGCGCGACGCCGAACGAGGCCACGTCGGCCAGCGAGTCGAGGTACGGCCCCGCGTCGGTCGAGCCGCGGTGTCTCGCGACCACCCCGTCGAGCCCGTCGGCGACGGCGGCGAGCAGCACCAGCCGGGCGGCGAGCTCGAGGTCGACGGCCGCCGCGACGACGGCGAGGAAGCCGACGGCCGCGTTCGCCACCGTCACCGCGTCCGCGAGCCCGAGCCGCTCGACGAACCGGAAACGCATACCGGATCGGTCGACGAGCCGGGTTTTAGTGCTTGTTATCTGTCGAGCGACCGGGCCGCAGACGCCGGGCCGCGGCCGGTCGAGACGCGTGCGGCCGTCGGCTCAGGGAACGTACCAGATCCCCCGTCCGAAGTCGAGCCACTCGCCGACGACGACGTGCGGGAGCGCGATGATGCAGACGAAGATCGTGTAGAAGGCGACCGCCCCCGGCAGCAGCGAGCCGCCGGCGAGCGGGTTCGGCGCGACCAGCCACAGCGCGCTCGCGACCGATGCGGTCACGAGCGCGCCGACCACGAGCACGCCCCACGCCATCACGACGGAGACGCCTTCGGTCCGACTCGGCCGCGCCTCCTCGACGACCATGCTCCGGGCGGACTGCCGCAGCGAGTACCACAGCGGGAAGTAGAGCCCGATGGCGATCACCACGGGCACGAAGACGAAGTAGCCGACGAGCAGCAGCGTCTCGGCGGCGTCGAGCACCCACGACCGCGTGACGCCCCCGCCCGTCGCGAGCCCGCCGCCGAGGTGGAGGAGGACGCCGAGCCCGTAGGCCGCGCCCAGCGCCGTGGTGAACGCCTCCGGCGAGCTCGCTGCGGGACCGACGAGCGACCCGTCGAACACGTTCAGCATGTAGCCGGTGAAGCCGTAGAACGTCTCCGTCCACGCGACGGCCGGGACGATCATCACGGCGCCGCCGCGGACGAGGGCGGCGAGCGCGCGCTGCGGCCGCGAGACGAGGTGGTCGGTGCCGACGAGCGCGTCCATCACGTGGAGGTCGCCGTTCCCCCCCTTCGCGACCGCCGTGCCGAACGCGAGCGCGAGCGCCGGCATCGGGGCGACGACGAACACCCCCACGAAGCCGACGACGAACGCGAGGTACAGCCCCACGTAGCGCGCGCCGAAGGGGAGCCCGCGGCGCCGGAGGTTCGAGAAGTGCTCGTACCCGCCGTGCGGGAGGTTCAGCGCGACCATCCCGACGAGGTACACGAGCATCTGCGTCCGGAGGCTCGGTTCGGTGCCGGTCGCGTACACGCCGGCGAACGCGACGGTGAGGACCAGTAGCGCGGCGCGCGAGGCGTCGATAGCGGTCCGTTCCGGTTCTCCGAAAAGTCGGCGACGGGCGCGGCTCACGGCTCGCGTGGACATGTCCGCATGTACGGGTCCGAGCGTGTTGTGTGCACGCCGAAATTATGGAGTCTTTTAAGTAACCCGGTCATCCTTCGCCGGTATCAAACCTTAATTCCTCGGCCGACGAAAGGCATCCTATGCCGGGTTCTCGGGCCCTTTTGGTCCATCCGGAGGAGGGGAGCGATCGAATCACGTCGGCGCTCGGCGCCGCGGGGTTCGACGTTACGACGGTCAACAACGCCACCGCCGCGGTGGCGAAGGTGACCACTGGCGAGTACGACTGCATCGTGAGCGAGTACTCCCTGCCGGGCGACGACGGTCTCGCGCTGGCGGAGGCGATCGAGGAGTCCGACGCTCGGATTCCGGTCGTGATGTTCTCCGCGGTGGAGGACGAGGAGGTGTTGGAGGCCGCCTTCGAGAGCGGCGTCGACGAGTTCCTCCACAAGAACGGCTCCGCGTCGATCGATCGCCTGGTGACCGACGTCTCGACGGTCTGCTCCGCGGAGGGCGCGCCGGGCGCCAAGCAGGACGTCTCGGGGCACGAGCCCAGCGTGGAGGAGGTCAGCCGCGCAGTGAGCGAGGCGCCCGTCGGGGTCAGTCTCAGCGACCCCGAACTGCCCGACTACCCGCTCGTGTACGTCAACGACGCGTGGGAAGATCACACGGGGTATCCGACCGAGGAGGCCATCGGTCGGAACCCCCGCTTCCTACAGGGTCCCGGGACGGACCCCGAGACGGTCGAACGGCTCTCGAGCGCGATCTCGGCGGAGGAGCAGATCACCGTCGAGATCCGGAACTACCGACGGGACGGAACCCCCTTCTGGAACGAGCTGACGGTCGCCCCGGTGTACGACGCCGACGGCGACCTGGCCCACTACGTCGGGTTCCAGAACGACGTCACCGACCGCAAGCGCGCGGAGCAGCTCGCGGAGGAGCGCGCGGAGAAGCTCGCCACGGAGCGACAGGCCCTCGACCGTGTCCTCGGCCGGGTGAACGGACTGCTCAGCGAAATCAGCAGGATACTCGTCGAGAGCCGGGACTCGGAGACGATCGCCGAGCGCGTCTGCGAGGAGATCGCCGACGAGCCGGGATACATGGGCGGCTGGATCGCGGAGGTCTCGTCGGCGACGGGGCGGCTGGACGTGACCGCGGCGAGCGGGATCTCGCTCGAGGCGGGAGCGTCGTTCTCCCTCGACGAGACGCCGCCGGAAGTCAGAGAGGCGATCGAGACCGAGGAGGTCCACGGGCGGGCCGCCGGGAGCGGCTCGGACGGCCGGCTCGCACCGAGCGCGGTCGGCGCGCCCCGTCTCCTCGTCGTCCCGATCACGTACGGCCACCGGCGGTACGGCCTCCTCGGCATCTACAGCAGCGAGGGGAACGCCCTCGACCGGCGCGAGCGGAAGGTGTGCGAGTCGGTCGGGAAGATGATCGCCAACGGGCTCCACTCGGTGGAGACGACCCGCATCCTCACGACCGACCGCGTCGTGGAGCTCCGGGTCGCGATCGGGGACCCCTCGTTCTCGCTCTCGCGGGTCGCCGCCGCGCTCGGCGGGGAGATCGAACACCTCGGCACCACGCGCCTCGACGACGACGCCTGCGAGCTGTACCTCAGGGCGTCGGACCCGACCGAGGACGTGAGCGAGGTCGAGGCGCTTCCGTTCGTCGAGTCGGCCCGGCTGGTTTCGGAGACGAACGGCGACGTCACGATCGCCGTGACCGCCACCCAGTCGCCGCCGCTGACGCGGCTCGCGGAGTACGGCGGCGTCGTCGTCGAGGCCACCGCCGACGCGACGAGCGCGAGCATCACCATCGAGGCGCCGCCCGAGCAGGACGTACGCGGGATGCTCGACGTGTTCCGCGCGGAGTACGAGAGCGTCGAGCTCCGCTCCCGCGTCGAGCGCGAGAGTCGCGACCGGAGCCTGACGGAGTTCGCGGCGGCCGTCGACGACCGCCTCACCGACCGCCAGCGGTCGGCGCTGAAGACGGCCGAGCTGAACGGGTACTTCGAGTGGCCCCGCCCGGTCGACGGCTCCGAGATCGCCGAGCGGATGGGGATCACCCGACAGACGTTCCACCAGCACCTCCGGGCGGCCGAGCGCAAGCTCGTCGAGGCGTACGTCGACCCGCGCTCGCGGAACTGAACAC
This sequence comes from Halorubrum sp. Hd13, assembly GCF_002252755.1. GTDB lineage: Archaea > Halobacteriota > Halobacteria > Halobacteriales > Haloferacaceae > Halorubrum. The sequence continues at coordinate 46,552 of NZ_NHOY01000110.1, read as the reverse complement.
CGGTTCGCTCCATGTTCAGCGCACGCGACTCCGCCGATATCGACGCCGACCCGCAGTCCGTCTTCGACTTCCTCGACGACCCGCGCAACCACGCCGCCGTCACGCCCCGCCTCGAAGCCGTCAGGGACGTCGAGCGGCTCCCGAACGGCGGGAAGCGTCTGGCGTACACCTACCGGATGGCGGGCCTCGGAATCGACGGGGAGATCGTCCAGACGGTCCACGAACCGACCGAGCGAATGACATTCGAGCTCCGCGGTCGGCTGACGGGCGCGATCGACCTGACGTTCGAGCCGACGGACGGCGGGACGAGACTGACGTACGCGGCGGAGTACGACCTCCCGGAGAACGCGCTGACCGCCCTCGGAGAGCCCGTGGTCCGGCGGTTCAACGAGCGGCAGGTGCGGGCGACCCTCGACGCCGTCGCGGAGCGGTTCGAGGCGGACGGGGCGTGACCCGCGGCCGCGACTCGCGCCAGAATCGGCGGAACGAGCCCTCACGTGGGCGAAGTATTAAGAACGGGATGGCCTAAGTTCGGGGTATGGATCCGACTCCCCTCCAATCCGGTTTCGGCTTCGGCCTGGTGAGCATCGGCCTACTCTTCTTGTTGCTGGTGGTCATCACGCTCTGGCAGTCGTTCGAGATCGTCGACGCCTACGAGAAGAAGACGCTCACGGTGTTCGGCGAGTACCGGAAGCTGCTGGAACCGGGTATCAACCTCATCCCGCCGTTCGTCTCCCGGACGTACGCGTTCGACATGCGGACGCAGACGCTTGACGTTCCCCGCCAGGAGGCGATCACGCGGGACAACTCGCCGGTGACGGCGGACGCGGTCGTCTACATCAAGGTGATGGACGCGAAGAAGGCGTTCCTCGAGGTGGACGACTACAAGAAGGCGGTCTCGAACCTCGCGCAGACCACGCTCCGCGCCGTCCTCGGCGACATGGAGCTCGACGACACGCTGAACAAGCGCCAGGAGATCAACGCGAAGATCCGGAAGGAGCTGGACGAGCCGACCGACGAGTGGGGGATCCGCGTCGAGAGCGTCGAGGTCCGCGAGGTCAACCCCTCGAAGGACGTCCAGCAGGCGATGGAGCAGCAGACCTCCGCCGAGCGCCGCCGCCGCGCGATGATCCTCGAGGCGCAGGGGGAACGCCGCTCGGCGGTCGAGCAGGCCGAGGGTGACAAGCAGTCGAACATCATCCGGGCGCAGGGGGAAAAGCAGAGCCAGATCCTCGAGGCGCAGGGGGACGCGATCTCGACGGTCCTCCGGGCGCGGTCCGCGGAGTCGATGGGCGAGCGCGCCATCATCGAGCGCGGGATGGAGACGCTCGAGGAGATCGGCAAGGGCGAATCGACGACGTTCGTCCTCCCGCAGGAGCTCACCAGCCTCGTCGGCCGCTACGGCAAGGCGCTCTCCGGCTCCGACGTTCAGGACATGGAGGGGCTCGAGGGACAGGAGTTCGACGACGACACCCGCAAGATGCTCGGGCTCGACGACATCGACGAGATCCTCGGGCAGATCGAGGAGTCCGCCGAGATGGACGTCGAGGAGCTGGAGAAGGAGGCCGAAGCGGTCAAGGCCGGCGGCGCCGGCGCGGACATCAAGTCCGCGGACGAGGTCATTCAGGAGATGGACGAGGAGCCAGTCGACGAAGAGGTCGAGCGCGAGACGTAAACTACCCCACCCTACTCCCTCGGCGCTCCGCGCCTCGGTCCTTGAGGGTGTCGTCAGAACGTGCCGCGTTCTGACTGCTAACCAGAAATCAGAGATTTCTGGTGATGAGGCTTTGATGTAGACTCCCGGCAATCAGTCGCCAGCAATAGGCTGGTGACTCTCACCGTTCAACGTCCCACCATTCACACGCACGTCTACTTGTGCGTCTCCGCTCCCCGACTTGGGCGAGGAACGGAGTCTGTGTGTCCGCTTTCGAGCGTGCCGTAGCCCGATATTCTTTGCGCCGTTGTAATCCGCGTTCACCTCATACCCACACTTCTGGCATTCAAACTGTTCTCCATGGCGGTTATTCTCGTGCGTGAACCCACAGTCCGTCCGAGAACAGCGTTGGGATGTGTGGCTCGGCTCGACCTGTTCCACGGAGACACTCTGTTTAGGGGCTTTGTAGGAGACGTACTCAAACAAGCGTCGGAACGCCCAGACGTGGTGCCACTCTGCCTGTGGAAGTCGTTCTCGAATGTCGCTCAAGTCTTCGAACGCGATCACGTCGCAGTCGTGTTCGACGGCTTCCGAGACGAGTTCGTTGGCGATCGTGTGGATATACTGTTTGCGCCAGGCTTCTTCACGCTTCCCGAGGCGAAGCAGGGCCTTGTGTGCGGCCTGCGTGCCGCGCCGTTGCATCTCGCCACGTCGCTTCTCGAACTCACGACACCAGTGGTCGTAGTCGTCCCCCTGCCAAAACGTGCCGGTTGAGGACACGGCGAGGCTATTGACGCCGAGGTCGATACCGAGGACCGTTTGGTCGGAGTGCCCGGTATCTTCCGAAACCCCATCACCGTCTGTCCGTCGCATCGAAATGTTGAGATAGAACTCGTCAGTGGCCGTGTCGTACCGAAGCGTACTCTCGCGGAACTCGTAGTTCTCGGAGAGTACGTACCGCTCGTAGGGCGTCGGACTGTCTGCCGGGAGAACAAACGACGGTTCGACTCGGCCCTCAACAGTTGCCAGCGACACCTTGTTCCGGTAGAAGGTTGCGCTCCGGATGTCGTAGTCCATCGTTTCGGCGGTGAACGTCGGTTGAGAGACGCGCTGTCCCTTTTTCCACCGTTCGACACACGCTTTGACCGCTTCGACAGCGCGTTTGATAGCGGCTTGGACAAGTTGGGCCTGTAGGTCTGTCTCCTCTCGAAGTTCGGAATAGAGCGCGTCACGAACCTCTCGCTTGTTGGTCTTACACTCGGTGTAGGAGGTGTCGGACCAACAGTAGTCGGCGGTTCGGTTCGCGCAGTACAGGTATTGCTCGGCGGTTCGGTGGAGTGCGTCGCGTTGCTCGTCGGAAACGGCGAGTTTCACGACGGCGGTTCGACGCACATCCATGTTTTCAGAGGGTACCCGACGGTACTTATGGACACGGGAATCGGTCGGTCGCAGTGTGGCGGTTGTGTCGTACCATATCGGTTTCTTCCCCGACCTACTCGCTCACTCCGTTCGCTCCTTGAGGTCGGGGGCTCCACCTCGAAAATCCTTATCGGCCGCGACGCCGATACCGCCGTCGCCAGCGATACGTATCTCCCGTATCGCCGCCCGAACGACCGGATATTCTGACGCTGCCCCGAACGAAGTGCTTTTGTCGCGCGGCCGACTATCCTCTCGCGTGACTGATGGGTTCGACGGACGGAAGCGCGAGACGCTCCGGCGGTTCGCCGCCATCGGAGCCGCCGCGCCCTTCGTCGGGACCGCGAGCGCCGACGGCGGCGACGACGCCAACGAGACCCGCGAGGCGATCCGCGGCTACGTGCCGACGACCCCCGGCGCCCACTTCTCGAAGCTCCGCGACGACCTCAGGCTCGGGACCGGCGAGGCGCAGTACCACCTCCGGAAGCTGGAGGAGGCGGGCGAGATCGAGTCGACGAAGGACGCCGACTACCGCCGGTACTTCCCGTCGGGTCGGTTCGACGACCTCGACAAGCGAGCGCTCGGGTACCTCCGACGGGACACGCCCCGCGGGATGGTGCTCGCGCTGTTGCGCGACCCGGACGCGACGGGAGCGGAGCTCGCGGCCGCGCTGGACGTGTCGCGGCCGACGATCAGCGCCGCGGCCGGCGCGCTCGACGACGCCGGCTTGCTCGACCGGACCGACGGCTACGTGCTGACCGAGCCGGAACGGCTGCTCACGCTCGTGGTCCGATACGCCGACTCGTTCGACGCCGACGCCGTCGCGTTCGCCGACGACGCAGCCGAAATCGTCGCTTACGACCCGTAATCGACTGCCCGTAGTCGACGGGCTGTAGCCGACAACCGTAGCCGACGATGCTATTCTCCGACCCTTCCCGCCTCTACTCCGTCACCATCCACGTCGTGCCGGAGGAGTACCCCCACTTCTCGACATCGATGTCGGCGGCCGCCTCGGCGACGGCGCCCATGTTCGCGCCGACCTCCTTCGCGGAGAGGTCGAGGTCGTCGGCGATCAGCCGCGACTTGAAGTACGTCCGGTCGCCGGCGTTCTCGCGCAGGTAGCGCAGGATCCGCGCCTGCTTCGCGGAGAGGCCGGCGGGTTCGACGACGACGGCGTCCGATTGGACCGTGCTCATACCCGATACAGGCGACGTCCGCCCATAAGCGGGTTGGTAGACCCGGTTAACACGCCGCAGTCGGGTGATTCGTCCCCGAAAAAAGACCGTCGACCACCGGACCGGTCCCCGGTTTCGGTACGAAAACCGAACGCCGCGGGACCGAGACCCGTCGCCGACTCAGTACAGGTCGGACACGAACGGGCCGAGCGCCCCCGCCACCGCCGTCGCCAACGCGTCGGCGCGGTCGATCCGGCCGGCCGTCAGCGCCCCGGCGGCGCCGCCGCGTTTCGCGACGCCGGTCGTGTCGAGCACGTCGTCCATCACGGGACCGAGCTCCTCGCCGCCGGCTATCCGCGCGCTAACGTCCGCGGGGAGCGCGACGCTCGGTCCGCTCCCGCGGCCCATCTGCGACCCGTCGTCGATCGCCGCCCACATGACGAGGAACAGCTCCTCGGCGCCGTCGAACCGCGCTACGCCGCCCTCGATCCCGACGCCGAGGTCGTACCCGCCCGCGTCGAGGACCGTCTCGGCGCGGTTCTCCGCGCCGGCGATAGTCTCTGCGTGACCGGTCGGCTGCTCGCTCACTCCGGACGGAACGGGGACCGACTCGACCGCGACGGTCGTCGGGTCCGCGGAGCGCTCGGCGGCGAGGTCCCGCCCCCGCGACGACTCGAGGACCCGTTCGACCGCGCGCCGCTTCACCGGGTTGCCGCTGCCGACGCCGACTCGCATACCGGCGGTTGGGCGACGGAGTACGAATAGCCGTCGGGTCGGCGCCGCGGGTCGGTGCCGCGGCTACGACGTCGACCCCGGGAACGCCTCCGGGTGGAACAGTTCGGCCAGTCGCTCGACGCCGTCGATCAGCGCCGGGCTCGGCTGGTTCAGGAGGGAGTCGTCGATCACGTGAACGGGCGCGTCGACGGTCCAGTCGCGCTCCGCGACGCTCGCGGGGTCGACCCGGTCGCCGTGCCCGCAGACGTGGACGACGAGGTGGTCGGGATCGGCCGCCTCGACGCTCGCGAGAGTGACCTCGCGGGAGCGCTCGCCCGGGTCGACGAACGGGTAGCCGCCCCCCGCGGCGCGCACGGCGTCGGGCACCCAGTTGCCGGCGGCCATCGGCGGGTCCGACCACTCCTCGCAGTACACCGTCGGTCGGGGGCGGTCCGCGACCGCCTCGGCGACTCGATCGAGCCGCCCGCGGGCCTCCGCGGCGAGCCGCTCTCCCGCCTCCGGCCGCCCCACGTCGGCGCCGCGGGCGGCGAACGCCTCGACCGCCTCTCCGAGCGTCGCCGGCTCGCGGTGGCGGACGTCGAAGCCGCGCTCGCGACACGCGTCGGCGAGGTCGCTCTGAAGCCCGTCGCTCGTGAGGACGACGTCCGGATCGAGGTCGGCGACGCGGTCGAGGTCGGGGTTCAGCCACCCGCCGACGGCGAGCGGGGACTCCCTCCCGTGCGCCGACCCCGCATCCGCGGGCGGGTCGCAGTGGTGGGTGACGCCGACGAGCGCGTCGGCGGCGCCGAGAGCGGTCACGGTCGCGGTCGCGCTCGGGGCCAGCGAGACGACGCGGGGCGCGGTCATGGTCGCCGACTCGGGGCGCCGACGGCCCAAGCGTTTCGGTCGGTGCGAAGCCCGCGGTGCGTCGGCCGACGGTCGGTCAGGATCGGCGGTCGTGTCGCACCTCGAAAACACGTGATAGATCGTGTCCTTTCGTCGGGTTTCCGGCGACACGTTCCGGTCGTTTTAAGTTCGGTTCTACCGTCTATCGGGCAAGATCGCTCTCGGACCGTGTTCAGTTACCGAGAGAGAGTTTAGCCATGAGTGAACGATTACACACGCGGGGGAGTCGCTCCCGAACTGAGACCGACGAGAAGGAATCGGAACAGACCGACGAGACGCTGAGCTGTCCGGAGTGCGACGGCAACGTCATCAACGACGAGGAGCACGGCGAGAGCGTCTGCGCCGACTGCGGGCTCGTCGTGGAGGCCGACTCGGTGGACCGCGGGCCGGAGTGGCGCGCGTTCGACTCCCGCGAGAAGGACGAGAAGAGCCGCGTCGGCGCCCCGACGACCAACACGATGCACGACAAGGGGCTCTCGACGAACATCGACTGGCGCGACAAGGACGCGTACGGTCGGTCGCTCGGCGCGCGTCAGCGCCAGAAGATGCAGCGGCTCCGCAAGTGGAACGAGCGGTTCCGCACCCGCGACTCGAAGGAGCGCAACCTGAAGCAGGCGCTCGGCGAGATCGACCGCATGGCCAGCGCGCAGGGGCTCCCGGACAACGTCCGCGAGACCGCCTCCGTCATCTACCGCCGCGCGCTCGACGAGGACCTGCTCCCCGGCCGCTCCATCGAGGGCGTCTCCACCTCCTGCGTGTACGCCGCCGCCCGGATGGCCGGCGTCCCGCGCAGCCTCGACGAGATCGCCGACGTCTCCCGCGTCGAGAAGGCCGAGATCGCCCGGACGTACCGCTACGTCGTCCGCGAGCTCAAGCTCGAAGTGAAGCCCGCCGACCCCGAGCAGTACGTCCCCCGGTTCGCCTCCGACCTGGAGCTCTCCGAGGAGTCCGAGATGCGCGCGAAGAGCCTCCTGCGCAACGCCAAGGAGAAGGGCGTCCACTCCGGCAAGTCGCCGGTCGGCCTCGCGGCCGCCGCCGTCTACGCCGCCGCCCTCCTCACCAACGAGAAGACGACGCAGGCCGCCGTCAGCGAGGTCGCCGACATCAGCGAGGTCACCATCCGGAACCGGTACCACGAGCTGTTGGAGGCCGAGGACGGCCTCGTCGCGTAAGGCTCTCGCGTCCTCCGTTTCTGCGGCCCGTTCTCGACGCGCACGCACACAGCTAAGTCCCCGGCCGCGGAACGCCCTGGTATGTTCGAAGAGTTCGTCCTGACCGCGAGCACGGCCGACCTCTCCGAGGAGCCGCGCGCCCGCGAGCACGCCGACGCCGTGGAGTTCCGGATGGACCTCGCGGACGCCCCGCTCGTCCAGCTCGATGCCTACGACGGCGAGCTCCCGCTTCTCGTCACGAACCGCGCGTCGTGGGAGGGCGGCGAGGCAGAGGACGTGGCACGGTACGACGAGCTCTCGACCGCGCTCGGAGACGACGCGGTCGCCGCGGTCGACGTCGAGCTCGCGGCACTCCGCGGGAACGCGCCCCAGGGAGCGCAGTCGCACGCGACCGCGCTTCGCGACACGGCCCGCCAGGAGGGGGTCAGCGTCGTCGTCTCCGTCCACGACTTCGAGTCGACGCCGGAGCCGGCCGCGCTCGTCGACCTGCTCGGTGACGCGGCGAACGAGGGCGACGTCGGGAAGCTGGCAACGACCGCGACCGCCCCTCGGGACGCGCTCGCGATGATCGAGGCGACCCACGAGGCGACCGCGGCCGGCCACCGCGTCGCGACGATGTGCATGGGCGAGCCCGGCCGTCACACCCGCGCCGTCACCCCGATCTACGGCTCGAAGATCGGCTACGCGCCCGTCGACCCCGCGAACGCGACCGCGCCCGGGCAGTACCCGCTCGCGACGCTCCGCGGCCTCGTCGACGGACTGCGTGGCGACGACGTGGACGGGTAGATCACTCATAAACAGATCACTCATAAACCAACCAGCGGCGGCGCGTGCCGGCGAGCGCCCGACGGGCGCGAGTCGCACGCGCGAGGTCGCCGGCGGCGTCGCCACCGGCTGCCAGAGAGACCTCCGGTCTCTCGCTGGAGTCGGTCGCCCGAGCGAAGCGATGGGCGACCGACGAGGCTGGGGAGGCGTGAGGTGCGGTGCTGTGCGGGGCGGGACTCAAGCGGGCAGTCGCGAGGACGACGCCTGACGACGCAAGCACTGGAAGGAGCGAGCACCGCGAGCGACTGAAGCGCGTGGTTCGAAACGGCGGAGCCGTTTCGTCATCGCCGGAAATCAGAGATTCCCGGCTGGCAGTCAGAACGCAGGGCGTTCTGACGACATCACGAAAGGCGCTCCGCGCCTTTCGAACGACAGCGAGTCACGCGAGTCCTCGCGGCCGGGGCTTTGGAGGCGTTTGGTGTGGGGTCGTCGAAGACGTATCGCCGAGCGGCTCGGGCTTTGGAAGTGTCCACCGCGTCAGCGACGGTTTATATACAAACAGTCGGTACTAGGTCGGTGTTATCGGGTAAAACTCGTTCTCGTTCTTATAAATAGCCGTCCCGCTCACGAATCGTTTTCCCGCCCACCACGTCTGAGAGCCAAACCGCTTTAGGAAGGCCCCCGTAAGTAGAGGTAATGGCGACGTGCGACGTGTGTGGGGAGTACGAGAACCTCCCGTATCAGTGTAAGCGGTGCGGACAGACGTTCTGCGCCGAACACCGTCTGCCGGAGAACCACAACTGTCCGGGCCTCTCCGAGTGGAACGACCCGGGCGGGGTGTTCGACAGCGGCTTCGACGAGAGCGTCGAGGCCGGCGGATCGAGCGCCTCCGGCGGCGAGTCCGCGGGCGTCGCGGACCGCGTCAAGCGCCGCATCGACCGCGAGACGAGCACCGGCGGCCTGGTGAGCTACTTTCGGGGCAACGCCACGTACGCCCTGTTGGCGGCGATGTGGATCACCTTCCTCGCGCAGTGGGTCGTGACGCTCACCCTCGGCGACGCCGCCCACAGTCAGATCTTCGTCCTCCGGTCGGACGCGATCGGCCGCGTCTGGACGTGGGTGACGTCCGTGCTATCGCACTCCCGACTCCAGCTGTTCCACATCATCGGCAACAGCATCGTGATCCTGTTCTTCGGCCCGCTCGTCGAGCGCGCGGTCGGCTCGCGCCGCTTCGTGGCGTTCTTCTTCGGCGCGGGGATCCTCGCCGGCCTCGGCCACGTCCTGTTCGCGGTCGCGACCGGCGCGCCGACGACGGGCGTGCTCGGGGCCAGCGGCGCCGGCTTCGCAATCTTAGGCGTGCTCACCGTGTGGCGGCCGAACATGCAGGTGCTCCTCTTCTTCGTCATCCCGATGAAAATCAAGTACCTCACGTGGGGGATCGCCCTGATTTCGGCGGTGCTCGTGATCCAGAGCGGCACGGGCGGCGTCGGCGGCATCGCGCACCTCGCGCACCTGATCGGGTTCGCGATCGGCCTCGCGTTCGGGAAGCGCAACGAGAGCCTCGCGCGGTCCGCGGGCGGTCCCGGCGGGACGAACATGGGAGGCGTGCGCGGCCCGCGCGGTCCCGGTGGTCCGGGCGGTCCCGGCGGGCGATTTTAAATGGCCCCACCGGAGCGGTCGCCGGTCGATCCCGACGCCGTCGCGCGCCCTGAGTTCCTCCCGGACCCCGCGCTCTCCCGGGCCGAGATGGAGTCGCTCCAGCGCGACCTGGCCGCGACGGCGACGTTCGCGGACGACCACGGCATCGACCCGACCGCGGTCGCGATCGACGAGCCCGCGGATCTGACCGAGGGGCTTCCGGACGCGCGCCAGGAGTCGCTCCCGGGTACGCACCGAGACGCCGGCGATCCCGACGCGCCGGTCGTCGTCGGCGTCGATCAGGCGTTCCTGACCCCGGACGACGGCGAGGACAGAGCGGTCTCGGCCGCGGTCGCGATCCGTGACGGCGCCGTGATCGAGTACGCGAGCGCGACCACGCCGCTCTCGATCCCGTACGTTCCGGGTCTCCTCGCGTTTCGCGAGGGGGAGCCGATGCTGGCCGCGCTCGACGCGTTAGACGCCGAGCCGGACCTGTTGGTCTGCGACGGCTCCGGCCGGATCCACTTCCGGGAGGCCGGCATCGCGACCCACGTCGGCGTCCTGCTCGACGTCCCGAGCGTCGGCGTCGCGAAGCGCCTGCTGTGCGGCGAGCCCGAATCGACGACCGAGGAGCGGCCCGAGGGGTGGCGGACGCCGATCCGCGCGGACGACTCGGTGGAGACGATCGAGAGGGGCGCCGACGCGGGCGACGTCGCCCCCGTTATCGGTCACGCATTTCAGTCGCGGCAGTACCCGAACAGCCGCCGCGTGAATCCCCTGTACGTGAGCTCCGGACACCGGGTCTCGGCCGAGACGACCGTCGAACTCGTCGACGCGCTGTGCGCGGGGTACAAGCTCCCCGAGCCGACCCGGCTCGCGGACGCGTACGCGGACGCCGTAAAGAGCGAGTCCGACTGATCAAACAGCGAGTCCGACTGACCCGCGAGGCTGATCGGCTTGCGAATCCCTTCGACTCCCCGAGCGACCGGCGCGCCGGCCATGTTATCGGTTGTCACGGACCGCCGGTTTATATATCGTGGCCCGCGAACGTCAAGACATGGGAGACGAGGACACGGACGGACCGATGTCTGCCGAGGAGTTTCGCTCGCTGCGCGACGGGTTAGTGCGCCAGAGCTCCGGCGGGGGGACGACCGTTTACAAGAACGCCGCCGGCGTCGGCTGCCCGAATCCGGACTGCGACCGCGGCGTGTTCCAGACGCTGTTCGTCAGCGACCACGGCTGGCAGCAGATCGGCGCGACCCGCGACGGGATCGACCTCTGCCTGTGTAACACCGAGACGAAGCGGCTCGTGTTCATCCACGACGAGTGACGTGACAGTGACGGAACCGTGAGCGACGAGTTCGACCCGGCCGCGGCGCTGTACGAGCACCTCGCGGCCACCGAGGAGCTACCCGTGGAGCGCGAGGCCGGCTGGCGACTCGGGGAGGCACAGGCGCTGGCCGCGGAGATCGCCGACGGCGGCCTCGACGACGCGACCGTCGCCAGGCGAGCCGACGAGATCCGAACGCTGCTCGCGGAGGTCGACGGTACCGGTGACCCGGACGCCGACGACCGCGTCGCCGCCGCGCGCGAGGTCGCGACCCGGATCGCGAACCGGTCGGACGACGGATGACCGCGAGCGGGTGACCGCGGCGCTCGAACCGGAGCGCGCGTCGCGATACCGTGGAGGATCGATCAGCGACGGGCGGCGCCTCGACCACCGCCGACTCAGTCGTCCGCCGTCGACTCCCCGCCCGCGTCCGCCGCACACCGGTTCGGACCCAGCTCCAGCTCGATCGCCGCGGTCTCGTCCGGCGGCGACTCCACGCCGCGGTTCGCCGCGATGACGCGCTCGTAGTTCGGCGGCTTCTCCGGGAGCGTCGCCGTGATCCGGTCGACGAACGCCTCGCGGTCGAGTCCGAGCACGTCGAGCTCCCGGCGCGCCGCGCCCACCGTCGTCGTCACCGGCTCGCCGGGCTCGACGTCGCCGGTCGTCCCGTCGTTCCCGACCGCGAAGTGGCCGGGACAGACGACGACGCCGTCCGGCTCCGCGAGCAGGGTCGCGTGGAGCGAGTCGTAGAGCCGTTCGGCACCGGTCGCGGCGCCCGCGGACTCGCTTCCGCCGCCGGCCGCGTCGTCGCCGCCCGCCGCGAACTGCAGCTCCGTCCGACCGACGCTGTCGGTGAACAGCGTGTCGCCGGTGAGAACCGCCGACCGCCCGACGAGGTAGCTCGCGCCGTCATCGGTGTGGCCGGGGGTCGCGAGCGCCTTCACCGCCACGCCGCCGACGTCGAGCGTCTCGTTGCGCGCGAGGGGTTCGAACGCGTAGGCGACGTCGCGCTCGGCGGCCGCCGCGGGGAGGTAGTACGGGACGCCGAGCTCGTCGGCCAGCGCCCGACCACCGGAGAGGTGGTCGGCGTGGACGTGCGTGTCGAGGACCGCCCCTATCGACGCGTCGCGTTCGGCGGCCGCCGCCCGCCACTCGTCGCCGTGGCGCGAGACGTCGACAGCGACGGCGACGCGGTCGGAGCCGTCGGAATCAGCGACGGCGACGCGGTCGGAGCCGTCGGAATCAGCGACGGCGACGCGGTCGGAGCCGTCCCGTTCAGCGTCGCCGTCCGCCGGCCGGTCGCCTACCACGAGGTACCCGAGACACCCCTTCGCGCGCCGCTGGATCTGGACGACGTCGAGCGGGTCGTCGCCCGCGTCCGGGAGCGGGACCTCGGTCCGGTCGTACACGCCCGACCAGCCCCGCATCCCGTCCGCGACGACGGTCACGTCGTCGTAGCCCGCCGCTTCGAGCTCCTCGGCGAAGTCGAGCGAGGCCTTTCCCTTCGCGCAGACGGTGACGATCGCGTCGTCCGCGTCGACCCCGGTCTCGGCCTCGAAGTCGTCGACGTCGAACTCGTGGAACGGCTTGTAGAAGTAGTGGACCGAGTCGGCGATCCGCCAGCTCTCGTAGCTCCCTCGGGGCCGCGTGTCGACGAGCGTGAACGGCCGCTCGCCGCGTCGGCGCTCGTCGATCGCGTCGCGGAACGCGTCGGCGTCGATGACGGTTGGCATGGTCGGGGATTGGCGCCGAACGGCAAAACGCTGTCCGGTGGGGTTCGGCCCGCGCCCGCGGCCGCGTCCGGCCCACGGCGGCGTCCGGTCCGCGGTCGCCCGCTCGCTCGCACTCGCGATGGACAGCCTTTAGCCGAGCGACCGGACAGGTGTGCGCATGGTCGAGGCGTTCGCGGTCGCCAGCGGGAAGGGCGGCACGGGCAAGACGACGAGCACGCTCGCGCTCGGGATGGCGCTGGCCGACGAACACGACGTCACCGTCGTGGACGCCGACACGGGGATGGCGAACCTCCTCTTTCACGCCGGGCTCGACGACGCGGCGGTCACCCTCCACGACCTGCTCGTCGAGGGGACCGCGACCGGCGTTACGGAGGCGACGTACGAACGGTTCGGCCTCTCCGTCGTCCCCTGCGGCACGTCGCTCGCGGGGTTCGAGGCGGCCGAGCCCGAGCGGCTCCGCGACGTCGTCGCCGAGCTCGCGAGCGACACCGACGTGCTCCTGCTCGACTCGCCGGCCGCGCTCGGCTCGAAGTCGGCGGTGCTTCCGGTCGTCCTCGCGGACCGGGTCGTCGTCGTCGTCGAGCCGACGATTCCCGCGCTCTCGGACGGACTGAAGGTTCAGGAGTACGCCCGCTCGTACGGGACGGAGACTGCGGGCGTTCTCTTCAACAAGGTCCGGGAAGACGCCGCCGACGTGGCCGAGCAGGCCGAGCGCCACTTCGGGGGGCCGGTGCTCGCCCGCGTCCCCGACAGCGACGTGGTCCGGGACGCGCGCCGCGCCGGAGAGCCCCTCGTCGCGCACGCGCCGGAGAGCGACGCGGCGGCCGGCTACCGACGGGCCGCGGCCCGACTCGACGTGCGCGACGGCGACGGCGACGCGGTCGCCGACCGGTTCCGGAGCGCGGTCGTGCCGGACACGCCATGACGGGGTCCGCAGACGGACCGACGGGGCCCGGGGAGTCGAACGAGGCCCCGGAGCTTCGGATCCCCCGCGGGACCCTCCTCCGGTCGCGCGTCGTCTCCGACGTGGCCACGACGCTCTCGCGGGCGCTGGACCGCGGTCTGACGGGCTACGCGACGATCGTCCCGCAGGAGACGCTCCTCCTGGAGGGGGACGCGCGCGGCGTTCTCACCTTCGCGGACGGGGTTCCCGTGCTCGCGTACAACACCGTCACCGACAGCGGCGGTCCCGACGCCCTCGCGGAGCTCGCGGTGCCCGGCCCGTACCGCGTCGAACTGTACGCGGTCGACGGCGGCGGGCTCGACGCGGCCCACGAGGCAGACGCGCTCCGCGTCGCCCCGGGCGCGGCGGCGACGGAGCTCGCGGACGACCCGGCGCTCGCCGACCGCACCCGCGACGCGGCACCCGACGAGCGGCTGGACGACCCGGGGGCGGACGACGCCGACGCCGTCGCGGCGTTCCTCGCGGACGACGACCGGATCGAGGCGATACGCGAGCAGGCGCGGGCGGAGGCGGCAGAGCGCGCCGACGAGTGGGGGCTCGACGCGGCGCTCGCGGACGAGCACCCCGGGGGCGACGACCCCAACGCCGACCTCGCGACCGCGAGCGAGTCCGGACCGGAGCGCTGATCGAGACGGGGCGAGACGGGACGGAACAGACGGGGCGAGACGGGACGGAACAGACGGGACGAGACGGAACGGGACAGGGCGGAATGAGACGGAACGGGACGGGGCGACGGGGCGGAGCGGTTTTGTCGGCCGCGGCCGTAACCGACGCATCACGGTCCTCCGACTCCTCCGCTTGACGGCGCCCGCCGACTTCGCCGACTGGTACGCGGCGAGCCGCGCGTACACCCGCCACGTCGCCGACGGCATGGGGTTCGCGGGAGCCGACGCGGTCGACGGCGCGCGGGTCGTCGAGCGGCTCCGGACCGATCACACGACGCTGTCGCCCGCCGAGGCGCGGTCGGTCGCGGCGACGCTGCTCGCCGACGGCGCCTTCTCCGAACCGTACTGCGAGTGGCTGCCGACGTGGTACGAGCTCGCGCTGATCGCTCCGGTTCGGTACGGCGACTGGCGCCTTCGGCGCGTCGCCGCGGCGGTCGCGGGAGCCGCCGGCGTGACGGTGGCCGCCCCGCGGTTCTCCCGCCCGCGGGACGTGACCGTCGACGGCCGACCCGCGCTCGCGGGGGTCTCGGGGTTCCGCGACCGCTTCCTGCTGGCCGACGCGCTGTTACACTTGGAGTGGTTCAACCACGCCGCCGCGGCCGACGGGATCGGCGTCCCGCCCGACCTCGTCGAGCGGACTCGCGAGGAGACGGTGTCGTACTACGGGGGCGACCGGGCGTCGCTCTCGCCGCCCGTCCGTCGGTTCCAACGCCTCCTGTTCGCCGATGACGCGTGGGTCCGCCGAGTGAACGATCGGTACGACCTGAACAGCCGGCTGTTCGGCGTCTGGGAGCGGATCCTGAGCGCGGAGCGCGAGCGGCTCGCCGACGAGTGACCGTTCCGGGCGAGATGTTACAACACCTGTAACACGTTACGGGTGCTGACTCTCTTGACGGGGGGTAAGTATACGATAAACGGGGATGAAAAACGGGTACGGACCGACGGACGGTTCGTCGTTCCCTGACTGCTTCGGCCCTCTCTCGTTCGCCCGCTTCGGCCCACCTCCCCGCGTTCGATCCGTTGACCGACCGTGACGTCCGGTTTCGGTCGCCGCCCTCGGCGCACCCGTAACTCGCGACTGAGTAATCTTTTATTCACCGAAGTGTCGGCCGGAAGCTTCATAGGTCGGCTCGCGGATCCTCCGGGTACACGAATGGCAGTACTCTGGCTGGAGGACGTTGACGCCGACGACGTCGGGACCGTCGGCGGGAAGGCCGCGTCGCTCGGTGAACTCATCGGCGCCGGACTCCCGGTTCCCCCGGGATTCGCCGTCACCGCGGGCACGTACCGGACCTTCATCGAGGAGGCGGGGATCGACGAGGAGCTGTTCTCGGCCGTCGACGTCGATCCCGAGGACTCCGCCGCGCTCCGCGCGGCCGAGGAGCGGGCGGAAGAGCTCATCCTCGACACGCCGTTCCCCGAGGAGGTCCGCGAGGAGATCCTGGAACGGTACCGCTCGATGGGCGGCGAGGAGGAGGCGTTCGTCGCCGTGCGGTCCTCGGCGACCGCCGAGGACCTCCCGGACTCCTCGTTCGCCGGGCAACAGGAGACGTTCCTCAACGTCCGCGAGGACGACCTGCTCCGCCGAGTGAAGGAGTGCTGGGCCTCCCTCTTCACCCAGCGAGCGATCTACTACCGGCAGCAGCGGGGGTTCCCGCACGCCGACGTCGACATCGCGGTCGTCGTCCAGCGGATGGTCGACGCCGAGAAGTCCGGCGTGATGTTCACCAGCCACCCCTCGACCGGCGACCCGCAGATCACCATCGAGGCCGCGTGGGGGCTCGGCGAGGCGGTCGTCTCCGGCACGGTGTCGCCCGACAACTACGTGTACGACCGCGAGCGCGGCGCCGTCGATCAGGTCACCGTCGCGGACAAGAAGGTGGAGATGGTGAAGGACGCCGAGACCGGCGAGACGGTCCAGCTCGACGTCGACGAGGAGCGCCGCACCGCGCGGGTCCTCTCCGACGCGGAGATCGGGGATCTGGTCGCGCTCGGCGAGCGCGTCGAGGACCACTACGGGACGCCGCAAGACGTCGAGTGGGCGATCCGCGACGGCGAGATATACATGCTCCAGTCGCGACCGATCACGACGATTCAGGAGGACGAGAGCGACGAGGGCGGCGCGGACGCGGGCGGGACCGGCGGAGAGACCCCGAAGAAGTCCACCGTCGGGGGCGCGTCGGGCCGGCCCGGCGCGGCCAACGGCGGATCCGCCGGCGCGGACGAGGACGTCCTCGCCGACGGGCTCGGCGCGAGCCCGGGGGTCGTCTCCGGCGCGGTCCGGATCGTCCACAAGCTCGACCACCTCGACCAGGTCCAGGAGGGCGACGTGATGGTCACGGAGATGACGATGCCGGACATGGTCCCGGCGATGAAGCGCGCCGCGGGGATCGTCACCGACGAGGGCGGCATGACGAGCCACGCCGCGATCATCTCCCGCGAGCTCGGCGTCCCGGCCGTCGTCGGGACGGGTAACGGGACGCGACTGCTCGAGGACGGCCAGGAGGTCACCCTCGACGGCGACAAGGGCACCGTCCGCGCCGGCGTCGACGAGGAGGCCGAGCCCGGCGAGGAGTTCGAGCCCGTGGAGGCGGCCCGCCCCGAGACGCCGGTAAAGCCGATGACGGCGACGGAGGTGAAGGTGAACGTCTCGATCCCCGAGGCGGCCGAACGCGCGGCCGCGACGGGCGCCGACGGGGTCGGACTCCTCCGGATCGAGCACATGGTGCTCTCGCTCGGGAAGACCCCCGAGAAGTACATCAACGACCACGGCGCCCGCGCGTACCAGGACGAGCTGATCGAGGGCGTGCGCCGCGTCGCCGACGAGTTCTACCCGCGGCCGGTCCGCGTGCGTACCATCGACGCGCCGACCGACGAGTTCCGCGAACTGGAGGGCGGCGAGGGGGAGCCCAACGAGCACAACCCGATGCTCGGGTGGCGCGGGATCCGGCGGAGCCTCGACAAGCCCGACCCGTTCCGGCAGGAGCTCGCCGCGTTCGCGCGCCTCTTCGACATGGGGTACGACAACTTGGAGGTGATGTTCCCCCTCGTCAACGACGCGACCGACGTCGAAGCGATAACGGGACACATGCGCGACGCCGGCATCGACCCCGAGACGCACCGGTGGGGCGTGATGATCGAGACGCCGGCGAGCGCGCTGCAGATCGGGGAGCTGGCCGCCGCCGGTATCGACTTCGCCTCTTTCGGCACCAACGACCTCACGCAGTACACGCTGGCGGTCGACCGCAACAACGAGCACGTCGCCGGCCGGTTCGACGAGCTCCACCCCGCGGTGCTCCAGCTGATCGGCGACACGATCG
Organism: Halorubrum sp. Hd13; assembly: GCF_002252755.1. Classification (GTDB taxonomy): domain Archaea; phylum Halobacteriota; class Halobacteria; order Halobacteriales; family Haloferacaceae; genus Halorubrum. The sequence goes on along the minus strand of NZ_NHOY01000110.1, from coordinate 29,100 downwards.
AGACGTGCCGCGAGCTCGGCGTCGACACGAGCATCTGCGGGCAGGCCGGCTCCAAGTCGGAGATGGTCGACTTCCTCGTCGAGGAGGGGGTCTCCTCTATCTCGGCGAACATCGACGCCGTCCGCGACGTCCAACACGAGGTGAAGCGGACCGAACAGCGGCTCCTCCTCGACTCGGTGCGCTGAGGCCGTGCTGAACCGGATTTTGTCTCTCGGAGCCGAGAACGGAACGGTTGACATCCTCCCCGCGCTGAAGCGCGAGGTTTTCTCCTCACTTTTTCGGAACGGGTAAGACCCTCCGCGGTAACGGTTTCTTGAATGCAGCAGCCCGAGCCGCAGTCGTTCGACCGGGTGCTCTCCTCGATGTGTACCGAACCGCACCCCGCGGCCCGGGAGGCGGCCGAGCGCTACCTCGCGACGAACCCCGGCGACCCGGCCACCTACGAGGCGGTCGCGTCGCTGGAGACGCGCGCGGTCGAGCTGCTCGCGACGCTCGCGGCCCACCCCGAGCCGACCGACGCGGCGGGCTACGTCACCGCCGGCGGGACCGAGGCGAACGTGCAGGCGGTCCGCTCCGCGCGGAACCGACACGACGCGAGCGACGCGAACGTCGTCGTCCCCGAGAGCGGCCACTTCTCGTTCCACAAGGCCGCGGAGCTGCTCGACCTCGAACTGCGGACGGTCCCCGTCGACGACGACTACCGGGCCCGGACCGACGCGGTCGCGGCCGCCGTCGACGACGCCACCGCGCTGGTCGTCGGCGTCGCCGGCAGCACGGAGTACGGGCGCGTGGACCCGATCCCGGCGCTGACCGAGATCGCCCACGACGCCGGCGCGCTGATGCACGTCGACGCCGCGTGGGGCGGGTTCGTCCTTCCGTTCGCCGACCGCGCGTGGTCGTTCGGCGACGCCCCGATCGACACGCTGACGATCGACCCCCACAAGTTCGGACAGGCCCCCGTTCCCGCCGGCGGGCTCCTCGCCCGGGAACCGGCCGCGATGAACGCGCTCGCGGTCGACACGCCCTACTTGGAGACGCGGTCGCAGGCGACCCTGACCGGCACCCGGAGCGGCGCTGGCGTCGCCGGCGCGGTCGCCGCGATGGAGGCGCTGTGGCCCGACGGGTACCGCGAAGCGAGCGAGCGCGCGACCGACGACGCCGCGTGGCTCGCCGAGGCCCTCGCCGAGCGCGGCTACGACGTCGTCGAGCCGACGCTCCCGCTCGTCGCCGCGGCGCTCCCCGAGGCCGAGTTCGACGCGCTCCGGGATGCCGGCTGGAAGGTGTCGCGGACGGCCGCGGGCGAGCTCCGCGTCGTCTGCATGCCCCACGTGACGCGCGACGCGCTCCGGGCGTTCGTCGCCGACCTCGACCGGATCCGCGCGTGAGCGACGCCCGACTCGGCGCGCCCGCTCCGTCGCCGCCGAGTTCGGTTCACTCCCCGTCGCCGCCGAGTTCGGTTCACCCCCCGCCGCCGCCGAGTTCGAATCACTCCCCGTCGCCGGCGTACGTCTCCAGCGAGGCGAGCCTCCCGTCCGAGACGTCGAAGACGTCGACGAACGCGAACACCTCGTCGCCGTCGGCGTCCAGCAGTCGTCCCCGAACGGCGACGCCGGGGCCGGACGGGTACACCGCGTCGACGGCGTGGGTCGTGTCCGTCATCGGCCGCTCGTCGCGCATGAACGCCACGAAGCGGTCGCGCCCCTCAAAGGTGCGGTCCGGGCGTCGCTGGGCGAAGTCCGGGGCGAGCAGCCCTCGGAGCCGCTCGTAGTCGCCGGCGTCGAGCGCGTCGTAGTAGGCGCGGGCGAGGCCCTCGGGGTCCGCGGTCGGCGGGGCGGTCACGACGCGAGCGCCTCGAACTCCTCGGCGGAGGTGCGAGTCCCCTTCGAGATGACGGCGTCGCCGGCGCGCAGCACCGTGTCGATGTCGTGACCGATCAGCCACCCCTCGTCCGGGCGGCGGATCGCGATCACGCTCGTGGAGACGTCGGTCGTGGGGATCCCGTTCGTCACGCTCGTGCCCGCGAGGTCGCTCCCCTCCCGGACCACGGTCCGCGTGATGATCTCGTCCGACTCCTGGACCGCCATCTCCACGACGGGGTGGACGCCCAAGTTGCGCCTGACGCCTTCGGTGATCTTCACCGCGGCGTCCGAGATCTCCTCGGTGGCGACGCCGAGGTGGATCAGCCCGCGGAGCGAGACGGGGTCGTCGGCCTCTCGCGCGGCGCGGAGGGTCCACGCCTCGAACCGCGACTGGAGCGCGTCGACCTCGATCTCCAGGTTGGACACCTCCTCCGCGAGCTCCTCGTTGTTGAACAGGATCGAGCCGTACGCCAGGTCGACCGCGAGCTCGGAGAGGTTCTTCATCAGCACGATCGAGTCGACCGCGCGTTCCAGGTCGTCGATCGCGGGCTCGACCGGCTCCGCCGGCTCGAACGGCTCGCCCGCCAGCTCGGGGTACGCCTCGACGACGCCCGTCTCCGGGCCGCGGAGGAGCGTCACGTCGCCGACCTCGATCCGCGTCTTCGGTCCGGGGTTGAGGATCCAGTCGTCGTCGCGCCGGATCGCGATGACTCGGACCCCCGTCTTCGACTCCAAGTCGATGTCCTTGAGCGTGCGACCGGCGTAGCCGGAGTCCGACGCGACGGTGCCGCGGACGAGCGTCTCGACGCCGCCCGTGAGCGCGCCGCGCATCGCGTCGGGGAGGCCGATCTCATCGGTGATGATCTTCGCGATGTCGCCCGCGGCGTCGGAGATCTTGTCCGCCGCGCCGACCACGCCGAGCACCGGCGCGAGCGTCTCGGCCTCGTCGGGGCTCCGCGCCGCGAGCATGAGGCTCATCCGCGCGCGCATCTGGAGGACGTCCATCCGGTGTTCGAGCTCGACGACCTCCTCGGCGATCGTCGGGCTCCCGTGGAGCACCGCCGAGTACGACAGATCGATCAGCAGCTCCGCGGTGTCTTTCATCTCCACGAGCAGGTCCTTCACGCTCGTCGGCTCGTACGTGACCGACAGCGGCGACTCCCGCCGGTCGAATCGTCCCATGCGAACACCCTCTCCGGCGCCGACTAAAAGGCTTGTCGCGGGGCGCTCACGCCGATTGCGCGCGGGGCGCTCAGGGAGACGTCTCCGCCTCGTCGCCGGCGACGTAGGCGGGAGTCCCCCCCGCGTCGCCGTCTCTCTCCCCGTCGTTCGACACCCGCCGGGCGAGGTCGACGAGCGCGAGCCACGCCAGCAGCCGGGCCGCCCGGTCGCGCCACGTCGCCTCCCACTCCGGGTCGCGAGCGCGGTCGTGTCGCGGGACCGACTCGCGGGTCGCCTCGAACAGCGCCTCGGGCGTGACCGGGTCCTCGGGCGTGGCCTCCCGGAGAGCGGCCAGCGCCTCCGGCGCGAGCAGGACGCCCTCGCGGAGTCCCTCGCGGACCAGCTCCGGGGTCGGCTCCGCGTCGGTCCGCACGAACCCCCGCGACGTCTCCCGGACGAGTCCGAGCGCGCGGAGGAACGCGAGCCAGTCGTTCGCGACCCGCCGGTCGGCGAGCCCGCACCGGTCGCGGAGGCGGGCGCAGCAGTCGTCGGTGCTGCCGGGGACGAGCGGCACCGCGCGCTGGAGCTCGCGGAGGTCGTCGACGGCGGCCGGGGGGTCGGGGACGGGCTTGATTCGCATCGACGTCGATCCGCGACCGTCTCAGCGGTAGTCGAACGACTCGGCGAGCAGCTCCTCGTCCGTCTCGCCGACGGCGTAGACGGGGCCGTCGACGACGTCGACGGTGACCTTCGCCGGCGCGAAGACGCGCTCGTCGACCTCGTAGAAGTCCCAGCCCGCGTCCTCGAACACCTCGACGAAGGGGGTGCCGTACTCCTCGCGGGCGGTCGAGACGATCTGGTCGAAGCGGTCGTCGTCGCGCGCGACCTGCAGGTGGACCTCGCCGCCGTACGCGAGGGCGTCGTTCGTCCGGCCCATCGCGAGGTCCTCGTCGCGGGTCACCGGCGCCATCGGCGCGGCGCCGGACGCGTGGAGCACGTCGGTCGGCTCGTAGCCGAGCTCCAGCAGGCGGAAGACGGCGAGCTCCGCCGCGCGGGCCGCGGTGGCGACCGAGCCGGCGGTCGAGCCGGTCGCGTACGCCGGGAGGAAGACGCCCTCGGGGTCGACCTCGGCGAGGTCGGCGACGTGCTCGGCGACCTCCTCGGTCGGGAGCGCGGTCGACTCGACGGTGAGCGTGGCGAACTCGGAGGAGTCGTAGTAGCCGACGCGCTCGAACTCCGCCTCCTGCCCGACGAGCGCGCGGGCGGGACCCGAGCCGAGCCCCTCGTAACCGGACTCGAAGTCGAGCTCCCAGCCGGCCTTCTGCGAACAGAGCAGCGCGATCGCGGGGTGGTCCGTCGACAGCTCCACGTACTGGCGGGGCGCGCCGGCGACCTCGCCCACGCGAGTGCGGAGGTTCGCGAGGCCGGCGGTCTGGATCTCGGCGAGCAGGAGCCCGGCCTCGACGCCGCCGGCGGCGTCGATCCCGAAGTCGACGACGGTGGCGCCGTTCTCCAGCTCGTAGCCGACGACGTCGAGCTCACCGGCGAAGTCGAGCGCCTCGTCGACGAGCTCGATCGCGGTCCGATTGATGCTTTCCATGCTCGATACTTTTCGCTCCCCGGTTAAGGGGTTTGTCTGTTGGCACCGCCGTCCGCGTCGCGCGCCCGTCGGCTCCGCTCAGTCGCCGTGGACTCCCGGGTTCAGCCGCCGTGGACTCCCGGGCTCAGTCGCCGTCGCCCGTCGAGATCGGTTCGACGCGGAAGACGTACCCCTCGTACGCGCTGTCCAGATTGGCCGGCCCTTCCGCGGCCGTGTGGTCCACGCAGAGGAGGGCGGTCGCCTCCACGGCGCCGGTTCCGGTCTCTTCCTGATACCGCTCGGTGACCTCGAACGCGGCCGGCTCGTCGCAGCCGCGTCGGTAACACTCCTCCGGGCCGTCGTCCGACGGTTCCGCCTCGTCGCCGCGCTCGCGGGCCTCCGAGATGTCGCGCTCGATCCGTCGGCGCTCCTCGTCGCGGGCCTGCTTGTCGCGCCCCGATTTGGTGTCCGGCATACCTGCCTCGTCACGCCTCACGGTGATAATTGTACGGTCGATCGTGACGGATCGGCGTCCGGAGTCGGTCCGCGGTTTCGCGCTACCAGAACCCGCCGTCGGAGTCGCCGTCGTCTCCGACGCCGCCCGGCCCGCTCGGCCCGCGCGGTCCGCTCGGCCGCGGGTCGGGGTCGATCTCGACCAGCTCGCTCTCGGCGCGCGGGTCGATCTCGCGTCCCTCGTCGTACCGGACGAACGAGAGGTAGAACGGCTCGCCGCAGCCGGGGTCGTCGACTTCGCTTTCCCGCTCGTCCCCGCCCTCTCCGTCGCTGGCGACCGCCCCGCCGACGTCCGGCCCGCGAACCCCGTCGTGCGGGTCCCAGACGACCCCGTCGCTCTCGCCGCAGACGAATCTGACGCCGTCGACGCCGTCCCGATCCTCGAACGGCTCCGCGGGGGCGACGTACGTCCACCCCTCGAGGGGGTACGGCGTCACGGCCTTGTCCGCGAGGTAGCCGTCGCGTTCGAGCTCGACGAGCGTCCCGCAGTGCGGACAGTAGTAGGTGACCGGATAGCTCATGGCCGACGTACGGGCGCCGTTTTTATACGCCCGTCGCCGACGCGTCGGCCTTCGCCGGCGGGGCCGGACGCCGATCCCGCCCGCGTCCGGATCAACATATTCACTACAACCCGTCACGAACCGGGTGATATGAGCTCGGACGACGTCTCCCGGCGCGCGTTCATGCGGACCGCGGGCGGCGCGACCGCTGCCGCCGGGGCGGCGACGGCGACGGCGGGGACCGCGGCGGCACAGGAGGAACAGCCGGTCTGGCCGAGCGGGGCCAGCAGCGGGAACGTCGGGTCGTATCAGGACGCCCGCGGCGAGAGCGAGGTGACCGTCTCCGTCGGCGCGGGCGACAGCGGTCTCGCCTTCGACCCGACCCTCCTGTGGGTCGACCCGGGAACGACCATCACCTTCGAATGGACGGGGAACGGCGGCGCCCACAACGTCCAGACCGTCGAGGGCGGCGGCCCGGCCAGCCTCGACAGCGGCGACCCGGTCGGCGAGGAGGGGTACACCTACGAGTACGAGACGAGCGAGGAGGACGTCGGCATCACGCACTACCACTGCGTTCCCCACACCGCGGTCGGGATGCACGCCGGCCTCGCCGTCGGCGGGGACATCGAGACCGAGTCGACGGGCGGCGGCGGCGGATCGAACGCCGTCTTCGTCCCGCAGGGCGCCCGCGCGCTCGGCATCGCCACGTTCATCGCGATGGTGAGCACGCTCGGGCTGGCGTTCGTCTTCATGAAGTACGGCGGGACGATAACCGGCGACGAGGAGTAGTCGGCGTTCGGCGCGACCGCGCGGCGGTCGGCGGGCGCGTCGCCGATCCGAGATTTCGACCCGCCTTTTCAGTTCACTCGCCGAGGAGCCCGCGGTACGTCTCGACGTACCGGTCTAACACCGCGTCGCGGTCGTAGCTCGCGAACTCCCGCTCGATCGGCTTCCGTTCGAGGTCGCCGACGGCGACGAACTCGTCCGCGAGCTCGGCCGGGCTCGTGACGAGGCGGCCGCGCTCGCGACCCTCCACGAGCTCGTGGGCGCTGGAGTCGGCCTGGTACTCGACGAGGGCGACGCAGCCGCATGCGAGGGCCCACAACAGCTCGGTCGCGAACGTCTCCCACGTCGCCGTCGCGGCGACGACGTGGGTCCCCTTGTACAGCTCGACGCGCTCGCGGCGCGGGAGGTCGCCGAGGAACGACACCCGGTCGTCGATCCGGAGGTCGCGCGCGGTCGCCTCGATCCGCTCCCGCTCGGGGCCGTCGCCGACGACGGCGGCGGTCCAGTCGCGTCCGCGGAGCTCCGCGAGTCCGAGCAGGAACGTCTCGACGTTCGCGTGGCGGTCCAACCGTCGGGCGTACACCGCGTCGAACCGGTCGTCGACGCCGGCCGACTCGACGAGTTCGAAGTCGACGCTCTCGGGGACCACCCGCACGTCGTCGCCGTCGGCCCCGTGTTCGCGGACCCGCGTCTTCGTCGTCCGCGAGGGGGCGGTGACCGCGTCTGCGCCCCGGGCGAGGAAGCGGTACCGCCGGGCGGCGTCCGCGGGGTGGTCGCGCCACCAGTCGACGACGACCGGCGTCCTCGTCAGCGTCCCCGCGACCGTCGCGCCGAGCCCCGGCGTCGGCGGGCTGTTGACCGCGTGGACGACGTCGGGATCGACGCGGCGGAGCGCGACGGGGAGCCGCGCCGCGAACGCCGTGGGCGACGGGTCCGTCGTCACCGACCGGTACTCGATCCCGTCCTCCTCGAAGGCGTCGAGGTCGCCGCCCCACCAGCGCGAACAGAGCCAGACGACCTCGTGGCCGCGGTCGGCGAGTCCGCGGGCGACTCGTCGCGTCCGCTCCCGGGCCGGCGTGTCGCCGTGACCCGGGGCGAAAAGCGAGGCGAACGCGACGCGCATACGGCGACCGGACGACGGGCCCGAATAAAAAGACACGGCATCGGGGCGGCGTCGGGCGGACGTCGTCGGGCGCACGGGAACGGTCCGAAACCGCCCCTCCGCCACCCGAAACGGTTTCCCACCGCGGGCGGAACCGGACCCCATGCACCGGTACGACATCGAACGGTACCTCAACGTGCGGAACGCCGGCGGAGCGGACCTGGGGCCCGACGGTCGGCTCTCCTTCCTGCTGAACACGACCGGCACCGGCCAGGTGTGGTCTCTCGACGAGCCGCTGGGGTGGCCCGAACAGCACACGTTCTTCGAGGAGGCGGTCTCGTTCGTCGACTCGTCGCCCGAGCGCGCCGAGGCCGTCTTCGGGATGGACGAGGGCGGCAACGAGCGCGCGCAGCTCTACCGGCTCAACTACGAGTCCGGCGAGATCGTCGACCTCACCGAGCGCCCCGAGGCGAAGCACCGCTGGGGCGGCTGGGACTCCGAGGGCGACCGCTTCGCGTTCGCCTCCAACCGGCGCGACGAGTCCGTGTTCGACGTGTACGTGCAGGACCGCGACGCGACCGGCGACGACGCCGAGCTGGTGTGCGAGGGCGACGGCTGGCTCTCCGTCGCGGGCTGGTCGCCGAGCGACGACCGGCTGATCGTCCACGAGGCGCACTCCTCGTTCGATCACGACGTGTACACTCTCGACGTCGCGAGCGGCGACCTGACGCATCACACGCCTCACGAGGGCGACGTCCGGTACGGCAGTCCGGAGTGGGGCCCGGAAGGCGAGTCGCTGTACCTCGTCACCGACCGCGACAGCGACACGCTCCGCTTGGAGCGGCTCGAGCTCGCGACCGGCGACTTCACCGTGGTCGCGTCCGGCGAGGGGTCGGCCCTCGAGGGCGGCGCCGGCGCCGACGAGTCGGACGACGCCCCAGAGAAGCCGGGCGGCGACGACGGCTGGAACGTCGACGGCGTCGCGGTCGACGAGGAGTCCCGCCGCGTCGTCTACTCGCGGAACGTCGACGGCTACACCGAGCTGACGGTCGGGGAGCTCGTCGACCCCGACCGGATCGACCCGTTCCCGGCCCCGGACCTCCCGAGGGGCGTCGCCGGCGGCGTGAGCTTCGGGCCGGACGGCGACCGCTTCGCGGTCACCGCGACCGGGAGCACCCACAACGCGAACGCCTACGTCGTCGACGCGACCACCGGCGAGACGGAGCGCTGGACCGCCGCCTCGACCGCCGGGATCCCGCCGGACACGTTCGTCGAGCCCGAGCTCGTCCACTACCCGACCTTCGACGGCCGGGAGATCCCCGCCTTCTTCTCCGTCCCGGAGACGGAGCCGCCCGAGGGCGGCTACCCCGTCGTCGTCGACATCCACGGCGGGCCGGAGTCGCAGCGCCGCCCCTCGTTCGCCTCGGTGAAGCAGTACCTGCTGAACAACGGCTACGCCGTCTTCGAACCGAACGTCCGCGGCTCCTCCGGGTACGGGAAGGCCTACTCCGCGCTCGACGACGTGGAGAAGCGGATGGACTCGGTGGCCGACGTCGAGGCCGGCGTCGAGTGGCTCCACGACCACCCCGAGGTCGATCCCGACCGCGTCGTCGCGATGGGCGGCTCCTACGGCGGCTTCATGGTGCTCGCCGCGCTCACCGAGTACCCCGAGCTGTGGGCCGCCGGCGTCGACATCGTCGGCATCGCGAACTTCGTCACCTTCCTGGAGAACACCGGCGACTGGCGCCGCGAGCTCCGCGAGGCCGAGTACGGCTCGCTCGACGAGGACCGGGAGTTCCTGGCGTCGATCTCGCCGATCAACAACATCGAGGCCATCGACTCCCCCCTGTTCGTCCTCCACGGCGCGAACGACCCGCGGGTGCCCGTGGACGAGGCCGAACAGATCGTCGAGGAGGCGCGCGAGCAGGGCGTCCCGGTGCGCAAGCTGATCTTCGACGACGAGGGGCACGGCTTCGCGAAGCTGGAGAACCGCATCGAGGCGTACCGCGAAGTCGTCGACTTCCTCGCCGAGCACGTCTGAGTCGACGCGTCTGAGATGGAGATCGGACGCGGGGTGAAGTGCGGAGCCGGCGCGGGACCGACGCCCGGGATATCGCGTCGAGCGCCCCGGGATTCGGCTCGTCGACGGGACGGTGAGGGGTCGCAGTAGTCTTATGCTGTACGACAAACATTATCTATCATGGGCATCGACGCAATCGCCGAGTCCACGGCGGCCTCGATGAGCGAGGGCCAGATGGGGGAGCTCCTCGAAGCGGAGGGGGTCGGAACGCTCGGGCTCCCGACCGACGACCTCCCGTATCTCCTCCCGATCTCGTTCGGCTTCGACGGGGACGCGACGCTGTATTTCGTCTTCTTGCTGTTCGGGTCCGAGAGCCGGAAGGAGACGCTCGTGACCGAGGCGGGACGGGCTCAGTTCCTGGTCTACCGCGCCGAGTCCATGTACGACTGGCAGAGCGTCTCGCTGACCGGCCGAATCACCGCCGTCGAGGAGGGGGAGTGGGACGAGCTCCGGAGCGCGATGGAGAACGCGTGGCACCCGAACGTCTTCTCGTCCGCGCATCCGATGCGCGGCGTCCGCGGCTACCGCTTCGAGATCGACGAGTGGACCGGGCTCCAACAACGGGACGTCGGCGGAAAATGAGGGGCGCGACGCGCGCCGTCACCGGTCCCTAACGGGGCCGCGCCGTCATTGGTCCGACTACCAGTCCGGGCCGAAGTCCGGGTTCAGCTGGCGGTCGGTCCGACCGAGGGTGTCGATCTCCTCGACGTCCTCGTCGTCCAGTTCGAGCCCGATGCTCGCCCAGTTGTCGACGATGTGATCCTCTCCCGTCGCCTTCGGGATGGCGGTGACGCCCTTCTCGCGGAGCCACGCGAGGCTCACCTGCGCGGCGCTGACGCCGTGCTTCTCGGCGATGTGAGTGATCGCCGGGTCGTCGAGCACGACCCCGCGGGCGAGGGGAGAGTAGGCGACGAGCTCGACGCCGTTGGCGTCGGCGTACTCGCGCAACTCCTCCTGCCGGAGCAGCGGGTGCATCTCCACCTGGTTCGCGAACGGCGCCTCGCCGAGCGCGTCGGTCGCGGCGTCGAGGTGGTGCGGCTCGAAGTTCGAGACGCCGATCCGGTCGATCAGGCCGTCGTCGCGGAGCTCGGCGAACGCGGGCAGCGTCTCTTCGGGGTCGTACGCGCCCGCCGGCCAGTGGACGTACAGCAGGTCGACGTACTCCGTGCCGAGCTTCTCGAGGCTCTCGCGGGTGGACGCGGCCACGTCCTCGGGAGCGAGCTGGTCGATCCACACCTTCGTGGCGAGGAACACGTCGTCGCGGTCGATGTCGGCCGCGGCGATTCCGTCGCCGACGGCCGCCTCGTTGCCGTATATCTGGGCGGTGTCGACGTGGCGGTAGCCGGTCTCCAGCGCGGTCTTCACCGACTCGGTGCACTGCGCCGGCTCGTCGTTCTCCCACGTGCCGAGCCCGAGCACGGGCATCCCGTCGCGGGTCGGTACGTCGAAGGACCGCTGTCGCTGTGACATGGCTCCGGGTAGTCGTGTGAGGGGAAAGTCGGTTGCGGTTCCGGTCATCCGTCGGCCCGCGCCCTCGGTTATCGGCTCGCGGGAAGCGACGAGCGATACTTGGCAACTGAGTCACAAGTATCGACGAGGGAATGGCGAGCTACTACGACTGGCTGCTCGCGGTGATCGCGGCCGCGATGATCGCCGGTGCCGGGGCGAGCGTCCACTCCGCGGTGGCCCTTCACCAGGGGCTCGCCGGCGGGAGCCTCGTGTCCACGCTCGTCCTCTACGAGATTCTCTTCCGAAACCCGCCGACCGAACCGACCCGGTCGCCGACCGCCGCGTCGGTCGCCGTCGGGGTCGGATGGCTCCTCACCGCCGTGCTGATGTACTGAGCGCGGCCTCCCGCCGCCCGTCACTCCAGCAGCGCCCGCGAGGAGTTCGTCACGACGAGCAGGCTCGACGCGCCCATCGCGACCGCGGCGAACAGGGGGTTGAGCAGGCCGGTGACCGCGAGCGGGATCGCGACCGCGTTGTACAGGAACGCCCAGCCGATGTTCCCCTTCACGCGCCGGCCGGCCGCCCGCGACAGCTCGAAGACGGTCGCGACCGAGCCGAGGTCGTCGTCGACGATCGCCACGTCGGCGGCGTCGGCCGCCATCGCCGTGCCGCCGCCGAGCGCGATCCCGAGGTCCGCGGCGGCGAGCGCCGGCGCGTCGTTGGTCCCGTCGCCGACCATCACCGTGAGCCCGCTCGCCTTCAGCCGCGTTATCGTCTCGGCTTTCCCCTCCGGCGGGACGCCCGCGAAGACCGAGGAGACCGCCTCGTGCTCCTCGAAGACGGTCGCCGCGCGCTCGTCGTCGCCCGTCAGCACGACCACGTCGACGCCCTCGTCGGCGAGCGCGGTCACCGTCTCCTCCCACCCCTCGCGCAGCTCGTCGCCGACCACGACGACGCCCTCGGCGGCGCCGTCGCGCCCCACCGCGACGGGGACGCGACCCACGTCGCGCGCCTCGGCGACCGCCCGCCGGATCTCGTCGGGGACGGTCCAGCCGCGCTCGTCGAACAGGGCGGGGTGGCCCACGACCACGTCGGTCCCGTCGACCGTCCCGGAGACCCCGCGGGCGTGGCTCTCGAAGCCCTCGACCGCGAGCGCGTCGGTCGCGCCTCCGGCGTCGCCGCCGGCGGTCGCGCCGGCTCCGTCGTCGGGCGACGCCGACTCGGTCGTCCCGCCGTCGGCGACCGCCGCGGGGGCGGGCGACGCGTCCGGGTCTCCGCGAGCGTCTCCGCGCGCTCGCGCCGCGGCGATGGCCCGGCCGACCGGGTGGGCCGACCGCTCCTCCAACGCGGCCGCGAGCCGGAGGAGGTCGTCGTCGACGTCGGCGGCGATCACCTCCATCTCGCCGGTGGTGAGCGTCCCCGTCTTGTCGAAGACGACGGTGGTCGCGTCGCGGACCCGCTCGAAGACGGTGTCGTCGAAGATCACGATGGACCGCTCGAGCGCGTCGCGGATCCCGGCGGCGACCGCGAGCGGGGTCGCGAGCCCGAGCGCACAGGGGCACGAGACGATGAGCACCGTGAGCCCGACGAGCATCGCCTCGGTGACGCCGTTGCCGAGCGCGAGGTTCGCGGCGGCGGCGACGACGGCCACCGCGAGGACGACCGGGACGAAGACCGTCGCGAGCCGGTCGGCGAGCTTCTGGACGCCGTGGTTCCCGCTCTGGAGGTCCCAGACGAGCTCCGCGACGCGGTCGAGGCTGGAGCTCGCGTCGGGACCGACCGCGATCGTCAGCGAACCGTCGGCGACCACGGAGCCGCCGACCACGTCGTCGCCGGCGGTCTTCCGGACCGGCATCGACTCGCCGGTGACGACCGACTCGTCGACCGCGGCGTCGCCGGCGACGACCTCGCCGTCCACCGGGGCGCGCTCGCCCGCCCGCACGAGCAGGCGATCCTCGGGTTCGAGCGCGTCGATGGCGACTTCCTCCGTCTGGGTGACGGCCCCCGCATCGGCCGCATCGGAGCCGCCGGAGGCGTCGCCGGTCCCGACGACCCGCCGAGCGCTGTCGACCTGCACCGCGGTGAGGTCCGAGAGGAGCTCCGTCGCGCGCTTCTTGATCGAGTCCTCGTAGCTGTTGCCGACGGTGACGATCACGATGATCGCGACCGTCACGTCGTAGTAGATCGACGGCGACTCGACGAATATCACCGCGAGCGTGCTGTAGACGTACGCGCTCACCGCCGCGATGGCGACGAGGAGGTCCATGTTCGGCGACCGCGTCTTCGCGCTGACGTAGGCGCCCCGCAGTATCGGCTTCCCGGTGAACAGGAGGACGACGGTCGTCAGGACCGCGATCACGATGAAGAAGTACGTCCCCGACGTCGACGACATCGCCTGGTCGAGGTACTCCAGGGTGCGCTCGTTGTAGAAGGGGAACGCGAAGTAGGTCGGATAGATGATGACGATGTACTGCAGCATGACGGCCATCCCGACGAGCACGCCGGCCGCGAGCCGGGCCGTCGCCATGTTGTCGGCCTGCCGGCGCGCGAAGGCGTCGTCGCGGGGGTACGCGCTGTAGCCGAGCCCGCTCACCGCCTCCGAGAGGTCGTCGGTCGAGACGCCGTCCGGGTCGTGGTCGATCCGGACGGTGTCCGTGACGTAGCTGGCGCTCGCGGCGCTGACCCCCTCCGTCCGGGTCGCGACCGTCTCGATGAACGCCTCGCAGGTCGCGCAGTGCATCCCGTCGACCTCGAGGAACGTCGCCTCGTGGTCGGCCGGGACGTCGTCGCCGGCCTCATCGCCCCCGGCCTCCCCGCCTTCGTCGCCCGCGCGTCGACGCTCCCGAACCGCGTCGGCGTCGACGTCGACGTCGCCGAGGGCCGCGTACACGTCTCGACAGCCGGGACAGCAGAACTCGTTGCCCGCGTCGTCGGTCACGTCGACGCCGTCGGTCGGGAGTTCACAGAGGGTGCAGTCGGGCGCGCTCATCGGTCACATCCCCCCCATCGTCCCGGCGTCGAGCGGGTTCCAGAACGGGAGCCGCGGGTGCGGCACGGAGATTCCGACCGACATCAGTCCGTGCGCGAACAGGACGTAGCCGAGCGCGACGAAGGCGACGCCGAGCAGCCGGTGGATCCGGCGCCGGTGGACGGCGTCGACGCTCTCGATCACGGTGCCGTAGAGGAAGACGGCGGGCATCGTTCCGATCCCGAGCGCCGCGAGCGCGATTCCGCCGCTGACCGCCGAGCCGCTGGCGAACGCGTAGAGGTACGCCGGGTAGAGGATCGGGCAGGGGAGGAGGCCGTGGACCGCGCCGAGCCCGACGATGCCGGGGCCGTTCGCGAGCCGGTCGACGTGGCCGGTGAGCCAGCCGGTGACTCGTTCGAGTCCCGGGAGGTGGATCCCCCCGGTCGCGCCGCCGAGCGCGTACCGAACGCCGACGAGTATCACGGCCGCGCCGACGCCGAGGCCGACGACGCCCCGGACGAGCTCCGCCGCGCCGGTCAGCGTCGCCGTCGTGACGAGGACGACCCCGCCGAGCGCGCCGAGCGCCGCGCCGATGGTCGCGTAGCTCGCCGCGCGGCCGAGGTTGAACAGCGCGTGCTGGCGGACCTCGTAGGTCGTGAGGTGGCTCCCGCGACCGTCGGAGGCCGCGGACGCGGCGGCCCCGCCGCTCGCCGCGCCCCCGCCGTCGGTCCGGCCGTCCCCCTCGCGCATCCGGCCGGCGTACACCGTCACGAGCGGGCCGCACATGCCGATGCAGTGGGCGCCGCCGAGCAGCCCGATGGCCAGGAACAGCAGGACGTCGGTCCCCAGAAGCGTCGAGATGTCCATGGGCGTGTGTTACCGCGTCTTGGCGTCGCGGGCGGTAATGGGTTTCGTCGGGGACGAGACCGACGGTCCGCGACGGCTGCGGCGCACGTCACTCCTCCGCGAAGACGGTCGCGTACATCCCCCCGGTCTCGTGCGGGATGCAGACGTAGTCGTAGCGCCCGGCGACCTCGAAGGTGTGCGAGAAGCGGTCGCCGTTCTCCAGTCCGCCGCCGAAGTCGGACGCCCACGCCTCGCGGGCGGTCTCCTCGTCCTCGTAGCCGCCGGAGGCGAAGTACTCCGCCGCGTCGGGGATCGCCGCCTCGTAGGCGGTCACCGTGTGCGCCCGCGAGCTCGTGTTCTCCCAGACGACCGTGTCCCCGACGGACACGGTCAGCTCGGCGGGGCGGTACCCGGACGCGACCATCCCGACGTCGTAGTCCGGCTCGCCGCCGACGCCGGCGCAGCCGGCGAGGGACGCGGTCGCCCCGGTGCCGACGCCGGCCGCCCCGATCCGCCGGAGGAACCGTCTGCGATGCATACCCGTCCTCGGGGTTTCAGTCGTTTCAATATCGCGGTTCGCCCCACCGCGTGGGAACCGTCGCGGGCCTCGGGAAGCGGCGGACCGCTCCGTCCGACGGCTCGGCTCCCGTCACGGGTCCACGAGCTCGTCGAACACCCGCCGCTGCGCGGCCGCGAGGTGCTCGGCGAACGTCGACCGGGCGATCCCCACGGCCGCCGCGACCGCCTCCGCGTCGGCCTCGCGCGGGTACTCGAAGTACCCGAGCCGGTGGGCGGTCCGGACGACCTCGCGCTGTCGGTCGGTGAGCCGGTCCCGATCGACGACGACCGGGTCGCAGTCGCCCGACGCGCCGGACCGGGTGAGCCGTTCGAGCGTGACCGACGCCCCCGTGGCCTCGACGGTCTCGACGATGTCGCCGATCGGGTCGCCGGTGGGCAACGAGAGCGTGAGCAGGATCCGGTCGGGGCCCGTCCGGACCGTGACGTCGGAGACCGGGTGGCCGAGCGACTCGATCGACCGGCAGGGGTACGGCTCCGTCGGAGGGCTCCGGATCCGGTAGACGTACTCGCCGTCGGCCGCGAACACGGGATCCGCGTCGATCGGCCGCTCTGTGCGGAACTCCGAGACGACGGCGTCGTCGAGGCGGACGCGTTCCACGCCGGTGGCGACCGTCCCGTCGGGGAGCGCCTCGGCGACCGGCGCGTGCGGCGGGTCCCGGACGGCGAGGCGAGCGCGGACGCCCCGCGACCCGCCGGCGGGCTCGTCGGGTATCGGGCTGTCGCGGTCGTCGTCGGGGGGATCGTCGGCGTGGGGGTCGGTCGAACCGTCGGCGGACGACGAGCGACGTGACCCCCGCGACATGTTCGAATTAAGCCGACGGACCGGTAAAAGAACGGTCCCGAACGAGTACGTCCGTCGACCGAGCCGCGCGTGGAATTTATAAAACCCCGTCGTGGGACGGACACGACTCTCCCGGCCGGAAACCGTTCTATCGACGATGACAGCGCGCGGGCTCGACGGGGTCTCGATCGGTATCGTGGGCGGCGGCGTCGGCGGGCTCTCGGCGGCCGCGCACCTCGCCGACGCCGGGGCCGAGGTGACGCTCTACGAGCGCCGCGAGCGCGTGGGCGGGGTGGCCGGCCGGCTGGAACGCGACGGGTTCCGGTTCGACACCGGTCCCTCGTGGTACCTCATGCCGGACGTGTTCGAACGCTTCTTCGAGCGATTCGGCCGCGATCCGGAGGACTTCTACGAGCTGGAGCGGCTCGACCCGCACTACCGCGTGTTCTGGGACGACGGGGACCGGGTCGACGTCCCCGCGGACCCGGACGCGGCCGCGGCGCTGTTCGACTCGTACGAGGCCGGCGCGGGCGACGCGTTTCGCCGGTACCTCGACGACGCCGAGACGGCCTACGAGGTCGGGATGGACAGCTTCGTGCGGCCGGGGCGGTCGCGGTTCCGCGACTACCTCTCGACCGACGTCCTCGCCGGCGGCCGCAAGCTCAACCTGTTCGACACGCTCGACGAACACGTCGCGTCGTACGTCGAGCACCCGAAGCTCCGCCAGCTGCTCCAGTACACCCTCGTCTTCCTCGGCGGGTCGCCGTACAACACCCCCGCCCTGTACCAGCTGATGAGCCACGTGGACTTCGGGCACGGCGTCTACTACCCGCTCGGCGGGATGTACGAGGTGATCGAGGCGATCGAGGCGGTCGCGACGGCGCAGGGCGCGGACGTCCACACGGGGGTCGGCGTCACCGGAATCGAGCCGGGGCCCGACGAGGTCGCCGTCGAGCTGGGCGGCGACCGCTACGTCCACGACCGGGTCGTCTGTAACGCGCCGCCCGAGCACGTCGAGCGCGAGCTGCTCCCCGAGGGCGCGGTGCCCCGTTTCGGCGACTACTGGGACCGGCGGACGTACGGCCCGAGCGCCTTCCTGCTCTACCTCGGCGTGGAGGGGTCCCTCGACTCGCTGGCGCACCACACGCTGGCGCTGCCGACCGACTGGAAGCCCCACTTCGACGCCATCTTCGAGTCGCCCGCGTGGCCCGAGAACCCGACGATATACGTGAACGTGCCCTCGCGCACCGACCCGTCGGTCGCGCCGGAGGGCCACGAGACGGTCGTGACGCTCGTCCCGATCGCGCCAGGCTTGGACGACGGCCCCGACCGCCGGGCCGCGTTCCGCGAGCGCGTCCTCGACGCGGTCGCGTCGTACACCGGGACCGACCTCCGCGACCGGATCGTCGTCGAGGAGTCGGCGTCCGTCTCCGACTTCGCCGACCGGTTCGACCGACCGGGCGGGAGCGCGCTCGGGCTCGCGCACACGATGAGACAGACGGGACCGCTCCGCCCCGGCCCGCGGGTCCGGGGGGTCGACCGGCTCTACTACGTCGGCGGGAGCAGCAACCCCGGGATCGGCGTCCCGATGTGCCTGCTGAGCGGGGAGCACTGCGCCGACGCGGTCGCGGCGGACGTCGCCGGCGGTCCTTTCGACCGGATTCCGCTGATCGGGCGATGAACGGGAGACTTTGGATCGACCGTTCATTATCGGGCCGCAGAAGCTGAGGTTTTCGAACTATTCCGGCCGAGACCGGAATCCGTTGAGAAACCCTTACCTGTCAGGTTGGTCCATTTAATTGTCCCGCGACGTAAGGAGGTACGTCGCATGATCGAAACAGCAGCGGCCGACCTACTCGCGCAGGGAATCGTCCCGCTCGAAATGACTCAAACCGACGTGTTCCAAGCGATTCAGAGCGATCAGCTCCTGAGCGCGTCGCTCTGGATAAACATCGCCCTCGCGGGCCTGTCCATCCTCCTGTTCGTGTACATGGGCCGGAACGTGGAGGACCCCCGCGCTCAGCTGATCTTCGTCGCCACGCTGATGGTACCGCTGGTGTCGATATCGAGCTACACCGGACTCGTCTCCGGACTCACGGTCAGCTTCCTCGAGATGCCGGCCGGACACGCGCTGGCCGGTCAGGAGGTGCTCACTCCGTGGGGCCGGTATCTCACGTGGGCGCTGTCGACGCCGATGATCCTCATCGCGCTCGGCCTGCTCGCCGGCTCGAACATGACGAAGCTGTTCACGGCCGTCGTGGCCGACATCGGGATGTGCGTCACCGGTCTCGCGGCCGCGCTGACCACGTCCTCATACATGCTACGCTGGGTCTGGTACGTCATCAGCTGCGCCTTCTTCGCCGTCGTCCTCTACATCCTGCTCGCCGAGTGGGCACGGGACGCCGAGGTCGCCGGCACCGCCGAGATCTTCAACACGCTGAAGGTGCTCACCGTGGTCCTGTGGCTCGGCTACCCGATCTTCTGGGCGCTCGGCGCCGAGGGGCTCGCGGTGCTCGACGTCGCGATCACCTCGTGGGCGTACAGCGGGATGGACATCATCGCGAAGTACCTCTTCGCGTTCCTCCTCCTGCGGTGGGTCGTCGACAACGAGAGCGCGGTCGCCAAGATGGCCTCGGGCCTCGGCTCCGCCTCCGGCGGCGCCTCGCCCGCCGACGACTGAGGCCGGCCGACCGCCTCGCGGTTCCACTCTTCTTTTTTGCCATCGCTCCGTCCAGCCGGTCGGCCGCCGGTCCGGCCGAGAGCAAAGCGCTAAACCCGCGGCGGCGGTGGAACGGGACATGAAGCAGGCCATCGTCGCCCGCACGGACATCGGCATGGGCGAGGGGAAGCTCGCCGCGCAGGTCGCGCACGCGTCGCTGTCGGCGTACCAGGACGCGGGGCGCCGCGCCCGCAAGAAGTGGCAGGGCGACGGACAGAAGAAGGTCGTGCTGAAGGGCGACTCCGAGAGCCAGCTGTTCGCGCTGGCCGACAAGGCGGAGACGGAGGGGATCCCGTACGCCATCGTCCGAGACGCGGGCCACACCCAACTGGAGCCGGGGACCGTCACCGCGCTCGCCGTCGGGCCCGCCCGCGACGACACCGTCGACCGCGTGACCGGCGACCTCTCGCTGTACTAGATGGCCTCCGAACGCGACCTCCGCGAGGCGCACCCGACCGAGCGCGCGGTCGGCATGGACTACTACGTCAGTGACGCCGACGGGATCGGCGGCCGGCTCCGGGAGTCTCCCGAGGACTTCCGCGTCCGCGAACTGGAGGCGTTCGAGCCGGAGCCGCTCGGCGCAGACCGCGGGAGCTACCCCGAACTTGTCGTCCGCGTCACGCTGCGCGACTGGGACACGAACGACTTCGCGCGCCGGATCTCCGACGCGCTCGGGATCAGCCGCGAGCGCGTCTCGTGGGCCGGCACGAAGGACAAGCGCGCGGTCACGACGCAGCTGTTCACGCTCCGCGAGGTCGACCCCGACGACCTCCCCGCGATCCGCGGCGCCGAGATCGAGGCGCTCGGTCGGGCCGGCCGGCGGCTCTCCTTCGGCGATCTGGCCGGCAACGCCTTCGAGATCCGGGTCGCCGACGCGGTGGGGGAGGCGCCCGGCCGCGTCGCCGACGCGGTGCGCGACCTCCGTGGGTTCGCGGGCGACGAGAGCGACTCGGCCGACGCCGCGAGCGCCGACGCCGACCTCGCGAGCGGCGCGACCGTCGGCGTCCCGAACTACTTCGGCCAACAGCGGTTCGGAAGCCGGCGGCCCGTCACCCACGTCGTGGGGCTCGCGATCGCCCGGAACGACCCGCGCGAGGCGGTCCGGCTGTACGCGGGTAACCCCGCCGAGACGGAGCCTGACGACACGCGGGCCGCGCGCGACCGCGTCGACGCGGCGTTCGGCGTGAACCCCGAGGTCGCCGGGGAGGGTATCGCGGGCGGGGCGGCCGCCGCCGACGTCGCCGACGCCGAGCGCTCCGCCGCCGACGGTACCGGCGACGGCGACTGGGGCGCCTGCCTCGACGCGATCCCGGGCAAGCTCCGGTTCGAGCGCTCGATGGTCCACCGGCTCGCCGACCGCGGCGTCGCCCCCGACGCGCCGCCAGACGACGAGGACTGGTGGCACGCGCTGGAGGCGGTGCCGTCGAACCTCCAGCGCCTGTTCGTCAACGCGGCCCAGTCGTTCCTCTTCAACCGGATCGCGAGCGAGCGGCTCCGGCGCGGCCTCCCGTTCGATCGCCCCGTCGCCGGCGACGTGGTCTGCTTCGCCGACGGCGACGCCCCCGACGAGCTGTACGCCCCCGATACAGACCGACTCCAGCGGGTCGACGCCGACCGCGTGTCGGTCGTCTCCCGGCACTGCGAGCGCGGCCGGGCGTTCGTGACGGCTCCGCTCGTCGGGACCGAGACCGAACTCGGCGACGGCGAGCCCGGCGAGATCGAGCGCGAGGTCCTCGCCGACGCCGGGATCGAGCCCGGCGACTTCGCGCTCCCCGGCGAGTTCGACTCCGCGGGCACGCGCCGGGCGCTCCTCCTGCGCACCGACCTCGACGTGGCGTTCTCGGACGGAGACCCCCGGTTCGCGTTCGCGCTCCCGAGCGGATCGTACGCGACCGTGCTGCTCCGGGAGTTCACGAAGAGCGGGCCGCTCGACCTCTGAGCGGGGTGCGGACCCTCGACCGATCCTCGTTCGTGCATTACCGAGGCGTCGAGAGCGTCGAAAACACCACGATACTGCGGCCCGTTCCGAGCCGTTTTTGTGCGGGAGCCGTCAATCGGGGCCATGACCCGGATCGTCGTCATCGACCTCCACGGCCAGTTCACGCACCTCGAGCGGCGGGCGCTCCGCGACATCGGCGTCGACACCGAGATTGTCTCGGCCGAGGAGCCGGCCGACGAGGTGGAGGCGGACGGGGTCGTCCTCTCCGGCGGCCCCGACATGGACCGCGTCGGCAACGCGCCGGACTACCTCGATCTGGACGTCCCTGTCTTCGGTATCTGCCTCGGGATGCAGCTGATCGCGGCCGAGCTCGACGGCGAGGTCGGCGGCGGCGACTACGGCGGCTACGCCGACGTCGACGTGGAGATCGTCGACGACGAGGACCCGCTCGTCGGGTCGCTCTCGCCCGACACCCGCGTGTGGGCCTCGCACGCCGACGAAGTGAAGTCGCTCCCGGAGGGGTTCGCCCGGACCGCCACCTCCGACGTCTGCGGCATCGAGGCGATGTCGAACCCGGAGGCCGACCTGTACGGCGTCCAGTGGCACCCGGAGGTCGCCCACACCGAGCGCGGCGACGAGGTGTTCGAGAACTTCGTTTCGATCTGCGAGTCGGCGTAGACGCTCCCCCCGTTTTCGGCCCCGCTCACTCTTCCACCCGCGCGGTCAGTACCGGCGCCTCGCTGTGTCGCACGACCCGCTCGGCGACCGACCCGGCCGCGATGAACCGGCCGACCCCGGTCCGACCGTGCGTCCCCATCACGATCAGGTCGGCCCCGTAGTCGTCCGCGGCGTCGAGGATCGCCTCGTGCGGCCGGCCGCGCCGGAGGTGCCTCTCGACCGGAACGCCGCGCTCCGCGCCGGCCGCGGCGACGGCGTCGAGCGCGCGCTCGCCGCGCTCCTCCTCGCGCTCGACGACCACGTCCCAGCGGTCGGCGCCGGCGATCGTCTCGTCGACCACGAACAGCGCGTGGATCCGCGCGCCGGCCAACTCGGCGATGCTGCCCGCGTGTTCGACGGCGTCATCGCTCCCGGGACTCCCGTCGGTCGCACAGAGGATCTCGTCGTACATCGCGGCCGAGTCTTCCCCCGCGGCTCAGAGTCGGTACCGGTGGACGTGTTCGGTCCCGCAGCTCGGGCACTCACGTCGGTACTCGACGGTCCCGCCGGTGGTGACCGCCTCCCACTCGCCCTCGTCGTCGACGAACCCGCACTCCTCGCAGGCGAGGGCGCTTCCGTCGAGCCGAGCACGGAGCCGATCGAACGCCGACGTGCCGCCGTAGCTCGATGACATGCGGTAACAGTTCACAATACTTCGATTAATAGCTGTCGGTGAGGGTCCCGTGGGGACCGCGCCGCTCCCGTGCGTCGCTCTCGGACCCGTGACGCGCGTCGAGGCCGCGACGGTCGGACCCGTCGTCGGGATAGTCGGACCCGTCGTCAGCGTAGTCGGACCCGTCGCCAGGTTCGTCGGACTCGTCGAAAAGCGGGAGGAAACGACCGCTTACTCCGCGAACAGCTCATCGACCGCCTCGCCGGCGGTCTCGGCCGCCTCGCGGGCGACCGCGTCGGGGTCGGGGTCCTCCGGGGCGTTCAGGTAGACGTCGACGTCGAGCACGCCCTCCTCGAACGTCACCGTGACGTCGAGGTCGGTCACCGCCGACTGGTCGTAGTGGGCGAAAATGACGCCCTCCGCGGCCTCGGCCGCGGTGCGGACCACTTCGTCGTCCGACGGCTCGTCGCTCATCGAACGCTTACGCGCCGCCCGCGCCCGGACCGCCCGGGCCCATCGGACCGCCGCCGCCGGCGCCGCCCTGAAGCATCTGCTGGAGCTCGCCCTGCAGGTCGTCGAACTGCTCCTCGACGCGCTCCTCCTGCTTCTGGAGCTGCTCGACGCGGACCTCGAGCGAGTCGACCTTGTTCTCGAGGTCGTCGTAGGCGGACTCGTAGTCCGTCTCGACGAGGACCTCGCCGATCTCGCGGTACATTCCGGCGTCCTCGTCGACGTCTTCGAGGGCGTCGAGCGCCGTCTTCGACTCGTTGAGCGCGGTCTGCGCCTGCTCCCTCTGCTCGGCGACCTGCTGTGCGGTCTCCTGCAGTTCCTGAAGCTCCTCGATCTTCTCCTGTGCCTCGGGCGGCATGTTCCCTTGCATAGGCGAAGCGAGGCGGTCCGGACGGAAAAACCCACGTCTTCGTCCCCATCGGCCGTACCGCCGGAGAGGGACCGTGAGCGGGCGGACAGCGGGGGATCTCCGAATCGGGTCGGCGGTTACCCGCGACCGGACGCGGCCTCGACCCGCTCCGCGACCTCGACGAGTCGGGACCAGCTGTTGATCCCGGCGCGGAGGGCGACGAGGTCGTCCGCGGCGACCCGGACCCGAACCGCGTCGCCGTCGCGGGAGACGGTCGCGGCCGAGCGCGCGTCGTCGATCTCGCCGACCTCGGGGGCGAGCGCGTCGGCGACGAGCCGTGCGCGCCGCTCGGAGGGGTAGGCGAACGAGAGGACCGCCTCGTGTGCGCGGGACGCCGTCACGGTCGGATCGGCCCGGACGGTTACTCGACGTTCACTTCCTTCACGTCGCCGCCGCGCTCCTTCAGGAGGACGCGGTGGCCGCAGTACGGGCAGCGCACGCCGCCGTACTCGTCGAGGGTGACGTCTCGCTTACAGCGGGAGCACTTGTAGCTCATTACCTATTCCTCGTCGGCGAGCGCGGCGCGGATGGAGCGGCGGACGGTGCGGCCGCCGGGCGTCTCGGGGCGGTACGCGCCGCCCGTGAACGTCTCGCCGGTCTCCTCGTTCACCCAGATGCCGGTGCCCTTGCGCGTGACGTCGTCGCCGTCGACGGTCGCGTTGCGCATCTCCTCTTCGATGTCCTGGACCCGCTTGCGGGAGACCCGGCCGTAGCGAGCGCCGAATCGGCCCGCACTACCGGTGCTTCGTGCCTTGTCCTCAGCCATAGTGAGTCCGTCTACCGCCAGCGCGGGTAAAAAGGCTACGAGTCGGGGGCGCCGCGGGGGACGGGCCGACCGAGCCAGAGATGCGGAGATATCGACGCTTCGACCCCGCTGCGGGCGCTCGATTCGCGAGTCTGACATCGGTGGTCAACTGAGACACTGAAGCGGCGGCGCGCCGCCGAGCGGTCGCCATCGGCGACCGCGAGGGGTCCGCGAGGGACGCGGTGAGCGCTCGGAGAGCGCGAACCGCGAGGCTGGGGAGGCGTGAGGCGTATCACGGTGCGGTCGGACGGGACTCAAAGGGGCTTTGGAGGCGTTCGGTTTCGATCCGTTGTCGACCACGTCTAGCCGAGTGGCCGGGGCTTCGGAGGCGTTCGCTGCCGTTCCAGCGGTTACTGTTTATAAGCAATCGACCGTATCGCCGGGTCCGTACTCCGCGTATCGACCGCAACGCCTTTCACAACTAAGTAATATCACTAAGTTGTATGCAAGGATTCGACGGCTTCAGCGACGTGAGCGAGACCGACGTGACGAAGGCGATCGGCAACGAGTGGACCGACGGCTTCCTCGAGTTCACCGACTCCGAGGTCATCGTCCTCGGCGGCGGTCCGTCCGGATTGATGGCGGCCAAGGAGCTGGCCGAGCGCGGCGTGAAGGTCATGATCGTCGAGAAGAACAACTACCTCGGCGGCGGCTTCTGGCTCGGCGGGTTCTTGATGAACACCGTCACCGTCCGGGACCCCGCCCAAGAGATCCTCGATGACCTCGACGTCGACTACGAGCCGGTCGAGGACGTCGACGGCCTCTACACGGCGGCCGGCCCCGAGGCCTGTTCCGGGCTGATCAAGGCCGCCTGCGACGCCGGCGCGCGCGTCCAGAACATGACGGAGTTCACCGACCTCGTCGTCCGCGAGGACCACCGCGTCGGCGGGATCGTGATGAACTGGACGCCCGTCCACGCGCTCCCGCGCGAGATAACCTGCGTCGACCCCATCGCGGTCGAGTCCGACCTCGTGATCGACGCGACCGGCCACGACGCGGTCGCGATCAGCAAGCTCGACGAGCGCGGCGTCCTCTCGGCGCCCGGCATCGAGCACGCGAAGGAGCACAACACCGGGATGGACCAGACCGGCGACGGCGAGTACGGCGCCCCCGGCCACGACTCGCCCGGCCACGACTCCATGTGGGTCGGCGAGAGCGAGGACCGAGTCGTCGAGCACACCGGCGTCGTCCACGACGGGCTGATCGCGTCCGGCATGGCGGTCGCGACCGCTCACGGCCTCCCCCGGATGGGCCCGACGTTCGGCGCGATGCTCGTCTCCGGGAAGCGCGCCGCGCAGTCCGCGCTCGACGAACTCGGCGTCGACGGCCCCGACGTCCGTCTCTCCGCGGGCGACGCGCCCGCGCCGGCCGACGACTGAGGCGCGGTCCGAGACGCGAACACCTCCCCCCGCCAACGCTCAGCGCCCCGCTGACGACGCTCCTCCCCCGACGGATTTATTGTCGGTATCCGCAGAGCGACACCCATGTACTGGCGGGGCCACGTCGGCATCGCGCTGCTCGCGTACGCGCCGGTCGCGGGGGCGGTCCGGGTCGCCGGCGAGCCCGGACTGGCGGTCCTCGGCGCGGCGGTCGCCGTCGCGTGCTCGACGCTCCCCGACCTCGACCACCGACTGCCGGTCGCGCACCGCGGCCCGACGCACACGGTCGCGTTCGCCGTCGCCGCGGGGGCGTTCGCGGCGCTCGCGGCCGGGATCGCCCTCCCTGCGGGCGCGCCGACCGGGGTCGCCCTCCCGCCGTGGACCCCGGCCTTCGTCGGCGGCGTCGCGACCCTCTCGCTCTGTTCGCACGTCGCCGGCGACGCGATCACGCCGATGGGGATCCGGCCGTTTCGCCCCCTCTCGGCGTGGCACGTCACGCTCGACCTGACGCCGGCGGCGAACCCGCGAGCGAACCGGCTGTTCCTCGGGGTCGGCGCCGCCGCCCTCGCGCTGTCGGTCGGACTCACTCCCTGACCGAACGCGTGACCGCGTCCGACGCCCGGCGAACGTCACGAACGTTCACTCGCTCCCGACTCAACCGTGTGCCTTTTTGCGGGCGTGCGCCGAACCCGGCGGTATGCGCAACGCAAAGATCGTCTGTACGATCGGTCCCGCGTCGGACGACCGGGACGCGATCCGCGCCCTCGCCGACGCGGGGATGTCCGTCGTCCGGCTGAACGCCAGCCACGGGACGACGGCCCACCGCGAGAAGGTCATCGAGCGGGCCCGCGCGGTCGACGACGCGATCGATGACCCGCTCGCGGTGATGGTCGACCTGAAGGGTCCGGAGGTCCGCACCGCGGAGCTCGACGAGCCGATCCGGCTCGCGACGGGCTCCGAGGTGACGTTCGCGGAGGGCGACGGCGCCACTCCCGAGCGCGTGGGGCTCACGCACTCCATCGCGGCCGCCGGCCCGAGCGACACGGTCCTCCTCGACGACGGCCGGATCGAGTGCCGCGTCGAGCGGGTCGACGGCGACGCCGTCGTCGCCACCGTCGTCTCCGGCGGGGAGCTCAGTTCGCGGAAGGGCGTCAACCTCCCCGGCGTCGCCATCGACGTCGACCTGATCACGCCCGAGGACGAAGACGAGCTCGACCTGGCCGTCCGGACGAACGCCGACTTCGTCGCGGCCTCCTTCGTGCGGAACGCCGCCGACGTCTACGAGATCGCCGACGAGCTCGAGGAGCGCGGCGGCGACGACATCCCGGTCGTCGCGAAGATCGAGCGGGCCGGCGCGGTCGAGAACCTCGACGGCATCGTCGACGCCGCGGACGGCGTGATGGTCGCGCGCGGCGACCTCGGCGTGGAGTGCCCGCTGGAGGACGTCCCCGTCATTCAAAAGCGGATCATCCGGAAGTGCGTCAACGCGGGCGTCCCCGTCATCACCGCGACGGAGATGCTCGACTCGATGGTCCACTCGCGCCGGCCGACCCGCGCGGAGGCCTCGGACGTCGCCAACGCGGTCCTCGACGGCACCGACGCGGTGATGCTCTCGGGCGAGACCGCCATCGGCGACGACCCCGTCAACGTCGTGGAGACGATGGACCGCATCGTCCGCGAGGTCGAGTCCAGCGACGAGTACGCCGAGACGCGCGAGCAGCGCGTCCCGGCCGCCGCGGAGGGCTCGCGAACCGAGGCGCTGGCGCGCTCGGCCCGCTACCTCGCCCGCGACATCGGCGCGTCCACCGTCGTCGCGGTGTCGGAGTCCGGCTTCACGGCCCGTAAGACCGCGATGTTCCGGCCGGGCGTCCCCGTGGTCGCGACGACCCCGAACGACCGGGTCCGGCGACAGCTCGCGCTCTCGTGGGGGGTCAGACCCGTCCTGACCGGGTACGCCAGCGACATGGAGGCGATCCTCGACAACGCGGTCGACGCCGCGCTCGACACCGGCGGCGCCTCGTCCGGGGACACGCTCGTGGTGCTCTCCGGGATGCTGACCGAGTTCGAGGGGACGAACACGACGAACACGCTGAAGGTCCACGTCGCGGCCGAGACGCTGGTGACCGGGAAGGCGGCGGTCGCGGGCCGCGTCGCCGCGCCCGTCCACCGGACCGACGACGGCGACCTGAGCGAGGTTCCCGCGGGCTCCATCGTCGCGCTCGGCCCCGGCTTCGAGGGCGAGTTCTCGGGTGACCTCGACGCGCTCGTCGGGATCATCGACGCCCGCGAGGGGATGACCGGCTACCCCGCCGTCGTCGCCCGCGAGCTCGGCGTCCCGATGGTCGCCGGCGCGACGCTCCCCGAGAGCGTCGCCGACGGGAGCGTGGTCACGCTCGACGGCGAGCGCGGCGTCATCTACGACGGCGACGTGATCGCGGCGGCGCGCAATCGATAGCCGGCCTCCCTCGCCGACCCGTACCCGCCAGCCATTTATCACCGACGCGCCTATCACCGGGTATGTCCAGCGACGAGGACGCCGACGGCGACACGCGGAGCCGGGCGAACGAGGCCCGGGACACCGACGGCGCCGGCGAGCGCCAG
Organism: Halorubrum sp. Hd13; assembly: GCF_002252755.1. Classification (GTDB taxonomy): domain Archaea; phylum Halobacteriota; class Halobacteria; order Halobacteriales; family Haloferacaceae; genus Halorubrum. Next base: position 1,205 of record NZ_NHOY01000110.1, on the reverse strand, counting down.
TGGCGGTTCGCCGTCGACGACGTCGGCCCGGACGGCGTCACGGAGGACACCGGCACTCCCGAAGAGGAGCCGATCGAACCCGGACCCATCGACGTCGAGAACGCCGTGTTCGTCGCGCTCGGGGTCGCGATCACGGTCGGCGTGCTGGTGTTCGGGTTCTGAGGCACCTCGTCGACGGCGCGCGTCTTCCCCGGTTCTCAGCCGACGGCGCGCGTTCCCGCGTTTTCGCCGCTGACGGCCCGGCCCTCGTACTACCACTTATACCGCCGCGGCCGTACGTCCGGACATGGATCTGATCACGGGCGCCGGATCGCTCCTCCAGTCCGGACTGATCGGGCCGGACACGCTCCCCCTCCTGCTGTTGACGGCCGGCCTGCTGCTCTCTATGGCGGAGGCGCTCGCGCCGGGCGCGAACTTCATCGTCGTCGGTATCGCGCTGATCGGCGCGGGGCTCGGCGGGCTCCTGCTGACGTCGCTCGGTATCGCGGGCGCGGGCCTCACGCTCGTCATGGCGCTGCTGACGCTCCTCTTCGGCGCGGCCGCCTTCTACGGCTACCACGAGTTCGACCTGTACGGCGGGAAGGGCCAGCAACAGACCAGCGACAGCGACTCGCTGAAAGGGAAGACCGGCACCGTCACCGAGGCCGTGACGACCTCCGGCGGCGAGGTGAAGCTCTCCGGCGGCGGCTTCAACCCTTACTACTCCGCGCGCTCGATCGAGGGCACGATCGAGGAGGGCGAGGAGGTGATGGTCGTCGATCCCGGCGGCGGCAACGTCGTCACCGTCGAGTCGATGGGATACGTCGAGGACGACATCGACAAAGAGCTCGCGGCGGACCGCGCCCGGAAGGAGGCCGCCGAGGCCGCGGGCGGGGACGACTTGGAAGCGGAGACCGACGGGGAACGCGAGGCCGACGCCGAGACCGAGACCGAACGCGAGTGATCCCCCCGGGGCCGCTCGGGACTCGGGTGGACAAGACACTTGTCCGGCCTCGCGGATACCCCGGTTATACAGACTGGAAGGCGAATACACCCGCCTTTAGGCGGGTGATGAAGCCGACATGGTGGGAAGCAATCCACTGGCCGAACGTCTGTACCGAGTTTCATATACCGAGGTTTAACTGACAGGCCGCTCTATACGTAGTTAGGAATCGGTCGGAACGGAGCGGATTCCGAACCGTCCTTCAGAGGCGGCCTGTCCGCCC
>NZ_NHOY01000085.1 GCF_002252755.1 Halorubrum sp. Hd13 | reverse complement strand
TCAGCCTCGGCGCCACCGTCGTCGTGTACCTGTTGGTCGTGACGGTGGCGATCGGCACGCTGGGCGCCTCGGAGCTCGCCGCCGCCGGCGAGGCCGGCATCGCGACGGCGGCGACGTCGTTCATGCCGACCGGCCTACCGGTCATCCGGAACGGCGGCGCGCTCATCGTCTTCGGGGCGGTGTTCTCGACGGTCACGGCGCTCAACGCGGTCGTGATCGCCTCCTCGCGCGTCGCCTTCTCGATGGGCCGCGAGGGCCAGTTGCTGCCGTCGATCGGCCGGATTCACCACCGGTTCGGCACCCCGTTCGTCGCGGTGCTGTTGAGCGCGGTCGTCATGCTCGGGTCCGTCTTCCTCCCCACGCAGAGCGCGGGGAACATGTCGAGCCTGTTTTTCCTGCTGTCGTTCATCATCGTCAACGTCGCGGTGATCCGGCTCCGGCGGGAGCGACCGAACATGAACCGCCCGTACGAGATACCGTACTATCCGATTCCGCCGATACTGGCGATCGGTCTCAACGGGATTCTCGCCGTGGTGCTGATCGGCTTTCTCATTCAGACCGATCTCCTCGCGCTCCTGCTCAGCGTCGGGTGGCTGGTCGCCGGCGCCGCGATGTACGTCGTGCTCAACCGGTACCGGGCCCGGGGGACTGTTGAGGACGAGACGGCCGCGGCGACCGCCGACCAACCGGCCGCGGAGGGAGCGAGCGAGGACTGACATGACACGAGACATCATCATCGCCGGCGGCGGCCGCGTCGGCTTCCAGACGGCCGAGGTGCTCGCCGCCCGCGACGAGAACGTGACCATCGTCGAGCAGGACGAAGACCGCATCGAGGAGATCGCCGACGCGTGGATCGCGACCGTGATCCGCGGCGACGCCTCCGACCCGGACATCCTCGAACAGGCCGGAATCGAGGACGCGGACACCATCGCCGCGCTGACGGAGCTGACAGGGTTGAACCTCGCGGTCTGCCTCCTCGCCACGCGGCTCACGGACGGGATCAGAACGGTCGCCCGCGTCGATCGGGAGACGGACGGGACGTACGACCGGTTCGTGGACGCCGTCGTCTACCCCGAGTCGGCGGGCGCGCGGGTCGCGGCCAACAAGACCGCCGGGAAGGAGGTCCAGGCGTTGACCGACGTCACCGGAGCGGTCGAGATCCTCGAGATCAGCGTCGCCGAGGGTGCGCCCGCCGCGGGGCGGACGCTCGCGGACGTCGCCTTCCCGGCGGGCACGCTCGTCATCTCCGGCGACGACGGGAACCGGATCTCGCAGCCGGACACGACGCTGACGCCGGGACACCGGTACGTCGTGGCCGTCGAACCGGGCGTCGTCGACGAGGTGCTCCAGCTGATGCGCGGGTAGCTCTGGTTTATACGAGCCCGCCCAGCGTGAAGACGGCGTAGCAGATGCCCACGAGCAGCCCGGAGTGAAGCAGCGCCTCGTAGCGTCCCCGGGAGGCGGTGCCGGCGAACCAGCCCGACGCGAGCATCGTCGCCTGCGTGACGACGTACAGCCGGAAGCGTTCGAGGTCGGGGTGGACCGTCTCCGGCTCCGTCACGAGGTCGGTGGCGCCGGCGAGCTCCGCGAGCCGCGCGGCGTCGATCACCTGCGTGTTGACGACGGCGACGACGCCGGCGACCAGCGCGGCCGCCGCCCAGCCGACCGCGACGTACGGGTGCATCGACGAGCGGAGCGCGCGCTGCTCGCTGTACAGCTGTCCAACCTCGATCCGGAGCGTCTCGAAGACGGCGTCGGCGTCGCTGCCGGCGTTCAGGGCGCCCGTCACGAGCCCGAGCGTCCCCTCCGCCAGCGGCGTTCCCACCCGGTCGACGAACCGGCCGATGGCGACCGCGCGCACGTCGGCGGCCTCGCGGGCGTCGCGGACCTCGCCGCCCCCGCCGGTTCCGGCCCGCACCCCTCCGGTCGCCGTCGTCGACCCGAGCGCGAACGCGAGGTCGGCCACGTCGTCGTCGAGCACCCCGAGGTCGACGTCCCGGGCCACGGCCGCGACCGCGTCCGGGAGGGGGCGCCCGTGCGCGACGTGCCCGGAGACGGCGTGGACGAAGTCGGCCAGCTCCCGGTCCTTCGCGTCGTCGATGCGGGTCCGCCTGACCGCGACGCTCCCCACGGGAATCGCGAACGCCGCGTACGATAGCAGCACCACGTTGACGAGCGTGTACTCCGCGACCGCGAGGCCGACCGCGAGCAGGGCGGCCGGCGGCGCGCAGACGACCGCGGCGCTCGTCGGGTTGCGGCCGACCGAGGCGGCGACCGCGCGCGGCGACCCCGGGAGGTCGTAGCTCGCGCGCTGGTTCGGCGGGCGGAGCGTCCCGACCGCGACCGCGCCGGCGAGCCCGATGGCGACCAGGAAGACGACGGCCCCGTACAGCACGACGGCCCGCGTCGGGACCACCCCGACCGGCGTCTCGACCGGCGGCAGGAGTTCGGGGACGACCACGGTGAGCGCGGTCGCGGCGATGACGAGCAGCGCCGGCAACACCAGCACGGCGACGAACAGCTCCGTGAGGAGCTCTAAGAACCGCCGGGCGCGCTTCCGGGCGCGGTCCTGCCGGTGCGCGAGCATCCGGCTCTCCGTTCGGAGGTACTCCGCGAGCGCCGTGTCGCCGGTCGCCGCGTGCTTACGGAACTTCAGCAGGAACGGCGCGAGCAGCTCGCGCGAGGGCGTGTCGCGGGCGACGCGCCGGAGCCCCTCGTCGAGGCTCCCGGCGAGCCGCGCCGCGTTGAGCGCCTTCCGCAGCGAGGTGGCCGTCCCGCCGTAGGCGTCGCTCGCGGCGGTCTTCGCGACCATCTCTCTGGGGCCGTCGCTCCCGGACGCGAGCAGTTCGAGGTAGCGGACCGCGGCCGGGAGCGTCCGCTCGATGTCCGTCCGGCGCGTCGCCGTGAGCCACCGGAGGTGGAGCCCGCCGAGCCGCACCGTCGCCCGCTTCGCGAGGAGCGCGACGACTCCGGCGAGCGCGACGGCGACCGCTTCGGGCGACGCGACCGGCGCGGCATCCCCTATCTCTCCCTCGACGGCCGCGAGCAGCGCCGGCGTCGCTCCCATCGCGACGAGCAGGGTCGGTCCGGCGACGGCCAGGCAGACGAGCCACGAGAGCCCGTACACCCGGGACAGATACGTTTCGAACCCCGTGTCGAGCGCCGTCCCGCGGTACCGCTTCCGGTCGGCGTCGTGCCGCCGGTCGCTCGCGTGTCGGGCGAACAGCGCGTAGAGGGTCCGATCGACGGCAGACGACCGGCCGCTCCGCAGGAAGCCGTCGGCGTCGGCGGCGTCGACGGCCCTTCCGAGTCCCGGGCTCCCGCCGTCGCCGTCGGTCGCCGGCCCTCCGCTCACGGCTCCCTCCGCCCGTCAGTCCGTTCGCTCTCGTCAGTCCGTTCGCTCCCATCGCCCGTCCGATCCATCGTCCGCGCCGCGCGCTCGACGGTCGCGGCCTCGTCGGTCCGGAGGTCGGCGAGGAACTCGAACAGCGCGTCGACGTCGCGGACGCCCTCTCGGACGAGGTACTCGACGTACCGGCGCTTGGCGAGGAACTCCGATCGCACGGCGTCGACCTCGCGGTCGGTGTGGTCGGCGATCCGCTCGAACGCCCGGAGGCGCGGCTCGTCGCCCGGCGCGGCCGCCGCGTCGGCTTCGGGCGCGCCCGGGAACCGGAACGCGCCGTCGGCGTCGCGCCACGCGAGCGTGTTGAAGTACACCGCCTCACCGCCCTTGTCGACGACGCCGGCGCCGCCGTGTTTCGGGTTTCCGGTAGGGCTCCGCTTCGCCTCCGGGTCGAGCGCCTCGTACTCCTCGGCGGAGAGGGGTTCGACCGCCCGCGAGACGTACCGCTCGCCGTCGACCTGCCGGGGGAAGACGACGAGGTCGATCTCGCGGAGGAGGTACGGCGGGAGTCCCCGCTCGACCACGCGGTTCACGAGCGCCTCGACGTCCTCTGCGTGGGTCGTGCCGATCACGCCGTGGCCCGTGTTGAGCGTCTCCGCGAACGTCTCGAAGCTCGCGGGCGTGTTGATCTCGGCGATCACCTCGACGTCCGGGTTGAGGTAGTTGGCCTCCGTCATCAGCTCCGACATGCTCACCGACTTGTACGCCTCCTCGTGCTCGCGGGTCGTGAGCGACACCCCGGTCTCGTGCGGGAGTCGGACCTCGCGAGACCCCTCGTCGATCGACACCGGTCGGTCGTCGAACGGGATGAAGGGGGTGTGGGCGTTCAGCAGGGTGGTCTTGCCGACGCCGGTCGGCCCCGCGAAGAGGACGACGCCGCGGTGCTCGTACAGCAGCCACAGCAGCGTGACCAGCTCGGTCGAGAGCGTCCCGCGGTCGATCAGGTCGACCGGCGTCATCGCGTCCGCGCTCTGCTTCCGGATCGAGACGTGGGGCCCGTCGGCGGAGATGACGGGCAGCGCCACCGCGCACCGGACCGTCTCGTCGACGCCGTCGACGTCGAGGTTCACCTTCGCCGACGGGGTGGCGGCGTTGAGCTCGGTGCCGTCCCGGGCCGCGAGCGCCGTGACGACGTTGACGAACGTCGTCTCGTCCTCGAACGCGAGGTTGGTGGGGACCCGGGCGCCCGCGTCCGGAGCCGGGCCGCCGCGGTCGGTTTCGACTCCCCCGGCGCCGCCCTCGCCGTCCGCCCTCCGCAGGACCGAGGCGCGCGGGACCACCTTCACGCGCTCGCCGACGCGGTTCGCCTCGACGTCCTCCAGGTTCGGGTCCCGGATCGGCACCGTGAGGATCCCCTCGCCGACGAAGTCGCGCAGCACGTAGTACGCCAGGTCGTCGAGGCGGTCGCGGGCGTACCGGGAGTCGACCGGCGGCACGGCGAGCCCCCGGTCGGCCAGCGCGGACCGGGCGCGGTGGGCGGCCGCGTCGAGCCACGCCCGGGTGTTGCGCGCGGTGAGCCGCCGGGAGAGGAACCGCCGGGCGTGCTCGGCGACGAACGCCTCGCGGTCGTCGACCGCGCCGTTGACGGTCGTCTCCCAGATCCGCTCTTTGCACTCCTCGATCAGCGCCGCGTCGCCCGGGAGGAGGTCGGGCTCGAGGACGGCGTACTTCGTCTCGAACGCGTCGGAGCCGAGCAGGTGCTCGCGGTAGACGACCACCTCGACGGAGAGGCCGGCGAAGCCGACCGCGTACTGCGCGAGCCGCTCGGCGGCGACCCGCTCGACGTAGTCGGCGTCGACGTCGATCCCCGTCTCCAGCGGCGCGAACGTCTCGGTGTGGACGACCAGCTCGCGCTCGTCGCCCACGTCGGCCACCTCGATCCGGTCGTCCAAGGCGAGCGGCGTCACGTCGCCGAGCAGCCGGAGGTCCCGCAGCGCGCGGTAGTCGATCCGGCGGCGCGCGGCGGCGCTCGCGTCGAGCAGGCGGTCGAGCGCGCGGTCGTACTTCGGCTCGAACCCCCGCTCGGCCCGCTCGACGACCCCGACGCGGGTGAGCGGTCGGCGGTGCCGGACCGCGGAGAAGTGGTCGCGGACGCGCGCTAACGCCTCCTCGTCGGCGGGCGACAGCGGCGGCTCGCGCACGTCGTAGCCGAACCGGCCGCCGTCGCGCTCGCGGACCGTGGCGACGACGCCCGGCGCGGCCTCGTACTGTGCCCGCACGTCGGGCGCGTACCACGCCTCGGGGTCGTCAGGCGGGACCGGCGCGGGCACCGCGTCGTCGGAGTCGTCGTTCGGCTCGTCGACGATCCGGAGCGTCGGCGCGTCGCTCACGGTCCCGTTCCTCGCAGGGGCGGCGCCCTCGTCGGTGTCGCGGACGTTGGTTGCGGCTTCGGCATCGCCAGTCGTTCGCGGGTGGCCGTCTCCCCGATTTAAGAATTTATATCATCTCTGATATGTCGTTTCATTTTTGGGAAACGTTCGGACGACCGGGCGCGGCCGGCTCCGACTGCGCCGCTCTCACCGTCGACACCGTTTACGCGAGCCGGACCGAGACCGGTGCACTCTCCGGGCGGAATGTCCGAGCCCGGCGGGAGCCTATCTCTCAGTCGCGTCTTCCGGCTCGATGCAACCCGCCACGCACGAGTTCCCGCCGGCGTCCACGGCGGTCATCGTGCCTCCGTGTTGACACTGGTTCTGGCGGAAGTTGTCGAGCAGCCAGTCGATGACGCCGCCGTCGCCGTGGTTCTCGCAGTGATTCTTACCGTGGTCGGCGGCGGCCGGGGCCACGGACGCGGCCACCGTCATCACTAACAGGGCCAGTATCAGCCCGCATTTCACCAAGTCGTGCGCGAGTGAACGGGGTGACATGGTAACAACACGCATTCTGCGGTTCGAGACAGAAAAATGTCATGTGGGCTCAGTGGCCGGTACAACCCCCCTATGCTCCCGTCTAGGTCAAACGGACGGCTCTCAGCGGTCGCCGTGACCGATCGCCGTCCCGCGTCATCTCCCGCTCGTCCAGCGACCGTCCGCCAGCGCGAGATCTCTTTTTAGTCGATAATCTGATAATTCACTTTCGAGAAACGAATCCGAACACCGTACCCTCCTCCGGTCGAGAATTCGATGATTTCATCCGAATTATTAGTAATAATAACTAATTCATACGCATCTCGGCTACCGGTCGTTCACGATTCAATGAGCCCCTCACTGTCGAGCGACGTGCAGCGTAGCTTCCTACGCTATCAGCACCTGCTCGTGTTTCTCGCCCCGCTCGCGTTCGTCGCCGGGGTGTACGGCTTCGCACCGATGCCCGCCGACGCCGGGATCGACTACTGGACCGCGTACTGGTGGCTGTTCGTCGCGTTCGTCACCGGGGCGACCATCGTCAACACCGTCGGCATCAGCGGGTCGGCGCTGTTCGTGCCGTTCCTCATCTTCCCGCTCGTCGCGTACCCGCTGGAGGCGACGACGCTGGTGAAGATCGGGCTCATCAGCGAGCCGTTCGGGTTGTCGAGCTCCTCGCTCGCGTTCATCCAGTACGGGCTCGTCGACCGCCGGCTCCACGGTGGCCGTGATCGGCGACGGCGCGGCCGGGCTCTGCGGCGTCCTCGCGGCGCGTCGGCTCGGCGCCGAGCGCATCGTCGCGGTGGGCCACCGCGAGGACCCCTTCGAACTCGCGGCGGAGTTCGGCGCCACCGAGACGGTCTCGGCGCGCGGCGAGGCCGCCGCCGAGCGGATCCGCGAGCTCACCCACGGCGGCCCGACCCACGTGATGGAGTGCGTCGGCGCCGCGAGCGCGATGAACACCGCGATCGACGCGGTCCGGCCCGGCGGCACGATCGGCTACGTCGGCGTCCCCTACGGGGTCGACGACGAGGGGCTCGACGTGTTCGGCATGTTCGGCGACAACGTCAGGCTCGCCGGCGGCGTCGCCCCGGTCCGCGCGTACGCCGAGGAGTTGATGGCCGACGTGCTCCAAGGCACGCTCGACCCCGCGCCGGTGTTCACCGAGACGGTCGGCCTCGACGAGGTCGCCGAGGGGTACCGGATGACGGACGAGCGCGAGGCGATCAAGGTGCTCGTCAAACCCTGAAACGCCGGTTTCACGCCCGTCGACGACCGAATCGGCGTAATACTTTTTTGTGCCTAGCGCTTGCCAATAGTTGTCATGTGTCATCACAACATCGAGGCGCGCTCGATCGAGGAGATCCGAGAGCGCCACCGGTCCGAGGAGGCGGACGAACGGCTCGACGAGACTCCCGACGCCGACGCCGTGGACGACCCGGCGGACGACGCCGAGCCGCCGGCCGAGCCGCGGACCCCGGCCGACGACTGACGCGGCCGGGGCCGACTTCGCCTCGAACCCAGACGATTTTTCGTGGGAGATCCCGCGCTGAGGGCTGAGTCCGTATCCCGCGGTGCAGCGTCTTAAACGCCGTTTCAGGGGGAGCCTGAAGAGGTTTCAACGCGCGGAAACGACGGTTCTGGCGGCGAAATACTACCCCTCTCCCGCTACTTCATCGAGACATCTCCACCACGGAGTACTGCGATTATGCACATGCTTATCGACGACTCACGCTGGACGACGCAACGAACGGTGGTCAATAGATGACACGCGCGCGGTTCCGCGCAGTCTTCCTCGCCGCGATCATGGTGCTGTCAGTGATCGCGATGGGGGCCGGGTTCGCGGGGAGTGCGGTCGCAGAGGACGGTGGTACAACCTACGAGGTCGGCCAAGGGGACGGGACGGACTTCGAAACGATCCAACAGGCACTGGACAGTGACTCGCTTTCGTCGGGAGACACGCTCGAACTCGTCGACGAAACCTATTCGCCGTCTGGACAACTGTCCGTGACTACCGACAACGTCTCGATAGTCGGCGTCGGCGACACGACGATCGAGAGCGGATCAACCGGATACGGGATTCACGTCACGGCGGCTGACGTACGACTTACCGGTTTTGAAATCACTGGCGCCGGGACGTACGCGATCAAAGTGTCCGGCGTCAACACAGACAACGGACGGCTCGACGGGTTCACCGCCGAGAACGTCGACGTCCGTGATAGTGGGTCAACGGGAATCGATCTCAATGCGGTCACGAACGCGACTATCGACTCTGTGACGGTCACCGACACCGTCTCTGGGAACGGTGTCGCATTCACTGACGTCACCGACACCGAAGTCACCGATGTCACGACGAGCAACAACACGTGGGGGGGCGTCGCGATCTACGCCGACGGTGCGCTAAGCGATCAACTCGGCGACGACGTCGGATCGTACGGGATCGAGTTCACCGGCGAACTCGGCGCCGACGAGCCGCTGCCGCTCTACGAACAGGCTCCCGCGGACGACCTGATTACCGACATCGACCATCCGACGAACATCCAGTACCGGGTCGCGGCTGACCTCCCCGACGGAGTTTCCGCGAGCGAGTTCGACTGGTACTACACTACCGAATCGGCCGCGCTCGATGCGGCCGCGGCGACGAACAACGGCACTGAAACCGACGCTGCGTACGTCTCTGAACTCGGTGGGCCGTTCGTCGTCGGTGAGAACATGAGCATCCAGACCGCGGTCGACGTGGCAGAGGCCGGTGACACGGTCACCGTTCAGAGCGGGACATACACAGAACAGGTCGTTCTCAACAAGAGCCTCTCCCTAGTTGGGGACAACGCGACTATCACGGCTCCCGCGGAGCGAACGCAGTACCGTATCGCCGAGAGTGACGAGGGCTGGGAACCGGTTGTCTTCGCGTACGGCGGAAGCGAGCAGGACGGTAACGTGAGCGCCGACGAGATAGTCGACGTCGAGATTCAAGGATTCGTTGTTGACGGCGCCGACTTCGACCCGCAAGACCGATCCGTTGGCATCCTGCTCCGTAATGCCGAGGGCGACGTGGTAGACAACACAATCGAGGGACTCGACGCGAGTGCCGAGACGTTCGGGATCTCCGTTCACGGCGACTCCGAGATTGACATCGTCGACAACCACGTGAGCGAGTTCGAACGTGGCGGAATCGGGGTACTCGGCAACGCGAATGACTTTGAGGACCCCGTGCCTAACGTTTCTGTCCGAGACAACACGGTCGTCGATCCTGGGACCACCGGCTGGGCCCCTAACGGAATCCAGTTCGGATACGGTGGTACCGGTGAAGTCGTCGATAACACGGTCTCCGGAATCAATTACTCGGAAGGCGAGACTGCCCCGGGCGGCGTCGTTATCGTTAGCACGAGTGACGTCGAGGTCCGTGAGAACAACCTCACAGACAATGACGACGGTATTCAGGTGATCGGTGGCGGATTCTTTGACGACCCGGTCACCACCGCCAACATCACTATTCGGGACAACACGATATCTGAAAACTCCGTCACCGGTCTCCGGGTCGCATACGAACCGATCAGCGACCTCGTAGTCGAACACAACAACTTCGAAGCCAACTCGGTCCATACCGCGGACTCTGTCGGCGTGCTAAACACGAGCGCGGTCCTCGAAGCGAACAGTTTCGATCGGGCTGCCGTGGTTGGCGGAACGATCTTTTCCGACCTGACTTCGGCCGTCGACAGCGCTGAGCCTGGTGACGCCGTCGTCCTCGGCTCCGGGACCTACGACGCGGACGTCCGCGTCGAGACCCCGAACGTCACTCTCGTCGGCCAGGGCGATGACACCGTGATCAACGGATCCGTCGCGTTGAACGCCGACGAGACCGCTCTGTCGCAGGTCCGTGTGAACGCCTCGGTCGGCGACGTGTTCCCGAACCCGGCGGCCAGCAACAACGCGGTCAACGTGGGCGGATCGAACGTGACTGTCTCCGACGTTACGGTGGACCTCTCCGTCGAATCGGTCAAATTCAGCGAGGGTCTCGCTATCGAGGTGTACGGCGACGACGCTTCGGCGACGATCACGAACGCGACCGTCTCGGGTACCGGCGAGATGATCGACGACGGGCTCACTGCGGTCGTCGGGGTCAGTGTCGATAAAGGTGCCACGGCGACGGTCCGCGACAGTGATATCGACGTCGCAAGCGACGGGTACTCGTTCGCCGTGGTCGCCCGCGAGGGCGCGACGACTGACGTGCGCAACAACGAGCTCTCCGCGAGCGGCGGCGAGCTCAACGGCGTCGGCTTCGGCGTCGAAGGCGACAACCCCGAAGCCCAGACTGTTCGGTTCAACACCTTCGACGGCGTGGAAACGATCGAGAACAAGGCCGGATCCGGCACGCTCGACGTGACGGGGAACTACTGGACCGATCTCGCTGACGTCGAGTTTATCAACGCCAACGGCGGCGAGATCGTCTACGACCCCTTCCTGACGGTCGAACCCAGCGAGCTCAACGCGACCTCGCTCGGTGAGACGAAGGAGTTCGGCCACGACCTCGTCATTCCCGCCGACGGCGACACGCACTCGGTCGCGTTCCCGGCGGCCGCCGAAGGGACCGTCGGCGAGGTCTTCGGTGAGTTCGAGGGAACGGTCTACGCGTACAACGGCACGGGCTGGCAGTCGGGCGACGCGATCGAAAACGAATCGATCGGCGCGCTCGACGCGTTTGCGGCCACGATCGACGAGGGAGCAGGTGATCAGCGGATCACCTTCGAGTACGCCGACTCCGGTTCCGCGATACCGTCGATGACTTCGACCGACCTCGAGGCCGGCTGGAACTTCGTGGGCGCGCCGTCCGGAGACGCATCCGCTGATGATGCGTTTGCCTCGTCGACTACCGACGTAACGAGCGTCGTCGATCTTGTCGCCGGACCGGACGCCGAGATGACGCCGTACGGGCTCGACGCCTCCGGCGAGATATCGAACCCCAGCCGCGTCAGCCCGTTCAAGGGCTACTGGGTCTTCGCTACCGATGATGGGGAACTCGGCGCGGCAGTTCCGGTCGAACCGACGCAGGAAGACGAGGAAGACACGCTGACGGGGAACTGAGCCGATGAACGCCAAACACGCACTCGGTCTGGCCGCGGTCGCGATCGCCCTCGTCGGGCTCGTCGCCAGCGGCGCGGTCGTGGGGGGCGTCGCCGGACAGGACGGCCCGCCGGCCACGCCCGCGGCGTACTACGGACAGGTGACGCTGACCGACGGCGGCGACCCGGTCGACGGCGTGACGATCGAGGCGGTCGTCGACGGCGAGGTCCGCGACAGCATCGAGACCGACGCGGACGGTTCGTTCGGCGGCTCGGGCGCGTTCGACGAGAAGCTCACCGTCGAGGGACCGGTCGACGGCGACGTGACGTTCCGGATCGCCGGCGTCGACGCCGGCACCGCCGCGTGGGAGTCCGGCGCGAACGAGGAGGTCGCCCTCGAACTCGACGAAGCGCCGGATTCGGGCACCGACGACGGCGACAGCGGCGATAACGCCGACGGCACCGATCCGGGTGACGGCGCGGACGACGCCGACCCGGTTGGCGGTGACGGCGGTGACGGCGGTGACGGTGATGGCACCGGCCCCGCCGGCGGCTCCGGTGGCTCCGGCTCCGGCGGCTCCGGCGGCGCCGACACGCCCGACGCGCCGGGCGACGCGCCGACCGACGAGCCGTCGGTCGAAGACGTGGTCCGGGTCCCCGAGGGCGCGACCGCGGTCGCGAGCGAGGCCGCGACCGTGCAGGCGAGCGCCGACGGCGCGTCGAGCAGCGTCGCGTTCGCCGGCGAGACGGGCGTCGAAGGCATCGAGTTCGGCGGCGCCGTCGAGGGCGACGTCGGCGTCGTCGAGCTCGACGCGGCGCCCGAGTCGACCGGACGGGCGCCGGGCGCCGGGGTCTCGGTGGTCGAGATCACGGTCCCGGACGACGCGCGGAACACGCCGGCCACGATCCGGACGCGGATCGGCGCCGACCGGCTCGAAGCGGCCGGCGCCGACGCCGAGGACCTCCGCCTCTCGCGCCACTCGGATGGCGAGTGGCAGGCGCTGGAGACGTCCGTCGTCGACCGCGACGGCGGCGACGTCGTGCTGGCGGCCGAGACGCCCGGGTTCTCTGTCTTCGCCGTGTCGGCCGTGAGCGAGCCCGAGGCGGCGATCACGGTCGATTCGGACGGGGTCGAAACCGGCGAGAGCGTCACGCTCTCCGGAGTCCGCTCCTCGGACCGGTACGGCGAGATCGTCGCCTACGACTGGGACGTCGACGGCGAGACGGCGGCCGGGAGCGTCACCGAGACGACTTTCTCGGAGCCGGGCGAGTACGAGGTCGAGCTCACCGTCACCAACGACGCCGGCGAGACCGACTCGACGACGGCGACGGTCGCGGTCGAGCCGGCCGGAACCGCGGCGGCCGCTCCGGTCGAGGAGCCCGGTCTCTTCTCGCTGACGACGCTCGGCGCGGTGGTCGGGGCGCTCGTGCTCGCGCTGCTCGTCGTGGCCGCGGTCCGGCGCGCGGACCGCTGAGGCGACGGGGACCCCCGGCCGCGAGGGCGGTCCGATCGCGACCGTCCGAATCAGTATTCGTGACGGTCCGAATCAGTATTCACTCGCTTCCGACTCAGAGAAAATACCCCCGGGTAAGGTACCTTTATCTCCGTGGACGAGCGTGATTGAGCCGCTATATGACCGACGTCACTCTTCGCCGGACGCAGCTTGCAACGCCCGCGAGCGACGAGAAAATGATGCACTCGGCGGCCGACAGCGACGCCGACGAGGTGTTCCTCGACCTCGAAGACTCCGTGGCCCCGAACGCGAAGCCGGACGCGCGCGCGCCGCTCATCGAGGCCGCCCGCGAGGAGGACTGGAGTGACAAGGTCCTCAGCTTCCGGATGAACGGCATCGACACCCAGTGGTGGTACGACGACCTGATCACGGTCGTCGGCGAGGCGGGCGAGCACATCGACGACATCATCGTTCCGAAGGTCAAGTCCGCCAGCGACATTCACACCGTCGAGAACCTCCTCGAACAGGTCGAGGTGAACAACGACCTGGAGGTCGGCGGCATCGGCCTCGAACCGCAGATCGAGGACGGCGAGGGGATGCACAACGTCCACGACATCGCGCACGCCTCCGACCGGCTCTCGTCTATCATCTTCGGGCCGGGCGACTACTCCGCCGCGATGGGGACGCCGGGACTCGACATCGGTCAGTTCCCGGAGTACCCGGGCCACTACTGGCACCACGCGCTCTCCGAGTGTAACGCCGCGGCGAAGTCCGCCGGCCTGCCGTGTCTCGACGGCCCGTACGCCGACATCGAGGACGCCGACGGGTTCCGCGAGTCCGCCGAGAACGCCAACATGATCGGCTGCGACGGCAAGTGGGCGATCCACCCGTCGCAGATCGAGATCGGCAACGAAGTGTTCGCGCCGGACCCGGAGACCGCCGAGCGCGCCAAGCGCATCGTCGACGCCTACGCCGAGGCGATGGAGGAGGGCAAAGGCGCCGTGAGCGTCGACGGCCAGATGGTCGACGAGGCGACCAACAAGATGGCGCAGGACATCGTCGAGACCGCCGAGGCCGCCGGCATCCTCTGAGGTCGCGTCCGAACTTCGAGAACGCTCTTCTTTTGACGATCCCCGTCCGCTCCGGAGCCACCGTGTTCCGAAACGCGACGCCGGCGGCTCGACCGTTCGATCGGTCCCGTCGTCGTCGAATAGCGTGAAAACGGTCCGCGGTGACGCGCTCCGTCTCGGGACGGCCCGGACTACAGCGGCTCGATCAGCTCGACGGCGTGTCCGTCGGGGTCCTTCACGAACGCGGTGCGCGCGCCGGCTTCCGGCTGGTCGCCGGGCTCCTTCACGACGCCGTGGTGGTCGATCGCCTCGAAGGTCGCGTCGACGTCGTCGACGCCGACGGCGACGTGGTCGTACCGGTCGCCGTCGTCGCTCGGCTCCGCGCCGTCGGTGTCCGACAGCTGGAACTCGACGCCGGCGTCGTCCGAGACGTACACGTTTCGCGTGTCGCCGTCGGCGGTCGTGAACTCCCAGGAGCGCTCGAAGCCGAGCTGCTCGACGTACCAGTCGGCGGTGCGGTCGGCGTCGGCCACGTTGAGACAGGTGTGAAGTATCTCCATGGGTCGCCCTCGCTCGGTGAGGCAATAAATCCCGGCGGGACGCCGCCGGGGCGGGACGCCGCCGCGAAAATTTATCTCTTAACGTTAATGAAAAAAGCGAAACAGCGCGGCTATCGACCGCCGCAGTCGGCTCGTGATCATATTCATTTTTAACAAAGGTTTTATTCGCCTTTCGACCCCGAGTAGTATCATGGCAACTGAGCCCACGTGGGGAGCTGACACGCCCGACTTGGACACGTCGGCGTCTGCGCTCGGTCACGACCGACCGGACGTCCCCGCCTTTCGGGCGCTCGCGGAGGACCTCCGCGAGCGCGTCGACGGCGAGGTCCAGTTCGACGAGTACGCGCAGGTGCTGTACGCGACCGACGGCAGCATCTATCAGGCGCGCCCGGCCGGCGTCGTCACGCCTCGCTCGGTCGACGACGTGCAGGCGACGATGCGGGTCGCGGCCGACCACGAGGTCCCGGTCATCCCGCGGGGCGCCGGCTCCTCGCTCGGCGGTCAGACCGTCGGGCCGGGCTGCGTCGTGCTCGACTTCTCGAAGTACATGGACGAGATCGTCGAGGTCCGACCGGACGACCGCCGCGCGGTGGTCCAGCCTGGGGTCGTGCAGGACCACCTCGACGACCGGCTGGCCGAGGACGGGCTGAAGTTCGCGCCGGACCCGGCCTCGTCGGCGCGGGCGACCGTCGTCGGCGGCATCGGCAACAACTCCACGGGCGCGCACTCGGTGCGGTACGGGATCACCGACGCGTACACGGAGGAGCTGACGGTCGTGCTCGCGGACGGCTCGCTCATCGAGACCCGCGAGATCGTCCTCGACTCCCCCGAGTACGAGGAGATCGTGGGCAAGGACGACCGGGAGGCCGCGCTGTACGAGACGACCCGCGCACTCGTCGCGGAGAACGAGGCCGAGATCGACGAGAAGTACCCGAGCCTCAAGCGCTCCGTCTCGGGGTACAACCTCCACAAGGTGATCTACGAGAACGACGACGGCGAGGAGGTCATCAACCTCTCGAAGCTGTTCGTCGGCGCCGAGGGGACGCTCGGCACGATCGTCGAGGCCGAGGTGTCGCTCGTCACCCGCCCCGAGGAGACGGCGCTCGCGCTGTACACCTTCGACTCGCTGGTCGACGCGATGAAGGCGGTGCCCGAGGCGCTGGAGTTCCCGGTGAGCGCGGTCGAGCTGATGGACGACGAGGTGTTCTCGCTCGCCGCCGGCTCACAGGAGTTCGCGCAGTACGCCGAGCCGATCCCGGACCGCGCGGCCGCGGCGCTCATGCTGGAGTGGGACTCCGAGCTCGTCGACGACTTCGAGGACGCCATCGCCGACACGAACGCGTACTTCATCGACGAAGGCGACGCGTTCGACGTACTGGAGGCGTACACGCCCGAAGACCAGGCCGACATCTGGAAGCTCCGAAAGGCGGCCATCCCGCTGTTGATGGGCATGCAGGGCGACCCGAAGCCGTACCCGTTCATCGAGGACGCGACGGTGCCGCCCGAGGAGCTCGCGGAGTACGTCGGCCAGTTCGAGGACGTCCTCACCGATCACGACACCTCGGCGGCGTACTTCGCGCACGCCGGGAGCGGCACCCTCCACATCCGGCCCATCCTCTCGCTGAAGGAGGAGGAGGGCGTCGAGAAGATGCATTCCATCTCCGAGGACGTCACCGACCTCGTCTTAGAGCATCACGGCGCCTTCTCGGGCGAGCACGGCGACGGGCTCGCGCGCACCGAGTTCAACCCGAAGATGTACGGCGAGTCGCTCTGGTCGGCGTTCCAGGAGCTCAAGTCGACGTTCGACCCCGAGTGGCGGATGAACCCCGGGAAGGTCGTCTACGTCGACGGCGACACCGCCGCCGAGCGCGGCTACCCCGACACCGCGGCCGACACGGACATGCGGGAGAACCTCCGGTACGGGCCGGAGTACCAGTCGATCGAGCCGCAGACCGATCTGGACTTCTCCGACGAGGGCGGCTTCTCGCACCTCGTCGAGCTGTGTAACGGCTGCGGTACCTGCCGGGAGACCGACTCCGGCGTGATGTGTCCGACCTACCGCGCCTCCGAGGAGGAGATCCAGTCGACCCGCGGCCGCGCGAACATGCTCCGAGCCGCGATCAGCGGCGAGCTCGACGAGGAGGAGATCCACTCCGACCGGTTCCAAGAGGAGGTGCTCGGGCTCTGCGTCGGCTGTAAGGGGTGTAAGAGCGACTGTCCCACGGGGGTCGACCTCGCGAAGCTCAAGGCCGAGGTAAAACACGAGCACCACGAGGAGGAGGGGGCGGGCCTCCGAGAGCGGATCTTCCGCGACATCGACCGCTTCTCGGCGCTCGGGAGCACGCTCGCGCCGGTCTCGAACGCGGCGTCGAAGATTCCGGGCGCTCGCAAGGTGATGGACGCGGTCGCGGGGATCGCCCCGGACCGGGAGCTGCCGACGTTCCGGTCGACCAGCTTCGAGGCGTGGTTCGACTCCCGCGGCCGGTCGACGGTCGCCCCCGAGGAGGCGGTCGACACGGTCGTCCTCTTCCCCGACACCTACACCAACTACAGCTACCCGGCCGCCGGCAAGGCCGCCGTCGCGGTGCTGGAGGCGGCGGGCGTCCGCGTGGAGGTGCCGGGCGACCTCGCGCCGTCGGGCCGCGCGGCGTTCTCGACGGGCTTCCTCGACGAGGCCCGCGAGCGCGCCGAGACCAACGTCGAGCGGCTCGCGCCCCGCGTCCGCGACGGGCAGTCGGTCGTCTTCGTCGAGCCCTCGGACGCCGTGATGTTCCAGGACGAGTACCTCGACCTCCTCGACGACGATGACGTCGAGACCGTCTCCGCGGCCGCCTACGGCGTCTTGGAGTACCTCGACGCCGCCCGGGTCGACGAGCGGCTGGCGTTCGACGCGCCCGCCGAGTCGCTCACCTACCACGGCCACTGCAACCAGAAGGCGACGAACAAGGACCACCACGCGGTCGGCGTGCTCCGCCGGGCCGGCTACGACGTGGACCCGCTCGACTCCTCCTGTTGCGGGATGGCGGGCTCGTTCGGCTACGAGGCCGAACACTACGACATCTCGAAGGCGATCGGCCGGATCCTCTTCGACCAGGTCGACGAGAGCGACGGCGAGACGGTGACCGCGCCGGGCGCCTCCTGTCGGTCCCAGCTCGGCGACCGCGACGCCGACGCCGAGAACCCGCCGCACCCGATCGAGAAGGTCGCCGACGCGGTGACCGGGCCAGCGCCCGACGCCGTCGCCGAGGCAGGCGCTACCGGGGCGACGACCCCGTCGCCCGCCGACGACTGAGCCGGCGTCGCGGTCGACGAGGTCTCGCGACGCCGCTCTCGGGCACAGGCTTTCGCTGCCGCTCGCGCAGGAAGTTCAGAGCGGGTGACGAGCGGCACCGGAAGCGGGAGGACCGGATCGGCGTCGACGATGCGGTACTCAAAAAGACGTGAGCGACGGCGACGATCAATTATAAGCGACGGTTGCGGCCGGCGCGCGCCGCCGAGCGCCCGCGGGGCGCGAGGTGCGCGCGAGGGAGTCGATGGGCCGAAGCGAAGCGAAGGCCCATCGACGAGGCTGGGGTGGCGTGAGGCTGCGTTCCCGCGAGCAACGCGAGCGGGAGCACGGAAGGCGCAGCGCCGAGCGAAGCGAGGCGACCGTCTTCCGGCGGTGCGGTGCTGTGTAGGGCGGGACTCAAAGGGGCAGCCGCGATTTCCGCGAGCAAAGCGAGCGGAAAGACGGGAGACGGAGTCTCCCGGAAGGGCGAAGCACGCCGCAGCAAGCACCGTAGCGAGCGATAGCGAGCGAGGGGCACAGCAAGGCGCGCGAGCCCTCGCGGCTGGGGCTTTGGAGGTATTCACCGTGTCATTGCGGACAACGACGTATAGCCGAGCGGCTGGGGCTTTGGAGGTATTCACCGTCGCTCTACAGTCAACCAATTATAAGCGAGCGGCCGGGGCTTCGGAAGCGGTCCTCTCAGATCGCCGATCGGATATAAAAATAGCCGAACCGCAGTACCGTTCCCGCGTTCAGAAGATACCGGAGAACAGCACGTAGCTGAACAGCAGACACAGCAGGCCGACGCCAGTCGCGTAGTACAGCAGCGGGATCAGGTTCAGCCGCATCACCCGCCCCTCCTGTCCGAGGAGGCCGACCGTCGCCAGGGCGGCGACGAGGTTGTGGATCGCGACGAGGTTCCCGATGGCGCCCCCGACGGCCTGCGCGCCGACGATGATCGTCCGCGGCAGTCCGAGCTGCGTCGCCGCCTCGAACTGGAACGCGCCGAACGTGATGTTCGAGACGGTGTTCGACCCGGCCATCGCCGCGCCGAGCGCGCCGATGAGCGACGCGAAGGCGGGGTAGGCGGGGCCGAGCGTGTCGGCGGTCGTCTGCGCGAGCAGGACGATCATGCTGCCGACCTCGGGCGCACCCGGGTGCGCGCCGGACTGGAGCATCACCTGCACCATCGCGATGACGAACACCAGCGCGATGAACGGCGAGACGATCTTCCGGCCGGCTTCCTTCCACGCGTCACTGACTTCCTGACCAGACATCCCGAAGATCGGGATGGCGAGCACGGCGCTCACGATCAGCCAGAAACCGGGCACGCTCATCCACGCGAAGCTTCCGCCGAGCGTCGTACCGAAGAGGTCACTGAAGCCGATGACGAAGAGGTCGCTGCCGATGAAGTTTGAGATCGGATCGACCGCACGAGTGATGACCAGCAGGATCACCAGCGCGACGTACGGCGACCACGCCTTCAGCAGCGACATGTCCTCGCCGCCGCTCAGGTCGGCCGCCTCGGCCTCGGGCGAGCCGCCGTTGCTGCCGTTTGACTGGCCCGGCTCGATTGTTCCGACCCAGTGGTCGGCCCACCTCTCGCGCTCGGGGAACTCCCACTCGTCGTCGGGCAGGAAGTACCCCGCCCGCAGCACGCTCAAAACGATCGTGCCACCGACCATCGACCCGATGAGCGCCGGGAACTCGGCCGTGAGGAACCACGCCGAGATCCAGTACGGGACCGCGAAGGAGATCCCCGCGAACAGACACAGCGGCGCGACCTCCCAAGCCGGCGCCAGCGAGCGGTCGTCCGGGTCACCGAAGAAGTAGACGACCATCCCGACCGCGAACAGCGGCATCATGAACCCGACCAAGGCGTGATACGTCGCCGCCCACGCGGCCACCTCGACCGAGAACTCTTGGACCGTCATCCCGCCCTCCTCGATCGCGGTGCGGGTGAACTCGACGTTCTCCATCGGGTTCTGGATGCCGACGATGATCGGCGTCCCCACCGCGCCGTACGTGACGGCGATGATGTGTCCGATGATCCCGGCGACGACCGCCGCGAGCGCCGGGAAGCCGAGTCCCAACAGAAGCGGCGCGACGACCGCGGCCGGCGTCCCGAATCCGGCGGCGCCCTCGATGAACGTCGCCATGAAGAAGGCGATCAGGACGATCTGCACGCGTCGGTCGTCGCTGACCGTTGCGAACCCCCGATTGATCCGGTCGAACGCGCCCGCCTCCATCAGGGTATACAGGAGGACGAGCGCACCGAAGACGATCCAGAGGATCGTGATCGCGGTTATGACGCCGACGGCCGACGCCGCCGCCAGCCAGTTCACCGGCATGTTCCACGCGAAGTAGCCGACTGCGAGCGCCGCGACCCACGCGATCGGCATCGCGCGCGTCGCCGGCCAGAGGAACCCGACCAGCAGGATCCCCGCGAGGAGAAGCGGTATCGCGGCCACCGCGACGTCGATCCCCGTCGTCATGACGCTTCCCCGCCGTTGATCTCGTGTACTCGATTCCGTCGACGACTCATGTCACAGGTTATCATCCACATACGACGCGAAGGACATCACGTTCATTAATTATAAAATGTAACTTTCTCTGCCGTCGTCATCTCCCGGTTTACCCCGGTCACGTGTCGCAAATACACCCGGGACCAATTTCTTTATCATTGGCGATCTATCAATTCGAACACCGCTGCCGTCTCTCCCTCCGCGACAGGCCGCCCGAGGAGTCATGTTGCTCGCGCGGTAACGACGGGTATGGACCGTAGCGAGGTGCGGCGAGCGTGGGACGACGTGGCGGCGACGTACGCCGACCGACGCGACCCGGACGGCTCCGACGCGGCGCTGATCGACGACCTGCTCGCCGGGCTTTCGGCCGCCCCCGACGTCCTCGACGTCGGCTGCGGCGACGGCGCTCGGACGCTCGCGAACCTCCCGCCCGGCAGCGTGGGGCTCGACGTCTCCCGGCGCGGGCTCGACCTCGCGGCCGAGACCGTTCCCGAGGCCCGACTCGTTCACGGCGAGATGTCCGCGCTTCCCTTCGCGGCCGATAGCTTCGACGCGATCACGGCGTACCACGCGGTGTTTCACGTCGAGCGCGACCGCCACCCAGACGTGTACGCGGAGTTCGCCCGCGCCCTCCGCCCGGGCGGACGGCTCCTCATGACCCTCCCGGGCGGGCGGTTCGAAACGGTGCGCCGCGGCTGGATGGGCGGCCGCATGTTCTTCTCTGCGCCCGGACGCGACCGCACCCTCGCGCAGCTCCGCGAGGCCGGGTTCATCGACGTGGAGACGAAGACCGCGACCGACCCGCTCGGGAGCAGCACCGAGTTCGCGCTCGCGACGCTCGGCGGGGGGTGACCGCATGACCGATGACACCGACGCGGACGACGCGGCGGGCGTGGCCGACGGGATGCCTCACGACGTCCGCGCGGCTCTCACGCAGCTCCTCGACCGCGCCGGGTGGGCCGCCAAGACCGGCGACACCGAGACTGCGGTCGCGCTCCTCGATACGGCTGAGACCGTCGCCGCGAACAAGCTCCCGCTAGGCGACCGCCGCGACCGGCTCCGGCACGGCTGCCGGGCGGCGCGCGCGGCGCTCCCGGACGGCGACCTCGCGGCCGCCTACGCCGATGCGGCCGCGGCGCGGCTCCCGGACGGGTGAGTCCGCCGGAGCGCTTTTCGCTCCGCCCGCCCATCGGTTGACATGCGCGTCGCCACGCTACTCCCCTCCGCCACCGAGACGCTGTTCGCGCTCGGCGTCGAGCCGGTCGGCGTCTCGCACAGCTGCGACCACCCGCCCGCGGCCCGTGACCTGCCGACGCTCACGAGCACCGTCGTCGACCACGACGACCGCTCGGCCGCCGACATCGACGCCCAGATGCGGTCGGTCGACGGCGCCGTCTACGACCTCGACGTCGACCGCCTCGCCGCGCTGGAGCCGGACCTCGTCGTCACCCAGGCGACCTGCGACGTCTGCGCCGTCGACGCGAGGGCGGTTCACGCGGCCGTGGCCTCGCTCGACCCCGCGCCCGAGGTGCTGACGCTCGACCCGCACTCGTTCGGCGACGTCCTCGACGACGTGACGCGCCTCGGCGCGGCGGTCGGCGCGGAAGCGGCCGCGAACGCGCTCCGCACCGACTGCCGCGAGCGCGTCGACCGCGTCCGGGAGCGGGCCGAGCGCGCGGTCGCCGACGAGGGCCGCCCCCGGACCGCGGTGCTCGACTGGACCGACCCGCCGATCCGGGCCGGTCACTGGGTCCGCGACATGGTCGAAATCGCCGGTGGCGACCCGTCGTTCCAGCCAGACGGCGCCTCCGAGCCGGCGGCGTGGGACGACGTCCGCGCGTACGACCCCGAGGCGCTCGTCGTCGCCCCCTGCGGGTTCGAGCGCGACCGCGCCGTCGACGCGATCGCAGACCTCGCCGACCGACCGGGGTGGCGCGACCTCGCCGCCGTCGCCGACGACCGAGCCTACGCGGCCGACGGCAACGCGCTGTTCAACCGCCCGAGCCACCGGCTCGTCGACTCGCTGGAGGCGCTGTTCGCGTGTCTGCATCCCGAGCACACGTCGGCGTCGTCCGGCGAGCGGGACCGTGTCGCCCGCGTCGACGCGACGACGCCTTCGGTGCGCGCCGACGGAGGGTGACGCCGACCGCGGCCCGGCGACCTGGATCCGTCGCAATCCTCAGCGACTGATCGATACCGGTTACCGAATACAGAGGGTGTATTTACGTAGAATCAAGGAGAAAGCCTCGCGTTTCAGCGCGGGGATGAATCCGACAGTTCTCTACGGTAACCAGGAACTTCTGGTCGGGTGGTTTAACTGAGTGATTGTCATACTACTAGGTAGCCGAGGCGGTCTACCGCCCACCTAATCGGACAATATCGGGATGCAGTAAGAAGTACCTCTGAATCCCAAGTCGGGATAGGAGTAACGGCTGATTGACACAGCCAGTAGCCGTCACCGGGACAGCTACAAACCGTAAACACCCCAACCCAGCGGTACGGTGCCGTGGGAATCTTCGCCCTTCAGGGCGGAGAGGATGTCAATACAAACAGCCGGTCTATCCTCTGCCGCTGCTTCCCGAATAGCCTGTCGAAAGAGAGTACTTACTGATCACCAGATTCGCCCGTAAATCAGTAACACAGACGATGTGTGGATATTTCTATGACACGCCCTACCGGGAAAACGGCTATTAGCAATCATTCATATACGCTCACATATGACGGGTGGAGACACCGGCTCAGGTTCGGACGGTGAGATCGACAGGCTTCCGCCGGGCCCGGACGGGATCCCGGTGCTGGGAAACACCCATCAGTACGTCCAGCAGCCAATGGATTTTTTCGACGAGCTTGCTAAGTACGGTGACGTCGTCCACTGTGAATTTCCGCGTATCGACGCCGTCGCCGTCTTCCATCCCGAGTACATCGGCGAGGTATTACTGGGACAAGGCACATACGAACGGTGGAATTTCGACGAGCTGAAAGAACTCCTTGACTACGAAATCGCACCGCGAGGTCTCACATTCACGCGTGGTGAGGAATGGAAACGACAGCGCCATTTCCTCCAGCCGATGTTCGGGTTGAATCGGTTGCGAGGGTTCAGTTCGTCCATGGTTGCCGCCACGGAACAGCTGATCGAAGAGTGGGACGACGGCGAAGAAATCGTCGTCAACGAGGAATTCTCAGAGCTGACGCTGTCGATACTCACGAATTCGCTGTTCGAGTTCGACCTCGGCGAGCACCGGCAAGTGATCACCGAGGCCGCCGACGAGCTACAGGCCATGGCCGATATGAGTGGCCTCAGTGCCGTCGAACTGCTCTTGCCGTCGTGGGTACCGACTCACAGGAACCGACGGTACGAGCAAGCCATGGATGCGTTCGATGAAACGGTCGATACGCTCATTGAAGAGCGGAGAGCGAACCCCGGCCGGTACGACGATTTCCTGACGATGATGCTGGAAAAGGAGGACGACCACGAGTATACGATGACCGATGCGGAAATTCACGACCACTTGATCACGTTCCTCATCGCTGGTCACGAGACGACGGCGATGGCGCTGACGTTTACGTGGTTGTTGCTGGCGACCCATCCCGACGAACGGGACCGATTATCGCAGGAAGCCACGACTGTGCTTGACGGCCCGCCGACAGCGGCAGACCTCCCCGACCTCACCGTTACCGAGCACGTCGCCAAGGAGGCGATGCGGCTCTATCCGCCAGCGGGGATGCTGTTCCGCGAGGCTGTTGAGGAGACAACGCTTGGAGGCTATCACATCCCCGAGGGAACGAAACTGCTACTGCCACAGTTCACTGTCCACAAGGACGATCGATGGTTTGACGCGCCCGAGCAGTTCCGGCCCGAGCGGTTCACCGATGCTCGGAGTGACAAACGGCCGGACTTTGCGTACTTCCCGTTTGGCGGAGGTCCCCACCAGTGTATCGGGATGCACTTCGCGATGATGGAGTTGAAACATATCATCCCGATGCTTGCCCGAAATGTGGAATTCGAGCTGTTGAGTTCACCTCGGCCAGAGATAAACATGGAGTTGACGTTACAGCCTTCCGAGGACGTTCGGATGCGTGTTCATAAAGAATAAACAGTAACTCGCCGTACTAAGTTTGCAACGAAAATCGGGGTCTGTAGTATCAACGGAGAGTTGCCGTATACGTCCACGAGAAACAGAGTATGCAAGATACGCGCTCTGTATTCAGCGTCGCCTCTCGGACCGCTCAGTCATAGAGAATCGAACAGCACCCGCGATCTCGACCGCCCGATTCAGCTCTCGGCCCGGTCGCGGAGCCCGGACAGCGTCGCCGCCTCGCGGAGGTCGTCGACCGTGCAGTACCACGCGCCCCGGACCCCGTTCCCGTCGTTCTCGACCGGCGAATCGAGCGGGACGAGTTCGTCGAACGCGAAGACGACGACGACCCGCTCCTCGGAGAAGGGATCGATCAGCGCCGCCCAGTCCTCGTCGTCCATCGGGCCGGGCTCGCCGCGGGTCTGCTCTGCCCGGTCGACGACGCGGGCGTAATGGGTGACCGCCGACACCGGTGCGGTCCGGTAAAAGGCCATGTAGTCGAAGTCGGCGCGGGTGCGGTCGTACGACCGCGGCGCGGGGTAAAAGCCCTCGCGGCAGCGCTCGAACGTGTCGGGTCGCGTCGCGACGACGCAGACCCGCGCGTCGCCGGGGGCGTCGTCGGCCGGCGCGTCGGCGGCGAATCGGTCGAGGTCCATCGCGTTCCGCGGTAGCCGCCGGACGCGGATATATCCGCGCTCGGCACGTACCGATCTCATGGCACGCAGCGCGGCGAGCGAACGCGATACCCCCCGCGAGCGCGACGGTTCCCGCCCCGACGACTCGGCGGATCCCTCTCAGCCGGCGCTCGCGATCGAGGGCGTCTCGAAGCGGTTCGGCGGCGGCGCGGAGTCGGTGCTCGCGGTCGACGACGTCAGCCTGACCGTCGAACGCGGCTCGATCGTCGGCCTCCTCGGTCCGAACGGGGCCGGCAAGACGACCCTGATCAAGTGCGCGCTCGGGATCGTCCTCCCCGACGCCGGCTCGGTCCGGGTGTTCGGCACGGACGTGGGCGACGGCCGTCGGGCGGCGTACGCCGACGTCGACGCGATGCTGGAGGGCGCGCGCAACGACTACTGGCGGCTCACCGTCCGGGAGAACCTGCGGTACTTCGCGACGATCGCCGGCGTCGACCCGGACTCGGTGCGGGCCCGGCACGACAGGCTGCTCGACCGGCTCGAACTCACGGAGAAGGCCGATACCCCGGTCCGGGACCTCTCCCGGGGGATGAAACAGAAGGTGTCGCTGGCGAGCGTGCTCGCGGGCGGCGCGGAGCTCGTCTTCCTCGACGAGCCGACGCTCGGGCTCGACGTCGAGAGCTCCCGGACGCTCCGCCGGGAGCTCCGTCGGCTCGCGCGCGAGGAGGGGCTCACCATCGTCCTCAGCAGCCACGACATGGGCGTCATCGAGGACGTCTGCGACCGCGTCGTGATGATGGCGAACGGGCGGATCGTCGCCGACGACGCCGTCGGGGCGCTCCTCTCCGGGACCGACCGCGACGCCGTCCGCGTCGTCAGCGCCGACATCGACGACGCGGTCGTCGCGACCCTCCGAGAGCGGTTCGACGTGCGGGGGGTCGAGACGGGGCTCGGCGCGGTCGCCCGCGACGGACCGGGGTCGACGGCCGTCGAGGTCACCGTCGCTGGCGACGCCCTCTACGACCTCATGGACGCGCTCCGCGAGGCGGGGGTCACGGTGGAGGACATCGGGACCGTCCGTCCCGAGCTGGAGGACGTGTTCGTCGACCTCACCGGAATGGACGCCGGCGGGGGCGACGCCGACGAGGTCGTTTCCGCGACCGCCGACTCGCGGGGGCGGTCGCCGTGAGCGGGGACGAGGTCGCTCCCGCGTCGCCCGACTCCGGACCCGTCGAGGAGCCGCGTCCGGCCACCTACTACCACCTCGCGCGGGCCGTCCTCTACCGCGAGTACCTGATCTTCGTCCGGTACCCGGCGAACGCGATCGGCGGGATCGTCGTCGCGCTGTTCTTCTTCGGCGTCCTCTTCTACGGCGGACGGCTGCTGGCCGGGCAGGCGCTGACGGACTCGCTGTCGGGGATCATCGTCGGCTACTTCCTGTGGACGCTGTCGGTCGGCGCCTACTCGTCGGTGTCGAGCGACATCGGTAGCGAGGTCCAGTGGGGGACCTTAGAGCGGCACATCACCACGCCGTTCGGCTTCGCTCCGGTCGCACTTTTAAAGGGGGTCGCGAAGGTGATCCGCACGTTCCTCACGAGCGCGGTGATCCTCGCCGTCATGCTGCTGCTCACCGGGACCCGACTCAGCCTCGATCCGCTCACCGTCGTCCCCGTCGCGGGGCTCGCGATCACCTCGGTGCTCGGGCTCGGCTTCGCGGCCGGCGGCGTGACGGTGCTGTACAAGCGGATCGGCAACTGGCTGAACCTGCTGCAGTTCGGCTTCGTCGCGCTCATCTCGGCGCCGGTCCTCGACGCGCCGTGGACCCGCTTCCTCCCGCTGGCGCACGGGAGCGCGATGCTCCAGCGCGCGATGGTCGACGGCGTTCGGCTGTGGGAGTTCGGCCTCGGCGACCTCGGGCTCCTCGTCGCCGTCGCGGTCGGCTACC
>NZ_NHOY01000071.1 GCF_002252755.1 Halorubrum sp. Hd13 | reverse complement strand
CGCGGTTCGCCGCCTGCCCATTCATAGGGGCGATTGCCCCACACGATTTTTTTGGAGACGCGTAGCGCGAGCGGTCGGCAGAGTTGACCGTGGTACGACCCCGGCAACCGCGGTGCGACCAGTTTACGTCACCGATCGCCGCGAAGCAGCCGAATTTCAATATTGAGATGTCTACCCATAAGTTTATGAATTTTGTCGCTGAAGCTAACGTCACACATGGCCGTTCCGACGGACCCTGATCACGACGTCACGGTGCGACTGTCCGCGACGGGGCAGCCACCGGTTCGTGACGATGTGCCGTCGGAACGAGTGATCTCCGTGCTGTTCGGAACCGGAATCGAGGAGTGGCGACGCGGGTGGCGCGACTCGCCCGGGTCGGGGCCCTCCAGCGAGGCGATCGTCTCCGCGAGCGACACCACCCGGGGATCGACGGCGACGACACAGGTCGTTCCGGGACGGCGGCTCGCGTACACGATGCTTGACGCGTCCACCGAGCTCGATCGCGTGGTCGACGCCGTTTCGACGTACGTCGCCGATTCCGAGGGGGAAGTGCCCTCGATCGTCGTTGACGACATCGTTCCGGTGGTGACCGACAGAGGAGTCGCTGCGGCTCGGTCGTTCGTAACGGGGTTGCGCGGGCTGTCCGGCGTCGACGACGTCGTCGTCGGGTGTTCGTATCGTCCCGAAGTGGCCGCGGACGTCCGATCGCTGTTCGATCCGACCGGCGACGTGGGAAGCGTTGACCATCCCGTCGCGGGAGCCCTGGACCGACTGCACCGTGACGACCCGACGACGTTCGGGTACGTGCGCCGCCACTGGGCAGAGGCGCGCGAGGGGGTGGAGCGCTGTACGCGGAATTACCCCCAGTCGCGGCAGGTCCACGCCGCCCTCTCCGACCCGGAGACGACGCCGCGGACGCTCGGCGCGACGCTGTCGGGGCTCGTGCGGCTCGGTGTGCTCGACACGTGGGGGGAGACCGTCGGCTCGACGCGGTACGATCTCACCGCGTACGATCGAGATCGGATGTGGGTCGTCGGGGCCGTCCTCGCGGCGTCGGCGGACGAGACGGATCCGGACGGCGGACCGGGGACGGTCGGCGACGACTGACCGGTGGACGCGTTCGTCCCGTCCGATTCACTCCGTCTCGTCCTCCGGCGTTGAAGTCGGGGGGTTGAGCTCGTGTGACACGACGGTACCGTCCGATTCGAGCGTGACGGTCCCCAGCGTGACGGTCGTCTCTGCCTCGAACCGTTCGGCGATGGTCCCGAGAACGACCTGCTGATCGAGCAGGTCCCAGACGGTCTCTGCGACCAACGATTGGAACGCCTCGGGGTCGGTCCACCCGGAGTCGACGTCCGACGGGACGTGAACGACGAACTGGAGTTCCGTATCGGTGAGGTGGATCCCCACGCCGAACGTGTCAGCGCACATGCGTCGCCGTTCGAACCGGAGTCGCAAATCTCCGTCGGCACGTTACCGAAGGCGACGACTCGTCCCGAAACCCGTAAGCGACGGGGGGCGAAACGACCGACGACGATGTCCGCCGACCCTCGCGTCCCACCGACGGCCGCCCTCGCGACCGCGGTCGTCGCCGTGAGCGCCGGGGCGATTCTCGTCAGGCTCAGCGCGGCGCCGAGTTCGGTGGCCGCGTTCTACCGCGTCCTGTTCACGACGCTACCGCTCCTTCCGGCCGCGATCTGGCGGTATCGGACCGAGTTCGTCCGAATCGGCCGCCGCGATCTCGCGTTCGCGACGCTGTCGGGGGTCGCGCTCGCGCTCCACTTCGCCGCTTGGTTCGAGAGCTTGGAATGGACGAGTGTCGCGGCGAGCGTCACGCTCGTCCAGGCGCAGCCGGTGTTCGTCGCGCTCGGCGCGTGGCTGCTCCTCCGAGAGCGAGTGACGCGCCGAATGGCCCTCGGCATCGCTGTCGCGGTCGCGGGGATGGTCGCGATGTCCGTCGGCGACCTCCTCGGCGGAGTGCTCGTCGGTCCGCGACCGCTCTACGGGAACGGATTGGCGCTGTTCGGCGCGGTGACGGCCGCCGGCTACGTCCTCGCCGGTCGCTCGCTCCGGCAGCGCGTCTCGCTCGTCCCGTACGTGGTCGTCGTCTACGGCGTCTGTACCGTGGCGCTCTTCGCGGTCGTGCTAGCAAAGGGGCATCCGCTCGGCGGGTATCCACCCCGTGAGTGGGCGCTCTTCGCGGGGCTCGCACTGGGCCCGGGACTGCTCGGTCACACCGTGCTCAACTGGGCGCTCGCGCACGTCGAGTCGAGCGTTGCGTCCGTGTCGCTGCTGGGCGAACCGGTCGGCGCGACCGTGCTCGCGTTGGTCCTTCTCGCCGAGGTTCCGACTCCGATCACGCTGGTAGGGGGCGCCGTCGTCCTCGCTGGGATCGCGCTGACGTCGACGGGGACGGCGAGCTAACGTTCTCACGGCCGATATTCGGGCGTTAACGTTGAAATGTTATCGGCCGGACCTATCTGTATGCCTCGTCGTTCCGCAGTCGTCTACGTCGGTGACGACACGAACGTCCGCCGCCGCGTCCGCGAAGCGGTCGCGGACGCGTGGAGCGCCCCCCGGACGCCGGAGTACGGGGTGGCCGCCCCGGCGGCGCTAGCGCCAGCCGCGGAGGAGGAGCGGTCGCCGCTCGCCGACGCCTGCGGGATAGTCACCACGGCCGATGCCCTCGCGTCGGGAGACGTTCGGAGACGCCTCGCGGCGACCCCCGAGAGCGTGCCGGTGATAGTCGCCGTGGAGGAGCCGGGAGTCGAACTGACCCGCACCGTCATAGACGCGGGCGCGGACGACGTCGTCCGCGTCGATCCGAACGAGCGAGCGGAAACTGACGGAAGTTGCACCGACTCACTCGTCGAGCGCCTCCGGGACGCGATCGAACCCGCGCTGACGCGACTCGGCGCTGACGACGTCGTACGGCTTCGGGAGGCGCTGCTGGACGCCGGTACCACGCTGATGAGCACTCGGTCGGACGAGGTCGAGACGAAAATCGTCTGGACGATGGAGCAGGTCGGCCGGCAGGTCGAGGTGGACCGAATCATCTGTTACTTGGACGCTGGAGACGCGTTCGAGCCGGCGTATCACTGGTCCTCGGGGAACTGCGACCCCGGCTCGAAATCGTACGCGGAGTTTCCGGGTCCCGAGGCGCTGTCCACGTTCGAGAACGTCGTCCGTCCACCGATCTCCGCCGGTAAGTCCGGGGACGCGACCCCGACCGACGAGGGTCCGCTGTCGGACACGGGATCGCCCCCGGGCGCGAACGCCGGTTCGGTTCCGGGTGCCGGGGACGGAGCCCCGCCGGCGACGGTTCACGTCCCGCTCGTCAGCGACTGGGAGCTCATCGGCGTCCTCGCGTTAGAGACCGATGAACCGCGAGCGTGGACCGAGGACGAAGTCGCCGCGTACCGCACCTTCGGTGACCTGATCGCGCACACCCTCGCGCGGAACGAACGCCGGCTCGAACTCCGTCGCCAGACGGAACGGCTCGAGCAGTTCAGCGCGGTCGTCTCTCACGACCTCCGGAACCCCCTCAACGTCCTCTCCGGGTACCTCGACCTCGTCGAGGACGACGTCGCGCGCGCGGAGTACGAGGCGATGGAACGCGCGGTACACCGGATGGAGACGCTCATCGAGGACCTCCTCATGCTGGCGAAGCGCGGCGACGCGATCGACGAGACGGAGTCCGTCCCGGTGGCGTCGCTCGCCGAGGGCGCTTGGGACTGCGTGCGGGCGCCGAAGGCGACGCTGACGGTCGGGGACGACGTCGGTCACGTGGAAGCCGATCCGGAGCGTTTGCGGCAGCTGTTCGAGAACCTCTTCCGGAACGCCGTCGACCACGGCGGGCCCGATGTCAACATCGAAGTGGGAACCGACGGCGATGGCTCGGGCGCGCGTGGGCTGTACGTCGCTGACGACGGACCGGGGGTACCGCCCGACGCGCGCGACTCGCTGTTCGACTCGGGGTTCTCGACCGCCGGGAGCTCGGGGCTCGGGCTCGCGATCGTCGACCGGATCGCGGACGCCCACGGCTGGGTGCTCGAGGTCCGAAACGACGGCGGTGCGGTGTTCGAACTCACCTTCGGAGCGGAGACGGCGGCCGCTCCCGCCTGAACCGGCGAACCGCCCGCTTCCACGACCGTTACGCCTCGAACCGCTCGATCGTCCGCCGGTGTCGGTCGCGGAACATCCCCTCGAACCCGACCTTCGCGAAGGGGCCGGCGACGTCGCCGAGCGGGCCGAGCGGGAGCCGGTACGAGACGCTGTCGACGAGGAGGGTCTCCTCGCCGTCGGCGTAGAAGGCGTGGGTGTGTTCCCACCGACGGAACGGGCCACCGACCATGTCGTCGACGAAGCGCGCGCTCTCCTTGACCGGGGTGTCGCCGTCGGGCTTCCGCTCGACGATTCGGGAGACCCACCGCTGTCGGGGCCCGACGCCGAACGGTCGCATCGACATCCGTATCCGCGATCCCTCGACGAGCACCGCCGGGTCCGGCTCCCCGTCCGGCCCCTCGACGCCGGCGATCCGGAGGTTCATCCAGTCCGGTGTGAGTGCGCGGAGGCCGTCGATCGTGGAGTGAAACGCCCACACTTCGTCGATGGGGGCGGGCACGCGGGTCGTCCGGCGGTACGTCGGCATACACCCGCTACGTGGCGACCGGTCAAAAACCCCGCTTCGCCCGTGGGAGTTGCCGCCGATCGGTCCCGACGTCTCGGACGCGACGTCGCTGGCCACCGCCGGTACCGAAATCCGAATACGGCTGCGACCCTCTCAGATCGGTAATGGAACGAGGCGCGATAGATATCGCGGACCTGGACGGGCCGTTCGATCTGCAGGCGACCGTCGAGAGCGGTCAGAGCTACCTCTGGAACCGCGCGGACGGCGAGACGTACGCGGACCTCCACGCCCACGGCGGCGACGACTGGTACGAGACGGTCGTCTCCCCGATCCCCGGCGTCGTCGACGAGCGCGTCCCGCTGCGGGTCAGACACGAGGGCGGGGTCCACGACGGGAGGCTCCACTGGGAGTCGGCGATCGACGCCGTCCCGCTCCTCAAACACCTGTTCCGGCTCGACGACGACCTGGACGCGATCCTCGACGCGACCCCCGACCTCCCCCTGCTCGAACGAGCGTACGACGCGTACGAGGGAATGCGACTCACTCGCGATCCGGCGTTTCCGTGTCTGATCTCCTTCATCTGCTCGGCGCAGATGCGCGTCGCGCGGATCCACGGGATGCAGCGCCGCCTCCGGGAGACGTACGGCGACGTCGTCGAACTCGACGGAGCGGCGTACCACGCGTTCCCGACGCCGAAGCAGCTCGCCGCCCGGACGGAGGCGGAGCTTCGCGACCTCTCGCTGGGCTACCGCGCGCCCTACGTGCAGCGGACGGCCGAGATGGTGTCGTCCGGCGAGGCGGACCCGCTGGCGGCGGCGGAGCTCCCGTACGAGGAGGCGCGCGAATCGCTGACCCGGTTCGTCGGCGTCGGGGACAAGGTCGCCGACTGCGTGCTGCTGTTCTCGCTCGGCTTCCTCGAGGCGGTGCCGCTCGACACCTGGATCCGGACGACGATCGAGGAGTACTACCCCGACTGCGAGCGCGGCGGCTACGTCGAGACGTCGCGGGCGATCCGCGAGCGCTTCGGCGGCGAATACGCCGGATACGCCCAGACGTACGTGTTCTACTACCTCCGGGCGGGCGGCGAGTGAGTCGGGACGCTCGCGCGCGGTCGTCGTTTCGACGTTTCGACCTGTCGGCCGAAGTTTCATACTCGCGCGTGTGGTACACGTCACCGTGATGGACTGCCGAGTCGTCGTGGAGGCCGCCGTCCCGGTGTACGACGTCGGGACCGCTGACGAAGCCGTCCGGATCGCGATCTCGAAGACCGGCGAGATGCTGAATCCGGACCTCAGCTACGTCGAGATAGAGACCGGGAGCCGCACGTCTCCCGCCGGCGAGGAGCTGCCGCCGGCCTTCGTCGCCGCCGACGAGGCGCTCGTCGCGCTCGAACTCCGCATGGACGTGTTCAACGTCGAACGCGCCGAACACGCCAGCCGGGTCGCGCGCAAGGAGATCGGCCAGCGCCTCCGGAACATCCCCCTGAAGGTACTCGACGTCGAGGAGTTCGAAACGGACGACGAGGGGGACGACGAGTCGGAGTCGCTACCCGACGACGGGCCGTAACGCGCCGGCGACCCCGAGCGAGACCGTGGATCGGAGCGAGTCGGACAGCCCTTGGTGTCGACGTCGCTCTCGCGGGCCGAGAGATCCACCGGGTCGACTACCGACTGGGCGACTACCGACTGAGCGAGTGCCGACTACGCGAGCGTCGACTGCGCGGGAGGCGAGCCCGCGAGTACGGCTACCGCTCGGCGAGCGGGGAAGGACAGGAAGCGGGACGAAATTTCAGTCTGCGGTCGGGGCCAGCGGCTCCGATTCGGACTCCTCCATCGGCTCCGTGATTCCCTCGGTCAGCTTAAAAACGGCCGCTTTGTGGTCGGTCTTCGACTTGTGAATCGATGTCGGCTTGACGCCAAGTTCTTCGTAGGCTTCGAGGTCAATATCCTCGTTCCAGAATTCGCACTGTTTTCGTACCTCCGCGAGAAGGCCGTGAAGATGGATGAGCTCCTGCTTCTTCATGAGTAACAGCCCTTTGCTACCGGAGGTTTATATTATTATCTTGAGTCACGTTACCATGCAACTTTGCGTATTCACCGGATACGAGGCGTAGACGGGTCTTTTCGGGTTATCGATCGGGAAGGATTCGTTCGCACGCGCCCGCTGAGGGGGCCCGAGACGGAGAGCCGTCCCGCCGCGGAGCTGACTCGGTTTCGAAGGTCGCGTGCGACTTACTGGAACTGCTTGACCGCCTCGAGGTCGCGCTCGGTCCGCATGAACTCCGTCAGCCGGCGGGTCGCGTGACACTCGGGGCAGCTGAAGTTCGAGCGGAGGCTCTGGAGATCAGCGGGGTTGTCCTGCCATTCCTTCGTACACTCCGGACAGACCAGTCTGACGAACGCATCCACCATGGCCTGCCGTACACGCGGCCGGGTTAAAAGCGTACGTGGCGAGGGCTATTCGAACGCGCTCGAACGCGGGAAGAAATGACAGGGAGAGAACGGATCGAACGGCGGTGTTAGGCCGCCAGCCCCTCGCTCGCTTCGAGGAGCTCCTTGTACCGGTTCCGGATGGTGACCTCGCTGATGTCGGCCACGTCGGACACCTCGCTCTGGGTCACCTTCTCGTTCGAGAGGAGCGCGGCCGCGTACACTGCGGACGCGGCGAGCCCGACCGGGGACTTCCCGCTCGTGATGCCGGACTCTTTCGCGCCGTCGAGGAGCTCGCGGGCCAGCCGCTGGGTCTCCTCGGAGAGCTCCAGCCGCGAGACGAACCGCGGGACGTAGCTCCCGGGGTCCGCAGGCTGGACGCGAAGCCCGAGTTCGCGGATGACGTAGCGGTACGTCCGGGTGAGCTCCATCTTCTCGACGCGGGAGACGGCGGTGAACTCGTCGAGGCTCCGGGGGTTCCCCACCTGCCGGGCGGCCGCGTACAGCGACGCGGTCGCGACGCCCTCGATGGAGCGGCCGGGCAGGAGGTTCTCGCTCAGCGCGCGGCGGTAGATGACCGAGGCGGTCTCGCGGACGTTGTCCGGGAGGCCGAGCGCCGAGGCCATGCGGTCGATCTCGCCGAGCGCCTGCTTCAGGTTGCGTTCCTTCGAGTCGCGGGTGCGGAACCGCTCGTTCCAGGTGCGGAGCCGCTGCATCTTCTGGCGCTGCCGGCTCGACAGCGACTTGCCGTAGGCGTCTTTGTCCTGCCAGCCGATGTTCGTCGAGAGCCCCTTGTCGTGCATCATGTTCGTCGTCGGGGCGCCGACGCGCGACTTGCTGTCCCGCTCGCCGGAGTTGAACGCGCGCCACTCCGGCCCGCGGTCCACCGAGTCCTGTTCGACGACGAGCCCGCAGTCGTCGCACACCGTCTCGCCGTGCTCCGTGTCGGTGATGAGGCTCCCGCTACACTCGGGGCAGGTCGTGGTCCGCTCCGCCGTCGTCGACTCCGTTTCCTCGGATTCCGTCTCGGTCGTTCCGCTTCGATTCGTTCGTTCTCGCTCCGTCTCCCCGCCGTAGTCGCGCGTACGTGTTTCTGTCATGGGTTCTCTCCGATCGAACTCCCGACCGAAATACTGGTGCCGGGCTCGCCGATTCGTTAACCAATAGTAAGTCACCAGAGTATATAAATGTGACGTGTTTAAAGTTACCACACACCTCATTTAACGGCCCATATAGGCCCGATACCGCCCGTTTCCGTATTATCGCATCTTCGTCGGGATCGGCGGCCGGATGACGACCGAATAGTTACAGTATATAAATCATGACGGAACGGCGACCGACCTCCGTCCGGCGGCGGCTCGATCGCCTCCGCGCTAGCGATTTCGGCTCACCGGGAACGCCACGCGACCGGGCGCGTCGTTGAAACGGTCGAGGATCCGCTCGTTCAGCCGGTTCTTCACGCGCTGCCGCGACGCGGATGCGCGAGGTACCGGACGCGGAGCTCCACCCACGACTCGCCCTGCGTCACGTTCACTATCGGACGGTCGTGCACCTCCAGCTCCACGGGCGTCTCGGCGAGGGCCTCCCGGTACGCCGCGATTCCGGCGGCCATCTCGTCGCCGATCAGGTCGCTCGCCTCCTCGGCCATGACCTCGCGCGCGAAGTCGAGATCGGTCTTGTAGGCGACCTGGACCCCGACCTCGTTCCACACGTAGGGGGAGCCGCCCCCGCCGAAGTTGACGACGTTCGAGGAGAGCACGACGCTGTTGGGCACCGTCACCACGCGTCCCGACGGCTGGTTCGTCGTGACGAGCTCGCCGTTGATCTCCCACAGCGTCGTCACGAGGAAGTCGACGCCGATCACGTCTCCCTTCGCGTCGTCGATCCGGACGCGGTCGCCGACGCCGTACGGTTGTTTCACGGTGATGTACACCCACGCGATCAGCGACAAGAGGGGCTGTTGGAGCGCGAACGTGACCGCGAAGCCGATGACCCCGAGCGAGAACAGGAGTCCGAGCCAGTTCTCGGTCAGCACCGCGAGCGTCGCGATCGTCCCCACGAAGCCGAAGACGAGTCGCAGGAGGTTGCGCGTGTTGTACGTGCGCCGCTTGTTCGCCGACCGCATCAGGACGCCGACCGCGAGGAGGTACGACCCGTACAGCAGCGCCCCCACGGCGACAACGAGCAGCGCCCGCCCGACGACGAGCGTCGCGGGGTAGCCACCCAGGTCGGGCCAGCCGCCGAGGACACCCGTCGTTTCGACGATCGTGCCAACGGCGGCGGCGACGACGCCGAGCGCGACGGCGGCGACGCGAGTGGACGTCTCACGCTAGCCGCTCGCAGCCGACCGGCAAAACGGTTGTGACGTCCGGTCGTCCGATCCGACCCCGAGTCGCCCCGCTACGCCTCGTCGCCCGTGACCCGCGTCAGCGCCCCCGCCAGCACCTCGGTCGCGGCCGCGCAGTCCTCCCAGTCGGTCCACTCGCGGGGGTTGTGCGAGATCCCGTCCCGCGAGGGCGCGAAGAGGAGGGAGGCGTCGGTGACGCGGGCCACGCGCATCGCGTCGTGCGCCGCGCCGGAGTGGAGGTCGAGCGCGTCCCGTTCGGCGTCCGCCGCGGCGGCGTGGGCGGCCTCTCGGAGGCGCTCGCTCATCGGCGTCGGCGCCACGTCGAAGGGGCGGTCGAACGACGTCTCGACCCCCCGTTCGCGCTCCAGTCGGGCGAGCGACTCGCGCGCGGCCGAGACGATCGCGTCCATCGATTCGGTCTCGACGTCGCGCACGTCGACGCCGGCCTCGACGTGGCCCGGAACAACGTTCGTCGCGTTCGGCGAGACGGAGAGCGACCCGACGGTGCCGACCGCGGAGACGCTCGACTCGTCGACGACGTCGTTCGCGGCCGCCTCCACGTCGAGGACGAACTCGCTCGCGGCCGCGAGCGCGTCGGTCCGGTCGCCCATCGCGGTCGCGCCGGCGTGGTTCGCCTCGCCCTCGACCGTCACCTCGCAGTGGGTGATCCCCGTGATCGTCGTCACCACGCCGGCGTCGGCGCCCGCCTCCTCCAAGACGGTGTCCTGCTCCACGTGGAGCTCGTAGAACGCCGCCCACGACGCGGGGTCGATCGCGTCGTCGCCGCGGTAGCCGATCCGGTCGAGCGCCTCGCCCAGCGTCTCGCCGGCGTCGCTCTCGTACGCGAGGGCCTCGTCGACGGCCGTCTCGCCCGTCGCCACCGACGACCCGAGCAGCCCCTCCCCGAAGGTGCCCCCCTCCTCCTCGGTGAAGCTGACGACGCCGACCGGTCGCGCGGGTTCGACGCCCGCATCCCGCATCGCGCGCACGGACTCCAAGGCGGCGTACACCCCGAGCGGGCCGTCGAAGATCCCGCCCTCAGGAACGCTGTCGAGGTGGCTCCCGCTCACGACGGGAGCAGCCTCCGGGTCCGCTGAGTCGGGGACCCACGTTCCGAGCACGTTCCCGACTCCGTCGACCGCGACGTCGAGGCCGGCCGCCTCCAGGCGCTCCACCAGCCGGTCTCGCGCGGCCGCGTTCGCCTCGCTCCCGGTCCGGTTCGTCCGTCCGCGCCTCTCCGGGTCGTCGTACTCCACGCGTCCGAACGCCGCGTTAGCCTCCAGGTCCGCGCGGAGTCGTTCGGCGTCGACTGGCAGGTCCATGCGCGGATCGGAGGGCCGCCGGAGCAAAACGGTTCATGGTCGGCGCGGGACCGGGCCCCAAAGACACTTATTACGCCCCCGAGTGATATCGGCCGATGTCCCCGATACTGCTGCAGGAGGCCTTGGCCGGCGGGATCGCCTTCCTGTTCGGTCTGCTGGTGCTGCTCGTACAGCTCGCCATCATCGTCTGGATCTACTCGGACGCGCAGCAGCGTAGCGACCAGCCCGCGTTCCTCTGGGCCATCGTCGCCTTCCTCGCGCCGCTGCTGGGCCTCGTGCTCTACTTCATCATCGGTCGGACTCGGTAGGCGCTCACACCCCCCGCAGGAGGCTCGTTACGCCGACCGTCTCGGCGATCATCCACGCCACGAACAGCAGGTACGTCGCGAGTAGGATGTACGACTCGCGGCTCGTGAGCGACAGGTCCGTCCGGAGCGCCGCGAACAGCAGGACCGTCGCCGCCGTGAGCACCCCGAACATCGGAACGGCCGTCGAGAAATTCACCTCAACGCGGCCGACGATGAGCACGCCCAGCGGGATGGCGACGAGGAGGTCGAACGTGTTCGAGCCGAGCACGTTCCCGAGGCTCGTCGCGCCGCGCCCCTCCTGCGCCGTCCGGAGGCTCACCAGCGTGTCGGGGAGGCTCGTCGCCGCCGCGACGATCGTGACGCCCGCGAGGAACTCCGGGATGCCGAAGGTCGTGCCGAGCGACTCCACCGACGCGACCAGCCGCTCGACGGTCACCACGATGACGAGCAGTCCGGCCGCGAGCTTCCCCCACTCCCGTCTGACGTCGACACCGTCGCGCACCGTCTCGATGTCGGCGTCGCCCACGTCTTGGTACTGAATGAACAGGTAGAGCCCGTACAGCGTCAGCGGGATAAGCGCGAGCGGCCGGGTCAGCTCGCCCGCGATCGCCTCGGCGGGAACCGGGACGTAGATGACCGCGAGCGAGAAGGTGACGACGAGCGCCGCGACGGCGATCATGTAGAACTGCGCCTCCTTGTACACGATCGTCCGGCTGGACTCCAAGGGGCCTTGGGCGCCGATCCCGGCCAGCGCGGGGATGACGAGCACGTTGAAGATGGCGGAGCCGACGAGCGCGCCCACGCCCATGTCGAAGACGCCGACGAGCGCGGTGACGAGCACGCTCACCAGCTCCGGGAAGCTCGACCCGACGGCGACGACGATCGAGCCCTGCACGACGGCCGGCAGTCCGTAGTACGCGGAGAGCGTCTGGGCCGACTCCTCGATCCACCCGCTGCCGACCCAGATGGCCGCGGTCGCTCCGGCGATCACCGCGACGTGGAAGAGTGGCGAGTCCGGGAGGATGCCACCGAACACCGCGTTACCGGACGTGCCGTCCGGCGAGCTCCCACAGGCGGTCGGCGATCTCGTCGTCGAGGTCGTCCCGAGTCACGCGCCACTCCCAGTTGCCGTCGACGGTCCCCGGCTCGTTGAACCGCGACTCGCTGCCGAGCCCGAGCAGGTCTTGCATCGTCGTCACGGCGAGCACAGCCTCGGAGTCCCACACCTCGTCGATGATCTCCCACTCGGGCGCGCGGTCGCCGTCGGCGCCGACGTTGTACCGGAAGCAGTCCCGCTGGCGCTCCGGGAGGTCCTCGAAGTAGCCGATCCACGTGTCCGTGTCGTGGGTCGAAGTGTAGCCGACGACGCCCTCGGGGTAGTGCATCGGCTGGTACGGGTTCCCCTCCTCGCACCAGTCGGCGTACTGGGAGACGCGCATGCCAGGGAAGCCGAACTCCGCCATCAGCTCGTTCATCGCCCGCTCCTCGAACCCGAGGTCCTCGGCGATGAACGGGGCCTGTCCCAGCTCGCGCTCCACCGTCTCGAACAGGTCACGCCCCGGCCCCTCCCGCCACTCGCCGGCGGCCGGGTCGTCGCGGTCGGCCGGGATCGCCCAGTACTTCACGAACCCCAGGAAGTGGTCGAGCCGCGCGACGTCGGCGAGCTCGAACAGCC
Source organism: Halorubrum sp. Hd13 (assembly GCF_002252755.1). Lineage (GTDB taxonomy): Archaea > Halobacteriota > Halobacteria > Halobacteriales > Haloferacaceae > Halorubrum. The sequence continues at coordinate 85,355 of NZ_NHOY01000071.1, read as the reverse complement.
GCCGGAACCGCGCGATCCACCAGTCGTACTCCCGCTCGGCGAGCCGATCCCAGTCGTAGACGGGGTTCCCCCAGCGCTGTCCGTCGTCGCCCGGGTTCGGCGGGACGCCGGCGACCGCGGTCGGACGGTTCCCCTCGTCGAGTCGGAACGCCTCGGGCTTCGCCCACACGTCGGCGGAGTCGAGCGCGACGTATATCGGCACGTCGCCGACGATCGAGACGCCCTCCTCGGCCGCGACCGATCGGAGCTCGCGCCACTGCCGGTCGAACGTCCACTGGACGAACTCGCGGAACCGGACCTCGGTCGCGCGTTCCTCGCGCGCCTCGGCGAGCGCCTCGGGGTCGCGGGTTCGGATGGGTTCCGGCCACTCGACCCACGTGTCCTCGGGCCGCGCGTCGGCCAGCGCCCGGAACAGCGCGTAGTCGGCGAGCCAGGGCTCGCGATCGCGGAACGCGTCGAGGTCCGCCTCGTCCTCCTCTCCCGCTTCCGCGTCGAACCGCTCGAATGCGTCGCGCAGCAGCGGGAGCTTGTACTCCCGGACCGCGCCGTAGTCGACGCGGTCGTCGGGGAAGTCGGGGACCGGTTCGAGGTCGGACGAGTCGAGCCAACCGTCGGCGACGAGCCCGTCGAGGTCGATCAGGAGGGGGTTGCCGGCGAACGCCGACGGCGACTGGTACGGCGACTCCCCGGCGGCGTGTATCGTCGGCCCGAGCGGACAGATCTGCCAGTGGTCGACGTCGGCGTCGCCGAGGAACGAGAGGAACGCCGCGGCGCCGTCGCCGAGGTCGCCGATCCCGTGTCGTCCCGGCAGCGAGGTGACGTGGCAGAACACGCCGTCGGAGCGGTCGAATCGCATGCGTCTCCCTGTGACCCCCACCGACTCAAGCGTTGCGTCCGAACGGGGGGCTCGGATGTCGCGGCCAGGCGGCCGACTCAGTCGCCGCGGCCCGCGCGCCAGACGACCGCGTCCGCGGTCTCGAGCGTGACGACCCCCGCGTCCGATCCCACCGAGGCGTCGGTGTCGGGCGCCGCGAGCGCGACGGTCCAGTCGGGCGCCCCGTCGCGCTCGCCGCCGTCGTCGCGCCCGGCGACGCCGAGGTCGTCGAGGACGTCCGTCGGCGACACCTCGACTGGGGTTCCCTCCACGTTGCATGCGACGAGCAGCGCCTCGTCTCCGTCGGGGTCGCGTCTGAGCGCCTGGTACACCACGGTTCCCTCCGTCGGATGCCGGTAGCCGAACGCCTCGCCGCGGTCCGGGTCGACGTCGCGGCGGAGCCAGGGCCGCGGCTGGCGGAACTCGCGGACGCGGCGGTCGAACGCGGTCCGCGCATCGCCCTGAGCGTCTTCCCAGCGGTCCAAGACGAGGTACTCGGCCACGTCGGCGCTCCAGGCGAACGAGAACGCTTGGAGGTCGGTGGCGGCGAGTTCGCCGCGAGCGTTACCTCGAAGGGGGGTGCCCTTGACCGACAGCAGCTCCGCGATCAGGTCGAGGTCGTAGTCGGTCGCGTCGACCAGGGCCGCGAGCGTCGTGACGAACTCCCTCAGCTCGGCGCGCGTCTCGAATCCGAGCTGTTTCAAGCGCGTGAACGAGTCGCGCTCGCCGTACGCCCCCTCCGGGACGTGCCAGTCGATCCACGGCGCCTCCTCGGCGACGACCTTCACGTTCCACGTCGGGTCGGTGTCCCTGACGAACCCCCACGGCGCCCGGTAGTTCGCGTGGAGGAAGTCCATCGGGACGCCCGGCATCGCGACGTGGAACCAGACGAGCGCGGCGGGGCTGTCGTACGCCTCGCGGATCGTCTCGGGCGGCGAGTCGGCGAGGTACGGGTTGATCAGCGCGCCGCCCCAGTCGTCGGTCACCTCGACCTGCGAGCCGCGCCGCAGCGTGTCGTGGTTCGCGACGCCGGTGATCCACTGGCTTCCCATCTCGCCGACCTCGCGCATGCGCCACCACTTCGTCGCCCAGAACGTGAGGAGCGCGGGCTTGTTGTGCGCGAACGTCACCGGCGACCACTGGAACGCGTGCGGGTGCTGCTCGATCAGCGTGCGGTACGTCGACGCGAGCTCCCAGTCCTCCCGCGGCCACGGGCGGCCGTCCTCGTAGATCATCCACGGGCGGTACTCGGTCCCGGCGACCTCGTGGGTCACCCGGTCCATCTCGGCGAGGAACGCGTCGTCGTGGACCTGCTCGCCGGTCTCCTCGTCGTGGTACGTGAAGTCCTGCGCGCCGTCGATCCGGATGCCGTCGGCGCCGAAGTTCGCTTTCCGGCGCTGTAACTCGAGTATGATCGCCCGAACGACGGGCTGGCGGTAGTTCAGGTGGAGGCCGTACATCCCCGGCCCCTCGAAGAACGGGTCGGGAAGCAGCTCCGCCGCCGACTCGTCCGCGTGCCCGAGCGCGACGTCGAAGACGACCCGGATCGGGTCGGGCATCCCGTGGCAGGCGGCGATGAACTCGACGAGCTCGTCGGGCCGTCCCGTCTCCAGTATCGCGGGGTTCGCCGCTCCGAAGCCGCTCACAACGACGTCGTACCCCCAGTTGGTCTGGTCGGGGCGCTCGACGCCGACCCTCGCGCGCTCCAGGTCGCGCTCGCGGTCGAACGCCGACGCGGGGTCGACTGGCGCGTCGTCCGACCCGCCGCCGCGCTCCGGGCCGGACCCGCGAGCGTCCTCGCCGTCTCCGGGCTCGTACGTTCCGCCGGGGCGCCAGTACCACTGGCGCCCGTACGCCTGCGTTAGCGGCTCGACCGGCATGAGCTGGATCGCGTCGTACCCGACGTAGTTCCGCTCGTGAGGTGCGAGCGGCTCGCCGGTTCGGAGCTTCTCGCCGATCGCCTCGAACCGCTTCGCGAGCGCCGCGAGCGACCCCGATTCGGTCGACGTGCCGGGGTGGATCTCAACCATGCTCGTCGCGGGGTCAATCCGCGGGAGCCCGTCGTCCGCCGTCGTCGGGAGCGCCTCCTCGTCGGTCCCGAGCGAGTCGAAGTGGTCGCCGTCGGGGCGCGTCGCGTCGAGGCGCGGCCAGTCGTAGGCCTCCGCGGGCGCGAACGCCCCGAACGGGAGCGAGTACGCGAGGGGGTCCCGAACCGTCTCCCATTCGTCGCCGCCAGCGGTCCGGTACACGAGCTGATACAACGCGCCGAGCCGGTCGCGCGTCCCGAGCGCGATCCCGTCGACGGCGACCCAGTGGAACTCTTCGTCGCGCTCCACCGGGAGTCGGTCGACGCGAAACGTGGCCTCGCGGAGGTCGTCGCGGCCGGGGTCGACCGCCGTCTCGTCGCCGTCGCCCCCGTCCTCGGCGACGGGAGTGAACAGCTCCAGTCGCACGTCGTCGACGGGGACGCCGGCGTCGACGAGGTCGGGCGTCCAGAAGCCGAAGGCGACGCCCTCGGGCGGGTCGGTCGCCGGGTCCGCGCCCTCAGGTCTGATCGGATGCGCGCCGAGGCGCTCGGCGAGCGACCGGGCCGCCTCGAACCGATCGGCCGCCGCCTCGCGGTCGGCCCGCGCCCGCTCGACGAGGGCTTCGGTCCGGTCGGGGAGCGTCTCGCGCGTTCGATCGCGCGACGCGTCCCCCGCGTCCCCCGCGTCCCCGCTCATCACTCCGTCTCCCTGACGATAGCGACCTCGTCGACGCGGATCCGCTCCGTCCCTTCCCCGTCGACGACGACGCACGACTCCCCGGTGACCAGGTCGCGGTCCGTGTGGTCGGCGTCGACCGCGACGCTGGCCTCGTCGGGCGCGAAGTTGAGGACGACGATCAGCGACTCCGCGCCGTCGCTCCGGCGGAACGCCACCACGTCGTCCGGGTGGACGTCGCCGCTAGCGACGATCGGCCGCTCGCTCAGGTCGCCGCTGGCGACGTGGTACCCCACCCGTTCGAGGCCGCCCTCGGGCCCGAGCGCCGGGTGGTCGTCGCGAGTCGAGAGCAGGCGCTCGTAGCGATCTCGGACCTCGTCGCGCGCGTGCTCCCACGCGATCGCGTCCCGGCGGCCGCGCTGACCGATCTCCTGTCCGGCGTACACCATCGGCACGCCGGGCAGGGTGAACGTCGCGGCGCCCGCGGCGGCCGCGGCGGCGTCCCCGCACTCGACGCGGTAGCGCGTCTCGTCGTGGTTCTCGATGTACTGGAGGAAGCCGGCGTGGTCGGGGAAGCCGATCTCCGCGCGCTGGTCGATCGCGTCTAACACCGAGGCGGCCGGCTCGGCGCCGCGGCCGACCTGCCGGAGCTGGAAGTACAGCGTCGCGTCGAAGTGGATGTCGAACATCCCCTCGTGGAAGCCGGGGATGTACGGGATCGTCTCGTCCATCAGCAGGAACTCGCGGTCGATGTCTTTCACCCGGTCGCGGAGCTCGCGCCAGAACGAGTCGGGGACCGCCCACGCCATGTCACAGCGGAACCCGTCGACGAGCGGCGCCCACTCGTCGATCACGTCGAGGAGGAACCGCCGCACGTCGAGGTTCGCGTGGTTCAGGTTCGCGATCAGCTCCCAGTCGAAGTACGTCCCCGGCTCGCCCGACTCCTGCCACTCGAAGCGGTCGCGGTACGGAGAGTCGGGGTTCCGGTAGGCGTCCTCGAACCACTCGTGGTCGCGTGCGGTGTGGTTGGCGACGAAGTCGAACAGCACCCGCATCCCGTGGTCGTGGGCGGCCTCCACGAGCGCCTCGTACTCGTCGCGGTCGCCGAGGTCCTCCGCCACGTCAAAGAAGTCGACGATGTTGTAGCCGTGCGGCTTCCCGTCGTGCTGGAGCACGGGCGTGAGCCACAGCGTGTCGACGCCGAGGTCGGCGATCTCCGGGATCCGCTCCGCGATCGACTCGAACGCCTCGCCCTCGTCGGCGTCGGCGAACGTCCGGACGTACACCTCGTAGACGGTCGCGTCCGCCGTCCACTCGGGCGGCTGGTTCAGTCGGACCGTCTCGAAGGCGGGGCCGTCGGCGTCGACGGGGGTCGTCAGGTCCGGGTCGGCGGTCTCGTCCTCGTCAGCGTCCGCGAGCTCGCTCCGGTCGGCCCGCTCGACGGCGACCGCGTCGGCGACGCTCACCCGCTGTTCGCGACCCGGCTCGCGGGCGACGGCGACCGCGTGGACGCGGAGCCGGTCCGGGACGGCGTCGACCGGAATCCGAAGCGCGCGTCCGTCGTCGGTCGTCCGGAACGCGTCCCGCGGGTTCCGCCGCCCCTCCGCGACCGCTCGCTCGACGTCGCGATCGTCGACGACGAAGGTGACCGCGAGCTCCGACGCGTCGAGGGCGGACTCGGGGTTCGGTGTCGGCGTCGCGCGAACGACGACCTCGGTGCGCTCTCCCTCGCCCGCTGCGTCTCCGCTCGCTCCGCCCCCCTCCGCCTCCTCGACGGTCGCGTCGAGCCGGACGCGGGGACGGCCGACGCCCTCGTGGGGCCGCTCGGCGCCGTAGTCGATCGCGGCGTGGTCGGCGTCGCGGTCGCGGATCGCCGTTCCGCTGCCGCCGGCGACGTCGACGCCCTCGTAGCTCGCCGCGAACGCGCGGACCGTCAGGAGGTGGTCGCCGTCGGGCGCGTCGAGGCCGAGGCGGTACTGTCCGGGGACGTCCGGCGTGAACTCGGTTACCGAGTCCTCGCCGACTGTCGCCTCGCTGTCCGGCGGCGCGTCGGCGACGCGCCACTCGTACTCCGCCGTCGGGTCCGGGTCCCGCGGGGCGAGCTGCGTCGTCTCCCCGGTCGAGAGGAATCGGGGGGGTCCTGGGTGGTGCATGTGCCATCCATCGGCACCCGGGGTATTCGTTGTTCCCCTTCGCCGGATCGCGGCGAAACCGGTCGGTCGCCTCGTTCGTCAAGGCTTTTACCGAGGGAATCGCAGGGCGACTATGCGACTGCGAACCGCTCTCACGGAGCACGAACGTCGGCGCGGCGAGCGCTATCCGGCGGAGCGTCCCACGACCGCCGGCGCGTTCACGGGCGACGACGGCCGTCTGGTCCACGTCGGGCCCGACGGCACCGTCCACGACTGTTCGTACTCCCTGTCGGGAGTCGGCGGGGCCGACCGGCTCCGGATGGGGATCACGGCCGGCCGCGGCGTCCGCTGGTTCGACGATCTCACGACGACGCGACAGCACTACGACGAGGACACGCCGCTCGTCGAGACCGAGTACGACGCGGGCCGGTACACGATCCACCAGTTCGACCTCGTCGTGAGCGACACCCACCTGACGCACATCGAACTGCGGGGCGCGCCGCCCGCGGGCGCCGAGCTCGTCGCCGCCTGCGCGTTCTCGCCCGACATGGTCGAGGGCCGCGTCGGCAACCTGGTCCACGAGGGGGCCGGACCGGACGACGGGAGCGTCGTCGAGGTGTACCACCGCTCCGAGCACGACTTCCTCACGGCGTCGACGGGGCTCACGGCGGCGCACGGCCAGCGGCTCCGCACGATCACTGAACTGCTCGGCGAGGGCGGGGCAGGGTTCCCCCACCGCGGGGAGATCGACCAGCGCGAGGACTCGCGGCTCACCCCGGACGTCGTCGTCCGCGCGCCATTCGAGCGCGACGGCCGGACCGAGCGCGTCACGCTCGCGAGCCGGGCCGTCGTCGACCGGCAGGAGACGCGCGAGACGGGCGACGACGCGTTGGCCGCGCTCTCCGACGGTCCCGACCGCCGCCGGCGGATCGAGGAGCTCTCTCGGATCGCGACCGCCTACCCGGACGCCGACGACCTCCGCGAGGCGGCGGCCGGCCGTGGGCCGGAGGTGCCCGAAGACGTGCCGCGGCGGGACGTGATCAGGAGCGACCTCCGGGCGCTCGACCTGCTGACGGCCGAGTCCGGCGCTCGGATCGCCGCCCCCGAGTTCGACCCCTTCTACTCGACCTCCGGCGGCTACGGCTACACCTGGTTCCGCGACGAGGCGGAGACCGCGACGGCGCTGTTGACCGCGAGCGAGGAGGTCGGCCTCGACGCCGACGAGGAGCTGCTCGCGACCGCCTCCTTCTTCTGTCGCACGCAGGACGCCGACGGCTCGTGGCCCCACCGCGTCTGGGCCGACTCCGGCAAGGTCGCCCCCGGCTGGGCGAACGCCAGGATCGAGGGCGCGAACGGGACGGCCGGACCGAACGACCAGCTGGACCAGCCCGCGTCCGTGGTCGCGTTTTTGGCCCGACTCCGCCGGACGACCGACCTCCCCGAGGAGTGGCGCGAGCGGATCGACGCGACGATCGCCGACGCGGTCGCCTTCCTCCGCGAGACGACCGAGGACGACGGGCTCCCCCGGCGTTGTCAGAACTGCTGGGAGAACGCCCTCGGGCGGTTCACCCACACCGGCGCGGCCTACCTGCGCGCGTTCGCCGCGGTCGCCCGTGCCCCGGTCGACGACGAGACGCGCGTCGCGGCCGCGGCGGCGGCCGACGAGGCGATCGCCGGGCTCGACGACCGCTGGAACCCCGACACCGAGCGATTCCCCCAACGGGCGAGCGCGGAGAGTCGCGACGACCGTGCGGACGCCAGCACGTTCGCGCTGGCGAGCGCGACCGTCGAGTACGCGGCCCTCCGCGAGGAGCGCGCGGACGTCGACGGCGCGGTCACCGACGGCTCCGGCGCGGCGGTCGCGACGGCCGACTTCGAGGCGTTCCTCGACCGCGTGGAGAGGCACGTCCGGAACTCGATCGAGGCGCTCCGCCGGGAGACGGCCGATGTCGAGGGGATCGTCAGGTTCACCGGCGACGACTGGCGCACGGCCGAGCAGGGCGCCGCGAAGGTGTGGTCGATCGCGACGCTGTGGGGCGCGACGGCCGCCGCCTCGCTCGGCGGGCTCGTGCGTGAGCGCGACGGCGACGCCGACGAGCTGTTCGGGGCGGCCCGAGACCTCTACGCCCTCTGCGAGCCAGACGGTCACTTCGTCAACGACGCCGGGCTGTTCGCCGAGCAGGCGTTCGACGACGGGGACCTCGACGGCGCGACGCCGATCGGGTGGTCGCACGCGCTCCGGATCGAGGCGACGGTGACGCTCGCGAAGCACGGCGCGCTCCCCGTCCCGCACGACCGACCGACCGGACCGAGCGAGGCGCCCCACTGGACGACGGGCCGGAAGTTCGGCGTCGGGACCCCCGCCGACCACGAGGCCGACGACCCGGTCCCGGTCTGGTTCACCCTGACCGAGGGGGCGCTCACCGAGGCCCGCTTCCCGCGGATCGACGTGATGAACGTCCGCACGTTCGACTTCCTCGTCGCCGACCCGGAGACGGGCCACACCGTCCGGACGTTCGACGAGACGAGCCACGTCACGGCGACGGAAACTGTGGAGCGGACGACGGAACCGACCGCCGGCGACGCGCTCGCGTACACGCAGACGATCCGCGAGACCGGCGACGGCCACGGCCACGAGTGGACGCTGACCGTCGAGTACGCCGTCGACACCGACGGTGACGCGGTCCTCGCGGACGTCGACTTCGAGGGCGAGGGTGAGTACGACGTGTACGCGCTGGTCGACACGACGATCACGAACGTCGGGACGAACGACCGCGGCGACCGCGTGGCGGGCGCCGACGGGTACCACCTCCTCGCGCGCAACGACGACGCGGCCGAGCGGAGCACGGGGAAACTCGTCGACGACGGCGGCGACTCCTTCGAGGTCGCGCTCGCGCTCGCCAGCGACGACCGGTTCGAGTGGGCCAGCGTCCTCTCGGCCGGCGGTGACGAGGCCGACGCCCTGTTCAGCGAGGGGGAGCGCGGCGACGGCACCGCGGAGGGGACCGGCAACGTCGTGCTCGCCGGGCTCGTCGGGAGCGGGACCGCGGTCTCCGACACGGTCGCGCTCGGCTTCGCCGAGAACGCCGACACCGCGGCCGCGCTCGGCGAGGCCCGCGGCGCAATCTCGCGCGGCTTCGACGACGTCTCCGCCTCCTACGTCGAGACGTGGCGCGACTGGCTCGCCGGCCGGGAGTTCCCCGACTCGGTGACCGGCGACGCGGAGCTGGAGGCGCAGTACCGCTTCGCGCTGATGACCCTCGCGGCCGTGGAGGACAAGCGCCACGACGGCGCGGGGATCGCGAGCCCGTCGGTGCCGTGGGGCGAGACGGAATACGCCGCCGAGGACCGCGGCTACGGCTACAACTTCGTCTGGTCGCGCGACCTCTATCAGGTGTTCACAGCGCTGATCGAGGTCGGCGAGGTCGAGCGGGGCGCGAACGCGCTCGCGTACCTCTACAACACCCAGCAGGACGACGACGGCTTCCTGCCGCAGAACACCTACATCGACGGCCGCACCCGCTGGGGCGGCGAGCAGATGGACAACATCGCGTTCCCGTCGGTGATGGCGTGGCAGCTGTACGAGCACGGGACCGCGCCGGCCGACGCCGACTACACCTACGACCAGGTCCGGCGCTCGCTCGGCTACATCGCGGCGAACGGTCCGGAGACGGCCCAAGAGCGCTGGGAGGAGGAGGCCGGCTTCTCTCCGTCGAGTATCGCCGCCGAGATCGCCGGACTCGTCTGCGGCGCCGCCCTCGCGCTCGCGGAGGCGGGCCGGATCGAGTCCGGCGGCGGCCCGGCTGGCGGCTCGCGCGACGACCCCGCCCCCGACGAGCTCCGCGCCGACGCGCTCGCGTGGCTCGGGCTCGCGGACGATTGGACCGCGCGCGTCGAGGAGTGGTGCGCGACGTCGACGGGGACCGATCGGCACGCCGAGACGCCGTACTACCTCCGGGTCACCGCGGACGGCGACCCCGACTCCGGGCGACCGCGGACGATCGCCAACGACGGGCCGACCTACGACGAGCGGGAGATCGTCGACGGAGGCTTCCTCGAACTCGTCCGGCTCGGGGTGAAGCCGGCCGACGACGAGACGGTCCGGAACTCCGTCTCCGTCGTCGACGAATCGATCCGCGTCGACACGCCGTACGGCCCCGCGTGGTACCGCTACGTCGGCGACGCCTACGGCGAGATCGCCGCCGGTGACCCGGGCGCGCCCTGGGCCGGCACCGGCGACGGCCGCGGCCGGCTGTGGCCGATCTTCACCGGCGAGCGCGGCGAGTACGAGCTCCGCGCCCGCGCCGACGGCCCCGACGCCTTCGGCGGCACCGAGGAGGCCGAGCTCGAACCCGCCGCCCTGCTGGAGACGATGGCCGGGTTCGGCAACTCCGGGCGGATGCTCCCCGAGCAGGTGTGGGACCGCGAGCACCCGACCGACTACGGCTGGGAGTTCGGCGAGGGAACCGGGGGGGCGACCCCGCTCGCGTGGTCGATGGCGGGCTACATCCGGCTCGCGCACGGCGTCGACGCCGGGGAGCCGGTCGAGACCCCGACCGTCGTCCGTGAGCGGTACGTCGAAGGCGACCGCCCCGCGGCGCCCGACCTCACCGCCGCCGTCGAGTACGCGGGCGAGGACCTCGTCGTCTCCGGCGAGACCGACGCCGAGGCGGTCGCGGTGTACACCGCCGACGGCTCGACGCTCGCGACGCCCGACGACGGCGCGTACGAGGTCCGACTGGACGCCGACCTCGACGCCGACACGGTGGTGGTCGCGGCGGCGACGGCCGACAGCGGCGACGCGGACGCGGCGCTCGCCGACTTCGGCGGCGCCGGCACGTCGGTTAAGCGGCTTCGGCTGTAACGGATCCGCGGCCTCTTTTAAAAATAGTCACCCGAGCGCGGTCACGTCGACCGCGCGGGTCTCGCCGTCGACCTCCAGCTCGACGGCGTCGACGATCGACCCGCTGACGCGCTCGCGCCACCCCTCGACGGCCTCGGCGTGACGCTCCCGGCGGGTCTCGACGTCGGCGTCGGGGTGTGCCGCCGCCGTCTCGTCGACCTCGGGGTACGGGGGGACCTCGGCGACGAGGTCGCGGGGATCGACGTGAATAGGGGTCGGGGAGTCGCCGTCGCGTCCGCTCGTCTCGCTTCCGTCCGCTTCCGCGACCTCCGTCCCGGTGTCGATCGCGTGGAGTCGGGCCCGCATTCGACCGGAGAACGGCGGCGTCACCCGCAGGACGACCTCGCGGTCGCTCCGGAGCGTCGCCTCGAGCGCGCTCGCGACGTCCTCGCGGTGGACCGCGATCGACCGTATTCGCCCGCCTCCCGCGCCCTCCGCGGGGCCGCCCGCCTCCTCGTCAGTCATCGTCACCCGCCCACTCCGCGTCCGAGAGGGTGCGCTGGACCGCCTCCTCGCCGACGGCGCCGGCGAGGTGCTCGAACCCCGCGCGCACGCCGCGATCGCTCGCGTTCGCGACGAGTCGAGAGACGATGAACTCCGGCGTCGACTTGCCGATCGTACCGAAGCGGGGCTGGTAGTCGACGCGCAGTTCGAGGTCGTTCGTGAGCCCCTCCGCGAAGATCCCGTCGATCCGGGCGGCCTCCGGGAGCGGGCTCAGGTCCTCCGCGAGGTGCGTGACGTACACGCCGAGCGCGCCCCGCTCGACGGTGAGCGTCACGAGACCGTTCAACAGGTCGGCGGCCCGCCCCGGCTCCGTGATCGCCTCGAACTCGTCGACGAGCATCAGCGTCCGGCCCTCTTCGACGAGCGGCGGGACCACCGACTTCAGCGTCGACTCCAGTACGCCGGCGTTGAACGAGGCGTGGCGCCGGTGGAAGACGATCCGGTCGAAGGAGCCGACCTGCGCCTCCTCTGCGGGCACCGGGAGCCCCATCGACGCGAGCAGGGCCACCGCGCAGACCGTCTCCAGCAGCGTCGTCTTCCCGCCCGAGTTCGCCCCCGTAAGCACGCTCACGCGGTCGCCGGTCGGCGGCGCGTCGACGCTCGCCACGCCCGCGTCGCCCGCGAGCGAGTGGGTCCCGACCGCGTACGACACCGGCTGCACCTCGCCGGCGATGAACGGGTTCCGCGCGTTCCGCACCGCGATCCCGTCGTCGACGAGCGTCGGTCGCGCGAGGTCGTACGCGGCCGCGAAGCGCGCGAGCGAGAGCAGGAACGCGGCGTCCGAGACGGCGGTCACCGCCCGGGCGACGTGGCTCTCCCGCTCGTCGTCTCCGTCGCCTCCGCCGTCTTCGCCCGAGTCCGCCCGCGCGCCGCCGATCCGCTCCCGGATGTCGGCGGCGACCGCCGCCTCGCGCTCCGCGACCTCCGCCTCCAGCTCCGCCGCGAGGTCGCGGAGGGTCGCCGAGACGAAGTCGGCGGCGTCGAGCGCGTCGTCGGGAGCCACCGACCGCACCGTCGCCGGGTCGACGCCGGTCTCGCTCGCGACGTGGTCGATCGTCGCGGCCTCCAGGGCCTCGAAGTCGCGCAGCGAGCCGTCCCGGACCGCGTCGAGCACGTCGAACGCGGAGTTCGCCAGCTCCTCGGCCGCGTCGAGCCGGTCGCGCAGGCGGTCCAGCTCGTCGTCGGCGCCGCGAGCGACCTCGATGTCGCCGTCGCCGTCGACGCTCGTCGGGTCGATCGACCCGCGCACGTCGGCGAGGGCGCCGGCGGCGTCCCGCAGGGCGTCCGCCTCCAGCGCGCCCACCGCTTCGAACGGGCCGTCGTCGAGCCCCGCTTCCCGCAGCGCGATGGCGGTTTCGACGGCCGCGAGGTCCGAACCCTCGGCGTCGTCGTACGCGTCGAACGCCTCGGTCACGCGCTCGCGGTCGGCCTCGACGAGCCCCTCCCACGCGTCGCGCGCGGCGACCACGCCGTCGAGTCGGGCCTCGACCGCCTCCCGGTCCGCTAGCGGCGTCAGCACTCGGATCCGGTCGGCGGCGTGGGCCGTCAGCGCGTGGCCGGCGGCCAGCGAGAGCAGGTCGTCGTACACCGAGCGGGTGTCCCCCGTCGCGAGGACGTCCATGCCGGCCTCGCCGTTGGCCCGGCGGAGGATCCGGGTGGCTCGCCCGCGGTGGAGTCCGGCGTCGACGAGCGCCCGGACGTCGGCCGCCTCGATCGCCTCGATCGCCCGCGAGGTCCCCAGCGCCGAGACGAGCCGCTCGCTCGTCTTCGGGCCGATCCCCCAGTAGTCCTCGAGTCGCATACGCCGACGTGACGCCGCGGCGTCTTGGCGTTTTCGTCGGCGGTGCGGTCGCCGATGCGAACACCGGACGCGGTGACTCCCGCCGTCCCTCGGTCGCCACCGTCAAATCCCCGTCGGTCGTTACCACTCGGTATGCCCACGGAACTCGCGGACGGAGTGTGGCGGTTCGAGCTGCGGGGCGTCAGCGCGTACCTCGTCGACGACGACGTCCCCACGCTCGTCGACGCGGGGACCCCGTGGGACGACGCAGCGATCCGGGAGGGGCTCGCCGAGGCCGGCGTGGACGTCGCGGACATCGGCCGAGTGCTGTTGACCCACTACGACCTCGACCACGTCGGGGCGCTCGCGGCGCTGACGCCGGAGCTCGACGCGACCGTGTACACCGGCGCGTTCGACGCGGCGATCCTCCGCGGGGAGCGGTCGCCGCCGCTGCGCAATCACAAGGGAGCGTTTCAGCGCCTCGCCGGCCTGTTCACGACGCATCCGGACCTGGAGGTCGAGTCCGTGTCCGACGGTCAACGGCTCGGCTCGTTCACCGCGTACCACACGCCCGGCCACACCCCGGGTCACGTCGCGTACGTGAGCGAGTCGCTCGGCGTCGCGCTCCTCGGCGACCTCGTCTCGGCGTCCGACGGCGGGCTCGACCCCTCGGAGTGGTTCATCAGCTACGACACGGACGCGGTACTGGAGAGCATCCGCGACCTCGCCGCCCGCACCCCGCCGTTCGAGGTGGCCTGCGTCGGCCACGGCGACCCCCTCACGTCGGGCGGAAGCGAGGCGCTCGCGGCGCTGGCCCGTCGGATCTGAGAAAAGCGGCCGACCCGCACTCCCGGCTCTACCGCGACTGGCGGTAGATCAGGTTCCGCTGGATGTCGTTGGCGCCCTCGTAGATCACCGGGATGCGCACGTCGCGGTAGACGCGGGCGATCCGGCGGTCGGTGAGGATCGACCGCCCGCCGTGGAGCTTCATCCCCTTCTCGGCGCAGTCGGTCGCGACCTCCGTGGACTTTGTCTTCGCCAGCGCGGCCCAGTACCCCGCGTCTTCGTTGTTCGCGACCTTCTCGCAGGCGCGCCAGTTGAGCGCGCGCGCCGACTCGAAGCCGATCCGCATGTCCGAGAGGGTGTGCTGGACCGCCTGGAACTCGTTGACCGTCCGGCCGAAGGCGTTACGCCCGTGAACGAACTCCTCGGCCTCCTCGATGGCGGCCGCGGCCAGCCCGAGCCCGTGCCCGCCGACGACCACGCGGCCGTGGTTGAAGAAGTCCGCGAGGACGTAGAAGCCGCCGCCCTCGCTGCCGACGACGTTCTCCTCGGGGACGAAGCAGTCCTCGAAGACGATGTGGCCCTGCTTCGAGGCGCGCATCCCCATCTTCTCCGGGATGTGCTCCGCCTCGTACCCCTCGCTGTCGGTCTCGACGATGAACAGCGTGTAGTTCGAGTAGCGGTCGTCGCTCTCGCCGGTCTTCGCGTAGACGGTGAGCCAGTCGGCTTCGACCGCGTTGCCGACCCAGTACTTCTCGCCGGTGATCTCGTACCCGCCGTCGACCTTCTCGGCTTTCGTCGTCATCCCCGCGAGGTCGGAGCCGGTCTCCGGCTCAGAGACGGCGAGCCCGGAGATCTGGTCGTTCTCCGCGACCGGCCGGAGGTACTCCTCCTTCTGCGCCTCGGTGCCGTACTGCTCGACCATCTCGCAGCCGAAGCTCGCGAGCTGGAGGGTGAGCGCGATGCCGGCGTCGGCGCGGTAGAACTCCTCCGCGATCGCGAGCACCTGCGCGAGGTCGAACCCCTTCCCCCCGTACTCCTCGCCGATGTCCTGCGCGATGAGTCCCGCGTCCATCGCCGCCTCCAGCACCTCCCACGGGTACTCGCCCGAATCGTAGTACTCCGCCGCGTTCGGCGCGATGTGCTCGTCGGCGAACTCGCGGGCCTCGGCCTTCACGTCGCGCGCGCGCTCCGGCACGACGCTGTCGTCCAGTAGATCCATGTCCGATCCGCGGGCCCCGCGGTCAAAACGTTCGTGGAACAACGAGAAATATCGGGAGAGTTTATTACTCGCCTCGGGCGTCGTCGGCATCGACGACCTCGACGTCGACCTCTGAGGTGTCCTCGTCGGGATCGTCTTCGCCTTCGCTTTCGTCGTCTCCGTTTTCGTCTTCGCCTTCGCTTTCGTCGTCTCCGCTTTCGTCTTCGCCTTCGCTTTCGTCGGCGTCGGCGACGTCGGAACCGCCCTCACCCGCGGTGGCGACGTCGGAGTCGTCCACGCCGTCGGCTCCGTCTGCCGCCTCGCCGGCGGAGTCGTCCGCGTTTTCCGCGGAGTCGTCCGCGTTCGCGACCTCTTCGGCATCGTCGATCTCGACTCTGTCGTCGCCGTCGTCGTCCGGGGGTTCGGTCGGATCCGCGGGCTCGAAGCCGGCCGTCTTCAGTTCGGCCTCCGGATCGCGATTCAGGTCCCGACCGGTCTCCCGAAGCGCCTCCCGCGCGGCCTCTCGATCGACAGTGCCCGAGACCGTCCGCGGGAGCTCGTCGACGAGGGCGATCGTTTTCGGGATCTTGAACCCGCTGAGCCGCTCGCGGGCGAACGAGGCGAGCGCCGCCTCGTCCACCGGTTCCCCCGTCCGGTCGCCGACCGCGAGCAGCGCGGCGACCCGCTCGCCCCACATCTCGTCGTCGAGACCGACGACGGCGACGTCCTCGACCGTGGGAAACTCCCGAAGCACGTCGCTCACCTCGCCGGGCTCGACGTTCTCGCCCCCGGTGATGATGCGGTCGTCGAGCCGGTTGAGCACGTAGAGGTAGCCGTCTTCGTCGATCCGTCCCACGTCGCCGGTGTGAAGCCCGTGGGGGCCGAAGATGGACTGATCGAGTTCGGCGGTCGCCCCGTCGCCCGCGTCCGTCGGGGGCTTCAGATACCCCGGCGACACCGTCGGGCCGTCGACGACGATCTCCCCCGACTCCCCGGCTTCGACCGGCGCGCCGTCCTCGTCGACGACCGTCACCTCGGTTCCGAACAGCGGGCGGCCGACCGTGCCGAGCCGCCCCTTCGTCTGCCGGGGCGTCGCGGTCGCGATCTGCGAGGCCGACTCGGTCATCCCGTACGTCGGATACACCGGGACCGAGTAGTCGCGGCAGCGCTCCAACAGCTCGTCCGGCGCCGGCGCGCCGCCGAGCAGGACCACGCGAAGCGTGTCCGACAGGGTGCCGCGCCTGTCGAGCATCCGCTTGAGCATCGTCGGGACGAGCGAGACGCCGGTCACGTCGTACGTGTCGATGTCGTCGGCGGTGCCCCCGGCGTCGAACCCCTCCCGGAGCACGAGGGTCGTCCCGTACAGCGCCGAGCGGTAGACGGGCGCGAGCCCGCCCATGTGGTGTAACGAGAGAGAGACGAGCCAGCGGTCGCCGGGGTCGACACCGAGCCGGAACGCGGAGGCGACGGCGGAACTGCACACGTTACCGGCGGTGAGCGGAACCGGCTTCGGCTCCCCCGTCGTGCCGGACGTGAAGAGGATACAGAGGTGATCGTCGAACTCCCACTCTGGGGGATCGACCGTCGCGGGCTCGACGTCGTGGACGGCGGTGACGGTCCCGTCGGTCGGGTCGTCGACGGAGAAGACGGGCGTGTCGTCGATCCCGTCGACGGCCGCCAACGCGTCGTCTTCCGTCGGCTCCGCGCAGACGACCGCGGAGAGGTCCGCCCGCTCCGCCCGCTCCGAGAGCTCCCTGGGCGTGAGCTCCTGTCCGAGCGGGACGAAAGTCGCGCCGATCCGCATCGCCGCGTGGACCAGTCCGACCGTCCCGACGTACGGGGGCGTGATCACGCCGAGCCGGTCGCCCGCCTCGATCCCGTGGGCGACGAGGCGCCCCGCCGTCTCCGAGACGAGTTGGTCGAGGTCCGTGTACGTCCAGGCCTCGCCGTCCTCGGCCCGCACGAGCGCCGCGGCGTCCGGGGAGGCGGCGACCCGGTGTGACAGCCAGTCTCGCACGGGGGTCACCCCCGTCGCGGCGGGCACTCACTCATCGCTCGGCTGTCGGACGGTGAGGACGGGCACGTCCGAGGTTCGGACGACCCGCTCGGTGACGCTGCCGAGGAGATACCGGTCGAGCCCCTTCCGGCCGTGCGTCCCCATCACGATCATGTCGATGTCGTTCTCGTCCACGTAGTTCCGGATCGAGCGGTACGCGGTCCCCGTCGTGACGACCGCCTCGCAGCTCACGCCCGCGCTCTCGGCCGCGTCCGCGACCCGCTGCGTGGCCTCCTCTCCCTCGGACTCGAGCGCGTCGACCACGATCTCGGCGCCCGCTTCGAGCGTCGCGTACGCCGCGCCGTCGACGACGTACAGCGCGTGGAGCGTGGCGTCGTACTGCTCGGCGAGGTCGATCGCATGTTCGATCGCGGCGTCCGACGCGGGGCTACCGTCCGTCGGGACGAGGATATGCGAGTACATCTCGCGAGAAGATACGCTCGGTACCGATTAAAAACCCGATCACGAGCGGCGCACCGCGGGAAGACCGCACGTCTGCGCCGCGTTTTCCGCCGCGACGAGGGCCCGTCGCCGGCGCCGCGTTTCCGGCCGCGACACGGCTGGCTCGCCTCCGCACGCGTCGCCGCTAGCGGAAGCCCATCGCTTCGATCTGCTCTTGATACCGGTTGCGGATGGTGACCTCCGTCACCTGCGCGACGTCGGCGACCTCGCGCTGGGTCTTCTTCTCGTTACACAGCAGCGAGGCCGCGTAGATCGCCGCGGCCGCGAATCCGGTCGGGGACTTCCCGGAGAGGAGCCCCTGCTCGGCGGAGACGTCGATGATCTCCGTCGCCTTCGACTGGACCTCCTCGCTCAGCTCCAGCGACGACGCGAAGCGGGGAACGAACTGCTTCGGGTCGACGGGCTTCAGTTCCAATCCGAGCTCCTGGGAGATGTAGCGGTACGTCCGACCGATCTCCTTCTGCGGAACGCGCGAGACGTCGGCGACCTCGTCGAGCGATCGGGGGATGCCCTCCTGCCGGCAGGCGGCGTAGAGCGCGGCGGTGGAGACGCCCTCGATCGACCGGCCGCGGATGAGGTCCTCGTTGAGCGCGCGTCGATAGATGACCGAGGCGACCTCGCGTACCGACCGCGGCACGCCGAGCGCGCTCGCCATGCGGTCGATCTCGGAGAGCGCGAACTGGAGGTTGCGCTCGCCGGCGTCCTTCGTGCGGATCCGCTCTTGCCACTTGCGCAGCCGGTGCATCTGCGATCGCTTCTCGGAGGAGAGCGACCGTCCGTACGCGTCCTTGTCCTTCCAGTCGATCGTCGTCGTCAGCCCCTTGTCGTGCATCGTCTCGGTGATGGGGGCGCCGACGCGCGACTTCGACTGCCGCTCCGAGTGGTTGAACGCCCGCCACTCCGGCCCGCGGTCGATGTTCCGCTCGTCCAAGACCAGCCCGCAGTCCTCACACACGAGCTCTTGGTCGGCGTCCGTGACTATTTCTTCCGAATCACACTCCGGGCAGGAGACCGTCTCCGTCTCGTCCGACTCTCGCTCGGTGTTCCGCTCCTGTTGACGCTGGCGGCTCGGACGTTCCATTATAAGGTTTCTGGTTATTGTCCTATTTAAACCTTTGTCCCGGATCCGCACGCGTCGCCGGTCGGTTCCGGTTCCTCTCATCTGGTGTGAATGAGTCCGTTGGCGCTTCAAACGCCAGTTACTGACGATCCAGTGCCGAGGATCCCGACTCGCCGACCGTCGGCGCTACCGGTCATCGAACACGAAACGTGACCGCCGAGCGCGGTCATATTAGCGCCGCGACGATCGGCGCTATAATTACTATCAAACATTCACAAAGACTTTTGTATAACTACAACATATGGGTTTCCATGAGCACGACGCAGTCCGACGGGATCGAGGGGACGCTCCGCGGCTGTCGACCCGCGGAGATCGACCCCATCGTCATCGACGCCGACGACCTCGACAGCACCGCGCCCGAACACCTCCGCGAGCTCAAGGCCGAGCTCTCAGCCCGCGGCTACCAGCCGGCGACGCTGTCGGTCGAGGCCTGCTTCGACTGCGAGGACACGCTCTCGACGCAACGGGAGGCCGACCGGCTCCGCGAGTTCGTCCGCGCCGCGTCGTTCCTCGGCGCCGGACGGATCGAGGTCCGGCTGGGGGAGGTGTCCGACCCCGACGCCGCGGAGCCGGCGCTGTCGGCGCTGGCCGAGCGCGCCGACCGCGAAGGGGTCGAACTCGTCCGGACCGCCGCGGCCTGACGGATGGCGTCGAAGCGCTCGCTCGCGACGAAGCTCGGCGTCGTCGCCGGGTTCGAAGAGCCGCGCGTCGCGCTCGAACAGTACCCCACGCCGCCGGACCTGGCCGCGCACGTCGTCCACCTCGCGGACCTCCACGGCGACGTCGACGGTCGCACCGTCCTCGATCTCGGCACCGGGACGGGGATGCTCGCGCTCGCGGCCGCCCTCCGCGGCCCCGCCCGCGTCCTCGGCGTCGAACTCGACCGCGACGCGCTGCTCACCGCGACCGGCAATCAGCGCCGGGTGGCCGCCAGCGCCCCGGTCCACTGGATCCAGGCCGACGCGACGCGGCTCCCGCTGGCCGTGCCCGATCCGGTGACGGTCGTGATGAACCCCCCGTTCGGCGCCCGAGACGGGAACCGCAACGCCGACCGCGGTTTTCTGGCGACGGCGAGCCGCGTCGCGACCGTCTCCTACTCGGTCCACAACGCGGGCAGCCGGGAGTTCGTCGAGGCGTTCGCGGCCGACGAGGGCGGCGAGGTGACCCACGCGTTCGCCGCCGACTTCGCGATCGACGCGCAGTTCGACCATCACAGCGACGAGTCGCGCGATATCGACGCCGAGGTGTACCGGATCGAGTGGGCGTGAGCCCGTCGGGTTCCCCGCCCCGATACCCCCTCACTGCCGCCCTCGGTCCGACCGCGCGTTACTGCCGCCCCTCGTACCGCTCCCGCGTCGCGATCCGCACCCGCGTCTCCCCGCGCTCCGCGAACACCGCGTCCTCCTCGCGCACGAACGCGACCCCCTGGAGCGTGACCGTCTCGTTCGCCGCGGGGAGCGCCGCCCGCTCGGTCTCGCCCCCGTGGGCGACGCGCAGTTCGAAGCCCCCCTCGACGGCCGCGACGGTGACGTTGCGCCCGTCGATCCGCGGCTCCGCCCGCGCCGGCTCGCTCGTGAACAGCGTCGAGCGCGTCTCGTTCCGGACCGCGTCGACCCGGTAGGCCGGGCCGCCGTTCGCCGCCACCCACCCCACTCGTTGGACCCAGACGGTCTCGCGCCACCCGGTCCCGCCCACGTCGACGGCGCGGTACCCCCAGAAGGCGAGGTTCCCCCGCGAGACCGCCGTCGTCCAGATCTCCCGCTCGGCGTTCTTCACGATGACCCCCGAGGTGTTGACGCTCGTCGACCGACCGAACGCCTCGACGTCGACGACGCCCACCACTTCGTCCTCCACGTTCTCGGCGTAGGTCACTTGGTACCCCTCGATCTCGATCGGGTCGCCAGGAAGGTCGCCGTCGTCGACGGCGACGAGGTTCGGGACCACTCCCGGTCCGGCGACGACCGCCAGCGCCGACGCGAGCAGGAGGAGTCCGATCGCGGCCGGCGTGGCGGACCGGACCGCCCCTCGGATCGTGTCGGGTTCCGGCACGGCCGCGTCCGGACGCAGCGGCTCGTCTCGCCCCGCGACCGCGAGGGCGACGATCGCCGCGAGGGCCGCGAGCAGCCCGAATCCCAGCGCCCGGTACAACTCGTACCGCTCGTTCCCGAGGTACCAGTACACCGCCCAGAGCCGACGGGATGCGCCGAAGAGGAGCACCGCGCCGAACGCGGCGAGCGCGGTCGTCCCAGAGCCGCCGCTCGACGCCGTCACCGCCTGACCGCCCTCCGCGCCGTCCGAGCGGGCTTCGCGCTCGCGGCGCCGCCGGACGAGCCACACCGCGGCGAAGATCCCGGCGATGAGCCCGAGGGTGTGGCCCTGGATGGCGACGTTCGCCCACCCAGGCGGCCCGTAGGAGCCGCTCGCTCCGGCGGTGACGACCGGGTCCCGAAGGGCCCGGTAGGCGACGTTCACGAGCGTCGCCCCCGCGAGCGCCGCGATCGTCCCGACGGGATAGAAGACGAGCGCGAACCCCCACAGCGCGAAGACGACCACCGAAAACCCGATCACCGGCCCCAGCGCGAACAGCGCGCTGGCGACCCCGAAAAGCGCGATTGCGCCCGGCACGACGACGAACGCCCGAACGGAGGGACGCTCCGCGAGCGGATCGGTGTCCGGACGCGACGCGCTCATCGAGAGCGACGCGAGCGTCGAAAGTCCGACGGCGCCGAGGCCGAACCCGGTAGCGCCCTCGGAACGGACCCGGCGCAGCGACTCTCGCGACGGGAGGGACTCCCGGCTCGGCAGCGCCGACCGCAGCGTGCCCGTCTCCTCATCGACCTCGCGTCCGCCCGGAAAGTGCCCGTAGGCGTACTCGGCGATTCCGCCGGCGACCAGCGCCGACAGGAGGTTCCCCGTGATGTGCCCGCGGTTGGCGTGCGCGAAGCTCGACCAGAGGAGCCCCTCCGGGTAGAAGTACGACCACGAGCGGAACGGGATCACGACCGGGCGGTCGGGGTTCTCCAGCCCGCTCTGGACGAAGAGGTACACCCCGATCACGCCGGCGACGGCGACCAGCGTCCCCCACGGCACGCCGAGCAGGAAGCGCGAGCGGAGCGCGCGGGTCCACGATCCGGCCGGCCGGTCGGTCGTATAAACGACCGCGACCGCCACGGCGACGAGCCCGCCGCCGACAGCGAGGTGGGCGGCGTCGGACGTCAGCGCCTCCGCGACCATGTGGGAAAGGGAGCGGTCGACCGCTTATGAATCCGCGGGTCGGTCGACCGGGAGGTGGCACCGGGCGGTCAGATCTTGTTCTCGGCGTCGTCCGCCAGCTCCTTCATCCGCTTGCCGACGCGGCCGGCGGGGGAGAACTCGTCCTCGCTCATCGCGTTCGCCAGGGCGTTGCCGAGCACGAACACGGCGTGTTTGTGCTCGCTCTTCGATTTGTGGACGTGCGAGGGGTCGACCTCCAGCTCGTCGTACGGGTCGAACAGCGAGCCGTCGACGGTCTCGTTCGCGCGGAAGTGCTCCATGATCGTCACCATCTGTTCGTGGAGTTCGAGGAGCTCGTCTTTGTGCATACCAGAGATACGAGTCGTAGACAATTTAAGCGTTGTTGAGGGGAATACGCACGGCTCGCGGGGGGGTACCGGACGCGAACGTACAGCCGGGGAGAGATCGCGGGGACGGTCCCGCTTCAGAACACGTACTCGTCTTCGTGGCCCATCATGCCCTCGTCCTCGAACCCGCCGGAGTCGTCCTCGTCTCTCGGTCCGCTCGTCTTGTACGCCTTTATCCCCGTCGACAGGAGCTCTTCCACCGCCTCCTCTCGGTTGAGGAACTCCCCCTGCTCGACCATCTGGGCGATCTGCATCTCCAGATGCTCCGGCACGGTTATCTCTACTCGTGGCATTTCCTGCCCGGGAGTAATGGGAATGGGTATATAAATGTGGCGTCGACGGTACGGGTATGAGAAATCTCACGACGGCATTCTCGAAACTTCAGTTCGAAATATCTAAATTCTAGATCTGTTATACGAAACTTCTAATCGATGGGCGACACGTTCGACGCGCCTGCGTCCTCGCCGTCCGATCGGCGGTCTGCCGGCCTCGCGAACGACAGCCGTTTGAGCCCGCGAGTCAGGGCGACGCCCCCCGCCGTCGGCGTCGTTTTCCGGGGTGTGACTGGGGTCGACCCGGGTTCTGCAACCGACGCGGAGCGATACGCATAGGTGGGCGCGACGCCTACGCCGGCGTATGAGTGGATCCGGCGGCACGGACGCCGCGACCGAGGCCGACGGCGACGTTCAGGACCTCACGGGGCTCTACCGCGAGTACGGCGACGACCGACTCCCTCCGGGCCAGCGCGAGACCGACCGCTTCCCGGTGCTCTCGAAGAGCGGAACGCCCTCGTGGGACCCCGAGACGTTCGCCTTCGAGGTGTGGGGCGCCGTCGACGACCCCCTCGATCTCTCGCTGTCCGAGTTCCGCGACCTCCCGGCCGTCACCCAGCGACAGGACTTCCACTGCGTGACGGGGTGGAGTAAGTTCGACTGCGCGTTCACCGGCGTCGAGTTCGCCGAAATCGTCGACCACGCCGGGGTCCGCGACGACGTCGAACACGTCCTCTTCCACGCGCTCGACGGCTACACCACGAACCTCTCGCTCGACGAGTGCGCTCGAGACGGCGTCCTGTTCGCGTACGGCTACGACGGCGACGACCTCCCGGCCGACCACGGGGGACCGATCAGGGTCGTCACCCCCCACAAGTACGCGTACAAGGGCGCCAAATGGGTCTCGGGAGTGGAGTTCCTCACGGAGAAGGAGCTCGGCTACTGGGAGAAGCGCGGCTACAGCGACACCGCCGACCCGTGGAACGAAGAGCGGTACAGCTGACGGCGGCGAGCGCTTTCGCGCCGTAGGCGTTAGAGCGAGCGACCGCGCGCCCGTCGCCCGCGCCGACCCCCGGGATAGTCAGGATAAAGGGCCCGCAGTGCCGACCGTTACTTAATGGAACGGGCGCGTTCGACCTCGGCTCCGCCCCTCGTCAGCCGCACGACCGCGGTCGACGCGCCCCCGTTCGCGGCCGCCTTCGACGCCCTCTCGACGCCGCGGACGACGTGGAGCGCGCCGGACGACGCCCTCGTCCTCGGGAGCGGGGCAGCCGCGACCCTCACCGCGAGCGGCCCGGAGCGGTTCGCCGAGATCCGGAGCGCCGCCGCCGACCTGTTCGACTCCGGCGACGTCCACGCCGGGACCGAGGCCGCTCGTCCCCGGATCTTCGGCGGATTCGCCTTCCACGAGGGAGCCTGCGGCGGCGACACGTGGGGGCCGTTCCCGGAGGCGCGCTTTGCGCTCCCGCGCGTCCAGCTCACGTTCGCGGACAACGGCACTTGGCTCACGGTGAACGCTGTCGGCCCGGAGACCGACGTTGACGCCGTCGAGCACCGGCTGGCGGACGAGGTCGAACGCCTCGCCGCGGTCGACGGCGACGCGGCCGATCCGCCGCGCCCAGGTATCGCGGAGACCCGTCGGACCACGAGCCGCGAGGCGTGGCGCGAGAGCGTCGACGCCGCGGTCGACCGCATCCGCGGCGGCGACTTACGGAAGGTCGTCCTGGCGCAGGCGCTGGAGGCGGACTTGGCGGCCGAATTCCCGCGAGCGGCGACGCTGAAACGGCTCGCGGAGAAGTACCCCGACTGTCACCGGTACTACTTCGAGCCGGACGAGGAGGAGAGCGCCTTCTTCGGCGCAACTCCGGAGCGGCTGGTCTCGCTTCGCGGGCGGACCGTCGAGACCGACGCGCTCGCGGGGACGACGGGGCGAGGCGAGACGCCGGCGGAGGACGAGTGGCTCGCGCGGGAGCTGCTCGATGACGACAAAAACGTCCACGAGCACGAACTCGTCGCGGACACAGTCCGCGAGCAGCTGGAGCCGTTCGCGGCGTCGGTCTCCGCCGGCGAGCGTCGCGTCCGCCGGCTCGCGACGGTCCAGCACCTCCACACGCCGATCACGGCCGAACTCAGCGACGACCGCCACGTGCTCGACCTCGTGGAGGCGCTCCACCCGACCCCCGCCGTCGGCGGGCTCCCGCCCGACCGCGCCCTGGAGACGATCCACGAGACGGAGCCGTTCGACCGCGGCTGGTACGCGGCGCCGGTGGGCTGGATCGACGCCGCCGGCAACGGCGCCTTCGCGGTCGCGATCCGCTCGGCGGTCGCGGCGCCCCGGCGGGCCACCCTCTTCGCCGGGGTCGGCCTCGTCGCCGACTCCGATCCCGACCGCGAGTGGGACGAGATCCAGCTCAAGTACCGCCCGATCCTCGACGAGTTGGAGGCGGGAGACGGGTCGCCCGGCGCGGACGACGACTGAGTCGAGGGGCGCCCCGCTCGGCGCGGGCGTCGACGAAATCGAGAGACCGCCCGACCGGAGCCGCCGGCGTCCCGGTCGAGAACCGCGCGCGCCGCCTACTGGAACATCTTCAGCGGCTCGGCCTGCGAGCTCTCCTCGGTGGCCTGCTGCATCCGCTCGGCGAACGCCCGCTTCGCCTCGCGGATCTCGGTCGCCTGGTCGACGAGCCCCTCGGTGGGCGTCTCCGTCTCCGCGATCGGGTCGATGCCGTTCCGGATGAGGATCCGCGCGGCCTCGGGGTCGGGAAACTGCGGGTCCGACTCGACGACGAGCCCGACGGCGTCGCGGTCGCGCTCCAGCGCCTCCGCGAGCATCGCGCCCGTCGGCCCGGAGATCAGCCCGGCCTCCGGCGGGTCCTCGACGTCGGCGCGCTCGAGCCGATCGCCGCCGTCGCCGGTCGCCACGCCGTAGATCGACGGCGGCGCCTCCCCCTTCTCGCGGCCGCGTCCGGAGAGGAAGATCGGGAACGTCACCGTCTCCGCGAACCAGTTCTCCAGGCAGCCGGCGACCTCGGTCGCGGCGCCGGGATTCACGGGCACGTCGCTCCGGAGCGCGACGAGGTTGCTCTCCGGGTCGGCGTACAGCCGCACGGGAGTCGTCAGCGCCCGTTCGTCCTCGCGGTAGACGGCCACCCGCGGGAGCCCGTCGCAGTGGACGTTCGCGTAGTGGACCATCTCGTGTTCTTCGATCATGTGGTCCGTCGCGATCTTTCCGACGAGTCCGACGCCCGGGAACCCCTCCACCAGCGTCGGCTCGTCCAGCGAGACGTCCTCGTCGAGGACGGAGATGCGTGCCATGCGTTCGCCTACTCCGGGCAGGGACCTAAAACGTAGGGCGCGCGGGGCGTGCGACTGCGTGGCCTCGCGCGCGTCCCGAAACCGACTAACGGGCCGCCGCGAAAGGGGTGGCATGAATCCGTTAGAGCGGTACGAGCCGCTCGTCGACGACGCGTCGGCGTTCCGCGCGGCCTGCGACCGGCCGCTGCCCTCCGTCGTCCGCGTGAACGAGATGGCGGCCTCGCCCGATCGGGTCCGCGAGGCGTTCGACGAAGCGGGCGTCGCGTACGAGCCCGTGGCGTGGCACGACGGCCTGCTCCGGCTTCCGGACGGGAACCCCGGCGGGAACTGGCCGTACGTCCACGGCTGGACCCACGGGCAAGAGGAGGTGTCGGTGCTCCCGGGGCTCGCGCTCGACCCGCGGCCGGGCGAGCGCGTCTGGGACGCCTGCGCGGCCCCCGGTAGCAAGACGACGCAGATCGCCGACGCGATGGACGACGAGGGCACGCTCGTCGCCAACGACAACAACCTCGGGCGGCTCTCCGCGCTCCGGCACAACGCGGAGCGCCTCGGGATCACGAACGCGATCGTCACGAATCAAGACGCCCGGAACTTCTCGACGAAGCCGCTCGCGTTCGACGAGTTCGATCGGGCCCTCGTCGACGCCCCCTGCTCCTGCGAGGGCACCTGCCGCAAGAACCCGGACGTCGTCGACCAGTGGACGCTCGACCACGTCCACGCCGTCGCGGGGATCCAGAAGGGGGTCTTGGCCCGGGCCGTGCAGGCGACCCGCCCCGGCGGGACCGTCGTCTACTCCACCTGCACGTTCGCGCCCGAGGAGAACGAGGCGGTGCTCGACCACGTCATCTCGAACGAGGACTGCGAGGTCGTCGAGTTCGACCTCCCGCTCGACGCGGTCCCCGGCGTCACCGAGTGGGAGGGCGAGACGTTCGACGAGTCGGTGACGCGCGCGCACCGCGTCTACCCCCATCACAACGACACGGGCGGGTTCTTCTGCGCGAAGCTTCGTGTGGGCGGGGATGACGAGGCGGGCGCGGGCGACGGGGAGGTGGCGGCGTGAGCGACGGCCCCGGATCCGTCGACGACGCGGACGGAGACGCCCCGACTAACGACGGCCAGCGCTTCGACCGCCTCCCGGAGACCCCCGACGACCGCGAGGTCGACGGGCGCGCGAGCCGGCGTGAGGTGCTCGACTGGTGGGACGAGCGGTTCGGGGTCGACCCGAGCGTCTTCGAGGGGTACAGCTTCTGGGAGAAGGGCGCGGGGAAGGTCTGGATCTTCAACGGCGAGGCGACCGACCCCAGCGAGGTGGAGGCGATCGGGATGACCTTCCTCCGGACGCGACAGGAGCACTGGAAGCCCACCGGGCGCGCGGCCACCCGGTTCGGCCGCCACGCGACGCGGAACGTCGTCGAACTGGGCCCCGAGCAGGCCGCCCGGTTCGCCGCCGGCGACGATCAGGACCTCCCGGAGTGGGACGGCGACTGGGGGTATCTGATCGCGACCCACGAGATAGCCGGCGGGTCGGCGCCGATCGGGGTTGGACTGTACCTCTACGACGAGCTGCGCTCCGTGGTACCCAAGGGGAGCCGCGCGGA
Organism: Halorubrum sp. Hd13; assembly: GCF_002252755.1. Lineage (GTDB taxonomy): Archaea > Halobacteriota > Halobacteria > Halobacteriales > Haloferacaceae > Halorubrum. Next base: position 58,033 of record NZ_NHOY01000071.1, on the reverse strand, counting down.
CCTGCCCGTCGTGGAGTGAGGGGTCCCCGTCGCGGAGCGAGGGGCCCCCGTCGGATTCGATAAAAACCGCCCGTCGGAGCGCGGCCCGCTGACGGCGCTCCACCGCGTCGAACGCCTCAGATCGACGTGTCCTTCGGCGGCTTGGTGGCGAGGTTGGTGATCCCGTACGTGGCCATCAGGATCAGGCCGAGCAGGATCGTGTACGACCGCACGCTGAGACTGATCAGCGTCTCGTGGACGACCTGCCCTTCCCCCGACACCGGGTGCGGGGCTCCCGCGATTATCTCGAGCAGCCCCATCCCGACCGTCCCGATCAGGAGCAGCGCTGCGCCGCCGTACAGTCCGACTCGTTCCACTGTGGTGAGTTCGCTCATTGTTGTCTCCGTGTTAGCCGATCAAGTACCGCATCCGCGGGTGGTTCCTGACGAACTCCGTCTTCGCGAGGTACGCGTCGACGCCGAGCACGCGGCCGGCGCCGAGCGTGGCGATCATCGCGAAGATCAGCAGCCCCAGGAGGTCGCCGGTGATCACGCCGTGGGCCCAGCCGCCGGTCTCGCCGTTGATGAAGTAGAAGAACGTCATCAGGAACGCGCCGAAGAACGCGGCCAGCCGCGTCAGCGCGCCGACGATTAAGCCGAGCCCGATCAGCGTCTGCCCGAGCGGGACCATGACGTTGACGAACGACAGCATGATTCCGTCGGAGAACAGCGTGACAATCGGAGCGAGGCTGGTCCCCGCCGCGGCGCCGCCCACGAACCAACTCGCGTCGAACGGCCAGGCTAAGAACTTGTCGAGCCCCGCGTGGAGGAACCACCAGCCGACGATCAGCCGCATCACGACGAGCCAGTAGGCGAACCGTGACTCCTCGACCGGGAACGATACGTCTCTACCGAGCAGCCGCGTCTGGATGTTGGTGACCATAGCGTGCTCCAACCGGACAATTACCTTACCGAAATATATAAAATCAGTCTCATTTTCAGCCCAGAGTAATCCGCGATCGGCGCTTTACTTCCTTCTCCGGACCGTTCCACCGCCGAGTCCCTCCCACTCGACTCGGTACCCGAGCGCGGAGAGGGTCGCGCTCGCGTCGTCGATACCGTACCCGTCGAACACCGCCTCCGCCTCCGTCAGCGGGGCCCCGTCCGCCACCTCGTCGCCGATCCGCTCTAAGACCGCCGGCCTGACCAGCGTCCGCCCCACGAGCTCGTGCTCCGGGAACGGGCCGTCCTCCACCGCCGCCACGCTCACCCCGTAGCGGTCGGCGAGGTCGGTCAGCGTGAGCACGTCGTCCTCGGGCTCGAACGAGTCCGGGAGATCGGCCGCCGCGTCCGCGACGAACTCGGCCTCGTACTCGCGGAGCACGTCGACGACCTCCTTCACGCGGACGGTGCCGGAGTAGGTCACGACGCGGTGGTCGCGCGCCGCGACCGCCTCGCCGACGCCGAGGCTCTCGTCGACCGCGACCAGCAGGTCCACGTCCTCGACGTCTGCGAGCTGGCCGAGCTTCTTCTCGACGTACTCGGGGGTCCAGAAGCCCATCACCTCGAAGAACAGCCGGAAGTCGGCGTGATCGTAGTCGAACGCGAAGTCGGGGATCATCACGCGCGTCCCCGTTTCGAGCGGTTCCGGCTCCCGCACGAGCGACCAGTCGAGGTCGAGCCCGCGGAACCGCCCGGCGAAGTCGGCCTCGACCCCGCTGTCGAACGACGGCTCCGCGACCGGCTCGACGCCCGGCACCGTCACGTCGCCGTCGGAGAGGCGCATGGTGCGCTCGCGGCCGCGGTCGTCGATCGTCGCCTCCAGCGACCACTCCGCGGACTCCGCGACGGTCCGGAGGAGCCGCGCGAAGGCGGTCCCGTATCGCCGGGTGCGCGAAAAGAGGGTGTCGGGGCCGGTGACGACGAGCTCCCGCCCCTCGGGCGTCTTCTCCAGCTCGTACATCAGCCGGAGCCGCTTCACCGCCGAGACGAGCCGCTTCGGGTCGTTCGACCGGATCCGGACCTCGGTCGCGTCGAAGAGGGCGGTCTGCGCCAGCGAGAGGTCGTACTGCTCCAACAGGGAGTCCGGCCCCCACCGCACGTCGGCGTCGACGAGGACCTCGTTGACGTCGCGGTCGGCGTAGAGCGACGCCTCCACGTCGCCCGGCTCGATCCCCAGCGCGTCGGCGGCTCGGTCGACCGCGGTCTCCCGCTCCGCCTCGCTCGCGACGCCGACCGCCTCCGCCGCCTCGAACGCGGCCCGCCGGACGCGGCGCGGCGGGACCGGCGCCCGCGTCTCGAAGTCGCACTCGCGCTCGATCAGGGCCGCGAGCCCGCGGACGAGCTTGAAGTCGCCGCCGGAGTCGCCGGCGTCGGCCTCCAGCGCCGCCAGCGCGTCGTCGAGGTCGCCGCGGCGCTCCCCGACGTGGGACTCGAACGTCCCGAGCACCCGGGCCGCGAGCGGGCGGTGCTCGCGACCCGTAAAGCGCGGGCGGTATCCACCGCCGGCCCGCGAGACGCGCAGGAGGTCCTTGCGTAACACGGCGGCGGCTACGCCCGGGTCGGCCTAAAACCGGCCGGTTCCCGCGGTGCGACACGCTTAACTCCGAAACCCGTCGATCGGAGCGTAATGAGTACCGACGCGGCGAGTGACGCGGACGCCGGCGGCGAGGGGGGTGACGACGGAGGCGGGAACTCCGACGGCGACGAGCCAGAGGCGTTCGTCCGCACCTGCGAACACCTCGTCGACCGGATCCTCGCGGGCGAGATCGACCGCGACGACCTCGAGTCCGCCAAGCTCGACGCCTGCTCGAAGTTCTCGTCCCCGAAGGTCCCGAAGAACACCGACATATTGGACCACGCGCCCTTCGAGGCGCGCGACGACGTGATCGAGGTGGTCCAGCGGAAGCCGGTCCGGACCGCGTCCGGCGTCTCGCCGGTCGCCATCATGACCTCGCCGAAGCTTTGCCCGCACGGGAAGTGCCTCTACTGCCCCGGCGGACCGGCCTCGGAGTTCTCCTCGGCGCAGTCGTACACGGGTCACGAGCCCGCCGCGGCCCGCGGAGAGCAGAACGATTACGACCCGTACGGGCAGGTCACGCTCCGGCTCGAACAGCTCCGGAAGATCGGTCACCCGGTCGACAAGGTGGAGCTCATCCTGATGGGCGGGACGATGACCGCGCGCTCGCACGACTACCAGGAGTGGTTCGTGAAGCGCGCCCTGCAGGCGATGAACGACTACGACCTGGACGAGGAGCCGGAGCCGGCCGAGGGCGAGTCGTTCGCGCCCGCTCCCGAGGAGACCGAGTTCGAGTACCTCGAAGACGTGATCGCGGAGAACGAGACGAACGCGATCCGCAACATCGGGACGACGTTCGAGACGAAGCCCGACTGGTGCGACCCCGAGCAGATCGACCGGATGCTCGACCTGGGCGGCACCAAAGTCGAGGTCGGCGTCCAGACCACCTACGAGCGGATCAACCGCGAGATGCACCGCGGGCACGGAAACGAGGCCTCCCGCAACGCGAACCGTCGCCTGCGCGACGCGGCGTTCAAGGTGGGGTTCCACATGATGCCCGGACAGCCGGGGATGACGCGGGAGATGTGTATCGAGGACTTCCGACAGATCTTCGAGAACCCGGACTGGCGCCCCGACTACCTGAAGATCTACCCGACGCTCGTCGTCGAGGGGACTCGGGTGTACGACCGGTGGCGCCGCGAGGAGTTCGACCCCCTCACGAACGAGGAGGCGGCCGACGTCGTCGCCGAGGCGATGGACCACGTCCCGAAGTACACCCGGCTCCAGCGCGTCCAGCGCGACATCCCCGCCGACTTCATCGAGGGCGGCGTCTGGAAGTCGAACCTCCGACAGCTGGCCGATCAGCGCGCCGAGGAGAAGGGGATCGTCCAGCGCGACATCCGCGCCCGCGAGGTCGGTCACAACGACGCCGACCCGGACCCCGACGACGTCGAACTCGACGTGATGACGTACGAGGCCGGCGGCGGGACGGAACACTTCATCTCCTTCGAGGACCCCGTCCGCGACCTGCTCGTCGGGTTCTGCCGCCTGCGGTTCCCCTCGTTCGCGCCCGACCAGCCCGGCGCGCCCGGCACCGAGGACGACGCGATCCGCCGGGAGCTGGAGGACGCGGCGCTGATCCGCGAGCTCCACGTGTACGGCACCGAGGTCGCCATCGGCGGCGACGGCGACTGGCAACACAAGGGGTACGGCACCAGGCTCCTCGAACGCGCCGAGGAGCTCGCCCGCGACGCCGGCTACCGCAAGATGGCCGTCATCTCCGGAATCGGCGCCCGGGAGTACTACCGGGACAAGCTCGGCTACCACCAGGACGGGCCGTACGTGTCGAAGCGGCTGTGAGGCCGACTCGGTCGGACTCGCTCGCCCGACCGCACCCACAACGACACGCCTTTTTCCGGCCCGCGAGTCTCTGTCGTGTATGGACCAGAAGCGGGAGCTGTCGAGCATCGACCTCGCGGCCCTCGTCACCGAGCTCAATCGGTACGAGGGCGCGAAGGTCGACAAGGCGTACCTCTACGACGACGACCTGCTCCGGCTGAAGCTGCGCGACTTCGACCGCGGCCGCGTCGAACTCATGATCGAGGTGGGCGACGTGAAGCGGGCCCACGTCGCCGACGCGGAGCACGTCGCCGACGCCCCCGGCCGCCCGCCGAACTTCGCGAAGATGCTGCGTAACCGCATGTCGGGCGCCGATTTCGCGGGCGTCGAGCAGTACGAGTTCGACCGGATCCTCACCTTCGAGTTCGAGCGCGAGGACGAGAACACGACGCTCGTCGCAGAGCTGTTCGGCCAGGGCAACGTCGCCGCCCTCGACGAGACCGGCGAGGTCGTCGGCTCGCTGTCGACGGTCCGGCTCAAGTCCCGGACGGTCGCGCCCGGCTCGCAGTACGAGTACCCCGCGTCGCGGCTCAACCCCCTCGACGTGAGCCTCGGCGGGTTTAAAAGGAACATGCGCGAGTCCGACAGCGACGTGGTGCGGACCCTCGCCACGCAGCTCAACCTCGGCGGGCTATACGCCGAGGAGGTGTGCACGCGCGCGGGCGTCGAGAAGGAGACGCCCATCGACGAGGCGACCGACGACCAGCTCCGCGCGCTCCACGAGGCGCTCGAACGGATCGGCGACCGGCTCCGCTCCGGCGACGTCGACCCGCGCGTGTACGAGGAGGAGCTGTCCGAAAGCGAGGCGGACGACCGCGACCCCCGCGTCGTCGACGTCACGCCGTTCCCCCTCTCGGAGCACGAGGGGCTCCCGAGCGTCGGCTTCGACTCGTTCAACGCCGCCGTCGACGAGTACTTCTACCGGCTCGACCGCGACGACACCGGCGAGGGCGAGGCCCCGGCGGACGCGAAGGCCTCCCGGCCGGACTTCGAGGAGGAGATCGCCAAACAGGAGCGGATCATCGAACAGCAGGAGGGGGCGATCGAGGGGTTCGAGGAACAGGCCGAGGCGGAGCGCGAGCGCGCCGAACTCCTGTACGCGAACTACGACCTCGTCGACGAGGTGCTCTCGACGGTTCAGGAGGCCCGCGAGAGCGAGGTCCCGTGGGACGAGATCGCCGAGACGCTCGACGCGGGCGCGGAGCGCGGGATCCCGGCGGCCGAGGCCGTGGTCGACGTCGACGGCGGCGAGGGGACCGTGACGGTCGAGCTCGAGGCCGGGAGCGACGACGGCGAGGGCGTCGACGCGGTCCGCGTCGAACTCGACGCGAGCGCCGGCGTCGAGGTCAACGCCGACCGGCTCTACCAGGAGGCGAAGCGGATCGAGGGGAAGAAGGAGGGCGCGATGGAGGCGATCGAGTCGACGCGCCGCGAGCTGGAGGCCGTCAAGGAGCGCAAGGCGGAGTGGGAGGCGGAGCAGGCGGCGGACGACGGGGACGGCGGAAGCGACGGCGACGAGGGAGACGACGACGAGGCGTACGAGACCGACTGGCTCTCGCGCGCCTCTATCCCGATCCGGAGCCCCGACGACTGGTACGACCGCTTCCGGTGGTTCCACACCTCGACCGGCTACCTCGTCATCGGCGGGCGCAACGCCGACCAGAACGAGGAGCTCGTCAAGAAGTACATGGGCAAACACGACCGGTTCTTCCACACGCAGGCGCACGGCGGGCCCGTGACCCTGCTGAAGGCCGCGGGGCCCTCCGAGTCCGCGGACCCGGTCGACTTCTCCGAGGAGACGCTGCGGGAGGTCGCGCAGTTCGCCGTCTCGTACTCCTCGGACTGGAAGGACGGTCGCGGCGCGGGCGACGCGTACATGGTCGAGCCGGATCAGGTATCGAAGACCCCAGAGAGCGGCGAGTACATCGAGAAGGGGAGCTTCGTGATCCGCGGCGACCGGACCTACTTCGAGGACGTCCCCTGCCGGATCGCCGTCGGCGTTCAGTGCGAACCCGTCACGCAGGCCATCGGCGGGCCGCCGTCGGCGATCGTCGACCGCGCGGCGACGAGCGTCACGCTGGAGCCGGGGATGTACGCCCAGAACGACGCCGCGATGATGGTGTACCGCGAGCTGAAGGGGCGGTTCGCGGACCAGTCGTTCGTCCGCAAGGTGGCGAGCGCGGACCAGCTTCAGGAGTTCCTCCCGCCGGGCGGCTCCGACATCGTCGACTAGGCGGACCGGAGCGCGATCCTTTCAAGCCTCCGCCTCCGACTCCGCCCATGAGCTTCGAGGCGCTGCCGGACGGCTGGCGGGTGTGGAACGAGGAGCCGAGCGGACGGGCGATCCTCGTCTACCGGCCCGACGTGTTCGACGGCGACGACCTCCCCGCGGAGTGCATGCCGACCATCTACCTCACGAACGGCGCGCGGACGGCCCGCCCCGGATCCGGCCAGTACGCGACCGACGAGTGGCACGTCGTGCTCTTCTTGGAGCCCGAGGTCGAGGCGGTCTCGGAGACCCGCGACGACCGCGAGTCGGGCGCGGCCGCGGCCGTCGCGGTCGCGGAGCGGTTCGCCGCCGGCGACGTCGACTACCGCGCCGCTTACCAGGTGCCGCGGGAGGCGTACTTCGAGCGATTAGACGAGCTGATCGAGGGGGAGTGAGCGCGACGTCGACGGGAGGTGAGCCGACCGGCCGGTCGGCGACTTCGGCGGACCCGATCCGCGTTTGTGCATATATACCCCGTCGTAAACCTCGATAGCACCACGAACACGAGGATTTTTATCGCCTCACGCCCCACCGTCGCGTACATGAACGCCGGTGGGGACCACACCGCTGACGAGCCGCGAGAGAAGTGCGGCGTCGTCGGCATCTCGCTCGCTGACCGCGAGGCCGCGCGGCCGCTGTACTACGCGCTGTACGCGCTCCAACATCGCGGGCAGGAGTCCGCTGGGATCGTCACGCACGACGGGTTCCAACAGCACAGCCACGTCGAGCGCGGGCTCGTCGGGGACGCGTTCGAGGAGGGGGACCTGGCGTCGCTGTCGGGCGGCACCGGCATCGGTCACGTCCGGTACCCGACCGCCGGGAGCCTCGACAAGAGCTGCGCACAGCCGTTCTCCGTCTCCTTCAAGTCCGGCTCGCTCGGGCTCTCGCACAACGGGAACCTCGTGAACGCCGACGAGGTGCGCGAGGAGCTCGCGGCGGCCGGCCACGCGTTCACCTCCGACGGCGACACCGAGGTGATCGCCCACGACCTCGCGCGCAACCTCTTGGAGGAGGACCTCGTGCGCGCCGTCAAACACACGATGAACCGCATCCACGGCTCCTACTCGCTGGCGATCACCCACGACGACACCGTCCTCGGCGTGCGCGACCCCCTCGGGAACCGTCCCCTGTGTCTGGGGAAAGTGGACGGCGGATACGTGCTCGCCAGCGAGTCGGCCGCCATCGACACCCTCGACGGGGAGCTGATCCGGGACGTGCGCCCGGGCGAACTCGTCGTCCTCGACCCCGACGGCGCGGGGTACGACACCTACCAGCTGGTCGAGCGCGAGTCGACCGCGCACTGCTTCTTCGAACACGTCTACTTCGCGCGCCCCGACTCGGTCATCGACGAGAACCTCGTGTACGAGGTCCGCCGCAAGCTCGGGCGGAAGCTCTGGGAGGAGTCCGGCGTCGAGGCCGACGTCGTGATGCCGGTCCCCGACTCCGGCCGGGCGTTCGCCTCCGGCTACGCCGACGCGGCCGGCGAGACGACCGCCGACGGCGAGGCCCGTCCGGAGAACGACGCCGGTATCGAGTTCGCCGAGGGGCTGATGAAGAACCGGTACGTCGGGCGCACGTTCATCATGCCGACGCAGGACGAGCGCGAGCGCGCGGTCCGGCTGAAGCTCAACCCGATCAAATCGACCGTGGAGGGGAAGTCGGTCACCATCATCGACGACTCCATCGTCCGGGGGACGACCTCGACGCAGCTGGTCGAGCTCGTCCGCGAAGCCGGCGCCGAGGAGGTCCACCTCCGGATCGGCGCGCCGGCGATCGTCGCGCCCTGTTACTTCGGGATCGATATGGCGACCCGCGAGGAGCTGATCGCCGCCGACGCCTCCACCGAGGAGATTCGACAGGAGGTCGGCGCCGACTCCCTCTCGTACCTCTCGATCGACGCCGTCTCCGAGGCGCTCGGCGAGAGCCGCGCGGACCTCTGTCTCGGCTGCGTCACCGGCGAGTACCCCTTCGACGTCGAGGGCGAGGAGAGCGACCGCGACCTCGACCCCGTCACGCCCGACCCGACGCCGGCGGACGACTGATCGGGCTCCGACCTCGGTTCCCGACGACTCGCCCCGTCGCCGCCTCCCGTTCTCACGTCGCGAGTCGGGAATCGGGAATTTAAATACGCCCACGCTGGGAGGTACAGGTATGACATCCGACGCCGACGACGCGACGATGAGCCGCCGCGGGCTGTTCAGGGTCGGCGCCGCAGGCGCCGCCGCCGCGACCGGCCTCGCCGCCGGTTCCGGGACCGCCGCCGCCCAGTACGGCGGCTGGCTCGACGACGTGGACAACTACGACGGGACGCACGACTACACCGGACAGGACGAGGTCACCGTCGACGTCGGCGCGGTCAACGGGCTCAGGTTCGGTCCGGCCGCGATCCTGATCGACCCCGGAACGACCGTCGTCTGGGAGTGGACCGGCGAGGGCGGCGCGCACAACGTCGTCGCCGAGGACGGGACGTTCGACAGCGGCGAGACCGTCAGCGAGGCGGGGACCACCTTCGAGTACACGTTCGACGACGCGTCCGACGGCGACACGTTCAACTACCTCTGCGTACCGCACGAGGCGGTCGGCATGAAGGGCTCCGTCGCGGTCGGCTCCGTCGACGACGACCTCGTCCAGCCCGACGCCGGCGGCGACGGTGGGAGCGGTGACGGCGGAGGCGGGGGAAGCGGTGGCGACGGAGGCGACGGAGGCGACGGCGGAAGCGGTGGCGACGGAGGCGACGGCGGAGGCGGTGGCGACGGAGGCGACGGCGACGACGGCGGGAGCGCCGGCCGCGTCCTCAGCGCGGGCGACATCGGCGCGCTCGCGCTCGGCTTCGGGTTCGCCGGTGCGCTGCTCGTCCCGCTCTTCTACGCGGCCCACCGGATGGCGAACGACGACGGGTAGGCGGCCGGACCGGTCTCACCGACCGCTTTCCCGGTCGGTGCCGACGGCGACCCGCGACCGCAACACCAGTGAGACGGCCGCCAGCCACAGCGCCGCTTCGAGGAAGAAGGAGGGGGTTCCGACGTAGAACAGCGCGAACTCGCCCGGCGGGATCGCGAGCGGGTCGGACCGCGTGAGGAGCGGCCACCCGAGGAACGCCGCGTCGCCCGGCCGCCCGTTCACGACCATGTGGAGCGCGTCGAGCGCGAGGTGAGAGCCCCAGCCGACCGCGACCGCGAGGCCGCGGCGCCTCGCGGCGACGGCGACGAGCGCGGCGAGCGGCACGAGCAGCGCGGAGTGGCCGACCGACTGGTAGACGTCGAAGACGCCGAGCGCGCCGAGCGGCTTGTCGACGACGTCCGGGAGCGCGGCGCCGGCGACGAGCCACCACACGGAGAGCGGCGGCGAACCGCCGAGGTACCGCCGGAGGCGCGGGTGTCCCGACAGCCACCCGAGGCCGGCGGCGACGAGGAGGTGAGTCGCGAACAGCACGACGGTTCGTACGGTTGACGGCGATATCAAGCTTCGTCGGAGCGGTCGGGGCGATCGGTGCGGCCGGTACGGTCGGAGCGCCCGGCTTCGCCGGTCGGCCCCGCGCCCGCCTCAGAACGCGTGGTACAGCATGACGTACACGCCGATCCCCATCGCGAAGGAGATCAGCCAGAGGACGGCGGCGACGAAGCCGACCTGCGCGTGACGCGTGTGGTACAGTTCCTCGTACGGGCGGGTCGCGGCGAGCAGGAGCGCGTAGAAGACGAACGGGATACAGGCGATCGCGAGCAGAATGTGTATCCCGAGGAACGGGAGGTAGAGGTAGGTGTAGACGACGTCGGGGCCGGGGAACTCGGTCGTGCCGACGTGGATCAGCCGGTAGAGGTACGCGCCGAGGAAGGCGGTGAAGAGGCCGAACGACGTCAGCATGAACGCGCGGTGTCGGCGCACCTCGCCGCGGGAGATGGCGCGCCAGCCGAGGACGATGGTGCCGATGGCCGTCGCCGAGACGGCGGCGTTGAAGTGCGGGATCGCGGCGAGGACGGCGTCGCTCGCGCGGGGCAGGAGGACGCTCGGTATCGCGCCGCCGACGGCGCCGAACACCACGGCCAGCGCCGCGACGGAGCTGAGTGCGGTCAAAAGCGGGACGTTCTCGCGGGCCCACTCGGACATGTCGGATCCGAGGGCCGCCACTCTCAAACCCGTGCCGGTTCCGGCGCGTCCGACCGGGGGCGTGTCCGACCCGGAATACGCTCGGCCCCGCCGCCCGGTGTCACTCTTCGACACGGCACTGCCGAATGGAAGGGCTTTTAATTGGGGGAAGGGTACGTGAGGACGCGATTGAACACCGCGAGCGTGGGTAGCCAAGCCAGGCCAACGGCGCAGCGTTGAGGGCGCTGTCCTGTAGAGGTCCGCCGGTTCAAATCCGGTCCCACGCATCGCTCGGCGGCACACCCGCCGCACCGATGCACGGTGTTGTCTCTACGACAGCATCCACGCACAATTCCTTTCGAACGTTACGCGACGAGCGACAGCTGTGATCGGAACGCTGTGATCGTGAACACCGCCGAAGCCCCAGCCGCGAGGACTCGCGACTGCCCCTTTGAGTCCCACCCGACCGCAGCCGCACAGCCCCTCGCGCCTCCCCAGCCTCGCCGCGGCCGCCGCCGGCGGCCGCGGGCTCCCTCGCGCGTGCTGACTCGCGGCCGCCGAGGGCGGCCGCTCACAGGCACGCGCCACCGCCCAGTCATTTATAAGGAACCTCGGTGGCCTCGATCCGCATCGCCCGCGCGAACTGCCACCCTTTTTGTTCCGGCCTGCCGGAGTACGGCGTAATGAGCGAGGACGCGACCCCCGAGTACGACCACGAGGAGCTGGGGCTCGTCGCCGGGCTGGAGATCCACCAGCAGCTCGACACGGAGACGAAGCTGTTCTGCGACTCCCCGACCGTCGAGCGCGACCCCGACGAGGCCGACCGCGAGATCGCCCGCCGGCTCCACCCGACGAAGAGCGAGCTCGGCGAGCTCGACGACGCCGCGATGGAGGAGAGCCGCGTCGACCGCGAGTTCACCTACCTCGCGTACGACACCACCTGCCTCGTCGAGGAGGACGACGAGCCGCCCCGGCGCGTCGACGGCGAGGCGCTCTCGGTCGCGCTCCAGATCGCCGACCTGCTCGACGTCTCGGTCGTCGACCAAGCGCACGTGATGCGGAAGCTCGTCATCGACGGGTCGAACACCTCGGGCTTCCAGCGCTCGATCCTGCTCGGCCAGAGCGGGGAGATCGAGACGAGCGAGGGGGCGGTGTCGATCGTCGACCTCATGCTGGAGGAGGAGTCGGCAAAGCGCGTCGAGGAGACTGACGACGGCGTCGTCTACTCGCTGGACCGCCTCGGCGTCCCGCTCGTCGAGATCGGTACCGGTCCGGACATCCGGAGCCCCGAGGGCGCCCGCGAGGCCGCCGAGCGCATCGGCATGCTGCTCCGGTCGACCGGCGCGGTCAAGCGCGGGCTCGGCACGATTCGGCAGGACGTCAACGTCTCCATCGCCGAGGGCGCCCGCGTCGAGGTGAAAGGCGTCCAGGACCTCCAGGGGATCGAGGACATCGTCCGCGGCGAGGTCGGCCGGCAGGCGGAGCTGCTCGCGATCCGCGACGAGCTCCGCGACCGCGACGCGAGCGTCGGCGACGTCTCGGACGCGACCGACGTCTTCGCCGAGACCGACTCCGGGGTCATCCGGGGCGCGCTCGACTCGGGCGGGAAGGTGACCGCGGTTCCGCTGTTCGGCTTCGACGGGCTCGTAGGGTGGGAAATCCAGCCGGACCGCCGGCTCGGGACCGAGCTCTCCGACCACGCGAAGCGACACGGGGCGGGCGGGATCTTCCACACCGACGAGCTGCCGGCGTACGGCGTGACCGAGGCCGAGGTCGAGTCCCTCCGCGAGGCGGTCGGCGCCGGGCCGGAGGACGCGGTCGCCATCGTCGCCGCCGACCCGGAGACCGCCGACCTCGCGATCGAGGCCGCCGCCGACCGGGCCGCCGTGGCGATCGAGGGCGTCCCCGAGGAGACCCGCGGCGCCAACGAGGACGGGACGACCCGCTACCTCCGTCCGCTTCCCGGCGCGGCTCGGATGTACCCCGAGACGGACGTGCCGCCGGTCGAGCCGGACCCGTCCGACGTCGACCGACCCGAGCTCCTCGACGAGAAGACCGACCGCTACGCCGAGGAGTTCGGACTCGATCGCGGGCTCGCCGAGCAGGTCGCCTTCGGGCGGCGCTTCCCGCTGTTCGAGACCGCGGTCGAGCGCGGCGTCGACCCCACCTTCGCGGCGTCGACGCTGGAGTCGACGACGACGGAGATCCGCCGCGAGGGGGCCCCGGTCGAGAACCTGACCGACGACCACTTCCTCGACTTATTCGCCCTCGTCGAGGGCGGCGACCTCGCGAAAGAGGGCGTGCCGGAGGTGCTGACGACGCTCGCCGAGAACCCGGACCTCACGGCCGCGGAGGCGGTCGAGGAGGCCGGACTCTCTGGGGTGAGCGAGGATGCGGTCCGCGAGGCGGTCGTCGACGTCGTCGAGCGCAACGCCGATCAGATCGAGGCGGAGGGGATGGGGGCGTTCTCGGGGCTGATGGGCGAGGCCATGGGCGCGCTCCGCGGCAAGGCCGACGGGGAGGTCGTCTCCGACGTGCTCCGCGAGGAGATCGGCAAGCGGTCGTAACGGTCCTCGGAATCCCTCCCGTTCCGCCCCCGATTCACACGTTGTCGCCCCTGTTCTTTACGTGTCGCGGGGCCTTGATTCGTACCTAGAGGGAACACCAGATGGACGATCCGCCACCGGGTCCCTCGGACGACCCGCCAGCGACAGACCGCACGCCCGAGCCGGCCGTCGCGAAGACGCGCGGCGACCGGGTCTCCGACGCGACGAACCGGTTCATCCACGGCGTCGAACTCGCCGCGGCGGCGCTGTTCGCCCTCCTGTTCGGGATCGGCGTGGTCGACCTCGCGATACAGATCGCCGAGTCAGTTCCCACCGGCGAGATCACCGACCCGAACACGGTCATCGGATTCATCGAGACCGGACTGCTGCTGCTCATCATCGTCGAGGTGTACGAGACGGTCGTCGCCTACATCGAACAGAGCGACACCCGTCGGATCGTCAGGCTGGTGATCTACACTGGCGTCATCGCGATGGTCCGGAAAGTGATCATCTTCCGGACCACCGAGTACCCATCGACGCAGGACGCGCTCTTCGCCGCGTTCGCGTACACGCTGGTGATACTCGGACTGGTAGCGCTACTGTTCGTCGAGCGGTCGGTCGGGTCCTCCCTGTCGCCGGAGTGAGGTCGGCGCTACTCGGTCAGCTCCGCGAGCAGCGTGTCGAGGTCGTACGTCGCCGGCGCTCGCGGCTCGTCGCGGAGTGTGGCGATCGTGAACGTCGAGTTCGTGCGTTCGACCTCGGGAATCGCCTCGAAGTCGCTGATGAGCCGCTCGACGGTGTCGGACGACGAGAGCCGCGCGAGGACGACGAAGTCGGTTTCGCCCATCGTGAAGAACGCCTCCGTGACCCCCTCGACCGCCAGTAGCTCGTCGGCGAACTCCTCGTACGGGCCCTCGTAGCCCGCGAGCACCTCGACGATGACGGTGACGCCGAGCCCGAGCGCCTCGTGGTCGAGGTCGTACAGATCGTTCTCGATCACGCCGTCCTCGCGGAGGTTGTTCAGCCGGTAGTGGATCGTCGACACCGGAATCCCGGTCTCCTCGTGGAGCCGCTCGGGGCTCCCGGTTCCGAGGTCAGATATCGCCTTCAACAGCCGCACGTCGCGCTCGTCCATACGCCCCCTTCGAGTGAGGGACTGTTGTATATTCCGACCGACACACTTGCACTCGAATCCAAGAACGACCCTCGTTTCGGAAGCGTATTGCAGTTCGTTCGTATGCGTGATTGTTCATTCTGAATTCGGCCGATTGTGAGAGAATAGTTTAACTGTCTCAAGAAACTTCGATCTAACACTCAATGAAGCTACGGAACCTCCTCTCTACTCCGGAATCAGTCGTCGCCGCCTTCGTCCTCCTCGCGACCCTGTGGGGCACCTCCTTCGTCGCGATCGAGGCCGGGTTACACCATTTCCCGCCGCTGCTGTTCGCCGGCGTCAGGTACGCGATCGCCGGAGCGATCGTGCTGGGCGTCGCCGCGGTCATGTCCGGACGGACGACGCCCAGCGGACGCGACGAGTGGCTCGGCGTCGCCGTCGCGGCGACCTTCGTTATCGCCGCGTACCACGGGCTGTTGTACGTCGGCGAGCTCCACATCTCCGGGGCGGTCGCCGCGGTGGTCGTGAGCCTCGCGCCGGTGTTGACCGCGGTGTTCGCCGCGGTCCTCCTCCCGAACGAGCGGCTCGGATCCGTCGAGATCGGCGGGTTCGCTCTCGGTATCCTCGGCGTGGTCGTGATCGCCGACCCGACCGCGGCCGGGGTCGGTGACTCGGCCCTCCTCGGCGTCGGGCTCGCGTTCGCCGGCGCCGTCGCCTTCTCGCTGGGCGCGGTCCTGCTCCGACCGCTCCGGACGGACCTCCCGATCGCCGCCCTGCAGGGGTGGGCGATGGTGCTCGGCGCCGGGCTCCTCTTCGTCGGCGCCGCCGCGCTCGGGGAGTCGCCGGCGGCGATCGAGTGGAACCGAACCGCGATCGGGTCGCTGGCCTACCTCACGCTGCTGTCGGGCGTCCTCGCGTTCCTGATCTACTTCGCGCTGCTCGACGAGGTCGGCCCGGCGCAGCTCCACCTCGTGGGGTACGCCGAGCCCGTGGTCGCCGCGGCCGGGAGCTGGGTCCTGCTCGGCACCCTCGTCGAGGCGGAAGCGATCGTCGGGTTCGTCGCGATACTCGCGGGCTTCCTCGCGCTCGAACGCCGGGAGATCGCGGCGTACGTCGGGTTCGACGCGTATCACTGGCCCGCGCTGATCGGGCGGAAGTAAGGTTTTTTTTTCGGGGCGCTCAGCCCTCGACGTCCGCGGTCAGGCCCGCGCGGAGATCGCGGCCGAAGTAGTGGCCGAGCAGGGCCGCGACGAGCCCGACCCCGCCGCCGACCGCGAGCAGGGGAAGCCCCCACTGCTGGAGGTAGTCGAACCCGATCGGGAGGAAGCCGACGCCGAGGACGTTCGTGACCGCGACGAGGGCTCCCGCCGCGGCGCCGGCGAGCCCGGTCTCGACGTACCGCCGGGCGGAGAGCGCCAGCCCGATCAGGAACGCGGCGAGGAACACGCCCCCGGCCGAACCGATCGTCCCGCCGATGAGGGGGATCGCGCCGCCGACGAAGACGCCGATCGCGACCGCGGCGAGCGCGAGCGCGAACGCCTTCGCGGAGAACCAGCGACCGCTCGTCCCGACGCGCCCGCCGTCGCCGCCGGTCTCGGCCGCCCGGCCAGCCGACTCGTTCCTCTCGGCGCGCGAATCGGCCTCGTCCGACGTCGAGGGGTCCCCGCCCTCGGCGAGGTCGTCGTCGAGGAGGTCGTCGAGGTCGTCCATCGGGTCGCCGTCGGACGCCTCCCGCTCCTTGGAGGGTTGCATACCGGAGCGTTCGCCCGTGAGACCTTGGGTCTTGTGCCCACAGTCGACTCGCCTCGTCGGCGAGCGGCGGCCGCCGCGGTCGCGTCGGGTCTCCTCGTCGACGCGGTCGCGTCGCGTCTCACGGCCGCGTTTCACCGGAAACGAGGTGTCTCGGAGGCGAGCGCCGCGACGCGCGGCACGGTCGCTCCCCGCTAGTCGCCGCCGCCCGACTCGCGCGATCCCCAGACGCGCTTGTCGACGAGCTCGACCGTCATCGGCCCGTCGACGGTGACCTGACACGACAGCCGCGGGTAGCCGAAACGGGCCGCGAGCCGGTCGTGCCAGTGGTCCGGCGGCGGTCCCTCGCGGATCCGAACGCCGCAGGTGGCGCAGATCCCGCGCCCGCCGCAGTTCAGTCGGCGCGTCGCGGCCGCGTACGGCGACAGGTCGGCGTCGAGGAGGACGCGCCGCAGGTTCCGTCCCGGCTCGACAGCCAGCTTTGTGCGTTCCTCGCCATCGACGACGGTCACGGGAACGGTCTCGGCGTCGGTCATGCGACACCCGACGTTACGCCCGCGGACCCATAGGTGAGCGGGTCCCCGCTGGCGACCCGGAACGGCTTTCCACGCCCGCGCCGACCGCGTCGACATGGACACGCGTCGCGCGCTGCTCGACGCCTTGGAGGACGGCCCGGTCTCGGGACCGGCGCTCGCCGCGGAGCTCGACGTCTCGCGGGCGGCGGTGTGGAAGGCGGTCGAGGCGCTCCGCGAGGAGGGGTTCGCCGTCGAGTCGACGGGCGCGGGCTACGCCGCGCCCGCGGAGCCCGCCTACTGCGCGGCCGGGATCGAGTTCGGACTCGACGCGCCGTACGAGGTGGAGTACCACGACGCCGTCCCGTCGACGAACGACCGCGCCCGCGAGTTGGCGGCCGACGGCGCCGCCGACGTCGCGGTCGTCGCCGACGAGCAGACCGGCGGTCGAGGCCGGCTGGACCGCGAGTGGGTCGCGCCGAGCGGCGGCGTCTGGCTGTCGGTCGTCACGCGGCCGACGGTCTCGCCCGCCCGCGCCCCGCTGTTCACCCTCGCCGCGGCGGTCGCGACGGTCGACGCCTGCCGCGAGGTCGGCGTCGACGCGCACATCAAGTGGCCGAACGACGTGCTCGTCGGGGGCGACGGAGCGGGAGGCGCCGCGGGCGACGCCGACCGCTCGGGACGCGGCGGCCGCAAGCTCGCCGGGATCCTCACCGAGATGGAGGGCGAGGCCGACCGCGTCTCGTGGCTCGTCGTCGGCGTCGGCGTCAACGCGAACGTCGATCCGGACGCGCTCCCGGCCGACGCGACCTCGCTGCGCGCCGAGACCGGCGGCGACGTCGACAGGCGGCGCTTCGCGGCGACGCTCCTCGAACGGGTCGCGGCGCTCGCGCAGACGGCGGACCGATCCGACCGGATCCTCGCGGCGTGGCGCGAGCGGGCGAGCACGCTCGGGCGACGGGTTCGGGTGGAAACGCCGATGGGGGTCGTCACGGGGACCGCGGTCGACGTCGAGTCGCCGGGCGCGCTCGTGATCGACACGGGAGACGGGACGCGACGCGTCCACGCCGGGGACTGCGAGCACCTCCGCGACGCCGACGGCTGACCGCGGGGTCGGGTCGGCAGAGACCGTGCGGTCCGGCCGCTCTCACGTCCGTCCGGTGGCCTCCGACAGGCTCGGCTCCGTCGGGACGTCGCCGTCGATCCGGACCGTCAGGACCGGGACGGCGGCGCCGCGAACGACTTTCTCGGCCACGCTCCCGAGCAGGAGCCGGTCTATCCCGCCGCGGCCGTGGGTGCCCATCACGACGAGGTCACAGCCGTTCCCCTCGGCGTACCGGATGATCTCGCGGCTGGGCGACCCCTCGACGACGGCCGTTTCCACGTCGACGACGGTCTCCTCGGCCAGCTCCTCGACCGCCGCCACGGCCTCCTCGGCGTCGCCCCGCAGGAGTTCGCCGACTCCCTCCCAGGAGGCCTCCATCGGCATCCCCGCGTAGCTCGCCGTGTCTACTACGTGGACCGCGTGGACGGCGGCGTCGTGGACCGCGGCGAGGTCCAGCGCGTGCGCGACCGCCCGTTCCCCCTCAGTCGAGCCGTCGGTCGGGACCAGGATCCGGTCGTATAATGTCATCTGTTCACATGCACCAAGAAACTGCGACCGCATAACTCTTTGCAGGCTTTGCCGGTTCTTTGCGGCCGACCGTCCGAGGCGCGTGTTTAAGCGCCCTCGACGCGACGTACGGCCATGACGACCGAGATCCACCTGTCGAGAGTCGAGGGCGAATTGGCTGACCACTCCTTCCCGGCGGCTCGGAGCGACCTCGCCGAGGCGTGCGCCGGGACCACCGTGCTGTTCGCCGACGGCGAGGCCGACCTCGGCGACCTCCTCACAGAAATCGAGCAAGAGCGGTTCGAGAGCCCCCAAGACGCCTACACGGCGCTTCAGAACGTCCTGCCGATCGAAGCGGTCGGCGAGCCGGGCCAGTCCGACGGCGACGCCTGATTCGGCGCGCTCCGAACCGAGCGACGCGGGTCCCGAGACGACCCTCCGCACGTCCGCGACAGCCTCTCTCACGCCACGTCGCGTCTCGCATCGCTTTTTACCGCGGGTCGCGCACTGACGGTAATGAGTTATCGGATCGGCCTCGTCGGCAAGCCCTCCGTGGGAAAGTCGACGTTTTTCAACGCCGCGACCATGAACGACGTGCCCGAGGGCGCGTACCCGTTCACGACGATCGACCCGACCGTCGGCGAGGCGTACGTCCGCGTCGACTGCGCCGCCCCGGAGTTCGACGAGCGCTGCACGCCGAACGTCGGCGTCTGCCGAGACGGGACCCGCTACGTCCCCGTGAAGCTCGTCGACGTCGCCGGGCTCGTCCCCGGCGCCCACGAGGGGCGCGGCCTCGGCAACCAGTTCCTCACCGACCTCAACGAGACGGACGTGCTGATCCACGTCGTCGACTTCTCGGGCAAGACCGACATCGAGGGCGAGGCCACCGAGGGCCACGACCCGCGCGAGGACATCGACTTCTTAGAGGAGGAGCTCGACGAGTGGTACCTCGACGTGCTCCGCAAGGGGATCGAGAAGTTCGAGACGCGCTACCACGGCTCCGAGGCCGCCATCGAGCGGGAGCTCGCCGAGCAGATGTCCGCGTTCGGCATCGACAAGGACCGGATGAAACGCGTCATCCTCGCCGAGGGACTGGAGCTCGACCCCGAGACGTGGGACGACGCCGACGAGGCGTCGCTCGCCCGCGAGATCCGCAAGCGCACGAAGCCGATGGTCGTCGCCGCGAACAAGATGGACACGCCCGAGGCGCAGTCGAACTGGGAGGCGATCACGTCGGACCCCGACTACGACCACCTCTCGTTCGTCCCCGCGAGCGCCCACGCCGAGAAGGCCCTCAAGAACGCCAACGACGCCGGCGTCGTCGACTACACGCCCGGCGAGAGCGATTTCGACGTCGTCGGCGACGTCTCCGGCGAGCAGGAGGCCGGCCTCGACCGGATCGGCGAGTTCGTCGCCGACTACGACGGGACCGGCGTGCAGGGCGCGCTGGAGGCGGCCGTCTTCGACGTGCTCGGCTGTATCGCCGTCTTCCCCGGCTCCGCGAACGGGAGCAAAGACGAGAAGGGCGTCTTCCGCGACTGCTTCCTCCTCCCCGAGGGGTCGACGACCGAGGACTTCGCCTTCCACATCCACTCGGACATCGGGGAGGGCCTCCTCCACGGCACCGACTGCCGGAGCGGGCGTCAGGTCGGGACCGGCCACGAGCTCTCCCACCGCGACGTGATCGAGCTGGTGTCGACGAAGCAGGCCGCGCCGTAGTCGACGAACGCCGCCTTTTATCGGTCGCCGCCGCAGTCGCCGTCCCCGTCGGGATCCGGCACGTCCGCTGCCGACCCGACCGGGGTCGACGCGTCGGGCAGGTCCGAGAGCCCGAGTCGGTCGAGCAGCCGCGCGGTCGGCCGCCCCTCGCGGTCCCACTCTCGGCACGCGTAGTACCGGTCGAGGAGGGATTCGAACGCATCGGGGTCGAGGCCGTCGCGCTCGGGGCCGGTCCCCTCGTCTCCCCCGCGACCCGGCCCGCCCTCGGTGTCCCTCGTCAGCGCCTCGGGGAGCGCGTCGTCGGCCCGGGTGAACCCCTCGCGGAGGTTGAACAGCCGCGCGAGCGTCCACACGCGCTCGCCGAGGGGCCGGAGGTCCTCGGGGTCGCGCTCGTCGCCGAGCGCCGCGAACCACTCGGCCGCGGTCTCCGGACCGAAGGCGTCCGCGAGGAAGTCGTCGGCGACGAGACACCACAGGGCGGCGCGCCGGTCCTGTTCCTCGGCGACGACCGCGGCGCGCTCCGTCGGAGTCCACCCGGGCGCCGCCACCGCCTCGGTCTCGACCGGGCGGGCGCGCCGGTGACACCCGCCGCGGTCGCTCGTCGCGAACGCGAGCGCCATCGTCTCGGCGCCCCGCGGGTCGTAGGAGGCGAGCTCCATCCCCTTCACCGTCGGAACGAGGTCCGCGCCGCCGAACCGGTCGGCCGCGGCTTCGACACCGTCGGCGAGGGCGTCTCCGAGCGGGGTCGCCCGCGACGCGATCTCCTCGATCAGCGCTCGCGCCGCCCCCTCGTCGCCGAAGGAGAGGCCTCGATCGACGCCGTGGTCGGCGGGGTCGATCAGCCCGGCCTCGCTCGCGCGAACCGCCCACGCGACCGCGTTCCCCGCGGAGATCACGTCGATCCCGAGCCGGTCGCAGACGCCGCCGAGCGCCGCGGCGGCGTCGAAGTCGTCGATCCCGAGTCCCGCGCCGAGCGCGATGGGGGTGCCGCCGCGCGGGACGGTCTCGTCCGGGTCGGCGTCCTCCGCGGGGCTCTCCCCGTCACCCGGGCTGATACGGAATCCGCCAGGGACCGGTTCGTCCGGGCGCTCGCGGCCCGCGGCGCGCTCCGCCGCGCGCTCGACGCCGAGGTCGTCGGCCCCTTCGAACCGTCGCGCCTGCCACCCTCGGGTCGGGAGCACGCCGGTCTCGTCGGCGAACGACACCGTTTCGAGGGTGTCGCCCGCGGCGAGCCACCGGCCCGCGTCGCTCTCGGCGAACCGCTCCGCGTCGCGGTCGCGGAGCGCCTCAAGCGCCGGCGACGTCTCGGGCGGCGGGTCGCGGGCGACGACCGCCTTCAGGTCCTTCGACCCCATCACGGCGCCCGCGCCCCCGCGGCCGGCGTGGTGGTCGCCGCCGTCGGAGGCGATCGTCGCGTAGCGCACGCCGGCCTCGCCCGCGGGGCCGATGCAGGCGACGGCGGCGTCCGGGTATCTCGCGTCGGTCTCGGCCGCGTCGAGCCCGTCGAGGTCGCCCGCGGGCTCGATCGTCGCCTCCCCGCCGGCGATCGAGAGCGCGACGGGGTCGTCCGCGGCGCCCTCGATCACGACGCCGAGGTGGTCCCCGAGCGAGCCCGCGAGCCGGCTCGCGAACGACCCGCCGCCGTAGGAGTCGAGGAACGCGCCGGTGAGCGGCGACTTCGTGACGGCGGCGTAGCGCGGCTCGCCGGGGAGGTGGCCGGTCAGCGGGCCGACGAGGAACGCGAGGCGGTTCGCCGGCGCCTCCGGGTCGACGCCGGCCGCCATGTCGTAGAGGTAGCGCGCGCCGAGTCCCTTCCCGCCCACGTACCGCTCGCGCCACGCCGTCGGGACGCGTTCGCTGCGCACGCGGCCGGCGGAGAGGTCGACGCGGAGGATCCGGTCGGGGACGGTCATCGTGACCACGGTCGCACTCGGACGGGATTAAACCACACGCCGACGCGCGAGAGCGCGTCTCGGTGCCGACACGGGACCCGGCGGCCGGGGCGGTCGGGGGCACGACCGCTCCCCGACCGGTGCGTTTTCGCCCCTGGCCCCCCGTACCGACGACTATGGACGACGTCGTCGACGCGCTGGACGCGGCCGCGGGAACGACCTGTCTCGTCGGCGCCGGCGGGAAGAAGACCACCCTCTACGCCCTCGCCGACCGGCTCGACCGAGCGGTGCTCACGGCGACGGTGCGGATCCCCATCTTCGACCGGGAGGTCGCCGACGTCCGCGTGACGGCCGATCCGGTCGCCGCGCTCGACGCGGTCGGGGTGAACGAAGCAGACGGAACAGACGGAGCGAACGGGACGGACGAGGCGAACGGGACGGACGAGGCGAACGGGACGGACGAGGCGAACGGGACGGACGAGGCGAACGGGACGGACGAGGCGAACGAGACGGGCGGGGCCAACGAGACGGGCGGAGCGGCCGAGGCCGCGTTCCCCCTCGGACTCGTTCCGGAGCGCGATCGCGGCGACCGCTACCGGGGGTACGACCCCGCCGTCGTCGACGAGATAGCGGCCGCGCACGACGGGCCGGTGCTCGTGAAGGCGGACGGCGCCCGGACGCGGCTTCTCAAGGCCCCGAACGATCGCGAGCCGCAGATACCCCCCGGCGCCGACCGCGTGGTGCCGGTGGCGAGCGTCGGCGCGGTCGGCGAGCCGCTGACCGAGGAGACGGTCCACCGGCCCGAGCGCGTGGCCGCGATCACCGACGCCGAGGTCGGCGACGAGATCACCCCCGAACTGGTCGGGCGGGTGCTCGCGCACGACGCCGGCGGGCTGAAGGACGTGCCGCCGGACGCGACGGCGATCCCGCTTATAAACGCGGTCGACGACGACGCCGACGAGGCCGTCGCGCGGGAGATCGCCGGCGTCGTCCGGGAGCGCGCGGCCGTGCCGCGCGTCGTCCTCGCGCGGATGATCGCGGGCGAGGTCGTGGACGTCGTCGAGTGACGTCGGTCGGCCTCGCCCGCGTGACCCGGTCGGTTCTGACGTGTGACCCGGTCGGTTCTGACGCGTGAGCCAGTCGACCTCGCGGCGCGAGGCGCTCGGCCGAACGCACTTATAAGGCCGAGCCTCGCGTATCCGGCTCCATGGAACGCACGGTGACCGTGGTGCCGGAGGCGGGCCTCCACGCGCGGCCCGCCTCGAAGCTTGTGCAGACCGCGAGCCGATTCGACGCCGACGTGTCGATCGGCCGCCCCGAGGACGGCGACGACGGGCTCGTCCGCGCCGACAGCATGCTCTCGGTGAGCGGGCTGAACGCCGCCCGCGGCGAGTCGGTGCGCGTCGTCGCCGAGGGCGCGGAGGCGGCCGACGCGCTCGACGCGATCTGCGACCTCCTCACGAGCGAGGTCGAGGGGGCGGACGGTGAGACCGGGGAGGCGGACGGCGAGGCCGACGGGGACGAGACCGACGCCGACGGCGGTGACCCGACGTGAGGACGCTCACCGGCGTCGGGAGCACGCCGCTGTCGGGCGTCGGCGCGGCGCGCTGGTACCGGCCCGAGGCGGACCTGACGCTCCCCGACCGCCCCGACCCGTCCGCGGTCGACGCCGACGCCGAGCTGGCGCGGTTCGAGAGCGCCCGCGACGAGGCGCGCGAGGCGATCCGGGACGCCCGCGACCGGGCCGCGGAGCGCGTCGGCGAGGAGGAGGCGGCGGTGTTCGACGCCCACGAGCAGTTCCTCGACGACCCGGAGCTCGTCGGGGACGTCGAGGACGCGATCGGCGACGGGACGCCGGCCGGCCACGCCGTGAACGACCGGTTCGCGGCCGCGATCGAGCGGTTCGAGGGGCTCGACGGTCCGATGGCCGAGCGCGCCGACGACCTGCGCGACGTCCGGGACCGCCTGCTCCGCGCCCTCCTGGAGGTCGACTCCGTCGTCGGCCTCGGCGACCTCCCCGACGGGACCGTGCTGCTCGCCGAGCGGCTCACGCCGAGCGACACCGCGGAGCTGGACCCGGACGCGGTCGCCGGGATCGCCACCGTCTCCGGCGGTCGGACCGCGCACGCGGCGATCATCGCGCGGTCGCTGTCGATCCCGGCTGTCGTCGGCGTCGGCGAGCCGCTCCGCGAGGTCGAAGACGGGGACGACCTGCTCGTCGACGGGGCGGCCGGCCGGGTCGTCGTCGATCCCGACCCGGAGGCCTGCGCGGCGGCCGCCGGAACCGAGGCGACGGCGGTCACCGAGCGCGTCGCGACCGCCGACGGCCGGCCGGTCGAGGTGGCGGCGAACGTCGGGAGCGAGGCGGAGCTCCCCGCCGCCGCCGACCGCGGCGCCGACGGGATCGGGCTGTTCCGGACGGAGTTCCTCTTCATCGACCGCGACTCGCCGCCGAGCGAGGACGAGCAGTACGAGGCCGTGGCGGCGGCGCTGTCGACGTTTCCCGACGATCGCGTGGTCGTCCGGACGCTCGACGTCGGCGGCGACAAGCGGGTGCCGTACCTCGACCTCCCGGACGAGACGAACCCGTTCCTCGGGCGACGCGGGATCCGCCTCTCGCTCGACGAGCATCGCGACCTCTTCGAGACGCAGATCCGGGCGGTGTTGCGGGCGGCCGCGAGCGGGGGCGGCGCGGACAGCACGGGCGGCGAGGGGCTGGCCGTGATGTTCCCGCTCGTGTCGCGGGTCGAGGAGGTCGAGGCGGCCGTGGCGGCGGTCGAATCGGTCGCCGCCGACCTCGACGCCGAGGGGGTCGACCACGCGATTCCCGAACTTGGCGCGATGATCGAGACGCCGGCCGCGGCGTTCCTCGCGGACCGGCTCGCCGAGCGGCTCGACTTCCTCAGCGTCGGGACGAACGACCTCGCCCAGTACGTGATGGCGGCCGACCGGGAGAACGACGGGGTCGCCGACTACCACGACCCGCTCCACCCGGCGGTGTTGCGGGCGATCGACCGGACGACCTCGGCCGCGGCCGGCGCCGACGCGTGGGTCGGGATGTGCGGGGAGATGGCCGGCGACCCGGCGCTCACGGAGCTGCTCGTCGGGCTCGGGCTCGACGAGCTCAGCATGAGCGCTGTGACCGTCCCGGCGGTGAAAGAGCGGGTCCGTGCGGTCGACTCGGCGGAGGCGAGGGCGCTCGCCGAGGAGGCGCTCGCCTGCGACGCCCGGAGCGAGGTCCGGGACCTGCTCGGCATCGACGGGGCGTGAGCGCTACAGCTTCTCCACGCCGCGGGCCGCCTCGGCCTGCTCCCGGACCGAGTCGAGCGTGGCGGACGGGTCGGTGGCGGCGACGGCGGCGTTGACCGCGCCCTCCAGCACCGGCGCGTCGGCGATGACGGCCTCCGCGTCGCTCATCTCGACGGCGACGTCGGCGTTCATGACGGCGCTACCGAGATCGACGAGGACCACGACCCCGTCCCCGTCGTCCGCGGCGTCGACCGCGGCCTCGATCGCGTCCGGGACGGTGCCGATCCCGCCCTGCCCGTCGCCGCCCACCGGCTCGATCCGGGTGTCACCGGCCATCTCGGCGGCCACCTCGACGATCCCTTCGGCCGCGCGTCCGCTGTGCGAGACGACGACGAGCCCGACCATCAGTCCCCGTCCTCCGGTGGCGCGTCGCCCTCTCCGTCGCCCGCCGCGTCGTCGGGCTCCTCGTCGGGGATCGTCGGCGAGGTCGCGTCCGCGTCGGGCACCTCGCTGTCGAGCGCGTCGGCGGCGGTCGCGAGCAGCTCTTCGAGGATGTACAGCGCGCTCGTCGCGCCGGGGTCCTGATGGCCGACGGAGCGCCACCCGAGGTAGGAGGCGCGCCCCTTCTTCGCCCGGATCGGGACCGTGAACGCGACGCCGCGCTCGGCCGCGTCGACCGCCTTCGCGAGCGCCTCGAGCGGCGGGAGCTCGTCCGTCTCGATCGACTTCTTGAACGTGTGGACCGCGGGGGTGAGCGCGTCGACCACCGTCTGGTCGCCCACCCGGGCGTCGCCGCGGTCCTCGACCTTCTGCAAGTAGGTCTCGGCGAACGCCACGGCGCTCTCGGCGGTGACCCCGTCGTCGAGCTCGGCGCTCGCGAACACGAACGAGCCCCCGAACAGCGGGCCCGAGGCCCCGCCGACCTCGGCCATGAGCGTCTTCCCGACCGTCCTGCAGACGGACTGCGGGTCGGGGTCGTCGAGGTCGCGGGCGGCGTCGGCGGCGGCCGCCCACCCGCGGGCCATGTTCCCGCCGTGGTCGGCGTCGCCGATGGCGGAGTCGAGCTCCGTGAGGTGGTCGCGCTCGTCCTCGATGCGGTCGGCGACCGCCTCGACCGCCGCGACGACGGCGGCCCCCTCGGTCGCCTCGTCCGCCGTTCCCCCGTCGGTTCGGCCCTCCCGGCTCATTGGGTCCGAGTGAGAGCGGGGGTGTCGGCCGGCGCGGCGAGCAGCTCCTTCAGCTCCTCGTCGACGGCGCAGACGGTGATCGACGCGCCCGCCATGTCGAGCGAGGTCATGTAGTCGCCGACCCAGGCGTCCCACGTCTCGAGGTCCCGCTCGCCGAGCAGCTCCTGCAGCCGGCGGTTGACGACGAACAGCTCCATCTGCGGGGTGCCGCCCATCCCGTTGACGATCGTGAGCACCTCCTGTCCCTCGTCGAGGTCGAGGTCGTCGAGGACCGCCTCGGTCAGCGCGTCGGTGATCTCGTCGGCGTTCATCAGTTCGGTGCGCTCGGTGCCCGGTTCCCCGTGGATCCCGATCCCCAGCTCGATCTCGTCGTCGCCGAGATCGAAGGTTGGCTCGCCCTTCTCCGGGGTGACGCAGGAGGTGAGCGCGGTGCCCATCGTGCCCACGTTGTCGATAACCTTCTCGGCGACGCGCTTGACCTCGGACAGGTCGGCGCCCTCGGCGGCCTTCGCGCCGGCCGCCTTGTGGACGAGGATCGTCCCGCAGACGCCGCGTCGCCCGGAGGTGTACAGCGAGTCCTCGACGGCGACGTCGTCGTTCACCACGACGCTCTCCACCTCGACGCCCTCCATCTCGGCGAGCTCGATGGCGGTCTCGAAGTTCATCACGTCGCCCTCGTAGTTCTTGATGATCGCGAGGACGCCGTCGCCGGCGTCGCAGGCGTCGATGAGCGCCTCGAACTCGTCGGCGGTCGGCGAGGAGAACACGTCGCCCGCGGCCGCTCCGTCGAGCATCCCGTCGCCGACGTACCCCGCGTGCGTCGGTTCGTGGCCGCTCCCGCCGCCCGTCACCAGCGCCACCTTCCCCTCGACCGGCGCGTCGTCCCGGACGACGACCTGCGTATCCGGGAGCCTGCGGAACCGGTCCGGGTACGCCGCGGTCATCCCGTCCAGCATCTCGTCGACGACGTCGTCGGGGTCGTTGATCAGCTTTTTCATAATCAACGTGTATGACACTCCGAGATCTGTTAAAGATAGTGGGAGTTCACGCTCCTCGCCGGGCGCAGCCAGAGTGATCGCGCTCGATACCGGGGTGAACGGGGCGCTCGCGCCTCTCTCCGGCAGCCGAAACTCGCTGGGACCCGTCGCCCGAAACTCACCGGGGCCGCTCACGCGGGTCGACGTGTGGCGCGAGACATCGCGCAGTCGTTCCCACGAATCAACAATCATGATATTCAATTATGTTGTCTAGCTCATATTTCCAAGTGGGTGAAACCACATGCCAATCGAAGACCTCGCTCGCAGCGACGCCGTCACGGCTCCCCCCGAAACCTCCGTGGCCGAGCTCGCCGCGACAATGGACGGGGAGAACGTCGGTAGCGTCGTGATCACGGACGGCGAGACGCCCGTCGGGATCGTCACGGACCGGGACCTGACCGTTCGCGTCCTCGGAGCGGCGCTCGACCCGACCGAGCAGACGGCCGAAGACGTGATGACCGACGGGCTCTGCACGGCCGAACCCGGCACCGGGTTCTACGAGGCGATGAACCTGATGGCCGAGCACGGAATCCGACGCCTCCCCATCTGTGAGGGAGACACGCTCGTCGGAATCATCACGGCGGACGACGTGGCCGAGCTGCTCGCCGACGAACAGCAACAGCTCGGCGATGTCATCCGAGCCCAGCGGCCCGAATACTGACCAACAATGCCCGAAGAAGAGCTATTCAAAAACGAGGAGGGGATCGAGAGACGAGAGATCGCGGAAGCACTGCGTGACGCCGCGGATCAGATCGAGTCCGGGGACGTCACGTTAGCGAGCGGCGCGGAAGAGCAGACCGCGTCGATCCCGGAACGGGCCCGGTTCGAAGTCGAACTCGAACGGCTCACGGACTCGGAGACCGGAGCCCAACGGCTCGAACTGGAATACGAGATCAGGTGGACCGAGTAACCCCGCGTCGCGCCGGCCTCGTCGGCGCCGCGCCGGACGCGGTTTTATACGACTCCGAGCGGTTCGATAGCGCCGACGACCGCCTCGGCGACCTCGCGGCCGTCGGCCTCGGTGACGCCGGCTGAACGTCGGTGGTGTCGAAGCCAGTCGGGGAGCGACGCGAACGGCCCTCGTATCCGACCTCCGGATCCGATCTGTGTATCCGATCGGCCGGCCGTCGGCGCGAGCGGTCCGATCACAACAGATTACACCTCCCCGCGGCGAACACCGGGCCATGACTCGCCGCCTGTACGGGGGCCTCCTCGGGATGGTCTTCGTCGTCAACTTCGGGCGCGTCGTCTTCGCCCCGCTCGTCGAACCGCTACAGGCGGCGTTCGACGTCGGACCGGCGACCGTCGGCGCGGTCGTGTCGCTCGTCTGGTTCGGCACGGCGCTCCCCCGACTGCCGCTGAGCTACGTTCTCACGCGGGTCTCCAGGCGACGAATCGTCGTCGTCTCCGGGGTCATCCTCACCGCGGCGGCCGCCCTCACGGCCTCGTCGCCGGACCTCCGCACGCTCCGGGTCGGGGTGTTCGCCGTCGGCGTGGCCTCCGGCACCTACTTCGTCTCCGCGGTGCCGCTCATCGGAGAGCTGTACCCCGACCGGGTCGGCAAGCGCATCGGCATCCACGGGACGGCGGCGCAGCTCGCGGCGGTGGCCGCCCCGACGGTGGTCGTGTCGGTCGTCGCGATCGCGACGTGGCGGGCGGTGTTCTGGCTCCTTGCGGCCGCGGCCCTCGTCACCACCCTCGCGTTCGCCGTCGGCCTCCGGCGGGCCGACCGGGTCCCGGAGGAGCCGCCGGCGCGGAACTTCCGCGGCGTGCTCGGCAACTGGCGGGTGGTCCTCGCCGGAATGCTGTTCATCAGCGCCGCCGGCTTCGTCTGGCAGGGACTGTTCAACTTCTACGTCTCCGTGATGCTCGCTCGGGGGCTCGCCCCGGGGACCGCGAACGCGCTGTTGACGGTCGCGTTCGCGGCGGGGATACCGGCCTTTTGGGCCAGCGGAACCCTCGTCGACCGCCTCCCGACGGTCCCCTACATCCTCGGATTGGTCGGGGCGTTCACGGCCGGCGTGTTCGGACTGACGGTCTTCCGCGGGGCGCTCGCGCTCGGCGCGATATCGGTCCTCCTCGGCTACACGATTCACGGGCTGTTCCCCGCGCTCGACACCTACGTCCTCTCGGCGCTTCCGGCCGACACCCGCGCCGGAACCTTCGCGGCGTTCAGCGGACTCTCTATCGCCGTGGAGGCGTCGGGAAGCGGGGTCGTCGGGGCGCTCGTCGAGGCCGGCTACCCGTTCGCCGCGGTCTTCCGCGGCTTCGCCGCCGGCCTCGCCGTCATCCTCGGGCTGGCAGCGGCGCTCTACTGGACCGATCGGCTCCCCGCGGCCGACCGCGTCGCGAGTGCGACTGAGTCGTGAGCGTATTCCAGACGGAGCGCTCGTGAGAGAGTCGTCTGGATCCACGACCGCGAGATAGAACCGTGTGAATCGCTGGAAAGTACTAGACTGAGGACCTGCCCATTGAGTATCAGTCATTGCGTGACTTGTCGGGGATCGTTTATCTATCAATCCTCGAAAAACATGTCAGTATCGAGAACAGGAACGAAGTTAGGTGGCTGGGGAGGCGTACAGCCCCTAACACGCCACGGCCAGAGACCGTGGACGCTGTAGGTGGGCCAACACGGATTTGAACCGTGGACCTCCCGGTTATCAGCCGAGCGCTCAACCTGACTGAGCTATTGGCCCAGGTGAGCGCATTCAAGCGTTGCGCGGGTAGGATTTTAAGGGTTTCCTTTCACCACTCCTCCGCCGTCTCGCGGTTTCGGCGTCCCGAGCCGCGACCGTCTCGCGGTCAGTCGGTTCGGTCGGACTTCTCGTCTTCGACCGTGAAATCGACATCGACCACGTCGTCGGCGTGATCCGGATCGTCGAAGCGGTCACCGCCGTCGCCTCCCGCTCCGCCGGCGCCGCTCGCGCCGGGGAAGTCGTCGGGGTCGTCGCCGGTGGCGTCGCCGTCGAATCCGTTACCGCCGAATCCGCCGCCACCGCCCATGGTGAAGCCACCGCTACCGCCGCTGCCGCCGTCGCCGGGGAATCCCCCGATGTACACGTTCCCGGAGGCGAAGCCGCCGGTCTCGCTGTCGAGGTACGGCACCACGACGTACTTCTTGAGCGCCATCCGAATCGGGACTCGGGAGAGCGGGAGCGCGAGCAGGAAGCCGACCGCGTCCGTCACGAGTCCGGGCGTGAGCAGGAACGCGCCGGCGGCGATCAGCAGGCCGCCGTCGAGCAGTTCGTCGGTCGGGGGCTCGCCGCGAGCCAACTTGCGCTGGACGCGCGCGAGCGTCGCCCGCCCCTCGGCGCGCAAGAGGAGCATGCCGAGGACGGCGGTCAGCACGACCAGCGCGACCGTGACCGCCCACCCCAGCCGCGTCGCGACCACGATCAGGAACAGCGCGTCCACGAGGGGGACGACGAGCAGCAGCGCGAGCAGCGTGCGCGGGCGCATACCACGAGCGTTCCGGCCGGGGACTCATAGCCCTTTTCGTCCGGTCGACGGCCGACGGCGTCGCCCGGGCTCGCGATCCGCGACCGCCACGGCTTTGACAGGCGGGTCCGACCCGAGCGTATGGACATCGTCGGCGCGCTCGGACGCGAGCCCCCGGAGCGCGAGTCGCTGCCGCGGTGGGTCGCGCCGCTGCCGGAGGCGCTGGAGGACGTCGCCTTCCGGTTCGCGTGGGTCATCGTCGCGATCAACCTCGTCGGCACCGCGTTCGGCTTCTGGTACTACCGGTTCCAGTTCCGGGAGATCCCGGCCGAGATGTGGGCGTTCGTCCCGGACAGCCCCGGGGCGACGCTGCTCATCGCCCTCGCGCTCGCGGCGTGGGCCGTCGGCCGGTCGAGCGACACCCTCTCGACGCTCGCGTTCTTCGGCAACGTCAAACTCGGGCTGTGGACCCCGTACGTGCTCGTCGTCTTCGCGCCGCGGTTCGTCGAGACGTCGGGGGTCCCGCTGTACGCGTTCCTCCTCGTGAGTCACCTCGGAATGGTGGTGCAGGCGTTCGTCCTCTACCGGATCACGGACTTCCCGCCGAAGGCGGTCGCCGTCGCGACCGCGTGGTACACCGTCGACCTCCTGATGGACTACTTCGTCCCCGTCACCGGCGGCGTGACGCACACCTCGCTTCCGTACGCCGACGCGACGCCGTGGTTCACCACCACCGTGCTACAGGTCGCGGCCGCCGGCGCGGTCGCGCTCACCGTGATCCCGCTGTTCTGGACGCTGGGCACGCACGTCGAGACGCTCCGGGCGCGGTACGAACGCGACGGCGACGGCGCGCGGCCCTGACGGCGGCCGTCCGCGTCCCTGATTTAAGTTCTCCGGGGGCGTCTGACGACGCATGAGCGCCTACGAGCGGATCGCGGAGCTGTCCGTGACGATCGAGTCGGTGGACCGGCGCCGATACACCGGGGCCACGACCAGCGGGTTCGAGCGCACCACGACCGAGTTCCGGCTCACCGGCGACGGCGTCGTCGGCCGCGGCGAGGACGTGACCTACGAGGCCGAGGACCACGCGGCCCTCGTCGGGACCGACCCCATCGACATCGAGGGCGAGTGGACGATCGAGGAGCTCTCCGCTCGGCTCGACGACGAGGACCTCTTCGCCCACGAGCCGCCCACGCGCGAGTACTTCCGGAACTACCGCCGGTGGGCCGTAGAGAGCGCCGCGCTCGACCTAGCGCTCCGACAGCGTGACGAGTCGCTCGGCGAGTACCTCGGGATCGAACCGGACCCGGTCCGGTTCGTCGTCTCCACCCGCCTCGGCGAGCCGCCGACGACCGACCGCGTCGAGGAGTTACTCGCGCTCGACGACGACTTGGAGTTCAAGCTCGACCCGACTCCGGACTGGCCCGAGGAGGCGTTCGTCGCGCTCAGGGAGACCGACGCGGTTCGGATCCTCGACCTGAAGGGCTGGTACGAGGACACCGACGTGGACGTCGAGGCCGACCCGGAGCTGTACCGCGACGTGTTCGCCGCGTTCCCCGCCGCGATCGTCGAGGACCCGGCGTTCACGCCGCAGACCAGTCCGCTCGTCGAGCCGCAGGCCGACCGGCTCTCCTTCGACTACCCGATCGACGGCGTCGAGAGCCTCGAATCGCTCCCGGTTGAGCCCGGCTGGTGTAACATCAAACCCTCGCGGTTCGGCACCCTCGAATCCCTGTTCGAGACGATCGCGTACTGCGAGGAGCGCGGCATCGACTGCTACGGCGGCGGTCAGTTCGAACTGGCCAGCGGGCGGACCGCAATACAGACGCTCGCCGCGCTGTTCTACCCCGACACCCCGAACGACGTCGCTCCCCGCGAGTTCAACGACCCCGAGTCGTCGCCGCCGTACCCGATGAGCCCGCTCCGGCCCCACCGCGACGCGGTCGGGTTCGAGTTCTGAGGCGGTACTATCTCGGCCGAATGTCGGTCTCGACCATTTATAAATAGAAGTGGAATTGCGGTGGCGCGTGCCTCCGAGCGCCCGCAGGGTGCGAGGAGCACGCGCGAGGGAGTCGCTGGCGCCGCCGGCGCCAGCGACGAGGCTGGGGAGGCGTGCGGTGCGGGGTGGATTCAAAGGGGCAGCCGCGAGGGCGAAGCACGGCGACGGAAGCACCGCAGCGAGTGAGCGGAACGAACGAGCGAGGAGCGCACCGAGCCGCGCGAGTCGTCGCGGCTGGGGCTTTGAAGCTGTTCGCTACCGATCCAGAGGCACTCACCTATAGCCGAGCGGCTGGGGCTTTGAGGGCGTTCACTGCCGAGTCGCCAGCATCGACTTATAAACGAACGCGTGCGACCTTCAGAACCGAACTCACGGTCCCGTCCGAAACGACCGATCAGGAGACGAACTTCAGCAGGTCGTCGCGGTTGTGCTCGTGGAAGCGCGTCCGGAGGCACTCCTCCAGCGCCTCGATGTCGCCGCGCTTCGCGCACATCGGCGCGATCCGATCGGACCACTGCTGCCACGGCGGGTAGAGCCCGAGGCGGTCACAGATCTCGTCGAGCCGCTCGTCGAGGTCGTCGATCTTGTCGGTCTTGTTGACGGCGACGATGGGCTCGACGCCGACGTCCTCCAGGAAGCCGTACATCTCCACGTCGTGGGGGATGTTCCCGCGCTCGGCGTGGCGGTCGATGATGTCGACGGCGGCCTTCCCGTCCATCACGACGACGCCCGCGAGGATGGAGTCGGCGTTCTCCTCCAGGTAGCGAACGATGTTCGTCTTGATCGCCTCGCGGTGCTCCTCCTCGACGCCGGACATGAAGCCGAACCCGGGCAGGTCCGTGAACATGAAGCTCTCGCTGGCCCAGTCGAAGTGGTTCGGCTGCCGGGTGACGCCCGGCTTGCCGCCCGTCGAGAAGTCGTGACCCGTGAGCTCGCGCATCAGCGTGGACTTGCCGACGTTCGAGCGCCCCACGAGGACGACCTCGGCGTCGCGGTCCGGCCGGTCTTCGAACATACGCGTACGTGGGCGACTGAGCGGTTTAAAAGGCGCGTCGTCGGCCTCGGCCCGCAACGCCGACCGCGGCGTCCTCAGCGGGCCGTGTCGTCGTCGACCGCGCTCGCCGCGCCCCCGGCCGGCCCGCTTTCGATGCGATCGTTCACGGTCGCGAACGCCGAGCCGAACATCCGGAAGACGGCGACCTGCCCGTAGAACTGGACGAACGGGACGAGCAGGAGGCCGACGACGGTGACGGCCAGCACGGCGGTCGCGATCCAGACGACGACCGCCACGACGATGGGCATGAGCACCGCGACGAGGTACTCGGTACTGAACAGGGCCGGCTTCAGGAGGTCCGCGTCGAACGCGGCCCCCAACTCCCCGCGGGCCGCGTACGCCGACAGCGCGGCGGGAACGGCGTAGTAGACGAGGAACAACACCGGGATGAACGCCAGCGTCAACAGCAGCCCGACGACGCCGACGAGCGCGCCGGTGTCGCCGCCGATGGCGCCGCCCGCTCCGGACACGACCCCGACGACGACCGCGTACACGACCACCGGGATCACCGTGTACGCGATCGTGATGATCGTCCCGATCAGACCCTTCATCAGCAGGTCGCCCCAGCCCGTGAACTCCGGCGGCACCTCGTCGCCGCCGATCGTCTTCTCCAGAACCCGAACGAGGTAGCCGACGATGATGAACGCCGGGACGACGAGGACCGAGAGGAACCCCAGCACGCCGCCGATGACGATTCGCCCGACCCAGTCGCCCCGTATCGGATACGAGAGCCCGTCTTCTAACATACGCCGAATCAACACCGATCTGATATATAAGACCGACGGTGAGTATCGGCCGATCGACCGATCGACCGGCGGACCGGACCGAATCGCGACCGGCGACGCCTCTCGCCTCGGGTCCGCGTTCGGGGGTTACTTGTCGCCGGGCGCGCTCCCTCTCGCATGGACAAACAGGCCGTCCGCGAGGCCGTCTGGGACGCGTTCGAGGCGGGCGACCAGGCGCGGTTCCCGTTCCCGCCCCACGACCGGATCCCGAACTTCGCCGGGGCGGACGCGGCGTGCGAGCGACTGACCGAGACCGCCGAGTGGGCCGACGCCGCGGCGCTCAAGTGCAACCCCGACGCGCCGCAGTTACCGGTCAGGCGCGCGGCGCTCCGCGCCGGCAAGACGGTGTACGTCGCGCAGCCCCGCCTGCGCGATCCGAACCCGTTCCTCCGGCTCGACCCCGACGAACTCGCGGGGTCCGACCACGACGCCACCGACCGGCCGACGGTCGACGACGCCACCACCGTCTCTGGCATCTCGACGCACGGCACGCCGGTCGCGCCCGAGGACGTCCCGCACGTCGACCTCGTGGTCGCCGGCTCGGTCGCGGTGACGACCGACGGCGCGCGGATCGGCAAGGGCGAGGGGTACAGCGACTTGGAGTGGGGCGTGCTCCGCGAGCTCGACGCGGTCACCGACCAGACGACCGTCGCGACCACGGTCCACGAGCTGTCCGTGATCGACGGGCCGGAGTCGGCGCTCGCCGGCGACCTCGGCGACGAGCGCGGCGCCGCCCCGTCACCATCGCTCCCGGCTCCGGACGCGCACGACGTCCCGCTCGACCTGATCGTCACCCCCGAACGGACGGTCCGAACCGAGACGCCCTACGAGCGCCCGTCGGGGATCGACTGGGACGAGCTCGACTCGGAGCGACTGGACGAGATCCCGGTGCTCGCCGAGCGGGCACCGGAGCGAAAATAGGAGGGACTCGGTCGGCCGACCGCGGACCGCTCAGTTCGGATTCCTCAGTCCGCGTGCTTCGGCGACGGCGCGGACCGCTCCGTGCGGTGGTCGGCGACGTGACCGCACTCGGGACAGACGATGGTGCGCTCGTCGCCGTCGCTGACGACGAGCCACCCCTCCGAGACGGGGTTCTGGAAGCTGCACTCCGCACAGAAGAGGACCGACTTCCGGCGGGACGACCGGGGACCGCTGGCGACTGCGTTCATGTTCTTCCGTAGTATCCGGACGTATATGGGTCTTGTTCGACCTGATCGTTCGGTATGTTCCGATCTGTGAATCAAAAACACGACGCTATTCGATTCAAACCGCTACGATCGTTTCGAGAAGTTGAATAAAACGACCGACGCCGGTCGCCGTCGTTTCCGGTCGATCGGCCCCTACCGCGCCAGCGGCATGTTGTAGCTCGTTTCCGCCGCCATCACGTGCTCCCACGTCGCCTCGCACTCGCAGGAGACCTGGTCGAAGACGCTCGGGTCCTGGCGCTTGTCGAAGTCCTTGACCGCGGTCTGGACGCGGTCGTCGCACTCGCCGCAGTTGTGCGCGCCGCGGTCGGAGCCGTGTCCGACCGGATCGGAGACGACGATGGCGTCGACGTCGGCGGTCTCCTCGAGGACGTGCGCGACCGACCAGAGCCACGGCGGTCGGTAGCCGCCCTCGAAGAACAGCTCGTCGACCATCGTGTAGCGCTGGACGTTCGTCGGGTTCATCGAGACGGTGTGACACCCGTCGACGTCGGCGCAGCGACGGATCGAGTCGATCATGTCGGCGGCGGCCTCCGGCTCGGCGAGGAAGGGCGGCTTCATGAGGAGGTACGCCTTGATCCCCACGTCCGCGTCGAACTCGCCGTCGGCGTCGGCGGCCTCTGCGCAGGCGTCCTCGAAGTCGGCGAAGTCGAAGTACTTGTTCACGCAGTCGTGGCGGACGCGGTCGGTGGCCGTCTCCAGCCCGACGGCCACGTCGGTCGCGATGCCGTGGTCGGCGAAGTCGCCGATCTTCTCCCGGCTCACGAAGTCCGGCAGCGACTCGACCACGATACGGTCCCGGTCCGCGAACGTCTCGGCGATGGCCCGGCGGGTCTCCGCGGGCACCTCGCGCTCGTCGAGGAACGAGCCCGACGTGTAGATCTTGATCAGCTCGGCCGGCGCGTCCGCCTCCTCGCGCTCGTGGTCGAGACACACCTCGATCTGGTTCATCAGGGACTCGTGGGCCACGCTCCCGCCCTCCACGGACTCGGCGACGTAGCCGCACATCGTACAGCCGCCGGCGCGGGCCCACCGACAGCCGCCGGTGTTCAGGATGATCGTGAGGGAGTTGACGACGCCGTCGGGCGTGTTGTCCTCGTCGATCCACACGCGGGTCGGCTGCGTCGGGTCGTACGTCTCCGAGCGCTCGGCGCGGATGTCGCGCATCACGGCGTTGTGCGCGTCCATCCCGCGCCCCTGCTCGTACGCGTCGGGGCTCGGCTTGCTCATTACCGGAGGAAGCGGGCGAGCGCGTAAAGCCGTGTCGTCATCGAGGAACGTGGAGTCCTCCCCGCAGCGACGGAACCCTAGTTACGGCCGGACCATCGTTGCCGGAGCGCGTACCCTCCCACGCCGGCGATCGCGCCGAGCGCGTTGACGGCGACGTCTCTCCGGGCGAACGATCGCCACGGGATCGTCGACTGCACGAGTTCGACCCCGAACCCGAACGCGACCGCCGTGCCGACGGAGACGACCAGTCCACGACGGGTCGCTCCGGTCGTTCGAGCCAGGAGCGCGGCGAGGACCGCGTAGCCGACGAAGTGGAGCGGATCCGTGGGCCCGATCCCGAGCGCGGCGAGCGACGAGACGACTCCGCTCCCGTCTCTGCCCGCGGCCAAGCCGCCGGGTACCGGGACGACCGACGAGAGGAACAGCACGAGCGCGAACGCGCCGGTCTCGATATGCCGGCGAACAGTCGACGCACCCCCGTCCCGATCGGGATCGGCCACGCGGCGTCGTTCTCGCCGAACGTAGTTAGCCGTGCGGAATGGCGGCGACGGAACGGGACCGGATCGGGACGCCCGAACGGCGGTTCCGCGACGGTCCCGTCGAAACCGCTCGATAGCACTCCCGCTGGCACGCGCGTGTGGTCCCGTTTCGAACCCCTCGTCGTCTGCGGATCTCCGGATTTCCAGCCTCGTCGGCGTTTATGTACCACAACGCTCGTGGCCGGGGACCGATGTAACGCATATCGGTTTCGGTCGGAGGTGAACATCTAACACGCTGTGGTACATCTATAATGAACGAGCATTACATGACTGAAATGGGTGGCTACAGAGACAGAGTTGCACAGGTCGATCTCGGCGAGGGAGCGGTCAACTACCACGGGATCGACGAGGAAGACGCGGAGAAGTACATCGGCGCGCGCGGGCTCGGCGTCAAGTACGCCTTCGACGCCGGTCCGGACGTGGATCCGATGGGGCCCGACAACCGGTTGGCCTTCATGACGGGGCCACTCACGGGGACCCAGACCGTGATGAGCGGTCGGATCGCGCTCGTGACGAAGTCCCCGCTGACGGGAACGGTCACCGATTCGCACCACGGCGGCTGGTCCGGTGCCCGACTCAAGTGGGCCGGACTCGACGGGATCCTCCTCGACGGCGAGAGCGAGGACCCCGTCTACCTGTTCGTCGAGGACGGCGAGGTCGAGACGCGCGATGCCTCCCATCTGTGGGGGAAAGGCGTTCACGACACGGTCGACGCTCTCGGCGAGGAGGTCGACGGGTCGGTCGGCAAGAACCTCTCCGTAATGGCTATCGGGCAGGGCGGCGAGAACGGCGTTCGCTACGCCTGCGTGATGAACGAGGACGACCGTGCCTCGGGTCGCGGCGGCACGGGTGCCGTGATGGGCGCGAAGAACGTGAAGGCGGTCGTCGTGAAGAGCGGCACCGACATGCCGAAACCGGCCGACCCCGAGACGTTCCAGGAGGGGTACCAGCAGGCGATGGAGGTCATCCGCGAGTCGGAGGTCACCGCGCCCAACGAGGGCGGGCTCTCGATGTACGGGACGAACGTCCTGATGAACGCGACCGAGGAGATGGACGGTCTCCCGACGAAGAACGCGAAGTACACCTCGACCGAGGCGTACAACGACACCGAGGGGATCGACGTCGACGCCGAGCGCGTCTCCGGCGAGAACGTCCGCGAGAACATCCTCGTCGACGAGCCGACCTGTCACTCCTGCCCGGTCGCCTGCAAGAAGGAGGTCGAGGTCCAGTTCCAGCACAAGGGCGAGGACATGAACGTCCGCACGGAGTCGTACGAGTACGAGTCCGCGTGGGCGCTCGGCCCGAACTCCGGACACACCGACCGCGACGAGATCGCGCTGATGCTCCAGCGCTGTAACGACCTCGGCATCGACACCATCGAGGCCGGCAACATGATGGCGATGGCGATGGAGATGAGCGAAGAGGGCAAACTCGACGGCGTCGGCCACCTCGACTGGGGCGACTCCGAGACGATGGTCGACCTCCTCGACGAGATCGGCCACCGCTCCTCGGACCTCGGCGACCTCCTCGCGGAGGGCCCCGAGCGCGTCGCCGACGCGAAGGACGCCCACGGCAACAAGCTCTCGGTCAAGGGCCAGACGATGGCCGCCTACGACCCGCGCTGCATGAAGGGAATGGGGATCGCGTACGCGACCTCCAACCGCGGCGCGTGCCACCTGCGCGGCTACACGCCGGCCGCCGAGATCCTCGGGATCCCGGAGAAGGTCGACCCGTACGAGTGGGAGGGCAAGGGCGAGCTGACCGCCACCTTCCAGGACCTGCACGCGGTGTCGGACTCGTTCGACATCTGCAAGTTCAGCGCGTTCGCCGAGGGGATCGAGGAGTACGTCCTCCAGTACAACGGTATGACCGGCCGCGACGTCTCCGAGGACGAGCTGTTCGAGGCGGGCGAGCGGGTGTACAACCTCGAACGCTACTTCAACAACCTCGCCGGCTTCGACGGCGCGGACGACACGCTGCCGAACCGCTTCATCGACGGGCACCCAGACGCGATCCCCGGCACGGGCGCCAGCGAGGGCGAGCTCTGCGAGCTCGACGAGATGAAGGCGGAGTACTACGAGACCCGCGGCTGGGTCGACGGCGTCGTCCCCGACGAGAAGCTCGCCGACCTCGGCATCGACATCGGCCCCGGAACCGGCGTCTCCGCCGGCGACTCCGCGGCTCCGGCCGACGACTGAGGACGGTCGCCCCGTCCCTGCCGACCGCCAGCCATTTTTTAGTGTCCCGGGCCGGTAGCGGGGCGCATGGCGCACGACCCGCTCTCGCCCTCCGAGGCCCTCCGCACCCGACTCGGGACGGCCGCCGCGACCGTGGCCCTCCTGACGTTCGTCTACTCTGTCTTGATTCTCGGGCAGATCCTGCTCGGCCTCATCGTCGCGTTCGGACTCACGTTCGGAGCGTACCTCAGTTACCGCACGTTCGCCGTCCTCGACTCGGTCGCCGACGCCGCTCAGCGGTTCGCCGCGGTCAGGGAGCGCGAGGCCGAGCGGGGGTCCCGCTTCGGCCGCGCGACCGATCGCGACGAGTCGGCCGGTGACGGCCTCGGAGACCGCGAGGCGTCTTCGCCCGATCGACTCACCGATCGCGATCGGTAGCGGCGGCCCTTTTAAGTCCTAAGCCGTCCATTCCGCCCGGCATGAACGCCCGTCCCCTCGCGGCGCTCGGCGTCGCGATCACTACGTTCCTCGTCGTCGCCGCCCTTATCACCGAGGCGCTCGCCGCCCGGATCGCGTTCTCGGCGATCGTCGGGCTGCCGGTCGGCATCGCGGCCGGGATCGTCACCGGAGCCGCGAAGCGGACGCGGCTCTGGCGCTCGCCGCGGGCGCGACCGGCTCTGCTCGGGATCGCCGCCTTCGGGT
Source organism: Halorubrum sp. Hd13 (assembly GCF_002252755.1). GTDB lineage: Archaea > Halobacteriota > Halobacteria > Halobacteriales > Haloferacaceae > Halorubrum. The sequence goes on along the minus strand of NZ_NHOY01000071.1, from coordinate 17,540 downwards.
ACGCGATCCTCGCCGTCGCCGCCGTCTCGTACGCCGTGCCGCCCGCTCGCGGGCTCGTGAGCGTCGCGACCGCGGTCCCGTTCGCCGCGGTCTGCGCCGTCGCGGCCGCCCTTCTCGCGCGGCGTTATCCGGAGCGGATCCGATAAGAGCGCCGGGCGGCGTCCGGGCCGACGGGCGGGCCGGGTCGTGCGCCTCACGCGAAGACGACGAACCGAAACAGCCACAGCACGCCCATCCCGACCGCGATCGTCGCGAACACGTTCTCCGTCCGCCACGCGACGACGCCCGCGACGGCGCCCGCGATCAGCCGCTCGTCGAGGAGGGTCGCGGCGACGGAGGGGCGCAGCGTCACCAGATCGGGGAGCACGAGCGCGGCGAGCACCGCGGGCGGGACGTACCGCAGTGGGCGTTTTACCCGGGCGGGCACCTCGTCGATCCGGCCGAACAGGTGGATGAAGGAGAGCCGGAACCCGTAGGTGGCGATCCCGATGAGGAGGATGGCGACCCAGACGCGCGGGGAGCCCGTGCCGAGGGGCGCGCCGGTCACGCCTCGACCACCTCCGTCGCGAGGCCGACGGCGATCCCCGTGACCGCGCCGACGAGCAGTCCGAGGTTCAGCGGGAGGCCGGCCGCGACGACGGCGACCGCGCCGGCCGCGACGCCGGCGGCGGTCGTCGGTCGGTCCTTCATCGCGGGGACGAGCAGCGCGAGGAAGACGAGCGGCACCGCGAACGTGAGCCCCCACGCGTCGGGGACGCCGGCGCCGACCACGACGCCGACGACCGTGCCGATCTGCCAGACGACCCACAGCGACGCGGCCGCGCCGAGGTAGTACCGCCAGCGGCTCCGGGCGGAGTTCTCCTCGAACTCCGCGACCGAGATGGCGTACGCCTGGTCGGTGAGCACGTACGCGAGGCCGGCCCGGAGCCGGCGCCCGTACTCGGCGAAGTACGGCGCGATTGAGGCCGAGTACATCACCATCCGGACGTTGATCACGACCGCCGTCCCGACGACGACCGCGAGGGGGGCGTTCGATCCGAGGAGGTCCAGCGCGGCGAGCTGGGAGGCGCCGGCGAACACGATCACGGACATGCCGACCGCCTCCGCCAGCCCGAGGCCGGCGTCGACGGCGGCGATGCCCGCGACGAGCGCGAACGGGACGATACCGAGCATGAGCGGCGACACGTCGCGCACGCCGGCCCAGAGGTCGCCGGTGGCGGCGTCGCTGGCGGCGTCGTCCTCGGTGGCGTCGCCGCCGGCCGCGTCGCCGTCGACGGTGTCGCCCTCGACGTCGTCGGTGAGCTCTCCCTCCACGGTCACTCCCGGGGGTAGACCGGCTCGTCGTACTTCGCGGCGAGGTGATCCGTGTGCTCCAGCTTCGCGTTCGCCTTGCGGAACGTGCCGAGCAGCGAGTGGACCTCCCGTTCGGTCGGGTGCGCGCGCCCGAGTAGCCGGCGCATCAGCAGCGCGTTCTTCTCGCGGACGTGCTCGCGCTGGCCGGTCGCCGCGAGGAAGTCGCCGAAGAACTCGTGGAAGCGCTCCACGTCGCCCTCGGGGGCCCGCGTGACCGCCGTGTCCGGGAGCTGCGTCTCGTCGACGGTGAGCTCGCGGAGCTCGTACAGCAGCACGGTCGCGGCCTGTCCGAGGTTCAGCACGGGGTAGTCGTCGTCCGCGGGGATCGAGCACACCTCGTCGAGCCGCGAGAGCTCCTCGTTGTTGAGCCCGCGGCCCTCGCGACCGAACACGATCGCGGTCGGCGCGTCGACGGCCCGCAGCGACTCCCGGAGCTCGGCCGGCGTCTTGAACGGGAACCGCTCGTGGCTCCGGTCGTCCTCGCCGGTGATCGCGGTGGTGCCGACCGTGTGGTAGTTCGCCACGACCTCGTCGAACGTGACCGTGTCCGCGTTCGGAAGCACGTCCTCGCGGGCGTGGCCGGCGAAGCCGTACGCCTCGCCGTCCTCCGTCAGCTCCGGCGGGTCGACCAGCTTGAGGTCCGAGAGGCCGAAGTTCTTCATTGCCCGAGCGATGGTGCCGACGTTGCCGGGCGTCTCCGGCTCGACGACGACGACCACCGGCTCGCGGCGGGTGGATTGAGCGCGGTCGTCGCTCTCGGCACCGGCGTCGCCCTCGGCCACCGCGTCCTCGTCCGCGCCGCTCATCGGTTCGACGGGTAGTCGGTCGAGAGGTCGACGTCCTCGAACTCGTCTTCGTCCAGTTCGTCGTCGGCGTCCCCCTCGTCGTCTTTCCCGGCGAGTTCGAGGATGTCGATCCGGTCGCCCTCGAAGTCCTGCTCGACGCGTTCTTGGATCTCCTCTTGATCCGGCAGGTCCGGGAGCCCGTCGGGGTCCTCCTCGACGTGCTCGACGGAGCCGTACCCGTCCGGGGCCTCGTTGCCGGCCGCGACCCACTCGTGGAAGCGGTCGCCGAACTCCAGGCCGCCGGCGTGCTCGCTCCCGCCCGCTTCGCGGTACCAGTAGATCAGTTCGGGCTCGTGTTCGGGGCAGAGCAGCACCTCGCCGTTGGGCTCCCCGTAGACGATCTCGGCCTGGTTACAGCGGTGGATCTCGCTTTCGCCGTGTTCGAGGTAACAGACGTCGCACGGCTCCTCGACGAGCGAGACGAGCCTGAAGAGCCGCTCTCGGGGCCCTTCGGGGATCTCGTCGAGCGGCTTGAGCTCGCCGTCGTCGGTGAATATCTCCTCCTCGTCGAACCGCCATCCGCGGAGGCCGACGCTCACTTTCGCCATGCGAGCGCCTAGACGAGGCGCGGATAAAAGCGCGTCCTTCCCGGGACGAGCGCGTCGTTCCGGCCTCGGCGCCCAGGCGCGGGACCGCTCGACGACGCGCTCGAACGCTCGCCGTTCCCGCCGCGGGGCATATACGCGAGCGACTCGTACCCCGCCCGATGCGACGCCGGGACCTGCTGGCCGCGATGGGCGCCGGCTCGGTCGGGGGATTCGCCGGCTGTGCCGGCGTCGGACCGACCGCGAGCGACGGGGAAGCCGACGGCGAGCGCGACGGGAACGCCGACGACAGCGACGGGAAGGCCGACGACAGCGACGGGGACGGCGACGGCGCGGCTCGGGCCGCCGAGTGGCCGTCCGGCGCCTACGCCGACTACGACGTGACTCTCGTCGAGGCCCGCACCCCCGACGGCGACCGCCTCGGGAGGGTGACCGCCGCGATCGCCGAGACGGGCGAGCAGCGGTTCCTCGGCCTCAGCGACGCCGAGACGCTCCCCGAGGACGCCGGCATGCTGTTCGTCTTCCCGGCGCCGCGGGAGGACCTGACGTTCGTGATGCGCGAGATGTCGTTCGGGATCGACATCGTCTACGCCGACGCCGAGGGGACGATCGTCGAGATCCACAACGCGCCGGAACCGGGACCGAACGAGGACGGGAGCGAGCAGACGTATCCGGGGTCCGGCCGGTACGTGCTGGAAGTCCCGTATAAGTGGACCGACCGAAACGGCGTCGCGGTCGGGGACGTCTTGACGTTCGAGCTGTGACCCCGCTCAGCGAGACCGCTCGCTCATCGCCGGCTCGATCGACTTCAGTTCCGACGTTCGAGCGACGTTCACCGCGAGCACGACACTCATCACGGCGAACAGCGCCACGAGCGAGAGGGCGAAGACGGTCACCCCGACCGTCATGACCAGTTGGCTCCCGAGCAGTTCGCCCCCCATCGTCGCGAGGAGGGCGACTATCGCGAGTCCGAGCAGTCGATCTTCGGATTTCGTGTCCATACGCGTGCTTCGTGCCGAAGGGCAATAACGCGTGTCCGACGGCTGCCGCCATGTCTCACACTGACACGTGTCTCCGCTCGCTTGCGACCCGTTGCCATCCCTCACTCGCCCCGTTTATGATGCTCGCGCCCGTGGTACTGTTATGCGAACTGTGGACGCCGCGGGACTCGGAATCGGCGACGATCACCCGCCCCGGATCATGGGCGTGCTCAACGTCTCCTCGGAGTCGCCGTACGACCCGAGCGTGTACGACGACCCGGGCGAGGCGGCCGAGTACGTCGACGAAGAGCTGATCGGGGAGGGTGCAGACATCGTCGACGTAGGACTGGAGTCCGCCAACAAGGACCTCGACGTGCTCTCGGCCGACCAGGAGCTTGACCGGCTCGACACCGCGGTCGAGACGATGGAGTCGACCTCCGGCGACGCCGTCTGGTCGATCGAGACCCGGTATCACGAGGTCGCTGACGAGGCGCTCTCGCGCGGCTTCGACATGGTCAACGACATCTGCGGGTTCGCCGACCCCGAGATGCCTCGCGTCTGCCGCGAGCACGACGCCGCCGTCTCGAAGATGGCCTCGCCGCCGGACCTGGAACGCCCGGGCGCCATCGAGGACGTCGACTGGGCGGCGCGGAGCGCCGCCAGTCCAGAGCGTAGCCGGAGCTACGCGGACGACATCTACGAGGCGCTCTCGATGAACGGCCTCACCGACAAGACGATCCTCGACCCCGCCTTCGGCGGATGGTCCGAGGCGAAGACCCACGCCGACGACCGCGAGACGCTCCGCCGCTTACGGGAGTTCAGAGGGTACGGCCGGCCGCTGCTCGTCTCGATCAACCGCAAGAGCTTCTTGAAAACGATCGCCGGCCGGACCACCGAGGAGGCGCTCCCCGTCTCGCTGGCGGCCACGTCGATGGCGGTCGAGCGCGGCGCGCACGTGATCCGCACGCACGACGTCGCGGAGACCCGCGACGCGGCGCTCGTCGGCGCCGAGTTCGCCCGGGACCGAGTCCGGTCGGGACGCGACGCCGGCGACGTCGCCGTCGAGGAACTCGACGTGACGACCGCGCGGGAGGCGGAGCGCCACCTCGACCGGCTCGGCGCCGACCCCGCCGCCGCGGGCGACGCGGCCGTTCGAACGTACGAACTCGACGGCCTCCCGGAGCCGGCCGTCGGGGCGCTCCGGGCCGCGACCGCGGGAGCCGAGGGCGTCGACGGAGCGGTCTTCGCGCTCCCGGCCGCGGCCGACGCCGCCGCCGCCCCGCACTCCGCGACCGACGGCGGCGTACCCGACGCCGACGGGACCGGATCCACGGGACTTCTGATCTGTACGCCGACCGCGCTCTCGGCGGTCACGGCCGCGGTTTCCGGCGTGTCAGTCGCGCTCGATACCGCGCTCGAAACGATAGACGCCGGCTGGAAGTAAGAGAAAGTTTATGCCGTCGTGCAGACAACCAATCGACCGGACGCCGGAGGGGCACGCGGGTAGGGGTACTCTGTGCTACTCCGGCCCATACCATATTCCACCCCGCCAGCGGCGGCGCTGCGCGGCGCCGGGGCGGGCCGACCGATCCGCCCGCCCGAACACGGGGGAGCGAGCGTGAACTTCGAGACGTTCGAGCCGGTCTACGAGGCGATCCTCGCGGACTTCGGCTTCGAGCGGGCCGACGACGAGCGCGCCCGCGACGTCGCCGCCGGGCTGGCGACCCCCTTCCCGCTCGACCGCCTCGGCGACTGGCGCGGCGCGACGGTCGCGGTCGCCGGCGCGGCGCCGAGACTCGCCGACGACGTCGACCTCGCCCGCGGCGCCGACGTCGTCGTCGCCGCCTCGACCGCCGCCGACGTCCTCCGGGAGCGGGGCGTCGCGGTCGACTGCATGGTGACCGACCTCGACAAGAACCCGGAGACGGCGGCCGCGTTGACGCGCGAGGGCGTGCCGGTCGCCGCCCACGCCCACGGCGACAACCTCCCCGCGGTCCGGGAGTGGCTCCCTCGGTTCGACGACGAGTGGACGCTGGCGACGACGCAGGCGGCGCCGACGGGAGTCGTCGTCAACACCGGCGGATTCACCGACGGCGACCGCGCCGCCTTCCTCGCCGACCACGTCGGTGCCGGCCGTCTGGTCTTTCCGGGGTGGGAGTTCGACGACCCGGACGTCGGCCCGATGAAGGCGCGGAAGCTGGACTGGGCCGCTCGCCTGCTGCGGTGGCTCGAACGTCGTCGCGGCGAGCAGTTCGACGTTCTCGACGGACGGCGGGAGGAGGCGGACGCCGCGCTCGACTCGGTGCTGCCCGGCCGCGACTAGTACGGCGATGACTCGACGCGGTCCTTCGGCAGCAGCTCCTCGCGGTCGCGCGCCTCCAGCCACTCCACGAGCCGTACGAGCTGGTCGGTCGCCGCCTCGAACAGCCGCGCCGCCTTCTCGGGCGTCACGTCGGTCGGGTCGCCGAAGGCGCCGTTCGCGGAGTTGTCGACCGAGTCGAAGAACGTCCGGGCGCCGTGGACCATCGCGTCCGACTCCTCGAGGTGGACGAGCCCGTCGTCGCGGGCGTTCTCGAACTGGTCCTCGCGGACGAGCTCGGGGGCGATGTGGGTGATCATGGCGGTCTCCTTCGGCCCCGCGTGCGGGCCGTTGTGCTCGAACAGCTCGTCGACGAGCTCCGGGATCGACTCGTCCCACATCCACTCCAGCGCGTACGTCGTCCCGTCCTCGTGGAGTCGGCGCGCGACCTCGCGGAGGTGCTGGACGTTGCCGCCGTGGGCGTTCACGTAGACGACCCGGTCGATCCCGTGGTACGCGAGGTTGCGGGTGAACCCCTCGACGTAGTCCCGGAACTCCGGCGGGTCGACCCACATCGTCCCCGGGAACTGCCGGTGGTGCGGGCTGACGCCCACGTCGACCGTCGGCGTGCGGACGACGCCGGTCTCCTCGGCGGCCGCGCTCGCGAGCGCCTCGGCGATGAGGTGGTCGGTCGCGAGCGGGAGGTGCGGGCCGTGCTGTTCGGTGGAGCCGAGGGGAACGAGCGCCACGGACTCGTCCGACAGCTTCGCCCCGAGCTCCGGCCAGGTCCGGTCGGCGAGATACATACCCGCAGGTGGTGTTCGGGACGTATGAACCCAGTCGTCCCGGCGCCGTTCGCCGTCTCGTGCGCGGCCCCCGCGGCGGCCGGCTCGGCGCCCGTCGCGACGGCCGCGGTCCGCCGGTCGACGAGGGGGTCGTCCCGTGTCGCCACCCTTTTTGTGTCGTCCGGCCGAACTCGCTGGTATGTTCGGAGGAGGCGGCATGAACCCGCGGAAGATGAAACAGATGATGAAACAGATGGGGATCGACGTCGAGGAGCTCGACGCCGAGCGGGTCGTCATCGAGACGGCCGACGGCGACCTCGTCTTCGACGGCGCCCAAGTCACCAAGATGGACGCGCAGGGCCAGGAGACCTACCAGATCGTCGGCTCCCCGGAAGAGGTCGCCGACGCGGGCGCGGGCGGCCCCTCGGCGGTCGAGGGCGGATCCGCCAGCGCGGCCGACGAGACCGACGAGGCCGCCGACGTCGGTATCCCCGACGAGGACGTGGCGCTGGTCGCCGAGCGCGCGGGCGTCCCGCAGTCGACGGCCCGCGAGGCGCTCGAGGACAACGACGGCGACCTCGCCGCCGCCATCGCGGAGCTGGAGTGACCGGTTCGGCGTGACCGACGCCGCGTACCTCCTCGTTCACGAGGACCGGGAGTACCTGCTAGAGCCCGGCGAGGAGTTCGGCACCGACCTCGGCGTGCTCGAGGTCCCCGAAGACGTCGAGGGCGGCGACACGGTCGAGACGCACCTCGGCACCGCCTTCGCGGTCCGCGAGCTCCGCGGGCCGGACCTGTTCAACCACCTCGAACGCACCGGCGCCCCGATGATGCCCCGCGACGTGGGGCTCGTGATGGGCCACACGGGTGCGTCTGGCGGCGACCGCGTCCTCGACGCCGGCACCGGGACGGGGATCCTCGCCGCCTACCTCGGCCGGGCCGGCGCCGACGTGACCACCTACGAGATCGACGCCGAGTTCGCCGACGTCGCCCGCGCCAACATGGCGACCGCGGGGGTCGCCGACCGCGTCGATGTCCGCACCGGCGACCTCACCGAGGAGCTGGACGACCTCGCCGAGGGCGAGCCGTTCGACGCGCTCACGCTCGACACCGGGGACGCGCCGGCCGTCGTCGAGCGCGCCGACGAACTGCTCGTCTCCGGCGGCTGTCTCGCCGTCTACTCCCCGTTCGTCGAGGGTACCCGCGAGGCGGCCCTCGCCGCTCGTGATGTCGGTCTCGACGGTATCGAGACGCTGGAGACGATCCAGCGCGAGATGGACTTCTCGGAGCGCGGCTCGCGCCCCTCCACCGCGGGCGTCGGCCACACCGGCTACCTCGTCTTCGCGCGAGCGCCCTGAGCCGGCGCAACGTTCTTTCCGGTCCCGACGCACCGGTCCGTATGGCTCCCTCGACGGGCGGCGACGGCGCCGCCGCCGGCGACGACAGCGCCGCCGCCGCCACCGGCGGCGACCCCCCGACCGAGCCATCCGAGGTCGCCGTCGCGATCGACGAGTACGGCGACGCGCTCGCGGGCTCGATCGAGTCGGCGCTCGCGGGGCGGTCCGGCGTCGTCGCCGTCGGCGTCCCGCTCGGGCTCCTTCCGTCTGTCCTCGCGGCTCGGAGCCGAACCGCCGACGGCGAGCCGTGGCGGGTCGCCTGTCGCCCCGGCGCGGTCGACGCGCTCGAGAGGGCGTTCGTCCTCGGCACCGCCGTGGCCGAGTCGGTCACGGAGGGATCGATCGAGTTGCGGACGCTCACCGGCGAGGCCGTCTCCGCCGGCGACGCCTCGGCGGCCGAGACCGCACCGCGTTCGCTCGTGTTCGCGACGCCGGACCGCGTCGACGCCGTCGCCGGCCCCCGCGCGGACCGGACGCTCGTCTCCGAGACGGGCGACGCGACCGCCGCCGCGCGCGGCGCCGCATCGGCTCGGTTCGAGGCGGCGGCGCCCGCGCCCGTCGGGATGCCCTCGCGTACCCGGCTGCTGGCCGCGGCGCGCGGAGTCCTCGACGACCGCTTCGCGGACGACGTCGCCGCGGTCCTCGACGCGCTCGATTATGGGGCGGTCGGCCGAGTCGGGACCGTCACGGATCGGGCCCTGTTCGTCGCGCTGGCGGCCCGACACGACCATCTGTTCCGGGACCTCCGCCGATGGAGCGCCGGCGAGTGGAGCGCCGGCGAGTGGAGCACCGGCGACGAATCCGGGAGCGCCGGAAACGAACCCGGAAGCGCCGGAAACGAACCCGGAAGCGCCGGGATCGGCGCCGACGGGGTCGGTCCCGACGGCGGCCGCGTCGCGATCGCGCCCGGTCAGGAGCTCACGGACGACCGCCGGGCGCTCGTGGAGCGGAAGCTGATCGAGTCGATCAAGATGCCGATGGGGCCGGGGCGCCCCCAGTTCCGTCTCAGGGCGGTCGACGAGGCGCTCCTCCGGGCCGAGCCGACCGAGGTGCTCAGCGTGCTCCGCGGGCGGTTCGCGCTCCCGCTCGACGAGGACGGCACGCTCTACCGCGGTCCCGGCGAGGAGAGCCGTCGACCGGTGTGGGACCGGCGGCGGTGACCGCCGGCCGCGCCTCCCCGTCGAGAGCGCGGACGTGACAAGAACTAACTCCCGGCGGCGCCCCCGAACGGATATGCCGAACTTCTCCGACAGGGTCGAGCGGATCTCCATCAGCGGGATCCGCGAGGTGTTCGAGGCGGCCGGCGACGACGCGATCAACCTCGGGCTCGGACAGCCCGACTTCCCGACGCCGGCGCACGCGCGTCGGGCGGCCATCGACGCGATCGAGGACGGGAAGGCGGACGCCTACACAGAGAACAAGGGGATCCGGTCGCTCCGGGAGGCGATCGCGGAGAAGCACCGGGGGGACCAGGGGATCGACTTAGACCCCGCGAACGTGATCGCCACCGCGGGCGGGAGCGAGGCGCTCCACGTCGCGATGGAGGCGCACGTGAGCGCTGGCGACGAGGTCGTGATCCCGGACCCGGGGTTCGTCTCCTACGACGCCCTCACGAAGCTCGCGGGCGGCGAGCCCGTCCCCGCGCCGCTGCGCGACGACCTCACGATCGACCCGGCCGCGATCGAGGCGGCGATCACCGACGACACCGCCGCGTTCGTGGTTAACTCGCCCGGCAACCCCACCGGCGCGGTATCCTCCGAGGCGGACGTGCGCGAGTTCGCGCGGATCGCGGACGAGCACGACGTGCTCTGTATCTCCGACGAGGTGTACGAGTACACCGTCTTCGACGGCGAGCACTACTCGCCGATGGAGTTCGCGGAGACGGACAGCGTCGTCGTCGTCAACTCCGCCTCGAAGCTGTTCTCGATGACGGGCTGGCGGCTCGGCTGGGTGTACGGCTCGGACGAGCGCGTGGAGCGCATGCTGCGCGTCCACCAGTACGCGCAGGCCTGCGCGTCGGCCCCGGCCCAGTACGCGGCCGAGGGCGCCCTGCGCGGCGACCGCGGGATAGTCGACGAGATGACGGCCTCCTTCGAGCGCCGCCGCGACCTGCTCCTGGAGGGGTTCGACGAGATCGGCCTCGACTGCCCGACCCCGCAGGGCGCCTTCTACGCGATGCCACGCGTTCCCGAGGGGTTCGTCGACGAGTGCATCGACCGCGGGGTGATCGTCGTCCCGGGCGAGGCGTTCGGCGAACACGGCCGCGGCCACGCCCGGATCTCGTACGCGACCGACGAGAGCGAACTCCGCGAGGCGCTGGACGCGATGGGCGAGGCGTACGAGGCGGTCCGCTGAGCGCCGACGAGAGAGCGCGGTCGCTCGGTCGGACGGCCGGGGGCGAAGTAGCGTCAACATCTGCCAAACAATTACCTCGAAGCATTACCCGGGCGCGGGAGGTTTCCGCAAGTTATACTGCGACCCACGGAGTACCGAGAGGTAATGGACCGGAACATTCAGGTCAGCCGCCTCGACCGGCGGGCCGTCGAGGACCAGGAGGTCGAGATCGTCGAGCGGAAGGGTATCGGACACCCTGACTCGATCTGCGACGGCGTCGCGGAGTCGGTGTCGCGGGCGCTCTCGCAGCTCTACTTGGACCGCGTCGGCAAGGTGCTCCACTACAACACGGACGAGACGCAGCTCGTCGCCGGCCGCGCCGCCCCCGCGTACGGCGGCGGCGAGGTCGTCGAGCCGATCTACCTGCTCATCGTCGGCCGCGCCACGAAGGAGTACGAGGGCGAGCAGCTCCCCGTCGACTCGACCGCGCTGGCGGCCGCCCGCGACTACCTCGCCGAGGCCATCCCGGAGTTGGAGTACGGAACGGACGTCGTCGTCGACGTCAAACTCGGCGAGGGCTCGGGCGACCTCCAGGACGTCTTCGGCGAGGAGACCCAGCAGGTGCCGATGGCGAACGACACCTCCTTCGGCGTCGGTCACGCCCCGCTCACGGAGACGGAGACGATCGTCCACGAGGCCGAGCGAGCGCTCAACGGCCGGTATCACGACGAGCACCCCGAGCTCGGCCCCGACGTGAAGATCATGGGCAAGCGCGAGGGCGACCGGATCGACATCACGGTCGCGGCCGCGATGGTCGACCGGTACGTGGACGGGCTGGACGCGTACGACGACGCCGTCAACGACGTGCGCGAGTTCGTCACCGGGCTCGCTCAGGACCACACCGACCGCGAGGTCCACGTCGACGTGAACACCGCTGACGACTACGACGAGGGGTCGGTGTACCTCACCGTCACCGGCACCTCGGCCGAGCAGGGCGACGACGGGTCAGTCGGGCGCGGGAACCGCGCGAACGGGCTCATCACTCCGAACCGGCCGATGTCGATGGAGGCGACCTCCGGCAAGAACCCCGTCAACCACATCGGGAAGATATACAACCTCCTGTCGACGCGGATCGCCGAGTCGGTCACCGACGAGGTCGACGGGATCCGCGACCTGCAGGTGCGCCTGCTCTCGCAGATCGGCCGCCCGATCGACGAGCCGCACGTCGCCGACGCGCAGCTCGTCACCGAGGAGGGGGTCGCGCTCGGCGACATCGAGGCGGAGGTCCTGACGATCGTCGACCGAGAACTGGCCGACGTCACCGACGTGACCCGGAGCGTCATCGACGGCGACGTCTCGACGTTCTGAGCGGCGGGACCGGAGGGTCGCTCCGCCTCGCCCCCCGACGACCGCAACCGATTTGAGGAGCCGGCGAGACCGATAGCGTGTGACGCGGGTGTGTCTCCTCGGCGATCCGGACGTCAACCTCACCTACGAGCTGCTGTCTCGCGAGACCGCCAGGGACGCGCTCGCGACGTACGACATCGAGGAGCCGTTCGCGAACAGCCTCGCCGTCGACACCGTGAGCCTCGGCGCCGCGGTCGCGCTGTTGAACGACCTCAACTGGTACCTCGTGCGCTTCGTCGACGAGGCGCTCGTCCGCGAGCCGTCGATTTCGACCGACGAGTGGCTCTCCCGCGGCCTCGCCCGCGAGGTCCGCGACGGCGCCGTCCCGCCCGAGGAGACCGACCAGCGCCTGAAGGTGTTCGGACTCGTGGACGGCCGGCCGGTCGAGCCGCTGTACGTCCGCCGGAAACAGGGCGAGACGCCCGAGTACGACCTCCGCGACGTGGAAGAGACGGTCGTCGTCCGGGTGAGCGAGTCCGAGTTCTCGGGGTAGCCGAAATCGACTTCCCCCTCCCCTCGCCCGGCGGAAGTTATAATTTAGTTAATCAGAATTAGCCGATCGATGGCCTCCGGAAACGCACTGGTCCTCGTCCCGATCCTGTGAGTCGTCGTGCTGGTGGGTTGGGCACCACTGCTGCTGTCCGAGCGCCTGCGCGACCTCTGTAGCCGGTGGCCGACCGGTCGGGTCGGCCTGAACTACCCGTTCCTCGTCGCGGTCGTCGTCTGCACCCATACCGCGGGATTTCTCGCGGTCGGCGTTCGGTTGCCCGCCGGCAGTCCGACGTTGCCGGCGTGGGCGTTCGGATCGACGCTTCTCGTCGCGGTCGGCGGCTGGCTGGCCGTCGCGGTCGTCCTCCCGGCGGTCCGCGACGTACGCCTCCCGGACGGGAGCCGACTCCTCCTCGCGGGCGGCGCCGCGTGGTACGGCGTGCTGGTCGCCGTCGCGTTCGCGGTGTTGTCCCTGGCGCTGTTCGTGCTGTTCTTTCCGGGGTGACGGCCGGCGACGAATGCTCACCCTCGGACCGCAGGTGCGACCGGTTCGGATACGATCCTACAAGTCGATTCGGGGAGCAGGAACGATATGGCACGCGTCACGGTCTGGAACGAGTATCGCCACGAGCGCGAGAGCGACGTCGTCGCCGACCTCTACCCCGACGGGATCCACGCGGTTCTCGCGGAGGTCTTCGAGGAGGCGGGCCACGACGTCCGCACCGCTACCCTCGACGAGGGCCCCGACCACGGCCTCACCGAGGAGGTCTTAAACGACACCGACGTGCTCACGTGGTGGGGCCACGCCGCCCACGACGAGGTGCGCGACGAGGTCGTCGACCGCGTTCACGAGCACGTGCTCGACGGGATGGGACTCCTCGTGCTCCACTCCGCGCACTACTCGAAGATTTTCAAGCGGCTCATGGGCACCAGCTGTTCGCTGAAGTGGCGGGAGGCCGCCGAGACGGAGCGGCTCTGGACGATCGAGCCGGGCCATCCGATCGCCGACGGGATCGGCGAGTACATCGAGGTCGAGGAAGCGGAGATGTACGGCGAGCGGTTCGATATCCCGGCGCCCGACACGCTCGTCTTCAACTCCTGGTTCGCCGGCGGCGAGACGTTCCGCTCCGGCTGCTGTTACCGCCGCGGCAGCGGGAAGGTGTTCTACTTCCGCCCGGGCCACGAGACGTACCCGGTCTACTACAACGACGACGTCCGGCGGGTGCTCCGGAACGCGGTCGACTGGGCGGAACCGGGCGACGGTCCGAACCCGGAGTTCGGCAACGCCGACCCGATCGAAGCGATCGACACGAGCGACGACCGGACGGTTCACTAGCGGCGGTACGCGGGCCGCTCACACGCGGCCTCTCGGCCTCACGGCACGTCGCGAAGCTCCATGAACGCGGTCATCACGGCCGATTCGGCCTTCCTGAGGTGTTCCGACGCAGTGCTCGGAGCGGCGTCGATCCGCTCGGCGACCGCCTCGACGGTCGCCCTCCGCGGGGACTCGTAGTAGCCGCACTCCACGGCGGCCGCGAGGGCGTCGAACTGCCGGTCGGTCAGTCCCGGGTCGAAGAGGTCCTGCCGCCAGTCGTACTCGCCGATCCGGAGGACCGTGGTCTCGATCCGGTCGGGGAGATCCGCGAGCGCGTCGCCTAGCGGCCCCTGTGTCCCGATGAGCGTCAGCCGAGCGACCCCGTTCGGGCGGAAGTCGACCGGGGGGACGACGACCACGCCGGTCCGCTGGAGCGGGCCGAACATCGCCTCGTCGACCGCGTCGCGTCGCTGCGTGAGAAAGACGTAGTGGCCCGTCTCGTCGATCCGGGTGACCTCGAACTCCCGGATCCGGTCGACTGACCGAAGAGCGTCGGTGTACACGTCGATGTCGCCCTCCACGTAGAACAGGAACGTGTCGTCCGGTTCGTCGAGGACCGTTCCGTGGAGGAGCACGTCCCGATCCACCGCGTCCGACTCGTCGATCAGCCGGTGTATCGGATGGATGAGGTCAGGCGGATATCTGAGTTCGATCCGGAGATACTTCACGCCAGGCGATGGCGACGGTGAGGTTATAAAAACCCGCACTGAGCCGGCAGAAGCGTCGGGTCCTCCGGCCGCGTTCGTTGGAGTATGTCGACCGACGCGCTGACCGAACGGAAGGACGCCGACGCGGAGGGTGACCCGTTCTCGTCGATCCGTGAACTGGTCACGGCACGCGAGACGCACCTGAACGCGCCCGCCGCTCGGATTCGCCCGGACGCGGTTCAAGCGGCGCTCTCGAGGCTGAAATCGGAAGCCGGATTCGACCACCTCGCCTGCGTCACCGCGCAGGAGTACGAGAACCGGTACGAGTCGATCTACCACCTCCGATCGTTCGATGACCCGACTCGGGAGGTCGGCGTCGTCGTCCCCGCAGACAAGGACGACCCGGTCTCTGAGTCGGCCGAGCCCGTGTTCCGCACCGCCGACTGGCACGAGCGGGAGGCGTACGACCTCGTCGGGATCCGGTACGACGACCACCCCGACCACCGGCGGATCCTCCTGCCCGAGACGTGGCAGGGCCACCCCCTCTCGATGGGGTACGACCAGGACCGCCCGCAGATCGCGGCGCTGTCCGAGAACGAGCCCGTCGAACCCGGATCGTCCGCGGCGACCGGGAGCGACACGATGCTCCTTAACATCGGACCGCACCACCCGGCGACCCACGGCGTCCTCCACCTGCAAGTCACGCTCGACGGGGAGGACGTCGTCGGCGTGGAGCCGGACATCGGCTACATCCATCGCTGCGAGGAGCAGATGGCCGAGTCCGGGACGTACCGCCATCAGATCATGCCGTACCCCGACCGCTGGGACTGGGGCGGTGGCGGCCTGCTGAACGAGTGGGCGTACGCCCGCGCGGCCGAGGACCTCGCCGACATCGAGGTGCCGGAGTACGCGCAGGTCATCCGGACGATGGGCGCCGAGTGCAGCCGGATCCTCTCGCACATGCTGGCGATGGGCGCGTACGCGCTCGACGTGATCGGCGACTTCACCGCGACGTTCATGTACGCGATCCAGGAGCGCGAACGGGTCCAGGACGTCTTAGAGGACCTGACGGGCCAGCGGCTGATGTTCAACTACTTCCGGCTCGGCGGCGTCGCCTGGGACCTCCCCGAACCCCGCGAGGAGTTCTTCTCGACGGTGCGGACGTTCCTCGACGGCCTCCCGCGTCGGCTGGAGGAGTACCACGACCTCCTCACTCGCAACGAGATCCTCCAGTTGCGCACGGTCGACACCGGCGTTCTCCCCCCGGAGGTCGCGAAGGAGTACGGCTGCACGGGGCCCGTGCTCCGCGGGTCGGGCGTCGACTACGACCTGCGCCGCGACGACCCGTACGGCTACTACGACGACCTCGACTGGGACGTCGTCACCGAAGACGGCTGCGACAACTACAGTCGCCTGCTCGTCCGGATGCGCGAGGTCGAGGAGTCCGCGAAGATCGTCGAGCAGTGCGTCGACCTGCTCGAGGACTGGCCAGAAGACGAGCGGACGGTTCAGGCGAACGTGCCCCGCACGCTCCGACCGGACGACGACACGGAGATCTATCGCGCTGTCGAGGCCGCCAAGGGCGAGCTCGGCATCTACATTCGCGCGGACGGCACCGACGAGCCCGCCCGCTTCAAGATCCGCGGGCCCTCCTTCTCGAACCTCCAAGCGCTTCCCGAGATGGCCGACGGCGAGGCGATTCCGGACCTGATCGCGTCGCTGGGGAGCTTAGACACGATCATGGGCGAAGTCGACCGGTGAGTCGCCGCTGTCTCGGACGAGCCGGCGGCTCACGACTGTAGGGCGACCGCCGCTACGGCGCGGACGTTGAAAGGCGACCGCCTCGCGCGAACGCGAGACGACCGGTGTGTCGCACGCCGGCGGCCGGTCGAGTAGGGGTCGGCCGTGACGGTATATAAACCCTCTTTCACAGAGCCGCCGAGACGAGGCGCTCGCGAGGCGCCCCCGAATCGCCGTCGCGATCAGTCCGGCCGGTGGACCTCGCCGTCGCGTCCGTCCGCGTCTTTCCGGCGGAGCGCGGCGGCCGCGTTGTTGGCGTCGTACCCGAAGAAGACGTCCTTCGCGTACGTCTCGGCGACCTCGGTCGCGTGGATCAGGTCGTCGACGGCGACGTCGACCGCGTACAGCTCCAGCGAGAACGGCGTCTCCGGCGGCGCGCCGTGGACGTCGTAGTCGCCGCCGAGCCGCGTCCGGAAGCCGCGGGCGATCGCCTCCAGCCAGTAGGTCGTCGCGTACTCGGTGTCGTACAGCGGGACGACGAACTCGTCGACGTGGTCGGCGAGTCGATCGAGGTCCAGGCCGGCGCGCGCTCTGAGGTGGCCTGGATACGGGTCGGGGTACAGCGTGAGCAGCACGCGGCCGGGGACCAGTTCGGCGGCGTCGGCGACGAACCCGGTGATGACGTCGGCGCGCCAGTCGCTCCAGCGCTCGCGGTCGCTCTCGGCGAACAGCCGCTCGCAGCGGTCGCAGCGACAGAACCCCTCGCGCGGGAACCCCACGTCGTCGAGGCGCACGTCGTCGCTCTCGGCGGCGCAGTCCTCGATTATCTCCAGCAGACCCTCGCGGTACTCCGGGTGCGTCGGGCAGATGTACGCCCAGTCGAAGTAGTCGCGGTCGCGGGTCGCCGGCTCGCCGCGCTCGTCGACGGGGACGAGGTCCGGGTTCTCGCCGGCAGCGGCGTTGTCTCCGAAACACGACACCATGTTCACCGCGTTCGGGAGCGGCGCGGCCGACCGCCCCGTGACGTCTTTCACCTCGTAGAAGCCGAGGTCGAACGGCTCCATCTCGACCTCGTCGGCGTTGCGCGTGACGACCCCGTACATACCCGTCGCTACGCGATTGCGGGGTAAAAACGGCGGGCATCCGCCCGCGGGGATCGGTCGGAGTCGGTGCGCGGTCGCGCCGCTCGCTATTCGACGGTCACCGGCTCCTTGTCGCCGGCGAACAGGAAGTACGCGAGCGTGACGAGCGACAGGACCAGAACGAGCTTCAGTTTCTTGCTCATGTCCGACGCATCGAGCGGCGGGCGCTAAAACCTACCGGAGCGTCGGACGGACCGGGTGG
>NZ_NHOY01000107.1 GCF_002252755.1 Halorubrum sp. Hd13 | reverse complement strand
CACCCAACTCGCGTTCCACCCGAAACGAAGGGGTGGGGGGGTTCGGAGAACGGCTCCCGTCGAACCGGACGAACCCGAAACGGTATCTGCCTGACAAACGGACAATTCGCGGACAGATCGCCGGATGCCCGGGGTTCGGGGTGCCGAGGTAACGGCCTTGAGTAACGGTCCCGGGTTTTCAGCCGCGCCTCGACGGCTCCGTCCTCCACCATTGGTTCCAGTGCACCGGATGCATCGGAATGAGTCGGTGCGTGTCGACCGTTGTTTATTCCGACGATTCCGTCTGTCGACTCTTCCGTCCTCCCACTGTCCAACTCGACCGATCCGACGCGACCGGATCGCATCCGACGACTTCGCTCGGTGACGGTGCGTTTCGAGTCCGGAGAGCAACACTTTAGTACCGCCTCTTCATCTGGTTCGACTGCATCAACTGGACATCGGTAAACACGAACTGTACCGGATGTCAACGTTTCAGGATGGAACGCGACGTACCTTGCCCTCTCACGGCGGTTTTCCACCTGAAACGGAGGGGTTCACATGGACGAAGGAGAGCACACACCACAGGCGGGCGAATCGGAGAACAGCGGCGGGGACATCGGCGACCCGTCCACGACAGACGAGGATCTCGACGACCCGCGTTCGAGTCCAGCGGACCCCGATCTCGACCCCGCCACTGAGGAACCCGATGGCTCGACCGAGCGTGCCGACCCTCCGAACGAGGATTCGAACGGTTCCCGACGCTCTCACTCCGACACCGACGTCGATGTGAACGCCGGCGCAGACGCCGATCCCGATGTCGGCGTCGACGTCGATACCGACGTTCCCGGCGACACCGACGTCGATGTCGGCAGCGGCGGCCGCGACCGCTCTTCTCCCGACGTCGATTTCGATGGGGTCGTCCTCGACGACGACGACGACGACAATCAGGGCCTGTTCGACGACCTCCTCTCGGGGGAACCGATCTTCGAGAACAAGGAAGTGCTCCGTCCCTCCTACACCCCCCACGAGCTCCCGCACCGAAACGATCAGATCAATCGGATGGCGACGATCCTCGTCTCGGCGCTCCGGGGCGAGACGCCCTCGAATATCCTTATTTACGGAAAGACGGGGACCGGCAAGACGGCGTCGGCGAAGTTCGTCTCTCAGGAGCTCGAGTCGACCTCACAGAAGTACGACGTCCCCTGCGAGGTCGAGTACATCAACTGCGAGGTGACCGACACGCAGTACCGGGTCCTCGCCCAGCTCGCCAACACCTTCATCGAAAAGAACCAGCGGGTCATCGCGGACCGCCTCGAGAACCACCGAGAGCTCAGCTCCGAGGCGGCCGACGACCCCGCGGTGCTCGCCGGGACCGAGTTCGCGACCATCGACGCCCTCGACGCGCGGATCGATGAACTCGAAGCCGACGCCGACGAGATGGAGGAGGTCCCGATGACCGGGTGGCCGACCGACCGGGTCTACTCGACGTTCTTCGAGGCGGTCGACTACCACGAGCGTGTGGTCGTGATCATGCTCGACGAGATCGACAAGCTCGTCGAGAAGAGCGGCGACGACACCCTGTATAACCTCTCGCGGATGAACTCCGAGCTCGACCGCTCACGGATCTCCATCATGGGGATCTCCAACGACTTGAAGTTCACCGACTTCCTCGACCCCCGCGTCAAGTCCAGCCTCGGCGAGGAGGAGATCGTGTTCCCACCGTACGACGCGAACCAGCTCCGCGACATCCTTCAGCACCGCGCCGATATCGCGTTCAAACAGGAGGCGCTCACGGACGACGTGATCCCGCTCTGCGCCGCGTTCGCCGCCCAAGAGCACGGCGACGCCCGCCGCGCCCTCGACCTCCTTCGAACCGCGGGAGAGCTCGCCGAGCGTTCGCAGGCCGAGATCGTCGCGGAGAAACACGTCCGGCAGGCGCAGGACAAGATCGAACTCGACCGGGTCGTCGAGGTCGTCCGGACGCTCCCGACGCAGAGCAAGATCGTCCTCTTCGCCGTGATCCTCTTGGAGAAGAACGGCGTTCACAACATCAACACCGGCGAGGTGTTCAACATCTACAAGCGCCTGTGCGAGGAGATCGACGCGGACGTGCTCACGCAGCGCCGCGTCACCGACCTCATCAGCGAACTCGACATGCTCGGGATCGTCAACGCCGTCGTCGTCTCGAAGGGCCGCTACGGGCGCACGAAAGAGATGGGCCTCTCGGTCCCCGTCGAGGAGACCGAGGCGGTGCTGCTGTCCGATTCCCGCCTCGGTGACATCGAGAACGCGCAGCCGTTCGTTCAGGCGCGGTTCGACAACTGACTCGCGCTCCCGCTATCGGCAGCGTCACTCGACCCGACCGCGCGTTTAGTTCGGTCGTTCAGGTCTCGTTCGCTGGTCCGAATTTCGGTTCCGATCCTTCTCACGCAGACGCGCTCGCGATCGACCCTCCACCCGAAACGACGGGGTCACCGACCGCCACCCGCCCACCGACCGCATCGAACTCGGTACCCGTCCCGCGCTCGTCGACCGCGCCGGGCTCCGCCGCGGCGGTCGTCGCGACCACGTCGCTCAGCTCCGCCTGACCGCTCGCGATCAGCCGCACGTATCCGAGATACGGGACGCGCACCCGCGCGACGCCGGTCACCCACTCGGCCTTGACCGGCGCCGCGAGTCCGTTCGCTTGGTCGTACGCGGCGTTGTTGTCGCCGAGCGTGATGAACCCGTCGTGAGGGGCCGGGCAGTGGCGGAGTTCGGTGCACCCCGCCGCGCTGTGATACTCGTCGTCGGCCCGGTCGTACCAGTTCTCCCCCTCCTCGACGTGAAACATCGCCCGGTGGATGATCGGCGAGGCGGTCCGTCCCGGCGGCCGGTATATCACCACCGACCCGTACGACCCGAACGTCCGGTAGTCGACGGTTCGGCCGTCCTCGTACGTCACCACCCCGACGTCGTTGTCCGCCTCGTCCGGCGCGAGCCGTCCGGGTTCCGTGACGAACACGAGGTCGCCCACCTCCATGTTGGGCTCCATGCTGCCGGACTCGACGGCCACCATCGGGGGCCACACGCCGCTGACTCCGAACAGGATCAACCCGATCACCAGCACGATCGCCACGCTGGAGAGCATCTCTCGAATCCACATCAGGACGCCTTCCCTGTCGTGCCGGAACCGATGGAGGAGGCTTTCCGTCTCGTTCCGTTCCGACCCGCCGCGACCTCGCTCCGCTCTCTCCTCGCGGTCCTCGATCCCGGGAAAATCGTGCCGTTCGGTCGACTCGTCTCCCTCGGACGCGTCGATCGGACCGGTCGTATCCGCCGGATCAGTCGGGTCAGACGCCTCGGCCGAATCGGTCGATTCGGACGGATCGACGGGATCAGTCGGATCGGACGAGTCGGCCGGATCGGCCGGGTCTCCCGAGTGGGCCGGACCGTCCGATTCCGGCTCGTCGCGCGGCCCTCGTTCCTCTCCGTCGTCGTCCGACGCTGCCCTTCGCTCGGCCGGATCGCCGTCGGTTCCCGGCCGATCCCCTTCGTCCATTACGTCCGGCTTGTCGGGTTTCGGTGATAAGCTTCCGGGTCACGGCTCCCGTCGGGTCGCGGGACGGCGGACCCGTCCTCCGGAACCGTTTTGGGTCGCACCCCCCTCTCGACTGTCGTGCCGCTGGAGTCGAACGCCCGGATCGTCAAGGAGCTCGCCAGACGGGGCTATAACGCGGAGCGAGAGGCGGTCACCCTCCTGGCGAGCGCTCCCGACTCCGCAGCCGCCCTCGAATCGGCCGTCGACCGCGCACCCGACGACGCCCTCCGGATCACCGCCGACCACGTCCGCACGGCGGTCGGTTCCGACGACGTCGCCGATTCCGAGATCACGACCGGCGCCGATGCTGACCCTGGCGCCAACGCCGCCCCAGGCGCCAACGCTGACCCTGGCGCCAACGCTGACTCCGGCGCCGCCGCTGACCGTCACGCCGACGCTGACCCCGGCGCCGACTCCGGAGCCCCGACCGGCTCGAACCCTGACTCAGCCCTTGATACGGGCCGATCTCCAGTCGAAACGGAGGGGTCCGGGGATGACGTTCGCACCGATTCGACCGACGGGCGCTCCGACCGCGACGCGGACCGCAGAGAGCTGGAGGTCGGCAACGACATGACGGGACGGAGCACCGGTACCGGCGAGTACGCCGACTTCGTCCGGACGTTTCGCGACCGGTACGAGCGTCTCTCGAAGGTCCTTCGGGGTCGCGTCAACCACCGGCCCGCCGAGGCGATCGCGGACATGCCCGGCGGCAGCGACGCCGCGATGATCGGGCTCGTCAACGATATCCGCTCGACGAAGTCCGGCCACTGGCTCGTCGAACTGGAGGACACCACCGGGACGTTCCCCGCGCTGGTGATGAAAGACAAGGGGCTCGCCGACGTCGTCGACGAGATCCTGATGGACGAGTGCGTCGCCGTCGAGGGGACGCTCGCTGACGACTCCGGAATCTTATTCGCCGACTCGCTGCACTTCCCGGACGTTCCCCGTACCCACAGAACCGGGGCGGCCGACCGCCACGTCCAGGCCGCGCTGATCTCCGACGTCCACGTCGGCAGCGACGAGTTCATGGCCGACGCCTGGCACCGCTTCACCGACTGGCTCCACACGCCCGAGGCCGAGCCGGTCGAGTACATCCTTCTCGCCGGCGACATGGTCGAGGGGGTCGGCGTCTATCCCGATCAGGACGAGGAGCTGGAGATCGTCGACATCTACGATCAGTACGAGGCGTTCTCGGAGCACCTCAAGGAGGTGCCGGCGGACACCGAGGTCGTGATGATCCCGGGGAACCACGACGCGGTCAGGCTCGCCGAGCCCCAGCCCGGGTTCAACGACGAGATCCGCGACATCATGGACGTCCACGACGCGCAGATCGTCTCGAACCCGGCCACCGTCAGCGTCGAAGGCGTCGACGTACTGATGTACCACGGCGTCTCGCTCGACGAGGTGATCGCGGAGCTCCCCGAGGAGAAGGCGAGCTACGACGAGCCGCACAAGGCGATGTACCAACTGCTGAAGAAGCGCCACGTCGCCCCGCAGTTCGGCGGCCACACCCGCGTCGCCCCGGAGGAGCGCGACTACCTCGTCATCGAGAACGTCCCCGACGTGTTCCACACCGGGCACGTCCACAAGCTCGGCTGGGGGAAGTACCACAACGTCCTCGCCGTCAACTCCGGCTGCTGGCAGGCGCAGACCGACTTTCAGAAATCCGTCAACATCGACCCCGACGCCGGCTACGCGCCGATCCTCGACCTCGACACCCTAGAGATGACCGTTCGAAAGTTCTCGTAGCCGTCGCTGCCTCCGTATCGGGTCCGACCGGTCCGACGGCTGAAGTCGGATACCGCCGCCACACCCGCCCGTGACGTGACCGTCGCCCGCGGCGCACTGGGCGGGAGCGCGACGCACCGCCGCGGGGCCGTTCCGTTTCGACTCCGTCGCCCGTTCGCCGTTCGAACCCTCCTCGCCCGCCGACTCCGCGGTCTACCGGTCGATCTCGACCCGACCGCTCGTCGCGCTGTTGAGCCGTTCGACCAGTTCGTCGACCTCGGCCACCGGAACGCGGAGATCGAACCGCACGCGCTCTTCGTAGTCGGCGTCGAACGCGACGCCGGAGGACTCGATCACGCCCCGAACGGTCCCCGAGTCGTCGTACCCCGTCTCCACGACCAGCCGCCGGTGCGGCCGCTCCTCGACGACCCCGGCCGCGTCGACGCCTTCCTTCACCGCCCGCGAGTAGGCTCGCGCGAGCCCCCCGACCCCGAGGTTCGTCCCGCCGTAGTAGCGGGTCACCACGGCGACGGCGTTGCGGATCTCGCGCTGCTGGAGCACGTTGAGCGCCGGCTTCCCGGCCGACCCGGAGGGCTCCCCGTCGTCGGAGGAGTACTCCCGGAGCATGGGCTCGCGCCCGGGCGTCCGCTCGGACGCCTCGCCCGCGGGCACCCGGTACGCCGGCACGTTGTGGGTCGCGTCGCCGTACTCCGCTCCGACGCGCTCGATGAACTCCTCGGCCTCCTCGACCGTGTCCACCGGGGCGACGTGGCCGAGGAACTCCGAGCCCCGGACCTCGAACGTCGCCGTCGCGGGCTCCGCGACGGTCAGGTACGTCNNGAGCGCGAGGAACGCGGCGACGCCGACGAGCTCCGCCCCCTTCGCGACGATAGCCAGCGGGTCGCCCGCGATCGCCGAGCCGGCCGCGGCGCCGTGCCAGCCGACGTAGCCGAGGAGGAACGCCGCGAGGGTCCCGGCGCCGAGCGCGTACAGCCGCCGGTACTCGGGCGCGCGCAGCGTCGCGACCGCGACGGCGACCGTGAACGCCCCGCCGAGCAGGAACACGTAGGGGCGCGGATCGCCCTGACCGCCCAGCCGCGGCCACGCCCACAGCAGGTGGACCGCGGCGCTCAGCATCGCGGCCTGCACCGCGACCGCCCGAACGACCCGTTTCCTCGGGGCGTCGCGGGCGTCGTACCCGCCGGGGTTCGAGGGGTCGGCGGAAGGACCGTCGTCCGGTTCCGGCTCCGGCGCCGATCCGGTCTCTCCCTCCGACGTCGACGCGCTCATCGGCTCACTCCCACGGGCGGTTCCCGGGGGCGTCCGGCCACAGCGGGTACCAGTACGACTCGTCGTCCTCCAAGCCGAGCTCCCCGTCGAGGACGGACTGGAGCTTGAACTCGACCTGCTGGTTCCGGTCGCTCGTCCCCTTCGGCGAGAACGGGTAGTACGCGCCGCGCCGGAACGAGTAGATCCAGTAGGCGTCGACGTCGCCGCGCTCGAAGCCGAAGACGGCGGCGAGCAGTCTGGACCCGAACCCCTCCTCGATGAACTGATCGGCCGCGAAGTGGACGCTCGTCACGAGGTCCTCCGGGTCGTCGTCCTCAAGGACGAACCACTGGTAGCCGTGGTCGTCCTCGTGGCGGTGGAACCCCGTCCCCGTCTCGATCTCGCCGGCCTCCAGGATGGCCTCGACGGTCTCGACGGCGTCGTCGAAGCGGGTGCTATCCACGCCGGAGAAACACAGCGCGGCCTCCCCGCAGTGGTCGTAGCCGAGGTCCGCCTCCATCGTCATGTACGCGGTCGACATCCCGAAGAGGTCCTCCGGGTCGGCCTCGCGGGTCGCGTCCGTCTCGGCGCTCGTCCCGAGCACGGCGCGGATCGTGTCGAAGATGCCCATTTATGAGTGAATCTTAGGCGACGCGGGGTTTAGGAGGTTTGTGTCGCGTCCGGCGACCGGCGTGGGTCACTCCCCCTCGTTCTCCGCGACGTAGTCGAGGTACCCGAGGACGCCCCGGACGTTCAGGCTCGCGTTGGCGCGGGCGCGCTCCGGGTTCCAGAACTCGACGTCTCGCTCCGCCGCCGCCTCGAAGTGCTCGACGACCGCGTCGTCGTCGCCGAGTTCCTCGCGCTTCTCGCGGATCGCCTCCACCCACTCCACGTACGCGCGCTTGATCTCGCCGGTCAGCTTCGGCTCGTATTTGCGGGGGCCGAAGTGCCCGAAACAGAGGACGTCCGGTTCGAGCCCCTCTATCGTCCGGACGTCGGCGAGGCACTGGTCGAGGTCGAACTGCGGGGGGGGCGTCGTCGGCTCGATCCCGTCGACCGCGGGGACGTAGATCCCGGCCGCGTCGGCGGTGAAGACGACGTCGGCGTCGGGGTCGTGGTAGATCGCGTGGTGGGGGGCGTGCCCCGGCGCCTCGTGAACGACCAGCTCGCGGTCCCCGAGGTCGATCCGGTCGCCCTCCGCGAGCCCCGAGATCCGGCCTTCGGGAACCGGCTCGGGGTCGTCGTAGTACCGCCACTGGTCTTCCACCGCGGACTTCGTCCCGGCGACGAGCGCCTCCGGGTCGACGAGGTGTCGCACTCCCTTCTCCGGCACGACGACCTCCGCGCTCGGGTAGCGCTCGGCGAGGTGACCCGCCCCGCCGGCGTGGTCGAGGTGGGCGTGGGTCGGCAGGATCCACGCGAGCTCCTCGCGGTCGATCCCGACCTCGGCTATCGTCTCGTACAGCGCCTCGCGGTTCGCGCCGGTGCCGGTGTCGATCACGATCGGGCGATCGGCGTCGTACACGTACACGGCCCCGTACTCGTCGGTGTCGAACATCCCGGTGTCGTGGACGTACAGGTCCGGTACCCCACGAACCGGCTCGTACTCGCCTGCGTGCATGTCCCAACGAGCACCGCGCGGGCCCTTCTAGGGATCGGTCCCGGCGACCGAGGGGCCCGCCGCCCCCGAACCCGGACGCGAATCGCCGTGACCGGTGCTTATAGTCCTCCCGCCCGAGTGATCGGTATGCGCGTGCTCGTCACCGGCGCCACGGGATTCGTCGGTACCAGGCTCGTCCCGACGCTCCTCGACCGCGGCCACGACGTCGTCGCCCTGGTCCGCGACGCCGACGGCTACGCTCCGCCCCCCGGGGTCCACGTCGTCGAGGGCGACCTCCTGGAGCCCGACACCCTCCCGCCGGCGTTCGAGATCGACGGCGACCCGGTCGACGCCGCCTACTACCTCGTCCACTCCATGGACGGCGGTCCCGGCTACGAGGAACGCGACCGCAACTGCGCGACCAACTTCGTCGAGGCGGCGTCGGCCGCGGGCGTCGACCGCGTGATCTACCTCGGCGGCCTCGGGGAGGACCGCGAAGAGCTCTCCGAACACCTCCGATCCCGCCGCGAGGTGGAGCGGATCCTCGAGACGGGCGACCCGGCGCTGACCACCTTGCGGGCGGCCATCATTATCGGTGCCGGGAGCGCGAGCTTCGACGTCATCCACGGGCTCGCGAGCCGGCTCCCGGTGATGACGACGCCGAAGTGGGTCGACACGCTCTGTCAGCCGATCGCGATCGACGACGTCGTCGGCTACCTCACCGGCGTCCTCGAAGCCCCGGAAACGCGAGACGACACGTTCGAGATCGGGGGGCCAGACGTCTTGACCTACGCCGAGATACTCCGCCGAACCCGCCGACAGCTCGGGCACAGGCTGTGGATCATCCGCGTGCCGGTGTTGAGCCCGGAGCTATCGGCGAAGTGGCTCCGACTGGTGACCGACGTGAACCCCTACCTGGCTCGCTCGCTCGTCGAGGGACTCCGCAACACCGTGATCGTCGAGGACGACCGGATTCGCGACCTCGTGCCGATCGAACAGACGCCCTTCGAGGTCGCCGTCGCGAGGGCGATCGACCGCCCCCGCCGCGGCGACCCGACCGAAGCGGTCTCGGCGACCGACGTCGAGGTCGAACCGTGAGCCGGAACTACGGCGAGACGTGGGTGTACGAGAGCCTCGTCGGCGGGATTCCCGGCCTGGGGATCTCCCGTACGCTCGCCGTCGCGATCCAGTTCCTCCTGTTTCAGATCGGCGTCCTCGCGCTCGGCTGGTACTACGGGCTGTGGGACGCGGTCCTCGCGGGGACGGTGGCCGTCCTCGTCGCGGCGATCGGAAGCGTCGAGATGCACCGACTCGGCGCCGCTAACCGCCGCCTCTCGACGCCTCCCGAGCACAAGCGGCTGCTGTTCGGGTCGAGTATCGAGATCGTTCTCGGCGTGCTCGCGTTCATCGCGCTGCTCACGTACGTGATCGCGTGGGACGGGACGCTGATCGAGCGCCTGTTCGGTCCCAATCCGCCGATCCCGGTGGTGTACCTCACCCTGTTGATCCTGTGGGACCTCACCTACCGGATCGGTACGTCATGGTGGAGCGCGGTCGTCGCCCTCTGGCGGGCGGTGAACGTCGATCTCTCCCCGAGCGAGGCCTCGCGGGTCAGACGTCTCGACGCGGAGAACATCGGATTCTCGGCGCTCCAACTGGTGCTCGTCCCGTTCCTGCTCGAGGAACCGATCCTGCTCGGCGCCGTCGTCGGTCACGTCCTCGCGGTCGCGATCGTCTGCTCGGCCGCGATCGCGTTGACCTGACCGATCGGTCCCCTCCGAGAGCCGCCGCGCTCACGGATTTCGGTCTCGGAGGCGCTCGGCCTCGCTACTCGTCGGTCCCGCCGCTCGCCGGTTCCGCCGCTCGTCGGCTCGCTACTCTGCGGTCATTGGTTCAGAAGGAAGTCGACGGATCCGCAGAAACGCGGTCCGAGTCGCCGTCTCACTCGCCCTGCAGCTCCTGGAACTTGTCGAGGAGTGCCTCCGCGGAGTCGCCGGAGTCGTACGTGAGCGATCCGGAGTACTCCGGCCGCTCGGCGTCGAAGTCGGCGTCGACTTCGCTGGTCTTCTTCTCGCGCCGCTCGTGTTCGGCCTCGTCATAGGCACCCATTGACATGGTACACCATACCTTAGATATAATCGTTGATATATGTGTCGGTGAATTGTCTGTTCATCGAAACGATAACGACGACGCGGCCGGGCGGCGTCGCATTCGCGCCACCGGAAGCGATTAGACCCGGCGACCGGTAGCACCGCCGTGGCACAACCGCTCCGATTCAGGCGCGCTCCCGGTCGGTGGAGCGCCGACCGGGTCCGCTCGCAGCTCGAGCGGCCGCTCGACGACAACCTCGGAGCGACCGCGAGCGACCCGTGGTTCAGCCCTCCGCCCGGGTACGACGCGCGGCGGTTCGACATGGACGACGGCTCGTTCGCCCTGTTCTGCTGGACCGACGACGACGGCGACCCGCCCGCGGGGGCGAGCGGCGGCCCGACCGGATACTGGATCGGCAACACCGAGACGCCCAGCGAGCTGTGGCGCACGGACAAGTACGCCTTCGACGAGGTCCCGTACCCGGTCTCGCGGTGGGTCCAGCGGGAGCTGCTCGCGGCGCTGCACGACGACGAGCCGTGGCTCGCGGCGTACCCGCACGTCTCGTGGTACTTCCTCCCCGTGTTCTGCTCGAAGGACGGCGCGGAGACGACGCGGGCGTTCTTCCGCGACCACGCGGCCGGGTTCCCGGACGCGACGCGCGAAGAGGGAACCGGGTTCGTCGAGGAGACGCTCCGGCCGGGAATCCTCGACGACTACCGCGAGACGATGGCGGGCAAGCTGGGCACGTCGGCGTCCCTCGACCTCGTGCGGATGAGCGCGACGATGGCGGAGTTCACCGCGGCGCGGATCCTCAGCGAGTCCGGCTACGACGTGACCCCCGAGATCGAGGTGACGACCGGACACTCGCTCGACTTCCGCGCGACCGATCCGGACACCGGGCGCTCGTTTCTCGTCGAGGTGACGCGGCCGCAGCCCGCCTCGAACCGGTCCGCGAGCGGCCCCGTCGCGGCGGTCCGCGACACCGCCGAGACGAAGACGAGCGGCCAGCTAGAGGCGCACGGCGGGGGCGTCACGCTGCTCGTCGACTGCACCTCGTTCCCCGCGGACGACTGGGCCGCGGTCCGGGGCGCCGAGCCGGACGTCCGGCACCGCCCGGCGGTCGTCCTTCGTGCGCGCCCGAACGGGCGCGTGGAGGGATACAGGAAGGGATCGGTGCCGATCGACCTGTCGCCGGCGATCGACTGGGTGTAGCGTCGGCTGGTGTGGCGTCGGATCGTCTCCGCCACGCGCCGCACACCCGCCACGCGCCGGACACGATGTGAACGTCACCGTCGGCGACGCTCGCGGCGCTGGCGACGCGGCAGCGGCGGAAAAATGACCCCGGTCTGCGGCCCCGTTCAGAACGAGACCGGCGACGGCCCGTCCTCGGCGTCGGTCGTCGGGTCGCGGTCCGAGTAGAACCGGCGACCGACTCCGCGGTGACAGACACCGGCGCGGAGCGTGGTGAACACGTCTTCCGCGTCGTCGAACGTCTGCTCTCCGAACCGCTCTAGCACGTCACCGAGACGCTCGGATCCCTCCGCGAGCTCTACGGTCGCGTTCCCGTGGGCCGCGATCAGTTCCTCCGAGGTCGTCGGATATTGGTGCCGTTCGAGTCGGTCGTCGACGCCGTTCAAGCGCATCATCAGGTGGAAATCCCCGATGGTTCTTAATGATTGTCCATGCACAACCTTAGTCGAGGATATCTAATTATATTTCCTTATATTGGTGTGCGTTCACAGGCGACTATCGTCGGCGCTTAGTACGGGGGTCGACGAACGGGACTCATGGACACGGACCGGATCGTCGCCGACCTCCACGCGCACACCACCGTCTCGGACGGCACCATGACGGTCGCGGAGCTCGCGGCGACCGCCGCTGACGCGGGCCTCGACTGCGTCGCCGTCACCGACCACGACCGGGTCCACCCCGACCTCGACGCGCCCGTCGTCGAGCGCGAGGGGCTCCTCGTCGTTCGAGGGATCGAACTGCGCGTCGACGCCGGCTTCGAGCGGCTCGATCTGCTCGGGTACGCGGTCGACCGCACCGCGGCGCTCGACGCCGAGACCGGTCGGCTGCAGGCGGACCGGCAGCGCCGCGGGGCCGCGATCCTCGACGCGGTGGAGGAGCGGCTCGACGTCGACCTCGGCGTCGAGCCTCGCCCCGGCCTCGGGCGACCGCACATCGCCCGCGCCATCGAGGAGTCGGCGGCCCCGTACGACTACGCGGGCGCCTTCGACGAGCTGATCGGGAACGACGGGCCCTGCTACGTCGCCCGCGAGGTGACCGGGCTGGAGCGCGGCGTCGAGCTCCTCCGGGACGCGTGTGCGTTCGTCGGGCTCGCGCACCCCTTCCGGTACGACGACGTCGACGCCGCGCTCGACGTCGCCCGCGAGCTGGACGCGGTGGAGCGGTTCTACCCGTACGGCCGCCCGGTCGACGACGCGCGGGTCGAGCGGGTCGCCGCGGAGAGCGACCTCCTCCTGACGGGCGGGAGCGACGCTCACAAGCGGACCCTCGCCGAGGCGGGGCTGACCGCGGAGGCGTTCGAGCCCGTCCGCGACCGGCTGCCCGACCCGCCCGCGAAGGGGACCGGATCCCTCCCGATCGACGAACAAGATTAAGCCCGACGCCGATAGAGTAGCGACTATGCGGTGTCACTACTGCGACCGAGAGGCCACGTACGAGGCCGAGCAGAGCGGCGTGGTCGTCGGCCTCTGCGAGGAGCACTTCAAGGAACGCGTCGAGGAGCTCGCGGAGTCGGACGAGCTCGCGTCGCTCCGCGACCGGATCGACGTCGAGTCGTCGGAGTAGAGCCCCTCCTCGTCGTCTTCGGCCGACCTCCCGCATCTCCCGCGTCGACTCGCCGCGGACGGATCATAAAAGACCGCCCGGAGCCAACGCTCCGGTATGCACCCCACCGACCGGCCGCGGCGGCTCCGGACCGACGGCGTCCGTCCGCTCGTCAGCGAGCACTCGCTGTCTGCGTCGGACCTCGTCGCGCCCGTCTTCGTCGACGCGACGACCGACGAGCGCGTCCCGATCGAGACGATGCCGGGCCACGAGCGCGTCCCCGTGAGCGAGGCCGTCGACCGCGTCGAGGAAGTCCGCGAGACCGGCGTCGAGGCCGTGATCCTCTTCGGGGTCCCCGAGTCGAAAGACCCCGAGGGGAGCCGGGCGTACGCCGAAGACGGGGTCGTCCAGCGCGCTATCCGCCGTATCGCCGCCGAGACCGACGCCTACGTCATCGGTGACGTCTGCCTCTGCGAGTACACCGACCACGGCCACTGCGGGGTGATCGAGGCGGCGGCGGAGACGGATCCGACGCTCACCGTAAAGAACGACGAGACGCTGGAACTGCTCGCGGAGACCGCCGTCTCGCAGGCCGACGCGGGCGCGGACATGGTCGCGCCCTCCGCGATGACGGACGGGCAGGTGCGGGCGATCCGCGAGGCGCTCGACAGGGCCGGCCACGAGGACGTGGCGATCATGAGCTACGCCGTCAAGTACGAGTCGTCGTTCTACGGCCCCTTCCGCGACGCGGCCGACGGGGCGCCCGCCTTCGGCGACCGCCGCCACTACCAGATGGACCCCGCGAACCGCCGCGAGGCGCTCCGCGAGGCCCGGATCGACGCTGAGGAGGGCGCGGACGTGCTGATGGTGAAACCCGGGCTCCCGTACCTCGACGTCGTCGCCGACCTCCGGCGGGAGTTCGAACACCCCGTCGCCGCGTACAACGTCTCCGGCGAGTACGCGATGCTACACGCCGCCGCCGAGAAGGGGTGGCTCGATCTGGAGGCGACCGCCCACGAGTCGCTGCTGTCGCTCAAGCGCGCGGGCGCCGACCTGATCGTCACGTACTTCGCCGAGGACCTGGCTGATCGCTTATAAACCGAAGCGGACGGAGATCGGCGCCCTTAGCGATCGTTCATCTCGGTGCGTGCCTCGGGGCGCCCTGATAAGGGTGCGAGGAGCCCAACGAGATGCGCGAGTCCTCGCGACTGGTGGGTTTTGGAGGTGTTCGCCGTCGATCTACCAGTAGCGATTCATAAGTGATCGATCGAGATCCCGCGGTCGTTCACACCACCTGCTCGCCGTCGTCGTCGTACACCTCGATGGCGTCGACCGGGCAGACCCGCGCCGCGAACTTCGCGTCGAACTCCTCGCCGTCGGGCACCTCGACCACGAACACGTCCTCCTCCTCTTCTTCGCTCCCCCGCAGGTCGGCTTTCCCGTCGTTCAGGTTCTTCTCGAAGGCGTCCCACTCGGCGACGCACTGATACATCCCGACGCAGGTGTCGCGGTCGAACTTCACGCGCATGCCTCCCACTTCGGCGACGCGGTACAAAGCGCTGGCGACGAGCGGCGTGGCCCGCTGCCGAGTCGAATTCGAAGCAAATCACCGGTAACTGCCCCTTTGAGTCTCCCCGACCGCGACCGCTCTCCGAAATCGATTGTCGCCGCCGATTTCTCACAGCCCGACCGTCCTTTTTAAGCCTCGCAGGCACCCATCGCCGCGTATGACTACGGTCTGGCTCGTCGACCGGCAGTTCGACTCGAAGGGGCTCGTGCGGCTCACTTACGCCACTGAGGACGGCGAGCGGATGCACACGAAGGAACTCGCCGAACAGCGGCTCGTCACGGGCGACGGGATCACCGCCGGCCGCGAGGTCGACGAGAGCGCGCTCGGGGAGAGCCCCGACGAAGAGGCCGAGCGGTTCGCCGCGGAGGCCTCGCGGATGGCCGCCGAGCACGACCTCGACGACGTGGTGTGAGTCCCGAGGCGGGCGACGCGGCGTAGCGCGCGCCCCTACAACCGAGGCCGTTAAGGGGGAACCGCGGGAAGGTGAGCGTGAAATGCCCAGTGGTGAGTACGACCCCGAGACCGTCGAGCCGCGGTGGCAGCGGCGATGGGTCGACGAGGAGACGTACGCCTACCCCGACGACGACCCGGTCGACCCGAACACCGTCTTCTCCATCGACACCCCCCCGCCGACGGTATCGGGGAGCCTCCACATGGGTCACCTGTACGGGTTCACCCTCCAGGACTTCGTCGCGCGCTTCGAGCGCATGAACGGCGGCGAGACGTTCTTCCCGTTCGGCTACGACGACAACGGCATCGCCTCCGAGCGGCTGACCGAGGACGAGCTCGACATCCGCCATCAAGACTTCGAGCGCCGCGAGTTCCAGGCGAAGTGCCGCGAGGTCTGTGCTGACTACGAGGAGCAGTTCACCGAGAACGTCCAGTCGCTCGGCGTCTCCGTCGACTGGGACCACACCTACCAGACGATCGAGCCGCGCGTCCAGCGCGTCTCCCAGCTGTCGTTCGTCGACCTGTACGACCAGGGCCGCGAGTACCGCGAGAAGGCCCCCGCGATCTGGTGTCCCGAGTGCGAGACCGCGATCTCGCAGGTCGAGACGGAGGACGACGAGCAGGCCAGCCACTTCAACGACATCGCCTTCCCCGTGGCCGGGGATGACGGGACCGCCGACGGCCTCGAGGAGTTCGTCATCTCGACGACGCGACCCGAGCTCCTCCCGGCCTGCGTCGCGGTCTTCGTCCACCCCGACGACGAGGCGAATCAGAACCTCGTCGGCGAGTCCGCCGAGGTCCCGCTGTTCGGCCACGAAGTGCCGATCATCGCCGACGAGCGCGTCGACATGGAGACCGGCTCCGGCATCGTGATGTGCTGTACGTTCGGCGACCAGAACGACATCGAGTGGTACCAGGTCCACGATCTGGACCTCCGCGTCGCCATCGACGAGTCCGGCCACATGACCGACGTCGCCGAGGGGTACGAGGGGATGCACTCCTCGAAGGCTGCCGAGGCCATCGTCGAGGACCTCGACGAGGCGGGCGCGCTGCTCGACCGCCGCGACATCACGCACACCGTCAACGTCCACGAGCGCTGCGGGACGAGCGTCGAGTTCCTCGTCACCGAGCAGTGGTACATCGAGATGCTCGACAAGACCGACGAGTACCTCGAGATCGGGCGGGAGATGGAGTGGTCCCCCGAAAAGATGTTCACCCGGTACGAGCACTGGGTCGAGGGGCTCCAGTGGGACTGGCTCATCTCTCGCCAGCGCTCCTCAGGCATTCCGTTCCCGGTGTGGTACTGCGAGGACTGCGGCGAGGTCGTCGTCGCCGAGAAGGCCGACCTCCCCGTCGACCCCCTCTCGGACGATCCGCCGGTCGACGCCTGCCCCGAGTGCGGGCACGACGCGTTCGAACCCGAGGACGACGTGCTCGACACGTGGGCCACCTCCAGCCTGACGCCGCTGATCAACGCCGGCTGGGACTGGGACGAGGAGGCCGAGGAGTTCACCATGGAGCACCCGGAGCTGTACCGGTTCGACCTCCGGCCGCAGGGCCACGACATCATCAGTTTCTGGCTGTTCCACACGCTGGTGAAGTGCTACGAGCACACCGGCGAGGTCCCGTTCGAGGAGACGATGATCAACGGTCACGTCCTCGACGAGAACCGCGAGAAGATGTCGAAGTCCGTCGGCAACGTCGTCGAGCCCGAGGAAGTGCTCGCGGAGTTCCCCGTCGACGCCACGCGCTACTGGGCCGCCGGCACCGCCGTCGGCGACGACTTCCCGTTCAAGCAGAAGGACCTCCGCGCGGGCGAGAAGCTGATCCGGAAGCTGTGGAACGCCTCGAAGCTCGTCGAGTCGCTGGCGCCGGAGCCGTACCCGGACGCGCCGGCCGACGAGGAACTCCGCGAGCTCGACCGCTGGCTGCTCGCCGAGCTCGACGACCGGGTCGAGCGGCTCACCGAGCTGTTCGAGGACCGCGCGTTCTCGAAGGCCCGCGACGAGCTCCGGAGCTTCTTCTGGAACACGTTCTGCGACGACTACCTCGAGATCGCCAAGCAGCGCGAGGACGCCGCCGCGGCGTACACCCTCAGGACGGCGCACCGCCGGTTCCTGAAGCTGTTCGCGCCCCTGCTCGCGCACGTGACGGAGGAGCTCTGGCACGACATGTACGCGGACGGAGCGAGCGACCCCGACGCGGTCGACGCGCCGATCGCCGACGGCGCGCGCGACTCGATCCACCTCGCCGACTGGCCCGAGCCGCTCGGCTTGGAAGCGGACCACGAGGCCGGCGCGGCGGCCACGGCCGTCGTCGGCGTCCTCCGGAAGTACAAGAGCGAGAACCAGCTCCCGCTGAACGCGGAGCTCGACGCCGTCGAGGTGTACGCGGACGTTCGCGGTTTCGAGGACGACATCACGGGCGTGATGCACGTCGCCGACCTGACGGTCCACCCCGACGAGGACGCACCGGTCGAGACGGTGATCACCGGGATCGACCTCGACTACGCGACCGTGGGCCCCAAGTACGGGAACCAAGTCGGCGACATCGAGGCCGCCATCGCGCGGGAGGAGTACGAGATCGACGGCGACGAGCTCCGCGTCGCCGGCGTCACGCTCGTCGGCGACGAGTTCTCGATCGAGGAACAGCGACAGTACCGAGGCGACGGAGAGCTGCTCGAGGCCGACGACGTCGTCGTCATCGTCCGCGCCGAGGCGTAAGCCGACCGCCGCCCGTCGACACCGTCTTCTACAGGTCCGCCCCGACCGCGTCGTCGACTGAGTCGAAGCCGTCTCGGTCGAGCAGTTCGAGCAGTCCCTCGTTGATGTCGCGGGCGAGGCTCGGTCCCTCGTACACGAGTCCCGTGTACAGCTGCACGAGCGAGGCCCCGGCGCGTATCTTCTCGTACGCCTCCGCCGCGTCAGCGACCCCGCCGACCCCGATCACGGGGACGTCGGTTCGCTCGGCGACGAACCGGATCCGGTCGGTGGCGAGGTCCTCGATGGGTTTCCCGGAGAGGCCGCCGCGTTCGGCGCGGTTCGGGCTCTCCAACGATTCCGGCCGAGAGGTCGTGGTGTTGGTCGCGATGACCCCGTCGAGACCGAGGTCGTCGACGACCCCGAGTGCGTCCCCGACCGCGGGCTCCGGCAGGTCCGGCGAGAGCTTCACGAGGAGGGGACTCGCGCCCGCGTCCGCGAGCCCGCCGAGTATCTCCTCTAACGCCTCGCGGTTCTGCAGCTCCCGAAGCCTGGGCGTGTTCGGACTCGAGACGTTGACGACGAAGTAGTCGCCCGCGTCCGCGACGCGCTCGTACGTGTACAGGTAGTCGTCCGGCGCGTCCGCGAGCGGCGTCGACTTCGACTTCCCGATGTTGATCCCGACCGGCACGTCGGGCATCGGATCCCGGTCGAGCCGGGCGCCCACGGCGTCCGCGCCCTCGTTGTTGAATCCCATCCGGTTTATCAGCGCCTCGTCTTCGCGGAGTCGGAACAGTCGCGGCCGCGGGTTCCCCGGCTGTCGCTCGGCCGTCACGCCGCCGACCTCGACGTGGCCGAACCCGAGCGACGCGAGCGCGCGCGGCACCTCCGCGTTCTTGTCGAACCCGGCGGCCACGCCGATCGGGTTCGGAAACTCGTTTCCGAACGCCTCGACCCGCAGCCGCGGGTCGTCGACGACGTACCGCTCGCGCAGTGCGGTCTCGACCGGAGTCCCCTGTACAGTCCGCAACAACCGGTGTGTCATCCCGTGTGCCGTCTCCGCCGGCAGACCGAATAGGGCCGGCTTCAACAGGTCGTACGCGCCCATCGTTTCCACCTCGTTACGAGCGGGCATCAATCCGCCGACCGACGGGCGGTCGCCCGCGCGTCGCACGCCGGCGTCGCGGTCGCTCGCGGCGGCGAGTCGGCGGCCCGGGCGAAGGCCGAAAACGAGATCCGGTTCAGAAGTCGTGCTCGAGTTGCTCGGGATTTGAATCTGCCTTCTGGATGATTATCTTCCCGTCTCGGACCCGCACGAACACCTCGTCGCCGATCTCCATGCCGGCGACGGCGAGCTCGTCCTCGTGGAGATTCACGTGGACGTTGTGGTACTCCCCCTCGTCGTCCTTGGCGCCACTGGGGCTGAGCTTCTTTTTACGGACCATCGCGGTTGTACTGGTCGCACTTCGCCATAGCAGACACATAAGTGTTGTTTACCCGAATCCGCACTCCACGGGCCCACCGGGCGGTCCGAGACCCTCATTCGGTGCCCTCGGTTCGCTCTTTCGTCGCCTCGCAGTCGCCCGCGCCAGCCGCGCACGGACGGTCGGTTTGTGTTACCCTTCGTCCCGCCGTTCAGAATCGTTCGATTTTGACCGGCCAAAACCGCTAGCCCGGACGGAGTTAATATAAAAATCTTTTGCCGATCAGCTTTCATTTACCCGATATATTTATTACACACTGTGTGTTGGATTCGCATGGAGCACAAACCATGGTACGTGAAGACGGTAAGCGAAACTTCGCCCTTCGAGAGGAAGACGGATCGGAACCGAGCGAGTTCTCTGGGAACATGCCCCGTCAGGCCGCGCTCAAAGCGGCCCGAACGCTCGAGCCGGCTCCCTCCGAGGAGGAGGCGGAGCGAACCACGCTCCGTCTCCGTGAGAAAGGCACAAAAAAGGTCCACGAGTACGAGGGCTGGGCCTGGAAGGATAGCGCCCCCGAGGTCGACGAGGCGGACGACGAATTCTGGCTCAACGACCTCGACGACATCACGAAGGCCAACGTCTCGAAGCAAGGAATTGAGTACATCGACGAGGAGTAACTGCCGGGGCCGTTCGACCTTTTTTGATACCGTCTCGCGTAGCTGTGGGTTCGTTCACAGTTCCCCGGCATGAAACCGCATGACGTGGCGTCGATGCTTCGACGGGGTTAAATACAACCCGGGCATCGTGACTAATGCGAAGAACGCATCCGCGAACTCGGGCCGTTCAACTCGGCCCGGTTTCGCTGGACTTGGAACGCTTCGATGGGTTTATGTCCCCTCGAAGGGTACAATCAAGTCCGCGAAGATGAGGATTTCGCCCCCTGC
>NZ_NHOY01000088.1 GCF_002252755.1 Halorubrum sp. Hd13 | reverse complement strand
TTCAGCCACTCCGGCCCGCGGTCGTCCTGGAGGTCGGCTACGAGGAGATCCAGACGTCGCCGACGTACTCGTCCGGCTACGCGCTGCGGTTCCCCCGGTTCGTCGGCGTCCGCGAGGACAAGTCGGTGGCGGACGCCGACACGCTGGAGCGGGTCGCGCGGCTCGCGGGCGACGAGGCGTGAGGCGTCGGGACCGGCGTCCACCGGGTGGACCGACCGCGACGCCCACGCGAAACCCCTTCACGCTCGGGCCCGTACCCCCTCGTATGCCAGGCCCGCTCGGGGACGCGACGCGACGGCGGCTGACGGAGGCGGCCGCGACCCGGCTCGCCGACGACGGGTACGAGGTCGCGCAGCCGGAGACGCGGGCCGAGCCCCCGGCGGTGGCGACCCGAGGCGACGCGACGGCCCTCGCGGTCGAGCCGCTCACGCCGGACGACGCGACCGCGACGGTGATCGCCTCGCGGCTCGCGCACGCGCTCTCTCGCGACCGCCGCGCCTACTTCGTCGTGGACGACGACGCGACCGCCGAGCGAGTGCGGTCGCTGCTCGCCGACCCCCCGCTGCTCGTCGCCGAGCGCGACGGGCGCCGGGAGTTCCACGCCGGGCCGGACCGGATCCCCGTCGCCGGCGGGGGGTACGCCTGCGTCCGGTTCGAGGGGCTCGGGGAGCCGACGTTCGCGTGGCGCGAGACCGACACCCCCGTCGGGCCGGTGCCCGCGGGGCCGGGGATCGATCCCGCCGCCGTCGACGACGCGGGTCGCCCGGTCGTCCCGCGGCTGGTCTGCGAGGTCGACGGGCGGGTCGTCGCGGTGCTCGCGGGCGTCGAGAGCCTCCGGGAGCCGCCGGCGCAGGCGTTCCCGTACGCGTACAGCCGCCATCCCGACGACAAGCGGTTCCGGGTGCGGCGCGGCGCCGACGGCGCGGTCGTCGAGAGCGCCAGCGGCTTCGCGCCGATGCGGGCCGCGGGCTACGTCCCGATCCCCATGCCGATCGTCCCCGAACACGTGCTCGGTCCGGCGTTCGCGCCCGACCGGGACTCGGATACCGAAGCCGCCGCGACCGACCTCGACGACGCGTGGGACCTGATCCGCGTCGACGCGGTCGAGGGGTCATAGCCACCCTGAAGGCGCCCGGGACCGGAACGGGAGCCATGACAGTTCGCTACGACGACTTCGCGGTGGAGTGGCTCGGCTACGCGACGGCGCGGCTCGCGCCGGACGAGGGCCCCGTCGCCTACACCGACCCGGGACGGTACGGCGTCCTCGACGACTACTGGGCGCGCGACGGCGACCTCGTCGTCGTCACCCACGACCACCACTACGATACCGACGGAATCCGGTCGGTCGCGAGCGAGGACGCGACGCTCGTGATCTACGACGCGGTCGACCCCGCGGGAATCGACCGCGACGTGGAGTCGGTCGACTCGCTCGCCGAGGACTACGACGTGGTGCGCGTCGACGACGAGGCGCGCGTCGACGTCGACACGCCCGCCGGCGAGGCGACCGTGTGGTCCGTCGCCGCCCGCAACGACCCCGACGGACCGAACGCGGGCCCCGACGGGTCGGTGACGCACCCGCCCGGATTCGGCTGCGGCTTCCTCCTCGGCCTCGGCGACCGCACCGTCTTCTGGCCGGGGGACTCGGACGCGCTCGACGCGTTCGCCGAGCTCGACGTCTCGATATTCCTCGCGAACATCGGCGGCGGCGGCATCGTCTCGGACCGACACGCGAGCGCGGACCTGGCCGAGCGGATGGACCCGGACCTGGTGGTCCCGATCCACTACGACACCTTCGAGCAGTTAGAGGCGGACGGCGAGGCGTTCGCGGGCGACGTCGCCGCCCGGTCGATCCCCGTCGCGCTGGACGCCAGATCGGCGAACCAGTAGCGTCGCCGCCCGGGGGCCGTCTACGGCCGCCGCGCGATCAGCGCCGCCGCGATCGCGGCGACCAGCGCGGCGACGACGCCGAAGCCGGGCGCCTCGTCGCCGGTGCTCGCGTCGCCGCCGTCACCGCCGTCCTCGGTCGATCCGCCGTCGCCGTCGGTTCCGCTCTCGCCGTCGTCCGTGGCGTCGTCGTCGGCCCCGTCCTCACCGTCGCTCCCGTCCTCGCCGTCGGTGGCGCCGCCGTCCTCGGTCTGGAGCTCCGCGACGGCGGTCGAGAGCGTGGTCGTCGACTCGATCACGCTGCGCGGCGCCGGCTGATTGAGGTAGTTCACGTTCATCACGACGTAGTTGCCCTCGGTACCGGCGGTGGTGCTGGCGTACGGCTCCTCCTCCAAGATCGCCGCGTCGGGGGTGGTCACCAAGATCAGATCGGGGTCGGTCTGGAGGATCACCTCGTTCGAGAGCTGCGGGTAGCCGTCGCCCTCCGCGGCCGCGACGTTGTTCACGCCGCCGGCCTCCATGATCGAGTTGATGAAGGTGTTGTTCGCGGCGACGAAGCCGCTGCCGAGCGGGTAAAGCGCGTCGGGCCGGTCGAGGTCGGCCGTCCGGTTCTCGGCGTCCGCGACGGCCGCGTTCATCTCCGCGTTCGTCTCGGCGGCGGCCTCGCAATTCCCGACGAGGCGGCCGACGGTCTCGGTCTTCTCCGCGATGTCCTCGATGGAGGTCGCCTCGGAGAAGTGGTAGACGGTGAGGCCCTGCTCGCGGAGCGCCTCGACCTGGCCCGCCGACGCGTTCGGCGCGAGCACGAGGTCCGGCTCGGTCGCCACGACGCGCTCGACGCTGACGCCGAGCCCCTCCGCGGAGACGTTCTCCCGCTCGCTCGCCCCGTCGAGGTACGCGGCGTACTGGGTCACGCCGACGACGCGGTCCCGCTCGCCGAGCTCCCAGAGCGTCTGGGCGGCCGACGGGTTGGTGGTCGTGATCCGCTCGGGCGCCTCGTCGAGCGTGATCGTCGTCCCCGTCGCGTCCGTGATCTCCAGCGGGTACCCGCACGCGTCGCCCGTCTGGTGGACGATCGGTCCGTGAGCGACACCGTCGAGCGCCGGTTCGTCGGTCGGCGACGCGGTCGTCGTCGGCTGTGCGCCCGCGGCCGCGCCCGCGACGCCGCCCACGAGGGCGGTCGTCACGAGCAGGGCCATCGCGATGACGTACCTGGTTCGCATCGGATTGACGACGCGGCTCGTCCAATAAGTATTTACCTACTACAAGTTGTGTTGGAGAACGAATGAGTACATGGACGCGAGCGTCGGTCTGGTCGGCGGGGTTAGCGGTCGTGCTCGTCGCCGTGGCCGTGGTGAGCGCTGCGATCGGCCCCGTCCGGATCCCGCCCGCGGAGGTCGTGAAGGCCGTGCTGAACGCGGTTACCGTGCCGGCCGGGATCGAGGCGAGCTCGGACGGGACCGGGGCGCTGATGCTGCCCGGCCTCGGGCTCACGTACGCCTCGCCGTTCGCGTTCCCGGTCGACGACGTCCACGCGCAGATCGTCGTCGGCGTCCGGCTCCCCCGCATCCTGATGGCCGCGCTGGTCGGCTTCGCGCTCGCGGCGGCCGGGACGGTCATGCAGGGGTTCTTCCGGAACCCGATGGCCGACCCGTCGATCATCGGCGTCTCCTCGGGCGCGGCCGTCGGCGCCGTCGCCTTCATCGTCTTCCCCGCGGCGCTGTCGGCGACCGTCACGCTCCCGCTGATCGGCGCGGTGGGCCTGGGGCTCTCGCACGGCGCCGGCGTCAGCCTCTTCGCCTTCGCAGGCGCGCTCGCGGCCGCTTTCGGCGTGTACGCGATCGCGACTCGACACGGGCGGACCCCGGTGGCGACGCTCCTGCTCGCGGGCGTCGCGGTCCAGACGTTCCTCGGAGCGGTCATCTCGTACCTCCAGCTGCAGGCCGGCGAGTCGCTCCGCCGGGTCGTCGCGTGGCTGATGGGTCACCTCTCCGGCGCCTCGTGGAGCGAGGTCGCCGTGACGGCGGTCGTGGTGCCGCCGCTGTTCGTCCTCCTCCTCGTGTACGCCCGCGACCTCAACGTCCTCCTGCTGGGCGAGGAGGAGGCCCGGGGGCTCGGGATCGCGGTCGAACGCACCAAGCGGATCCTGCTGGGCGCCTCCGCGCTGATCACGGCCGCGGGCGTCGCTTTCGCGGGGATCATCGGCTTCGTCGGGCTGATCGTCCCCCACATCCTCCGACTGGTCGTCGGCCCCGACCACCGGGTCCTGCTGCCGACCGCGGCGCTCGCGGGGGGATCGTTCCTCGTCGCCGCCGACACGGTCGCCCGCGCGGGGAGCACGGAGCTGCCGGTCGGTATCGTCACCGCCGCGGTCGGCGCGCCGTTCTTCGTCTACCTGCTCTCGAACCGGGAGGTGCACGAGCTGTGAGGGCGGAATCGGCCGCGGACGGAGACGAGAGCGGGGGCGACGCGGTCGGCGGCTCTCCGGCCACCGACGCCAATGCCGCCGGTCCCGACGCCAATGGCGCCAGCTCCGACGCCGATCCGCTCGTCGAGGTCGGCGACCTGACGGCGTCGTTCGGCGACGTGCCGGTCGTCTCCGGGGTCGATCTGCGGCTCGATCGCGGCGAGCTCGTCGGCCTCGTCGGCCCGAACGGCGCGGGGAAGACGACGGTGATCCGGGCGATCAAGGGGACGCTCGCGCCGGATTCGGGGACGGTGCGACTCGACGGCGCCCGCGCCGACGACCTCTCAGCGCGCGAGGCCGGCCGCCGCGTCGCCAGCGTCCCGCAGGAGACGAGCCTCGCGTTCGACTTCCGGGTCCGCCACGTGGTGGAGATGGGCCGGACCCCCCACCTCGGTCGGTTCGACGGCCACGGCGCCGACGACGACCGGGCGGTGCGGGAGGCGATGGACGCGGCGGGCGTCGCGCGCTTCGCCGACCGCTCGATCAGGGAGGTCTCGGGCGGGGAGCGCCAGCGCGTCCTGCTCGCGCGGGCGCTGGCGCAGGGGACCCCGGCGCTGCTGCTCGACGAGCCGACGGCGAGCCTCGACGCGAACCACGCCGTGCGCACCCTCGAACTCGTCCGCGACCTCGTCGACGACGGGCGCGGCGCGCTCGCGGCGATCCACGACCTCGACGCCGCGGCCCGGTACTGCGACCGGATCGTCGTCCTCGCGAACGGCGGCGTCCACGCGGCCGGGCCGCCGGACGAGGTGCTGACCGCGGGCGCGCTCCGGACCGCGTTCGACGCGGAGGCGTTCGTCGGTCGGAACCCCGCGACCGGGACGCCCGCGGTCACCGCCTTCGATACGGTCGACGCGGCCGGCGAGGGAGACGCGGCCCGCGACGGCGACGACCAGCGACGGCTCCATGTCGTCGGGACTGGACGGGAGGCTTCGCGGGTCGTCGCCCGCCTCGCGGCCGCCGGACACGACCTCTCGGTCGGGGTAGTCCCCGAGGGCGACGCGGCCGCCGAGACCGCCCGCGACGCCGGCGCCGCGCTCGTCGCCGCGCCCCCGTTCGAGCCCGTCGGTCCGGAGGCCCGCGAGGCCGCGACGGCGTTGGCGCGCGAGGCCGACGCGACCGTCGTCGTCGACGGCGCCGGCGGCGACACCGATCGAATCGAGGGCGACCGACCCGACCCGAACGGGACTGTCCTCGCGGCCGCCGACCGGGTCGTCGAGGGCGACGCCGCAGCCGACGACGGCGCTCTCCTCGACGCGGTTCGCGGTCTCGACGACGCGTAGCCGGCGACCTCGACGAGCGCCTCGCGGAGCGCGACCGTCGCCTCGACGACGCGGGTCGCGTGACGCGTGACGGCAATCGGTTCCGGTATCACACACGTCGGGCATCGGACGGCTCGCGGCTCGCGGACAGACTCAGCCGCGCGGACCGCCGTCAGAGACTCCGAGACGGCGGATCAGTCCCTGTGTTCGTCTCTCATGCCACAGAATAAATTACTATTAGACATCATAGGTGCAGATAATTATTCTCTATAAG
The DNA here is from genome assembly GCF_002252755.1 of Halorubrum sp. Hd13. Lineage (GTDB taxonomy): Archaea > Halobacteriota > Halobacteria > Halobacteriales > Haloferacaceae > Halorubrum. The sequence goes on along the minus strand of NZ_NHOY01000088.1, from coordinate 26,168 downwards.
CATACGCCCTTATCAGTGGCACCGGTACGAGGTGGTACGATGGAACGAAGACAGTTCCTGCGCGGCACCGGCGCGGCGGTCGGCGGCTCGCTGCTCGCCGGCTGCGCCGGGAGCGACGGACGAACCGTGACGGTCGACTACGCCTACTACAACCCAGTCAGCCTCGTATTGCGCGAGAAGGGCTGGCTGTCGGCGGCGTTCGCGGAGACGGACGTCGAGATCGAGTGGGTGCTGAGCCTCGGCAGCAACCAGGCGAACGAGTACTCGCAGGGCGGAGAGGCGGAGGTCGCCTCGACCGCCGGGATCGCGGCGCTGATGGCGCGGTCGAACGGCGTCCCGATCACGACGCCGTACGTCTACTCCGAGCCGGAGTGGACCGCGCTCGTCACGTTCGCGGAGACGGGGATCGAGTCGGTCGCCGACCTCGAGGGGAAGCGCGTCGCCGCCACCCGCGGTACCGACCCGTACTTCTTCCTGCTGCAGGCGCTCGACGACGCCGGCCTGAGCGAGGACGACGTCGAGGTCGTCCACCTCCAACACCCCGAGGGGCAGTCGGCGCTTGCGGGAGGCGACGTGGACGCGTGGGCCGGGCTCGACCCGCACATGGCCGAGCTGGAGCTGGAACACGACGGCGCGGAGCTGTTCTTCCGCGAGCCCGCGTACAACACCTACGGCTTCCTCAACTTCCTCGACGGGTTCCTCGCGGATCACCCGGGTGACGCCCGGCGGGTCGTCGAGGCGTACGAGCGCGGCCGCGAGTGGGCGATCGAGAACCCCGCGGAGACCGCGGGCATCCTCGCGAGCGAGTCGGAGATGTCCCAAGCGGTGGCCGAGCGCGTGTTCACGCGCCGCACCGACCTCTCCGAGCCGCTTCCGGGAGAGGCCCACCGCGAGCTGCTCTCCGACCTCGCGCCGATCTTGGAGCGGGAGGGGCTCGTCGCCGACGACGCCGACCCCGCGGGGAGCATCGACGACCTGCTCGACGCGGAGTTCGCGGCCGAGAGCGTCGGCGACGCCGGGAGCGGGGGAGAGTGAGATGGCGACGACGCGCGAGACGGGACGGACGGGAGCCGAGGCCGCCGCCGGACTTCTCCCGGACGCCGACCGGTTCCGGTGGCTGCTCGGGCTCGTCGTGCCCGCGGCGATCGTCGTCGCCTGGCACCTGCTGGTCGCGACCGGCGTCTTCGCCGCCCACCAGCTACCGACGCCGCTGCGAGTGGTCGAGGCCCTCTACGGGCTGAGCGCCTCGGGCGAGCTCTGGGGCCACGTCGCGATCACGGTCCAGCGCGTGTTCCTCGGGGTCCTCCTGGGCGCGAGCGTCGGGGTCGTCCTCGGGACGCTCACCGGGCTCTCCGGACTCGCCGCCGACCTGCTCGACCCCCTGCTCCAGAGCCTCAAGAACATCCCCTCGCTGGCGTGGGTGCCGCTGTTCCTGCTCTGGTTCGGGATCGGCGAGGGCGCGAAGGTGCTCCTGATCGCCGTCGGCGCCTTCTTCCCCGTCTACCTCAACCTCTCGACGGGGATCGGCGAGGTGAGCGAGGACCTGCTGGAGGTCGCCGAGGTGTACGACCTCGGCCGGGTCGAGTCGCTCCGCCGGGTCGTGTTCCCGGCCGCGGTGCCGAGCCTGCTCGTCGGGATCCGGGGCGGCGTCGGTCTGGCGTGGATGTTCGTCGTGGCCGCGGAGCTGATCGCGGCCAGCGAGGGGATCGGGTTCCTGCTGAGCGACGGCCGCGTGCTCGCGCGCCCGGACATCATCGTCGGCTCGGTCCTGCTGTTCGCCTTCCTCGGGAACCTCTCGGACCTGGCGGTCAAGGAGGTGAAGAACCGTGTCGTCGTTCGGTAGGGGCGTGCTCGCTGACAGCGACGTCGAGACGGACGACGACGAGGGTCGTCCCGACGGCGACGCGACGACCGAGACGGAACGAGACTCCGAACCGACGACGGACCCGGCGACCGATCCGCCGACCGACCCACCGACCGATCCGACCCTCGCCGTCAGCGGGCTCACCAAGCGCTACGGCGAGACTGTCGCGCTCGACGGCGTCGACCTCGCGGTCGGCGACGGGGAGTTCCTCGCGGTGGTCGGCCCGTCCGGCTGCGGGAAGTCGACGCTGTTGCGCGTGCTCTCCGGATTGGAGGACCGGTTCGAGGGCGACGCCGCGGTCGGCGGTGTCGACGTGCGCGAGGGCGGCAGCGACGCCGTCGGGATGGTGTTCCAGGAGCCGCGGCTCCTCGCGTGGGCCGACGTGCGTGAGAACGTCGCCCTCGGGCTCCCGGCCGACGTCGACCGCGACGACCCCGCCGCGCGCGACCGAGTCGACGAGCTGATCGAGACGGTCGGACTCGGCGGCTTCGCGGAGAGCTCGCCCGGCGAGCTCTCGGGCGGGATGGCCCAGCGCGTCTCGCTGGCGCGGGGGCTGGCCTACGAGCCGGAGGTGCTACTGCTCGACGAGCCGTTCTCGGCGCTCGATCGGCTAACGAAACGCGAACAGCAGGACCACCTGCTCGACGTGTGGGCGGCGCGGGGGACCACGGTCGCAATGGTCACGCACGACGTCGAGGAGGCCGCGTACCTCGCCGACCGCGTCGCCGTCCTCGGCGCCCAACCCGGGACGGTCGAGACGGTGGTCGACGTCGACGCCGCTCGCCCCCGCGACCGAACGGACGAGGCGCTGTTGGCGGCGCGCCGCGAGATCACCGACGCGCTCGGTCTCTGAGCCGGCGGCGCCGCGGCGGCGTGCCCGGGCGCGGCCGAAACGAAACGAACGTCGATCGGGCTTATCAACGCGGTTCCGAAACCACATACCCGGCCGTTCGCGGTTAGCGTATAAGGAGTATAAAGAATGGGTACGACGCTCACGTCAGGCGGTTTTTCGACGACGCCGACACGAGAGCCACTGTCAGCGAGGCGTCGTTTTTGCTATTGGCACAAGCGTTAAGTTCTCGACCGTCCTGTCGACAGTCGATGACAGACATCACGGAGGCTTCGTCGGACACCCCGGCGGATCGAGTTCTTCCAGGGCACGATAGCTTCTAACATCGAAATCGGTCCTGTACGGATCTTCGACACGACGTTACGAGACGGAGAACAGTCACCACGGACGTCGTTCAGCTACGACGAGAAACGCCGCATAGCGGCGACGCTGGACGACATGAACACCCACGTCATCGAGGCGGGGTTCCCGGTGAACTCGGACGCGGAGTTCGAGGCCGTCAGCGACATCGCCGCCGCGACGGACACCACCGTCTGCGGGCTGGCGCGGGTCGTCGACGGCGACATCGACGCCGCGATCGACTCCGGCGTCGAGATGGTCCACGTGTTCGTCTCCACCAGCGACGTCCAGCTGGAGGACTCGATGCACGCGACCCGCGCGGAGGCGAAGGAACGCGCCGTCGCCGCCGTCGAGAAGGTGAAAGACGCCGGCGTCGAGTGCATGTTCTCGCCGATGGACGCCACCCGGACGGACCCGACGTACCTGACGGAGATCGTCGAGGCGGTCAGCGACGCCGGCACGGACTGGATCAACATCCCGGACACGTGCGGCGTGGCGATGCCGACGAGCTTCGGGAAGACCGTGGAGGCCGTCGTCGACGCGACCGACGCCCGCGTCGACGTGCACACGCACGACGACTTCGGGATGGCCGCGGCGAACGCGATCATGGGCTTCGAGAACGGCGCCGAGCAGGCGCAGGTGTCGGTCAACGGGATCGGCGAACGCGCCGGCAACGCCGCATACGAGGAGGTCGTGATGGCCGTCGAGTCGGTGTACGGCGTCGACACCGGCATCGACACGACCCAGATCACCAAGCTGGCGCGGATCGTCGAGGAGGCGTCCGACATCCCCGTGCCCGCGAACAAGCCCGTCACCGGACGGAACGCGTTCGCGCACGAGTCGGGTATCCACGCCGCCGGCGTCATCGAGAACAGCGACACGTTCGAGACCGGCGTGATGACCCCGGAGATGGTCGGGGCCGAGCGCGAGTTCGTGCTCGGGAAACACACCGGCACCCACAGCGTGCGCAAGCACCTGGAGGAGGCCGGCTTCGTCCCGAGCGACGGCGAGGTCCGGCGCATCACCAAACGCGTCAAGGAGTACGGCGCCGGCAAGCGGCAGGTGACCGCCGGCGACGTCGAGCGGTTCGCCGAGGAGGCGGGCATCGACCGCGAGGAGGAGGTCCGGGTCTGATGGCCGCCCCCCTGACCGGGGAGCCCGCCGAGCGACCGCCGCGCGAGTCGACGGGGGCTCCGGGGAGTCCGCGTGCCCCGAACCGGTTCGGAACGGCGGACCGGTTCGACGCCGCGATCCGACCGACCGTGTCGGCGCCCCGACAGGGATTTATACCCGGACTCCGTTGGTCAGGGCGAGATGCGACGGCACACCGCACTTCCGACGACAGTCGACGTCGCCGGAGCCGTCGCGCCGATCATCGTAGGGGTATAATCCCCTACATCACCCCTTCCTCACCGACTCGACGAACTATCGACCGCCGGCCGACGGACCGCGATCCGATCGCGGCGGCGGTCGGACCGACCCTCGACGCGCGAGAGATGCCACACCGAACACCACCACGACAATGAGCGACACAGCAGCACACCCACGAGAGGACGATCCGGAGGGCTCCGAGGAGCCGGCGACGGGAGCCGACGACGGGGCGCCCGGCGCCGATCCCGACGAGACGCCCGCCGCGGGGACGGTCGCGACCGGCGCGGAGTCGGTCGTCGCCGCCCTCGAGGCGGCCGGCGCGGAGACGGCCTTCGGCGTCCAGGGCGGCGCGATCATGCCCGTCTACGACGCGTTGTACAGCTCCTCGATCGACCACGTCACGATGGCCCACGAGCAGGGCGCCGTCCACGCCGCCGACGCGTACGGCGTCGTGTCCGGGGAACCGGGGGTCTGCCTGGCGACCTCGGGCCCGGGCGCGACGAACCTCGTCACCGGGATCGCCGACGCCGACATGGACTCCGACTCGATGCTCGCGTTGACCGGACAGGTGCCGACCGAGTTCGTCGGCAACGACGCGTTCCAGGAGACCGACACGATCGGGGTCACCCGTCCGATCACGAAGCACAACTACTTCGCGAGCGGCGCCGACACCGTCGGCGACACCGTCGGCGAGGCGTTCGAGCTGTCCCGGGCCGGTCGCCCGGGGCCGACGCTCGTCGACCTCCCGAAGGACGTCACGCAGGGCGAGACCGACGAGACGCCGGGGCCGGCGACGCCCCCGGCCGGCACCGACCCCGACCCGAACGCCGACACCGACGCGGTCGAGTCGGCGGCTCGGGCCATCGAGGAGGCCGAGCGGCCCCTCTGTCTGTTCGGCGGCGGCGTGATCAAGGCCGAGGCGAGCGACGCCGCGCGGACGTTCGCGCGGACGTACGGGATCCCGGTGACGACGACGATGCCCGGGATCGGCTCGTTCCCCGAGGACGACGATCTCTGCCTCTCGTGGGCCGGGATGCACGGCACCGGCTACGCGAACATGGCGATCACCCACACCGACTGCCTGATCGCGGTCGGCACCCGGTTCGACGACCGGCTCACCGGCGGTATCGACACCTTCGCGCCCGAGGCCGAGGTCGTCCACGTCGACATCGACCCGGCCGAGATCTCGAAGAACGTCCACGCGGACCACCCGCTGATCGGCGACGCGGAGCGCGTCCTCGACCAGCTCACCGCGGCGGTCCGCGAGGCGCCCGACGCCGGGGCGTGGCGCGAGCGGTGCGCCGAGTGGAAGGAGACGTACCCGCTCACGTACGCGACGCCCGAGGACGAGCCGCTGAAACCGCAGTTCGTCGTCGAGGCGTTCGACGAGGCGACCGACGACGACGCCATCGTGACGACCGGCGTCGGCCAACACCAGATGTGGGCCTCCCAGTTCTGGACGTACACGGAGCCCCGGACGTGGGTCTCCTCGCACGGTCTGGGGACGATGGGCTACGGCGTGCCCGCCGCGGTCGGCGCGCGGGTCGCCGCCGACGCCATGGGCGAGTCCGACCGCGACGTGGTCTGTTTCGACGGCGACGGCTCCTTCCTGATGACGATGCAGGAGCTGTCCGTGGCCGTCCGCGAGGACCTCGACGTCACCATCGCCGTGCTCAACAACGAGTACATCGGCATGGTGCGACAGTGGCAGGACGCCTTCTACGAGGGGCGGCACATGGCCTCCGACTACACGTGGATGCCCGAGTTCGACAAGCTCGCGGAGGCGTTCGGCGCCCTCGGCCTCCGCGTCGACGACTACGACGAGGTCGCGCCGGCGGTCGAGGAGGCCCTCGACTACGACGGCCCCGCCGTGATCGACTTCCACGTCGACCCCGAGGAGAACGTCCTGCCGATGGTGCCGAGCGGCGGCGCAAACGGGAAGTTCGCCACCGCGGAGGACCAGCTATGAGCGGCGATTCGCCCGACTCCCGACCCGCGACCGACGGCGGCTCCGCGTCCGGCGGCGTCCCGGAGCCCGACTCCCGGCCGGCGCCGGGCGAGCAGCCGGGCCCCGAGGAGCGGGATCACCCGGAGGGGCGCCGAAATCTCGAAGGGATCCGGATCGACCCCGTCGTCGAGGCCGAACACGAGTCGCGGCGCGCCGTCATCTCGGCGCTCGTGGAGGACGAGCCGGGCGTGCTCGCGCGCGTCTCCGGGCTCGTCTCCCGCCGCCAGTTCAACATCGAGAGCCTCACGGTCGGGCCGACGACCGTCGACGGACACTCGCGGATCACGATGGTCGTCGAGGAGACGGACCCCGGCATCGACCAGATCGAAAAGCAGATGGCGAAGCTGAAACCCGTGATATCCGTCGGCGAGGTGTCCGGCAACGCGGTGACGGCGGAGCTCGTCCTGCTGAAGATCGAGGCGGACGACCCGGCCGCGGTCCACGCCGTCACCGAGATGTACGACGGTCGGACGCTCGACGCCGGGCCGCGGACGATCACCGTCCAGCTCACCGGCGACGAGGCGCGGATCGACGACGCGCTCGACGCGTTCCGCCAGTTCGGCATCATCGAGATCGCTCGAACGGGCCAGACAGCGCTCGCGCGCGGCGACGTCCCGACGGCGCCCGGAGAGAAACCCGGAACGGCCGGCGAACCGACGACGCACGACAGCTGACGCAGACACACACTCACACATTACACAATGAGCGACAACGACATGCAGACGGTCGAATCCAACGTATACTACGACGAAGACGCGGACGGCGAAGCGATCGCCCAGAAGGTCGTGGCCGTGCTCGGCTACGGCTCGCAGGGGCACGCGCACGCCCAGAACCTCCACGAGAGCGGGATCGACGTGGTCGTCGGCCTCCGCGAGGACAGCTCCTCGCGCGCGGCCGCCGAGAGCGACGGGCTCGAGGTCGCGACGCCGGCCGCCGCCGCCGAGGCGGCCGACATCGTGAGCGTCCTCCTGCCCGACACGGTCCAGGCGGACGTCTACGAGGAGTCGATCGAGCCGAACCTGGAGCCCGGCGACACGCTCCAGTTCGCGCACGGGTTCAACATCCATTATAACCAGATCCAGCCGCCCGAGGACGTCGACGTGACGATGATCGCGCCGAAGTCGCCGGGCCACATCGTCCGCCGGAACTACGAGAACGACCAGGGGACGCCGGGGCTGCTGGCGGTGTATCAGGACGCCACGGGCGAGGCCCACGACGAGGCGCTCGCGTACGCGGCCGCGATCGGTTGCACCCGCGCCGGCGTCGTCGAGACGAGCTTCCGCGAGGAGACCGAGACCGACCTGTTCGGCGAGCAGGCCGTCCTCTGCGGCGGCATCGCCTCGCTGATCAAGCAGGGGTACGAGACGCTCGTCGAGGCGGGCTACTCCCCCGAGATGGCGTACTTCGAGTGCATGAACGAGATGAAGCTCATCGTCGACCTGATGTACGAGGGCGGGCTCGGCGCCATGTGGGACTCCGTTTCACACACCGCGGAGTACGGCGGACTCACCCGGGGCGACGAGATCATCGACGACCAGGTCCGCGCGAACATGGAGGAGGTCCTCGAAGGCGTTCAGAACGGCACCTTCGCCCGCGAGTGGATCTCGGAGAACCAGGCGGGCCGGCCGTCGTACACCCAGCTCCGCAACGCCGAGAAGAACCACGAGATCGAGGCCGTCGGCGAGGAGCTTCGCGGCCTGTTCGCGTGGCAGGAGGAGGGCGAGGAGGAAGAGGAGTCGGCCGAGGTGACGGCCTGATGGGCGTCCGCGGCGACGGGACCGAAGCGACGGCGACCGCGCCCCGCGCGGGTGATCCCCGATGAGCGAGGGGACCCTGTACGACAAGGTGTGGGACCACCACAAGGTGACGGAGCTGCCAACGGGACAGGACCAGCTGTTCGTCGGGCTCCACCTCGTCCACGAGGTCACCAGCCCGCAGGCGTTCGGCATGCTGAAGGAGCGCGGGCGGGAGGTCGCCTTCCCGGAGCGCACCCACGCCACGGTCGACCACATCGTGCCGACCGGCAACCGCGACCGGCCCTACAGCGACGAGGCCGCCGAAAGCATGATGGCGGAGCTGGAGGAGAACGTCCGCGGCTCGGGCATCGACTTCTCCGACCCGGACTCCGGCGATCAGGGGATCGTCCACGTCATCGGGCCGGAGCAGGGGCTCACGCAGCCCGGCATGACCATCGTCTGCGGCGACTCGCACACGTCGACGCACGGCGCGTTCGGTGCGCTGGCGTTCGGCATCGGCACGTCGCAGATCCGCGACGTGCTGGCGACGGGCTGCGTCGCGATGGAGAAACAGAAGGTCCGCAGGATCGAGGTCACGGGCGAGCTCGGTGAGGGCGTCACCGCGAAGGACATCATCCTCACGATCATCGGGAAGCTCGGGACCGACGGCGGGGTCGGCTACGTCTACGAGTACGCCGGCGAGGCCATCGAGAAGCTCGGGATGGAGGGACGGATGTCCATCTGTAACATGTCCATCGAGGGCGGCGCTCGCGCGGGCTACGTCAACCCCGACGAGACCACCTACGAGTGGCTCCGGGAGACGGACGCCTTCGCCGACGACCCCGAGAAGTTCGAGCGGCTGAAGCCCTACTGGGAGTCGATCCGGACCGACGACGGCGCGGAGTACGACGACATCGTCACCATCGACGGCTCGGCGATCGAGCCGACCGTGACGTGGGGGACCACGCCGGGACAGACCGCGGGCATCACCGAGCCCATCCCGGACCCGGACGACCTCCCCGAGGAGGACAGCGACACCGCGCGTCGCGCGCAGAAGCACATGCGCGTCGAGCCGGGCGACACGATGGAGGGGTACGACATCGACGTGGCGTTCCTCGGCTCCTGTACCAACGCGCGCCTGAAAGACCTCCGCGAGGCCGCGGCGTTCGTCGAGGGCCGCGAGGTCGACGACGACGTGCGCGCGATGGTCGTCCCCGGCAGCCAGCGCGTCCGGGACGCCGCCGAGGCCGAAGGGCTCGACGAGATCTTCATCGAGGCCGGGTTCGACTGGCGCGAGCCGGGCTGTTCGATGTGTCTCGGTATGAACGACGACCAGTTGGAGGGCGACGAGGCGAGCGCGTCCTCCTCGAACCGGAACTTCGTCGGCCGGCAGGGCTCGAAGGACGGGCGGACCGTGCTGATGAGCCCGATCATGGTCGCGGCCGCGGCGGTGACCGGCGAGGTCACCGACGTCCGCGAGATGGAGGAGGTGGCGACCGTATGAGCTCGCCCGATTTCAGCGCCGGCGAGGCGCCGGCGGAGAAGGTGACCGAAGTCTCCGGTACCGGGATCCCGGTCCGGGGCAACGACATCGACACCGACCAGATCATCCCGGCGCGGTTCATGAAGGTCGTCACCTTCGACGGGCTGGGCCAGTTCTCCTTCTTCGACCAGCGGTTCGACGACGACGACAACGAGAAGGACCACCCGTTCAACGAGGAGCAGTACCGGGGCGCGAACGTCCTCGTCGTCAACGCCAACTTCGGCTGCGGCTCCTCGCGCGAACACGCCCCCCAGGCGCTGATGCGCTGGGGGATCGACGCCGTCGTCGGCGAGTCGTTCGCGGAGATCTTCGCGGGGAACTGCCTCGCGCTCGGCATCCCGACGGTCACGGCCGACCAGGAGTCGATCGAGGCGCTTCAGGACTACGTCGAGGCGAACCCCGACGCGGAGGTCGACATCGACGTGGCCGCGGAGACGATCACCTACGACGACACCGCGATCGACGCGACGGTCCACGACGCCCAGCGGAAGGCCCTCGTCGAGGGCGTCTGGGACACCACGGCGCTGATGGGCGCGAACGCCGGCGCGGTCCGCGAGACCGCCCGGTCGCTGCCCTACGTCCCGGAGGCGGACATCCCGGGGGACGAGGCGTGAGCCACGAGGTCGCCGTCATCGAGGGCGACGGGATCGGCCGGGAGGTCGTCCCCGCGGCCCTGGAGGTGTTGGAGTCGTTCGACCTCGGCTTCGAGTTCGTCCGGGGCGAGGCCGGCGACGCGACGAAGGAGGCGACCGGCGAGGCGCTCCCGGCGGAGACGTACGAGCTCGCCGCGGACGCCGACGCGACGCTGTTCGGCGCGGCCGGCGAGACCGCCGCCGACGTCATCCTCCCGCTGCGGGACGCCGTGGACTCGTTCGTCAACGTCCGACCCGCCAAGGCGTACCCCGGCGTCGACGCGCTGCGCCCGGAGACGGACGTCGTCTTCCTGCGCGAGAACACCGAAGGCGTCTACGCCGGCCACGAGGACCGGCTCTCGGACGACCTCTCGACGCTGACTCGGGTGGTCACCTCGTCGGCGTCGCGGGAGCTCGCGGCGTACGCCTGCGAGTTCGTCGCCGACGGGCGCGGCCCCGCCGGCGGCCCCGAGGACGGGTTCACGGTCGCGCACAAGGCGAACGTGATGCGCGAGACGGACGGGCGGTTCCGCGAGGAAGTGCTCGCGGTCGCCGCGGAGCGCGGCGTCGACGCCGACGAGGAGCTGATGGACGCGTTCGCGACGAAGCTCCCGCTCGACCCGACGCAGTACGGCGTGATCGTCTGCCCGAACCTCGCGGGCGACGTGCTCTCGGACTTGGCCGCCGGGCTCGTCGGCGGGCTCGGCCTCCTTCCCTCCGCGAACGTCGGCCACGACAACGCGCTGTTCGAACCGGTCCACGGCACCGCGCCCGACATCGCCGGCGAGGGGGTCGCGAACCCGACGGCGGCGATACTGTCGGCCGCCATGCTGCTGGAGTACCTCGGCTACGGCGAAGAGGGCGAACGGGTGCGCGACGCGGTGGAGGGCGTGCTCTCCGACGGGCCGCGCACCGGCGACCTCGGCGGCGACGCGACGACCAACGAGATCACGGCGGCGATCGTCGAGCGGTTGTAGCTCTCGGGGCCGTAACCCTCCGGGAGACACCTTCTCGCACGGCGACCGCGGGCGAACCACAAGAAAGGAAACCCTGCGGCCCGTCCGCCCGGATATGAGCAACTACGAAGTCGCGATGGAAGCCGCCTGGTTGGTCCGTGACGTCGAGGAGACCGACGACGCCATCGGCGTCGCGGTCAGCGAAGCCGGCAAGCGACTCAACGAGACGGACAAGCAGTACGTCGAGGTCGAACCCGGCGTCACCGGCTGTCCGGCCTGCGGTGAGCCGTTCGACGCCGCGTTCCTCGCGGCCAACACGGCCCTCGTCGGACTCCTCTTGGAGATCGACATCTTCAACGCCGACAGCGAGGAGCACGCCGAGCGGATCGCGAAGAGCGAGGTCGGCGGCGCGCTGCGGGACGTTCCCCTCGAGGTCATCGAGATCGTCGAGACGGACGGAGACGACGACGGCGACGCCGAGTAAGGCGCTCCGATCGCGGAGAGTCCCGACCGTCGCCGCGATATCGGTCGCCGTCGAAACCTTTTCTAATAACCCGGAGTTATTCACCGTATGGAACTCCCCACGCCGCAGGACCTCCGCGAACGGCGGACGACGCTGGAGCTGACACAGAGCGAGTTGGCGGACGCGGCGGACGTCTCACAGCCCCTGATCGCCCGGATCGAGGGCGGCGACGTCGACCCGCGGCTCTCGACGCTCCGGCGGATCGTCAACGCGCTCCAAGAGGCGGAGGGCGAGGTCGTTCGCGCGAGCGACCTGATGAACGAGACGGTGATCAGCGTCGCGCCCGACGACGCGGTGCGCGAGGCGGTGGACCTGATGGAGGAGGAGGCGTACTCGCAGCTCCCGGTGCTCCAGAACGGCGTGCCGGTCGGCTCGATCAGTCAGGGCGACGTGGTCCACGCGGGCGAGAACGTCGGGGACCACCCGGTCAGCGAGGTGATGAGCGAGTCGTTCCCCACGGTCGCACCCGGCGCGACCGTCGACGAGGTCCGGAACCTGCTGGACCACTACAAGGCGGTGATGGTCACCGACGGCGGCGAGACGGTCGGGATCATCACCGAGGCAGACATCGCCGCGCACCTGTCGTAACCGGACCGCGGCCGACGATCGGCCGTCCCGCTACGCGTCCCGCTCCGCCTCCCGCCGCTCCGAGAGGTGTTCCCAGATCTCCGTACACCCGACCCCGTCATCGATGTCGTCGAGATGTTCCGTGCCATCGCCCTCCTGAGTCTGTTCCGGCTCAGTCTCCGGGTCGGCGTTATCACTGGACTCGGTCTCCGGCTCGTCGTCGCCTGCGCTCGACGCGGATCGATCTGTCATCGCTCTCGCGGAACGTCCTCGAAGAGCTCGGGAGCGACGTCCGCGGAGGTGTGCTGTCGGTTGACTCTTTCGTCATCGGTATCGACGGATCGATCGACGGCACGATCGGGGGTCGGATCCATCATCGCGTCGAGGTACGACTCCATCGATCATAAGCCTCGTCACACGAGTAAATCGAACCACTACTCCATGGTACCGGAAAGGAATTCCGGTATCCGTGACTGACGTACCCCCTCCAACCCGACCGTAGTCGGGCGGTTCCCCGTCATCTCGGCGTTATCAACCGCGTCCGCGTTTGCGAGCATCGGCACCGTTTGATTCGTCGAGACCGAACCCGGTGTGTGACCACCCGCTTACGCGTCCTCGATGACGGGGCGTGGCTATCCATCGACGACACCCGAGAAGTGCGTGTTAGCGAACTCTGGCGCCTCGACGCGCCCGGTTTCTGTGACTGCGATCTCGCCGATCTGGTCGTCGAGAACTTCCAGACGGTCGGCGTCGACGGGGCGACGATCGAGACTCGCGTCCATGGCCAGTGTATCGCGTGTGGCGTGACGGGAACGACGGCCTGGCTGCCGGTTGGACGGATACGGGACGGTGAGTTCGTCGAATTCGACCGATCGTCGGTTCGACGTTCGCGGACGGCAAACCACCGGCAATAACCGCCTCTGAAATAAACCACCGGGGAAGGTTGACTCCACGCGGTCACCTATGTGGGCGTCGGGTGTAGCCGACAACGATGCCAACAGACGTCGAGAACTGGAAGTCGGAGGTCTACGGGAACGAGGTTCGTGACCGCCTATTCGAGTTCGCCGAGCAGGGGTACGACTCGATCCCGGACGACGAGCGGGACGCCTGGTTCGAGCGGTTCAAGTGGTGGGGGCTGTACCACCAGCGGAACGGACAGGAGGGGTACTTCATGATGCGGATCGGGACCCCGAACGGCGTGCTCGAGCCGGGGCAGCTCCGTACGGTCGGCGAGATCGCCGACGAGTACGCCCGTGGCCCGGGGACGAATCCGATCTTCGGCGACGCGTACGCCGACTTCACCACCCGTCAGTCGATCCAACTGCACTGGATCGAGCTCTCGGACGTGCCGGCGGTCTTCGAGAAACTGGCGGCGAACGGACTCTCGACGCAGCAGGCGTGTGGGGACTCGTGGCGGAACATCGTCGGCAATCCGGTCGCCGGGAAGGACGGCCAGGAGGTCGTCGACGCGTGGCCGGTCATCCGCGAACTCAACGAGACGTTCAAAGGGAACGACGATCACACCAACCTACCGCGGAAGTGGAAGGTGTCCGTGACGGGCTCCGCCGACGGCTCCGGACAGGGCGATATCAATGACCTCGCATTCGAGCCCGCTTATAAGCAGGTCGAGACGGACGGGGCCGAAAGCGAGGACGCCGTCGGCTTCAACGTCCGCGTCGGCGGGGGGCTCGCCCGCAACGAACCGCGCCTCGCCCGCGACATCGACGTCTGGGTCCCGCCGGAGCAGGTCTCGGCCGTCGCCGGCGGCCTCTCCGCGCTCTTCCGTGATTACGGCGACCGTGAGGACCGATACAACGCCCGCGTGAAGTTCCTCGTCGACGAGTGGGGAGCGGAGACGGTCCGCGAGACCCTTCAGGAGGAGTACGTCAATTTCGAACTGGAGACCGCCGGCCGGGACGTCCGCGAGGAGTACACCTACAACGCGGGCGAGGGCGAGCGGAACGACCTGATCGGCGTTTACGATCAGAAGGACGGGCGGAACTTCGTGGGTCTGAACGTGCTCGTGGGCCGAATGGGTGCGGCCGACGTCCTCGACCTCGCCGACCTCGCCGAGGAGTACGGCTCCGGCGAGGTCCGACTCTCCCAGCGACAGAACGTCATCCTCACCGACGTGCCCGACGCGGAACTCGACGACCTCCTCGACGAGCCGTTGCTCGACCACTACTCGCCGGATCCGTCGCCGTTCATGCGGGGCTCCGTCGCGTGTACCGGGACCGAGTTCTGCTCGCTGTCGATCGTCGAGACCAAGAACCGGCAGGTCCGCTTCGCCCGGTGGCTAAAGGGGAACGTCGACCTCCCGGACGGCGTCGACGAGTTCCACATCCACCTGTCCGGCTGTACGGCGTCGTGCGCGCAGCCGCAGATCGCCGACGTGAGCCTGCGCGGCATGAAGACTAGGAAGGACGGCGACCCGGTGGAAGCGCTCGACGTCGGCCTCGGCGGCGGCCTCGGCGAGAACCCCCAGTTCGCCCGCTGGGTAACCCAACGCGTCCCGGTCGACGAGGTCCCGGGCGCGATCGCGAACCTGATCGAGAGCTTCGCCGCCCGGCGCGAGGACGGCGAGTCGTTCCGCGCCTTCGTCGCCCGCCACGACGACGACGAACTCGACGCCCTCGTGGACCCGGAGGAGACCGACTACGACGACCCGATGATGCACAACACGAAGCGTACGTGGTACCCGTACGCCGAGAACGACGGGATCGACGAGGGGCCGCCGGCGCCGGCGGACGACTGACGATGCAGGCCTCGACGACACCCACGACGGCGACGTCCCCGACGCCTTCGACGACGCCGAGGGCGAGCGAATGAGCAACCGCCTGCTCCGCGTGAACGCCTACACCACGCTCGACCTCGTCGACGGGCGGGTTCGCGGTCACGACTTCGAGGAGGACGCGCCCGGCGTCGTGAACGTCACCGCGCCACGAGAGGAACCGGACCACGTGACGCTGCAGGTCGAACTCGACGACACCGCGTTCGATTCCCTTCCGGCACACGCCGACGAGGTCGAACTCTCCACGGCACAGGCGAGAGCGCTCGCCGAGGCGCTGGAGTCGACTGCGGACCGAGTCGCGGCCGCTCTCGACGAGACGGCCGACGACGCGGACTGACGCGCTTACAGTTCGAGTCCTCGGATCGCGACTGCTCCGGACGGCTCCCCGGTCACGCCGCCGTCGGCATCTGCTACCCGGCCGATCACGCGCCCGTTTGTCTCGGCCGCCAGCGACTCGGCGTCGTCGGGATCGAGGGCGGCGACGAAGCCGGTGCCCATGTTGAACGTCCGGTGCATCTCCTCGTCGGAGACGCTCCCCTCGGACTGCACGAACTCGAAGACGGGCTGGGGGTCGAAGGCGTCCTCGACGACGTACCGGTGGTCGCCGAGCCGCGTCAGGTTCGTCCAGCCGCCGCCGGTGACGTGGGCCGCGCCGCGCACGTCGCGTTCGCGCATCGGGTCGAGCAGGTCGGTGTAGATCCGAGTCGGCTCCAAGAGCGCCTCGCCGACCGTCTCGTAGCCGTCGAACGGGCAGGGGTCGTCGTAGTCGTGGTTCCGCGTGGCGGCCTCGCGGGCGAGCGTGAGCCCGTTGGAGTGGATCCCAGAGGAGCGCCAGCCGACCAGCGCGTCGCCCGGCCGCGCCTCGCCGTCGAAGACGGCGTCCTTCGCGGCGAGTCCGGCGCAGGTGCCCGCCAGGTCGAGTCCCCGGATCACGTCCGGCATCACCGCCGTCTCGCCGCCGACGAGCTCCATGTCCGCCAGCTCGGCGCCGCGGGCGAGGCCGTCGCCGACCTGCTCGGCGAACCGCTCGTCCGGCTCGTCGACCGCGAGGTAGTCGACGAAGGCGACGGGGCGGACGCCGGCGGCGACCAGGTCGTTGACGTTCATCGCGATGCAGTCGATGCCGACCGTCGAGTAGTCGCCGAGCGCCTCGGCGACGAGGAGCTTCGTCCCGACGCCGTCGGTCGCGAGCGCGAGGTACCGATCGCCGATGTCGAGGAGGCCGGCGTAGTCGCCCTCGGCCTCGCCGACCGCGCCGATCAGCGCCGCGGTCGCCGCCTCGCTCGCGTCGATGTCGACGCCCGCGTCGGCGTACGTGAGTTCGTCGTCGCCCTCGTCCGCTTCTCCCCCCGTCTCGTCGCCGTCGCCCTCGGTCATGTGTGTCGAGGGACGCCCGCGGAGCAAAAGCGCACCGTTCCGGCCGGCGCGACCGCCCCCGTCGCGTCGCTCCCCTCAGAACGGCCCGCCGAAGCCGAGCCCGCCGACGAAGACCAGGCCGATCGTGAGCAGGACGGAGACGACGAAGAAGCCGACCCACACGCCCTTGCTCCAGTCGAACACGGTCTTCCCGTCGAGCGGGCCGTACGGGATCAGGTTGAACGCCGCGAGGAAGACGTTGATCGCGATCCCGCGGGAGCCGATCAGGGTGACCACGGGGCTGCCGACGACGGGACCGAGCAGGAACGCCGGGAGGAAGACGAGGGTGAGAAGCAGATTGACGACCGGGCCGGCGAGCGCGATGTGGCCGTGCTCTCGCGGCGTCAGCCGACCGCGGTGGTGGACCGCGCCGGGCGCGGCGAAGATGAATCCGAGGAGCGAGCTCATCACGGCCAGAAACAGCATGCTGTTGTCGGCCCGGAACTCGGCCACCTGGTCGTAGTGGACCGCGACGACCTTGTGCGCGATCTCGTGGAGGAGGAACGCGACGCCCGCGGTGAGGAGGCCGACGAGCAGCGGCGGGAGCACCCCCGCGGCGAGGAGCCGGCCGAAGCCGGCGGTGCCGTTGACGAAGAAGAACGTGAACGCGACGCCGAGCGCGAGCCACGCGACGAGCAGGTCGCGCAGCTCCGTGCCGCTGAAATAGAGGCCGGCGATCCGGCGACCGCGGAAGGCGGAGCTCACGCGCCACCCCCGACGGCGGACCGAGTCACGCCCCACCACCGCCCAGGATGGCGTTCCGTATCAGCTCCGCGCCGGTGCCGGCGCCGTCGATCATGAGGCGGCCGACCTCGTCGACGCCGCCGACCTCGGCGCCGAACATCGCCGGGATCACGTAGACGGCGAACAGGAAGCTCGCGACGATGCTGCCGACGTTCGTCATCGCGACGACGACGATGAGCTTGAACAGCGGGACGTCGAGCATCGCCGAGACCAGCTCGGAGGGCGACCGCGTCTCGTCCGAGAGCAGCTCGTTGAGCGTCCCGATGTCGCCGACGTTCACGGTGAGGTGCCGGAGCTCGACGTAGCCGGTGAACCAGCCGGGCGCGAGCACCGGGTTGATCGAGGTCATCCACGCGACCGCGCCCCCGACGCCCGCGGCGGTCCACCGCGCGCCGGCGACCTTCGCGAAGGCGAAGGCGAACGCGCCGTTGATGAGGAACCACGCGCCGAACAGCCGGAACAGGAAGGCGTTCTCGACGCCCGCCAGCGCGAGCAGGACGAAGAAGCCGACGAAGCCGACGGTGATCGCGTAGCCGACCGCCTTCTTCCACGGTAGCCTGCTCCCGCCGCGTTCCCGGCCGACGAGCTCCTCCATCGGCGGGAGCGTCTCGGGGCTCGCGAGGTATCGCTCGATCCCCGTCTGATGCCCCGCGCCGACGACGGCGACGACGTCCTTGCCGGCGTCGCGGAGGGCGACGAGCCGGTGGGCGATGAACGCGTCCCGCTCGTCGATGAGCGCCTCGGCGCCGCCCGGCGAGAACTGGCGGAACTCCTCCATCATCATCGTCACCACGTCGGTGTCGGTGAGCTCCTCGACGCCGAGCTCCTCGATGCCGCCGTGCTCCGGCTCGCCGCCGCGGTCGGTCAGGCCGAGCAGCGCCGCCACGACGACGCCGAGCGTCAGCCCGAGCGAGACCCCGAGTCCGAGACTGCCGATCGCCGTCACGGCGAAGCCGCCGAGGTACGTCGAGACGAGCCCGTTCGCGACGCCGGAGGCCGCCGCGGCCACCCCGGCGCCGACGCCGAGCCCGCTCGCCGCGTAGAGGCGGCCGTCCGGGGAGAGCGCCAGCTTCCCGACCTGATCGACGGCGATCCCGGCGGCGACGGCGACGAGGACGCCCGCGGTCACGCGCGTCAGCAGCGCGGTGGTCACTCCGAAACTGCCGCCGAACAGGCCGATCGCCGGCCCCGCGAGGACCCCGACGAACAGCCCCGCGAGCACGCCGACGATCCGCGAGTCGGTGACGCCGAACGCGAGCCCGCCGACCATCCGGAGCTTTTCCGTGACCGTCATTCGCGCCCAGAAGCGCTGGATCGTCGTCTGGATGTCACGGTCGACGAGGGCGACGTCGATCCCGAGCCCCTCGGCGACGTCGATGGCCGCGCGCATGTCAGCGCCCGGTTCGATGTCGAAGCGCTCGCCGAGCTGGGTCTGGACGTACGAGAGCATCCAGTAGGCGAGGAACTGGAAGACAGTGTTGCCGCGCAGGAGGTCGCTCGCATCGAGGTCGTCAGGCGTCTCGCCCTGCAGCTGACGGTACCGCCCCTCGTCGAGCTCGACCGCGACGACGTCGGGGCGCTCGCGATCGATCGTCTCCTCGACCTCGTCGACCGAGCGCTCGGAGACGTGCGCGGTGCCGACGACGGTCACGGAGCCGGCCGCGCCCCCGTCGCCGTCGCCGTCGCTCCCGCCGGACCCGGGTGCCTCGTCGGGCCCGGACGCCGCCGCGGGGTCGCTCGCCGTCGGGGGCACGGACGCGCCGTCGGAGCCCCCTGGCGTCTCTGTCATTGCCGTGACGTACCCCCTCGCCGCGTTTAGGGTTTGTGAGTCGATATCGGATCGTCGGGCGCGTAACCGATCCAACAAATTTGTATCCTCACGGCGTAGAGTGGCGATCATGTCGCGGCTGTTGCCCTCCCTGCCCGACGCGACGCCCGAGGACCGAGAACCGCGGGTCGTGGGCGTCGACGACGAGGACGCGGACGATCTCATCGCCGCGCTCGGCTCCGAGACCGCTCGCGAGATCCTCACCCACCTCCACGACGAGCCGGCGACGAAGTCCGAGCTCGCGGCCGAGGTCGACACGTCGCTCCAGAACGTGCAGTACCACCTCTCGAAGCTCGACGGCGCCGACCTCGTCGACGTCGTCGACACGACCTACTCCGAGAAGGGCCGCGAGATGGACGTGTACGCCGCCGCCGACGAGCCCCTCGTGCTGTTCGCCGGCGGCGAGGAGGAGTCGGCCGGGATCAAGAGCGCGCTGATGCGGCTGCTCGGGGGGTACGGCCTCATCGGACTGGCGGCCGTCGCGGCCCAGCGCCTCCTCTCGGTGGCGGGACCGACGGCCCGCGTGACGACCACGACCGGGGGCGACGACGCCGGCGTCACCGCGGAGCAGTCCGGGGGAGACGGCGGGGGAGCCGCCGACGGCGGCGACGCGGCGGTCGACGGCACGGTCGAGTACGTCGTCGACCCGCTCGCCGAGTACGCCGTCTCGCTGCTCGAACCGGGCGTCGTCTTCTTCATCGGCGCGGCGCTCGTCTTCACGGTCGCGTGGGCGTACTGGTACCGGACGAGCGGGGCCTGAGGCGGGAGCCCGCCGAGGACGGGAGCGCTCCGCTGGCGCCGAGCGGCGTCGCCCGTGGGACAGCTATTCATGCCGCCGCCACCACGATCCGGTATGGAACACGAAGCCGAGGTCGTCGGGGTCGGAGCGGGCTCCGCGCCGGGCGGCGACGTGCCGGCGGTCATCCTCTCGGTCCGAGACGAGTACGTCCCGATCTTCGTCAGCGCCGACCAGGCGCAGTCGATCGGGATGGCGCTGGAGGGCGAGCCGTTCGACCGGCCGTTGACGCACGATCTGCTCGTCGACATCCTCACCGAGTTCGGCGGGGCGATCGACCGCGTCCGGGTGGACGACCTCCGCGACGGCACCTTCTACGCGAAGGTCGACGCGGAGCGGTACGACGACGGCGAGCCGGAGCGGTTCGTCTTCGACGCGCGCCCCTCCGACGCGCTCGCGCTCGCCGTCCGGATCGACTGCCCCGTCATCGTCTCCGACGAGGTGGTCGACGAGGCCGGTCGCTCCCCGGACTCCGTCCGCTTCGACGACGGACCCCAAGACGGCTCCTGACGACGAGAGCCGGAGGTTCAAGTCGCCCGCCTCCCCACCGCCGGTATGGACGAGACGGCGACCGTCGCGGAGTCGTACACCGAGATGACCGAGATGCTGCTGCCGAACGACACGAACAACCTCGGGCGGGCGCTCGGAGGCGCCGTTCTCCACTGGATGGACATCTGCGGCGCGATCGCCGGGATGCGCTTCTCGAACCGGCAGGTCGTCACCGCCTCGATGGACCACGTCGACTTCATCGCCCCCATCGAGATGGGCGAGGTCGCCGTGATCGAGGGGTACGTGTTCAACGTCGGGCGCACGAGCCTCGACGTGAAGGTCGACGTGCGCGCGGAGAATCCACGAACCGACGAGCAACGGCGCACGACGACCTCCTACTTCACTTTCGTCGCGCTCGACGAGGGGGGCGCCCCGGCGAGCGTCCCGGAGCTGACCTGTCCGACGCCGGAGGAGGAGGCCCTGCGCGACGAGGCGGTCGAGGGACGGCGCGAACAGCTCAGCGACATCGTCGAGCGGTACGACCTCTGATCGACGATCGGGGGCCTACTCGCCGTCGACGACGTCGACCCGAGCGGCGCGCTCGGCGGTCGCGTCGTCGTCGCCGGGCGCGTCGCCGCCGGGCCCGACGGAACCGGCCGATCCGACCGCCGCCTCGTGCGCGTCCCTGACCCGCGCGCCGAACTCGTCGAGGGTGCGACCCGCCTCCGCGGCGGCGAGGTGGCTGGCGCAGTCGCAGTCGGACGCGCCGAAGCCGTCGACCGGGCCCGGCGGGAGGCGCTCGGCGACCGCGCACTCGACGTCGGCGCCGACGCTCCGAACGACGCGGTCGATCCGGGCGTCCGGGTGACCGAGCAGGTGGTCGACGTGCCAGTGGCGGACGCCGTGCTCGCCGCGCGCGGTCCGCCGGTGGCGGTCGACGCGGGAGAACCCGCCCGCGCCGAGCGCGCTGCCAGTGTACGCGTAGCGGCCGGCGCCGAAGCGGCGCTCCCCGAGCGCGCCGACGCCGATCTCGGCGGAAGCCGCGAACTCGACGAGGAGGGTGTACGTGCCGCCGGTCGAGTCGGCGACCGATCCGTCGCGCTCGGGGTCGCCGGCGCCGTCCCCGCTCACGACAGCGCCTCCGGCGGGGCGCTCGCGGCGGGGCGGAGGTCGTCGACGAGGTCGCGCGCCGCGTCGGTCAGGCGGTACGTCTCGTGGACGTCGGCGGGGTCCCGGCCGCGGCCCGACAGGGTCCCGACGACGTCGGCGATCCGGTCGTAGTTGTCGCGGACGAGTCCGCCGACGATCCCCGGAGTGCCCGCGCGGTCGGCGAGCTCCTCGGCCGCCGAGCGCCCGGCGTACACCCGGCGGCGGCCGGGGTCGACGAGCACCATCGCGAACGGGCGCGAGCCGAACTGCGCCTCGAGGAACGGGCCGACCGGGTCGGCCTCCCACGGCACCGCGACGACGCCCTCCAGTCGGCGGAGCGCGAGCGCCGCGACCGAGCAGTACGGACAGTCGCCGTCGAAGATCAGCACCGGCGCGTCCGAGTCGTAACTCATGATGATCGGTAGGTGCCACGGCGGCTTAAGCGACCGGCCGGCGGGCCGAAGCGCCGCGGGAAACGGGGCGAAAAACGCGAGTGTCTCAGTGCGAGTGGCCGAGCGCGTCCTCCAGCGACTGCCCGAACCGGTCCTCGAACAGCTCCGCGGCCGTCTCGTTCATCTCCGCGATGTCCTCCGGCACGTCGCCCTCGCTGTGGTGGACGATGACGTGCGCCTGCTGGGCCATCGCCTGCACCACGACGTCGCTGACGACGCGGGTACCCTGCTCGCCCTGCTCGCTGAGCACGTCGACGAGACCGGCGGGCAGTTCGAACGACTCCTCGTCACCGTCGGGACCGGTGATCGTGTAGGTTTCCGTCTCTCCCATACGTCTCGGTCGCGGTCGGGACATAAGGGTCTGTGGAAAACGCGCGTGGCGGACGCACGCGCGTGTCGAGTCCGGCGAGCCGGGCTTCTCCGCGCCCGCCGCCATCGCCGTCCTCCCCGCTATCGCCGCCCTCGCCGCTATTCCCGCCCTCGTCGCCCGGCGGCTACCCGTGCGCCGAGATGGCCGTCACCGAGAAGCCGGAGAGCGCGATGCTCGCGAGGTAGACTGCGATCGCGGTGACGACGATCGAGCCCCCGGAGGGGAGGCCGAGCCCGATGGAGACGGCGAAGCCGCCGAGCACGGAGACCTGGCCGAAGATGACGCCGAGGTACGTCGTCTCACGGAAGCTCCGCGCGACCTGCGAGGCGGCCGCGACGGGGACGACGAGCATCGCGGCGACGAGGATGACGCCGAGCACCTGCATCGCGCCGACGACGACCACCGCGGTCAGCACGACGAGCAGCGTGTTGTAGCCGGTGACGTTGAGCTGGGCGACGCGCGCCGCCTGCTCGTCGAAGGTGATGAAGAGGAGCTGTTTGTACGTCAGCGCCACGCCGGCGACGACGAGCAGCGAGAGCGCGCCCATCAGCCGCGCGCCCTCGGCGGTGACGACCGCGAGGTTCCCGAACAGGTACCCCTCGATGTTGATGGCGGTCAGCCCGCGCCCGTAGCTGACGATCAGGGTGCCGACCGCGAAGCTCCCGCTGAGCATGATCGCGATCGGCACGTCGCCGTAGGCGTCGGTGCGCTCCGTGAGCCACTGGACGGCGAGCGCCCCCGCGATCGCGACGACGAGCGCGACGAGCAGGAGCGAACTGTCCCAGCCGGTCGACGCGTTGACGAGGATGCCGATCGCGACCCCCGCGAACGCCGTGTGCGCCAGCGTCTCCCCGATCAGCGCCATCTCCCGGTGGACGAGGAAGGAGCCGACGAGCGGCGCGACGACGCCGACGAGCACGCCGACGGCCATCGACTGCCACATGATCGGGTGCCGGAACACGTTCGTGCCGAACGCGGCGTCCATCCCCCGCCCGAGCGCCCGGAACGCGGCGTAGAGGTCGCCCATGACCGGGAGGTCCCGCGCCCAGTAGAGGAGGAGGAACGCGAGCATGCCGACCGCGACGACCGCCGTGAGCCCGAGCGCGGCGACCTCGGCCGTGCGTCGGAGTCCGCGGTCGGGCCTCGCGTCCGCGGTCGGGTTCGCCTCCCCCCCGCCGTCCGCGGCCGTGGTCCCGCTCATCAGTGGTGGTGGTGGACGACCTGTCCGGTCGCGCCGTACGCCTCCGAGAGGGCGTCGCTCTCGACGAACGACTCGGTGTCGCCGTGGTGGTACAGCTCGGTGTTGATGCAGGCGATGCGGTTCGCGCGGTCGGTGACGACGCCGATGTCGTGCTCGATGAGGATGATGGTGATCCCGTCGTCGTTCAGCTCGTCGAGGAGCGCGTAGAAGGCGTCGCGCGACTCCGCGTCGACGCCCACGGTCGGCTCGTCGAGCGCGAGGAGGTCCGCGTCGCTCGCGAGGGCGCGAGCGATGTACGCGCGTTGCTTCTGCCCGCCGGACAGCTCGGTGACGAGCCGGTCGGCGAGGTCGCCGATCCCGACCGTCTCGATGGCGTCTGCGACGGCGGCGCGGTCGGCCTCGGAGAGGCGCCCTCGGCCGGCGTGCGCGAACCGGCCCATGGTGACGCACTCGCGGACCGTGACCGGCATCGACCCGCCGCGGCTCGTCGCCTTCTGCGAGACGTAGCCGATCCGCCCGCCGTCGTCGAACTCGTCGACCGGACGGCCGAACAGATCGACGGTCCCCTCGTCCGGTTCGTGGAGCCCGAGCATGAGGTGGAGCAGGGTCGTCTTCCCGGAGCCGTTCGGGCCGACAAGCCCGAGGAACTCTCCCTCCTCGACCGTCAGAGAGACGTCGCTCACGGCGACGGTGTCGCCGTAGGCGAACGTCACGCCGTCGAGGTCGACGATTGCGGTCACTGCGTGTCCCGACTCTGGGTCGTCCGAACGTTTAGCTCTTTTAGTCCGTCGGCGAGGACGGGTCCGGCGGCGGGTGAGGGACCGCCGGCCGGCGCCGACGCGTCGAGGCTCCGACTCACTGCGCCCCGAACGCGCGCTCGAAGGCGGGGACGTTGACCTCGGTCATCTGTTCGAGGTAGCCGTAGCCGGCGTCGTTCCACTCCTCGGTGGTCCCGCCGGCCGGGCTGACGGCCCGCGTCTCCGTCGCGTCGCTGTTCTCGACTATCGTCTCGGCGAGCGTCGTCGACGCGAAGCGGTCGTAGAGTATCGTGTCGATCCCCTCCGCGTTCACCAGTTCGATGGTGTCGGCGATCTCGCCCTGGCTCGGCTCGTTCTGCGGCGAGACGCCCACGGGCGAGTGGAGCCGGAACCCGTAGCGCGCCTCCAGGTACTGGAACGAGTTGTGACCCGCGATGACGGCGACGCCGCGCTCGGCGCTCTCGGCGATCGACGCGAAGGCGTCGTCGACGTCGTCGAGTTCCTCCGCGTACGCGGCCGCGTTGTCGGCGTAGGCGTCGGCGTTCTCGGGGTCCGCCTCGCCGAGTCCCGTCGCGATGGTCTCGACCATCCGCCCCGCGAGGACCGGGTCGACCCAGACGTGGGGGTCGTACTGGCGGTCATTTTGGTTTTCCTCGTCGTGATTCTCCTCGTCGTGGTTCTCTTCCTCGTCGTGATTCTCCTCGTCCTGACTCCCGTGCGAGTGGTCCCAGTCGAGCAGGTCGTCCTCGACGTCGGCGAGCGCGTCGACGACCGCGACGGAGTCGTAATCGGTTTCGAGCGTCGCGGCGAGGTCCTGCGCCCACGCGAACTCGGGGCTGTCGAGGTAGACGAACGCGTCGGTCGAGGCGACGTCCGCGGCGAGGGTCCCGTCCGGCGTCCAGCCGTGCCCGAGGCGGCCGACCTCGACCGGGTCCTCGAAGCTCGCTCGGTCGCCGACGACCTCGTTAGCCCAGTCGTTGAGGGTGAAGAAGGCCGCGTACCCGCCGTCGAACTCGGCGGACCCCTCGTCCGCGGCGCCCGAACAGCCGGCGAGCGAGGTCGCCGCTCCGGCGGCCAACAGTCCGCCTCCGCGCTTCAGCACCGATCGGCGTGAGTGAGTCATACCTATCCATACCAACTGTTAATAGAAAAGTATTGTTATTTCACAACCCATAGTTAATAACACAGGCCGCGAGACCGCGATCGATTGTCAGCGCCGACCGGCGACGCGGTCGCAGAGGCGGTGACGCCGCCGCTCGCCCTCACTCCGTCAGATCGACGGTCGTCGCGTCGGCGAGCGCGGCGAGCCGCTCCGGATCGACGGCGAACACCGCGCTCGGCGTCCCGGCCGCGCCGTAGA
The DNA here is from genome assembly GCF_002252755.1 of Halorubrum sp. Hd13. Lineage (GTDB taxonomy): Archaea > Halobacteriota > Halobacteria > Halobacteriales > Haloferacaceae > Halorubrum. The sequence goes on along the minus strand of NZ_NHOY01000088.1, from coordinate 425 downwards.
CCGTGTCGTACCTCGCGAGCGTCGGATCGAAGGCGGTCGGGAGCGCGACGTCGTGGCACAGCGGCGGCACGCCGCCGATGCTCCAGCCGACGGTCTCGCGGATCCGCACCGGGTCCGCCATCGTCGCCTCGGCCGCCCCGAAGTGGGCCGCGACCGCGTCGAGGTCGAGCCGGTTCGCGCCGCTGGTGATCGCGGCGACGAGTCGATCGCCGGTGTCTCCGTCGGCGCTGCCGCCGCCACCATCGGCTCCGGTGTCTCCGCCCGAGAGCGACACCACGATCGTGGAGGCGATCGCCGCCGTGTCGCAGCCGACCGCGTCGGCCGCCGAAGCCGCCGTCTCCGTGCCCGCGTCGAACTCCAGGACATCCAGGTCGACGCCGTAGCGGTCCCGCGCCCGTGCCGCGAACTCCGCCGCGCGCTCGTGC
>NZ_NHOY01000096.1 GCF_002252755.1 Halorubrum sp. Hd13 | reverse complement strand
CGCCGCCGCCCGTCGCCTCGCCCCCGCCGTCCGTCGCCGCTTCCGCGCCTCCGTCGTCCGTCTCGCGACTGCCGATCGCTCGCATCTCCGACTCCAAGTCTGCCGGCACCGGGAAGTAGAGGGACTTCGTCCGCAGCGTCGTCTCCGGGAGGTCCAGCGTCGACTCCCCGAGCGACTCGCCGGTCTTCGCGTCCTTGCGGACGAACCCCGTGATCCGCTCGGTGACGGTCACGTCGGCGAAGCGGACCGGGACGTCGGGCCGGGCCGCGAGCTCGCGCTCCGCGAGGTCCTCGTTCACGACGATGTCCTTCTCGGTGAGCGGCCGCGTGTAGTAGTCGGCCCACGAGGACTGCAGCTCGGCGACGTCGCGGTCGAGGTCCAGCGCCGTCACCTCGTAGGTGCGTCCCTGCTGGTGGTAGATCGCGCCGGGGTGGGCGTCGCGCAGCGCGTCCCCGAAGTCGAGCGAAGCGACCGTTTCGTTCCGCGACGAGTCGACCAGGTCGACCTCCCGGTCGCCGACGGTCCGGAGGCTCACGGACTGCTGCGGACTCGACGAGCCGGCGTGCGTCCAGCGGATGCCGTCCGCGACCTCCCGCCTGTCGAGGACGCCCTCGTCGGTCAGGTCGGCGACGACGCCCGGAAACGACTCGCCGAAGAAGCGCTCGTCGTCCGGCGAGAGCCAGCTCTCGTCCGCCGCGCAGGCGACGTGCCCGGGGAGCAGCTGCCCGTTCTCGGGGTCGCAGATGGCGTCCTCCGGCGGCGCCTCGAAGAAGTCGGGGGGGTTGCGCATGAGGTACTGGTCGAGCTGGTCCTCGCCGCCGACCATCACGACCAGCGCGGGGTCGTCGCCGCGCCCGGCTCGCCCCGCGCGCTGGTACGCCGACATCCGCGTGCCGGGGTAGCCGTCCAGGATGACGGCGTCGAGCCCCCCGACGTCGACGCCGAGCTCGAGCGCGCTCGTCGACCAGACGCCCCGCAGCTCGCCGGCGTGGAGGTCGGCCTCGATCTCCCGTCGGCGCTCGTTCGTCAGGGCGGCCTGGTACGCCCCGACCTTCCCCGCCAGTTCGCGCTCGCCGCGGTCGCGGAGGTCGCTCGCGCTGTCGGTCGCGTACTGCTCGGCGGTCTGTCGCGCCCGGGTGAACGCCAGCGTCTGGGCGCCGGCGGTCACGAGGTCACAGAACAATCGCTTGCTCTCCGTGTGGCTCGACTTCCGGCGGCCGCTCCCCCGTTCTTGCCAGTCGTCGTCGTACTCCGGCGGGTTCCACAGCACCCAGTCTCGCGGTCCCCGTCCTGACGCGTCCTCGTCGACGAGGGCGATGTCGTCGGGGTCGCGCCCGGTGACCGCCGCGACGTGTTCGACGGGGTTGTTGATCGTCGCCGAGCAGCAGACGAACCGGGGGCTCGACCCGAACCGCTCGCAGGTCCGCGCGAGCCGACGGAGGGTCATGGCGACCTGCGAGCCGAACACCCCGCGGTAGCTGTGGACCTCGTCGATCACGACGTACTCCAGCGACGAGAAGAACCACTCCCACAGCCGCCCGGCGTACGGCAGTAGCGCGTAGTGGAGCATGTCCGGATTCGAGAGCAGGACGGTCGGCTCGCGGTCGCGCACGGCCCGCTTCTCCGACCGGGAGAGCCGGCCCGTGTACGACGCGACGGAGACCCCGCTCCCGAAGCCGAGCCCGTGCGCGAGGTCGCTCAGGCTCTCCTCTTGGTCCGCGATCAGGGCGTTCTGGGGGCCGACGTAGAGGGTCCGTCCCCCGTGGTCCATCGCGGCCTCGAACGCGGGGACGGTGTACGCGAGCGACTTCCCGCTCGCGGTCTCGGTGGCGAGCACGACGTCGTCGCCGTCGCGGACCGCCTCGATCGCGTCGGTCTGGTGGCGGTAGAGGCGGTCGATCCCCTGCTTCGAGAGCGCGTCGGCCATCCGGGGCGAGAGGTCGACGTCGCCGAAGGCGGGCTCGCGGGCGGGGAGCCGGCGGTGCTCCGCGATCTGTCCCTCGTAGAACGGTCGGTTCCGCAGCCACTCGATGGCGTCCTCCACGGCTATCGGTTCCTGGGGACGGCCGGGCCTAACGGTTGCGGTGGCGGGGGTCGCCGAGGCGACCGGCGGCGCGGGGTCCGTCCGGCACTCGACGGGTCGGTCGCCAGCGCCGCGTCCGCGTCAGTCGTCGGCCGGGGCGGGAGAGCGACCGGCGTCCGACGGCGTCTCCGAGACCGGCGTCGCGGGGCCCTCCCGCGCGAGCGGCGGCCAGCGCACCTCCCTCGCGATCGGGTCGTTCAGATCGAGCTCCATCCGGAGGTCGCCGCGGCGCTCGGCGAGTTCGAACCCGACGGTCCGGTAGACGCGACGCGCGACGCGGTTCCCGCTCTCGACGTGGAGTTCGAGTCCGTCGCGACCCCCGGCGGCGGCGTCGGCGATCACGTGCCGGCAGAGCTCGGTGCCGACGCCCCGTCCCTGCATAGTCGGGTGGACGAAGACGGCGAGCTCCGGACGCGCCGCGTCCGTCGGCGTGTACATCGCGTGACCGAACAGCTCGCCGTCGCGCTCGGCGACCACGTTGCTCCCCTCGCGCAGCATCGACTCGATCCACTCCGCCCGGCGGTCCCGCGTCACCGGGGGGAGCCCCTGCGCGCGGTCCGCGGTCTCGAACCCCTCGTACATCTCGGCGAGCGGCGCGGCGTCCTCCGTGACGGCCGGCCGGATCGTCCACCGGGCGCCCTCTTTGTCCACGAACCGCGGACACCGCGGCGGGCAGTGGACCGTGCCCTCGCACTCGCTCGCGTCCCACCCCTCGCAGGCGACGGCGTCGTCGTGGCTCATAGTTGCGTCTCGGACCGCCCGCCAGTTATATCGTGATAGCTACTCCCACGGCGTGGGAACGGTCAGAGACTCGCCACCGGGAGCATGCGGCCCACGCTCGACCCCGGCCCGCCGTCGTCACTCCCGGATCAGGACGATCCCGTCGCGGAACACGGAGTGGTTCGGGATCACGTGGTCCTCCCCGTCCGCCTCGATGTGGGTGACGAACAGGTCGACCTCCTGGACGATGCCGCGCTCGCCGGCGACTTTCACCTCGTCGCCGACGCCGTAGGGCTGCCGGAGGAGGAGGAACACCCCGGCGGCCGCGCTCGCGACGAGGTCCTTCGTCGCCAGCGCGGCGAACAGCACGACCGCGAACGCGTACGCGGCGAGCAGCACGACCAGCGCGAGCGTCTGCACGCCCACCTGTCCGAGCGCGACCAGCGCGGCGACGTACACGACGCTGTACTTGACGAGCGGGGGCAACACGCCGAGTTCCGGGAGCTTGACTCCGCGGAGCCGCTCGGCGACGAGCAGCTCCGCCTTGTCGCCGACGACGACGCCGACGATCATGACGACCGCGGCGACGAAGAGGCGCGGGAGGAAGGAGGCGACCGAGGACCAGAACCGGTCGAGGTAGTTGACCTCGGCGACGGTGAGGGCGACGATGACGGCGACGGCGACGATGAAGTAGCTGGACAGCTGCGCTAAGATCCGCACCGTCGACGTGTTGAACTCGCGGACGGTTCGCTCGAACGCGGTCCCCTCGATCGCCTCCGGCACGCCGGCGCGGGTCAGCAGCCGGCGGTTGATCACCCCGACGACGTACGCCAGGACCAGCCCGACGACGATCACGAAGAGGGCGAGCCACAGCCTGTCGGGGACTCCCGTCACGAACTCCCGCAGCGCGTTCGGTACCGCGAGCATGGGTGGTCAGTACTCCTCCGGATCGATCTCCAAGACGAGTTCGCCCGCCTTGAACGCACGGACGAGCCCGTCCGACTCCGAGAGCACGATCGCGGTCGCGTTCGTGTCCCGAGTGATCGCGCCGCCGGCCATGTGGCGCGCGCCGAGCCCCTTCGGGATGTCGACGCCCTCCGCGCCCGGCTCGAGGTAGCGGTAGGCGGAGACGATCTTCCCGGAGTCGGAGACGACGAACGCGCCGTCCAGTCGGGAGAACTCCTTGAGCATCACGTTCACGATGGGGTCGCCGACGTGGACGTGCGACTTCTCGAACGGGTTGTACGACAGCGGGCGGGACTTGTTCATCACCTTCCCCGCGTCGCCGACGACGAACAGCGCGCCCACCGGCTTCCCCTTCTGCCCCTTCTGTCCGAGCTCGATCGCGACTTCGAACACGTCGCGGATGACGCTCGGCTCGGCCCGGGAGTTGACGAACAGGTCGTAGATCCCCGTGTGGACCGTCTCGTCGACGGTGACGCGGATCACCGCGTCCGACCCCCCGTCGAAGACCGACGCGATGCAGACCACCTCGTCGCCCTCGGAGACGAGGTCGGCGTCCATCGCGCCCTCGATCCCGAACCGGACCCGGTCTTTCACGTTGTCGAACGGGAGGGGGAGCTCGACGAACGTGTCGGCGTCGACGTCGTTGTCGGGGGCGACGACGACGATATCCGTGTCGCCGTCCTCAAACCGGTCGTGAAACGAGCTCGTCGGCGAGAACAGGAGCACCGCGTCCGCGTCCTCGACGAGATCGGACAGGTGGTCGGTGAGCGAGGCCATTGCCCGTTTCGACTCCCGGACGACGTATAGTCGTTGTGTCACCGTCGTCCATCCGTCTGACACGTTACCGGCTCACGAGACGCGCGTGACGCGACGCCCGCGGCGGACTCGCCTCGCGCCGCGCGACTTTTCTCCCCGCGGCGCCACCTGTCGGACGAACATGGCGACCCGCGACGCGCTCTGGGCCTACCGCGACCGGTTCGGCGACGCCTTCGGGCGGACCTACTTCCGTCGGTTCGGGCCGGGCGTGGCTTCCAGCGTCGGCATCGGCACCTACCTCGGCGAGCCCACCCCCGCCGTCGACGACGCCTCCCGCGAGGCGATCGGGCTCGCGCTCCGCTCCGGGGTGAACCACGTCGACACCGCGGTCAACTACCGGTGCGGGCGAGCCGAGCGCGTCGTCGGGGAGGCGGTCCGGGAGTCGCCGATCGACCGCGACGCGGTCGTCGTCGCGACGAAGGGCGGATTCCTCCCGTTCGACGGCGAGCGCCCCGACGACCCCGCGGCGTACGTCCGCGACCGCTTCCTCGCCGAGGGGGTGGTCGACGCCGAGGCGCTCGCGAACGGCGCGCACGCGATGGCGCCCGAGTACTTGGAGTGGTCGCTCGACCGCTCGCTCGACCGGCTCGGGTTCGACGCGGTCGACCTCTTCTACGTCCACAACCCCGAGACCCAGCTCGCGGCTCGCTCCCGCGAGGCGGTGTACGACCGCTTGGAGGCCGCCTTCGAGGCGCTGGAGCGCCGGCGAGCGGCCGGGGACGTCGGCGCCTACGGCGTCGCCACGTGGGACGCATTCCGCGTCCCCGAAGAGCACGAGCGGTACCTCTCGCTCGCCGAGGTCCTCGCGCGGGCCGAGGCCGCCGGCGAGGCGGTCGGCCCCGACGACGACCACGGGTTCGAGGCGGTCCAGCTCCCGTTCAACGTCGCGATGGCGGACGCGTTCACGCGGCGGACCCAGCGCCCGCCGGGAGGCGGCGCCGACGCCGAGCCCGTCTCGACGCTGGAGTTCGCCCACGAGGCCGGGCTTTCGGTCGTGACGAGCGCGAGCATCGGACAGGGGGAACTCGCCGAGCCCGGCGCGATCCCGGCCGACGTCGACGCGACCCTCTCCGGCGAGACGCCGGCCCAGCGCGCGCTCAACTTCGCGCGGAGCGCGCCGGGCGTCACCGCCTCGCTCGTCGGCGCGAGCGACGCGGATCACGTGCGCGAGAACGTCGCAGCCGGCACCTTCGACCCGCTCGGCGCCTCCGCGTTCGACGCGGTGTTCGAGTAGCTCGCCCTCCGCCCGGAGCGTGGCGGCCACAAGACGTTTGTCGGGACCGGTTCAACGCGGGCCCATGTCCCCCACACGGCGAGCCCTCCTCCGAAGCGCGTCGCTCGGCGCGCTCGCGCTCGGCGGCTGCCTCGGCGCCGAGACGAGCGACGACGGCGACCCGTCCCGGTCCGCGGAGTCGAGGTCGGGCAGTGACGGCGATCCGACGGTGTTGAAGGCCCGGAACCCCGGCGGCGAGGCCGTCGTCGTCGACCTCGCGGTCGAAGGCGATGACGCCGAAGACGACGCCGGGACCGAGGGAGGCGACGACGACGTCGACCCCGTCCCGCTCTCCCGCGAACTCGTGACGAGCGACGAACGGGCGGCCGAGCTGACGGTCGCCGCCGGCGTCGCCGACGAGGGGCGGGCGCGGGTCCGCTCGTTCCTCGACGACACCGACTACGAGACGGAGACGGTGTTCGTCGCACCGGCCAGCATCGAGTCGTGTTACCGGTACCGGATCCGGTCGGTCTCGTGGCGGCCGGGCCACGTCGAGTACGAGTACTGCCGCGAGCTCCGGCCGCCCGACGCGGCCTGCGAGGCCGACACGCGCGACGCCGTCGGGCTCCTGTTCCGGCTCCCCGCGGCGCTTCGCTCGCCGCTCAGCGGCTCGGGGTCGAGCGGGCGCTCCCCCTGCCGAGCGGTCGGGACGGAGTACGACCGGATCGACGCGAACGCGACCGTGCCGGGGTCCGACACGGCGCTGGGGGATACCGGAACGTCCGGACCGAGCGCCGACGAGACCGGGGGTGACGGGTCGTGACGCGCCGCCTCACCCGCCGCGGGGCGCTCGGGGCCGCCGCGGCCGCCGGCGCGCTCGCGCTCGGCGGCTGTCTCGACGGCGGGCGCCGGCGCGGCGGAGAGTTCTGGGACGACCCGCCGTCGATCGACACGGCCGGAGTGTCGCGGGCGATCGAGACTCCCGTCCCCGACCGGCCGCGGCTCGTTCCCGTGCCGATCGAGAGCGAGGCGGCGACCGCGTTCGCGGACCGCGTCGACCGGCTGCTCGAACCGGTCCCCGACCCGCTGACGGCGGAGACGCTCCCGAACGGGGCGATCCGCGAGCAGATCGCGGCGGGGCGCGACGACGCCCGCGACGCGCTCCCGGCGCCCGAGGCGTCGCTCACGCCGCTTCGACGGGCGGAGCGGTTCGCGACCGCGCGCGCCCACGCCGCGACCGCGGTCGGCACCTGGGCCGCCGTGACGACCGAGGGCGACCCGGAGGGAGTGACGGCGGGCTTGGGGACGGTCCGGCATCGGACCGCGGAGACGCTGGCCGCGCTCCCCGGAACCGCGTCGGACCCGCTCGCCGGGGCCGCCGTGTACGGCCCGATCGAGCGCTGGCTCGACACCGCCCGGCGGCGGGACCTCGTCGGCGGAGGGGGTGAGATCGCGGCCAGCGCGAACCCGCTTCGCGCCGGGGAGACGGTCGGCGAGGTCGAGCGGGTGCAGTCGCACGTCGAGGTCGGTCGGCACCTCCGCCGCCGGTACGAGGGATCGCTCTCCGAGCCGCGAGCGGTCGATACGCCCCTCCGGGAGGCGGCGGAGGCGGTCGGCGCCGCGATCGGCGACCGGCTGCGAGCGCTTCACGGAGAGGAGGCCGAGCGGCTCAGGCGGAGCCCCGGTATCGAGGCGTTCCTCGACGACCGGCCGGTCCCGCGCGACGCGCCGAGCGTCTCGCTGCTGTCCGGCGCGGTCTACCGGACCTTCGACGAGCTCTGGTTCGACCCGATCCCGATCGACGACTGGACGCCGGACCACCCGGCCACGTCGCTCACCCGAACGGCGCTCGCCCGGGTCCGGCTGCGCGCGCTCGACGCCCTCGCGGCGCGGATCGAGGACGGAGAGACGATGTTCCCGTCCGACCCCGCCGCAGTCGCCGACGCGCGCGACGACGCGATCGAGTCGATGGAGGGGCTCGTGACGAGCGCGAACCCGCTGGCGCGCTGGCTCGGGGCGCAGGTCCGCCCCCTGTTCGACGAGCACGACGCCGTGCTCTCGGGGACCACTCCCGGGGCCCGCCCGGTCGCCGAGGCGTTCGCCGGGTACCGGTGGATCGATCTGGTCGCCGGCGAAGTCGATCCCGTGCTGGCGTCGGTGAACGACGCGGTCGAGTCGGCCGACTGAGCGCGGGACGGGTGAGAAGCGGGACGGAGGAAAACAGAGAGTTGGAGGCGCGGGAACTCGAAGCGGCCCGTTCGGGCGGTGGTTCGTCGCGGCCGAACCGCGCGTCAGCGGAGCTCCTTGAACGTCGCCTCGCACTCGGGGCACACCCGGACCGAGAACACCTCGTCGGGGTCGTTCTGCTTCTTTAATACCTTCTCGCAGTCGGCGCAGTTCAGTCGCTCGTAGGTGTCCTTAAACAGGTCGCCGTCGCGAAGTCCCTTGCGCGTCGATTTCATATATCCGGGTTTGTCGCGTGTGGGTATAAAAACCCCGTACGACGCGAGTCGGACGGCGACGACTCCCCGTCGGCGCGGTGCGACACGCCACGACCTCCCGCGGCGCCCCGTTTTCGCAACGCTTGTCTCCGGGCGACGTGAAGACCGCCCGTGTCACGGACCAGGCTGTTCGGATCGCTGTGCGCCCTGGTCTTCCTCGTCAACTTCGCGCGCGTCGTGTTCGCACCCCTCGTGGGGCAGTTCGTCGGCGAGTTCGCGATCGGCGAGGGGACCGCCGGCCTCATCGTCACGCTCGCGTGGCTCGGCTCGGCCGCCCCGCGGCTCCCGGCCGGGTGGGCGCTCACGCGGTTCTCCCGTCGCTTCGTCATCCTGGCCTCGGGGGCGATGCTGACGCTGGGCGCGCTCGGCGTCGCGCTCGCGCCGGGCGTGCCGACGCTGATGACCGCCGCCTTCGCGATCGGGCTGGCCTCCGGCGTCTACTTCGTCGCCGCGAACCCGTTCGTCTCCGAGCTGTTCCCGGACAGCGTCGGCCGCGCGATGGGCGTCCACGGCACCGCGAGCCAGCTCGCCGCGGTCGCCGCCGCGCCGGTGGTCACGGTCGCGCTGTGGTACGACTGGCGGCTCGCCTTCTACGGGCTCGCGGCCGCCGCGGCCGCGACGACTGCCGCCTTCGTGCTCCTGGCCGCGCGGACGGACCTCCCCGACGCCGGCGCGGGCGACACCGACTTCGTCGGCGGCGCGCTCTCCGAGTGGAAGCTCATCCTGACGGCCGTCGTGCTGATGGGGCTCACGGGGTTCGTCTGGCAGGGCCTGTTCAACTTCTACGAGCTGTACATGATCGACAAGGGGCTCCCGCCGGCGACCGCCCGGAACCTCCTGACGGTGATCTTCGCGGCCGGCGTCCCCGCCTTCCTGGTCTCCGGCGACCTGGCCGACCGGCTCCCGCACGTGCCGTACCTGCTCGGGATCGTCTCGGCGTTCATCGGGAGCGTCGTCCTCGTCGTCGCCGTCTCCGGGGTCGTCGCCGTCGTCGCCGCCAGCCTCGCCGTGGGCTTCGCCATCCACATGCTGTTCCCCGCGATGGACACCTTCCTCCTCGCGTCGCTGCCGGACGGGTCCCGGGCCTCGGCGTACGCCGTCTACTCCGCCGGGATGATGACGACCCAGGCGGCCGGCTCGTGGGCCGTGGGCGAGGCGATCGAGGCCGGCGTCGCCTACGACGCCGTCTTCCTCGGGCTCGCCGGCGGGCTGGCCGCGGTCGTGGTCGCGTACGCCGCCTTGGCGCGCATGGGTCGCGTCCCGGGCGGCGCGGCGAACGCGGAGCCGGCGGCGTGACCGCGGCGGGAAGCGGGTCCCGTCGACCCCCGTTCGCGTGTCGGCACGGACCACGGGTACCGCACCTGTTTAGGCTTTCCCGCTCCTGTGCATTGATAATGGAGTACGTCCAAGAGCGCGTGACCACCCTGCACGCGTTGACGGACCACCGGCCCGACGCACCCGTCGGCCGGGCGGCGGTCGTGGTGCCGATGACGGAGCGCGAGTACGGAACGCTCGCGGCCGAACGCGTCCTTTCGGCGCTTGAGACGGTCGACCCCGCTCGCGTTATCGTTCCCCTCCGAGCCCCGGCCGACCGCGTCGGTCCCTTCGCCCGGTGGCTCGCCGGCTTCGACATCGACGTGGAGACGCTCTGGTGCGGCGGCCCCCGTCTCGACGACCTGCTCGCCGACCGCGGGCTCGACGGCGACCGCGGGAAGGGTCGGGACGTGTGGCTCGGCCTCGGCCGAGCCTTGAACGAGGAGTACGTCGTCGTCCACGACGCCGACACGAAGACGTACTCGCCGTCGTTCGTCAACCGACTGCTGTTCCCGGTCGCGAACGGACACTCCTTCGCGAAGGGGTACTACGCCCGCGTCGAGGACGGGGCGTTGTACGGCCGGCTGTTCAGGCTGTTCTTCAGGCCGCTCGTCCGCGCGCTCGCCGACGCCACCGAGCGCCGCGAGGCGGGCGTGATCGAGTACCTCAACGCCTTCCGATACGCGCTCGCCGGGGAGTTCGCGGCGACGACGGACTTGGTCTCCGAGCTCCGCGTCCAGCGCGGGTGGGGCCTGGAGGCCGGAACGCTCGGCGAGGCGTACGCGCACGCCGGCTTCGCGGGGAGCGCGCAGGTTGATCTCGGCCGCTACGAGCACGACCACCGCTCCGTCGACGGCCCGACCGGCCTCGCGGACATGAGCCGGGCGGTCGGCGAGGCGACCCTCCGGGCGGTCGAGGACGGCGGCGTGGCCATCGACTACGACGGCCTCGGCGACCGCTACCGCGAGGCCGCCGAGGCGATGATCGCGGGGTACGAGACCGACGCCGCGTTCAACGGCCTCGACTACGACCGCGCCGACGAGCGCTCGCAGGTGGCGACGTACGCCGACGCCCTCGGCGAGCCGGGGCCGGACACCCGCCTCCCGGCGTGGCGCGACGCGCCGGTAACGCCGGCCGAGGTCGCCGAGGCGGCCCGGGCGGACCTCGCGGCGGCGGCCGACGAAGCGGGAGGCAAAACGAGCGGCGGAGCGACACGGGCCGGCGGGGCGCTCGGCGACGCCGACGTCAGGGGGAACGGCCATCGGCCGTCGACGGAGCCCTCCATCGATCCGGCGCCGGGGGAGGACTGACGGATGCCGGGTGCGGACGGGCCCGACGGCACCGCGACCGACGCGCCCAGCGTGGCCGCCCGGGACGACCTCGCCGGCGTCGTGGACCTGTTCGGATGGCTCACCCGCGCGGAGCTCTCGCGGGCGCTCTCGGAACTCGCGTTTAAACAGCGAACGGAGGTCGACGGCGACGCCATCGCCGCCGCCATCGACGTCGCCGTCGCGGAGTACGCCCTGGTCCCGGCGCCGCCCGCGGCGCTGTCGGAGGCGGGCGACACGTCGGGAGACGCGGGCGGCGCCCTCGCGGACGTCGTCGACCCGGACGAGAGGCTCGACGCCGACGCCGTCGCCCTCGCGGTCGGGCCCGCGGCGTTCCCCTCGCTGCCGGAGGGCGCGGCGGACCTCCCGCACATCCTCGACGTGCCCGAGCGCGACGTGGACCGCGAGGCGCTCTCGGAGGCGGTCCGCGCGCGGCTCTCCGAGGACGCCGTCGCGGCGATCGGCGAGGGCGACGCCGACCGACTGGAGGTCCTCGCCGACGTGACGTACGACATCGAGGCGTGGGCGCCCGTGGACGCCGGGGCGATCCGCGAGCGGATCGTCGCTGAACTGGACGCCTGAACCGAATCTGAAAAGAAGACCGGGGGTCCGACTCAGGCGCTCGCCTCGGCCTCGGAGAGTTCGCGCGCGAGGAACTCCGCGATCGAGACGTCCGCCTCCTCGACGAAGCGGGCGAGCTCCTCGCCGTCGGCGCTTTCGACGACGACGGTCGGGATCAGCTCGATCCCGTACTCCTCGACTCGGTCGCCCTCCTTGCCGTTCGGCCCCTTCGTGACCGGGAAGTCCTCGATCCGGTCGTCGGGGACGCCGGCGGCGTCGAGCGCCGCCGCGAACGCGGGGAGCTGTCGCCGACAGTCGCCGCACCAGTCGCCGCCCCACACCTTGAATCGGTAGTCGTCGGACCCGAGTGCCGCCAGGACCTCGTCGTCGAGCGCGTCGCCGGCGGCCGCGTCGGGCGCGAGCGTTTCGAGCGTCATGCGCCTCGGTACGCCGGGAGGGCTTGTAAACCGCGCGTCGGTGGCAACTGCGTCCCGGGAACGGCGCGAACGCGTCCCGCGGCGGGACGAACGGCGCGAACGCGTCCCGCGGCGCGGCGATCGGCTCCCGCCGCGAGCCGCACGCGTTTTGCCGCGGTCCGTCGGGCATTTGAGTGACGGTCCCGTCCGTTGACCCAATGGACGACGACGTGTTGGTGGGACTCGGCTCGCGGCTGGTACGGGTCGAATCGCCGCCTGAGACGACGGTGGCCGCGAAGGTCGAGTCGCGCAACCCGGGCGGCTCTGCGAAGGACCGCCCCGCGCGGTACATGGTCGAGGCGGCCGAGGAGGCGGGCGATCTCGAGCCCGGCGACGGGATCGTCGAGCCCACGTCCGGCAACACCGGTATCGGGCTGGCGATGGTCGGCGCCGTGAAGGGGTACGACGTGACGCTCGTGATGCCCGACGGCAAGTCGATGGAACGCCGGCGCATCATGCGGGCGTACGGGGCCGACCTCGAGACCGTCGACGGCGACATCTCCGCGGCCAAGGAGCGCGCGGACGAACTGGAGGCCGAGGCCGGGATGGTCCAGCTCCGCCAGTTCGAGAACCCCGCGAACCCGCGGGCCCACTACGAGACGACCGGTCAGGAAGTGGTCGAGCAGGTCGGCGACCGGACCGTCGACGCGCTCGTCGCCGGCGTCGGGACCGGCGGCACCCTCTCCGGGATCGGCCGCCGGCTCCGCGAGGCGTTCCCCGGCGTCAGGATCGACGCGGTCGAGCCCAGCGACAACGCCGTCCTCTCCGGCGGGGAGCCCGGAAGCGACGCGTTTCAGGGGATGGGACCGGGGTTCGTCGCGCCGAACCTCGATGTCGACCTGATCGACGAGGTCCACACGGTCGACATCGACGACGCCGAGGCCGAGTGCCGCCGGCTCGCCCGCGAAGAGGGGATCCTCGCGGGACAGTCTTCCGGCGCCTCGAACCTCGCGGCGAAGGACGTCGCCGCGGAGCTCCGCGAGACGGGCGCGTACGAGGGCGATGAGCCGCTCGTCGTCACCGTGTTCTGGGACAGCGGCGAGCGCTACCTCTCCGCGGGCACCTTCGACGAGTAGGTCGGTTCCCGGTCGCGAGCACACCGCCCGCGAACCGCAGGCGACCCGAACGTTGAGTATCGTCGGGCGCCCAGTTCCGCCGTGAGCACCCACGCCGAACCACCGGCCGACGACCCCGACGGGTCGGCCGCCCAACAGCCCGGCAGGCGGTTCGACGGCCCGTGGCTCCTCGTCCTCGCCGTCGCCGCCGGCGGGTGGACCGTCCTCTACGCGCTCGACTGGGCGCTGCTCTCGGCCGGCACCCCGGCCGGCGCCGCCGTCGCGTTCGCCCACGGCTACCTCCTCGCGCCGCTCGCGACCGCCGCGGTCCTCCTCGACGCGCTGTCGCTGGACGAGCGCGGCGTCGCCGATTTCGGACCGTTCAAATGGCTGTACGCGCTCGCCGCGCTGGTCGCGCCGCCGGTCGCCGCCGTCTACTACGCGCACCGCGAGTGGCTGAAGCCGGGCGACCCGTCGCTGCTCGGAGGGACGCCGTGACCGGCGACGAGGAGGCGACCGGCACCGTCCGGAGTCTGGTCACGGCGCCCGAGGGCGGGGCTCCGCCAGAACTGCGGGAGACCGTCGCGATCCGCCCGGGCGGCGTCGAGGGCGATCGATACCGCCGAGGCGACAGACACTTCCAGCTCGACGGCTGCGCCGTCACCCTCGTCGCCGCCGAGGCCCTCGACGCGGTCCGCGCGGAGACCGGGGTCGACGTCTCGGACGGCCGTCACCGACGGAACGTCGTCGTCGAGGGGTTCGGAGCGGCGATGGACGACCTGCTGGAGGCGACCGTCGCGGTCGGGGGCGCGCGCCTGCGACCGACCCGGCGGCGCCCGCCCTGCGCGCACGTCGAGTCGCTGGCCGGCGAGGCGGGGCTCGCGTCCGCGCTGCGGAACCGCGGCGGGCTCTGCTGCGATGTCGTCGAGCCCGGGCGCGTCGCCGTCGGTGACCCCGTCGACGTCGCGCAGCCGGACCCGCGGGCCGCGGGCGCCGCCGTCGCGGACCGGCTTCGCGAGCGCCCGGTCGACGGGAGTCACCCGGAAGAGAACGGGTAGGGACGCCCCTCGCGGCTGTGTGTGAGTCTCACACCCGCGCTTCGATCTTTATACTATCGAGGCCGAAGCGAGCGCATGAACCGCTCTCGTCGGTCGGCGCTGGCCGGTATCGCGGCGATCGGTACCGTCGGCGTCGCCGGCTGTCTCGGCGGCGGCGTCCTCGATACCGCCGACGGGAGCGACGGTTCGGACGGTGACGGCGGCAACGGCGGTGCCGGTTCGGACGGCGGTGACGGCGACGATTCTGACGGTGCTGACGGCGACGGTTCGGACGGCGAGAACGGTCCGCCGACCGTCGATACCGACTACCACCTCGCGTACGATCCGGAAACCCTGGTAACGGAATCGCTCAGCGGCGGCGTCGGGAAGGACGGGATCCCCTCGATCGACGACCCGTCGTTCCAACCGATCGCGGACGTGACGTACGCCGAGGGGGTGCCGGTGTTCGGCGTCGTTCGCGACGGGGAGGCGAAGGCGTACCCCCAACACGTCCTCTCCCACCACGAGATCGTCAACGACGAGATCGGTGGCGAGCCGGTCGCGGTCACCTACTGCCCGCTCACCGGCACGGCGCAGGGGTTCCGCCGCGGCGAGGCGACGTTCGGGGTGTCGGGGCAACTCGTCAACTCGAACCTGATCATGTACGACCGGACGACCGACAGCTGGTGGCCGCAGATGCTCGCCACGGCCATCGACGGGCCGATGAGCGGCGAGACGCTCGACGAGTTCCGCGTCGTGTGGACGACGGCGGCGGCGTGGGCCGAGCGCCACCCGGAGTCGCTCGTCATGACCGACGACACCGGGTACGTGCGGAGATACGAGACCGACCCGTACGGGAGCTACGCGCCGCTCGGCGGCTACTACGCCCGCGACGGCACCATGTTCCGGCCGCTGTCGTCGCCCGAGGAGGGCCACGCGAAGTCGGTCGTGATCGGCGCGCGGACCGAGCGCGGCGCCGTCGCGTTCGACAAGGCGACGCTGCTCTCGGAGCGGGTCCTGACCGGCTCGGTCGGCGGGGACGGTGACGACGTCGTCGCCGTCGCCGACCCGGGGCTCTCGACCGGTCACGTCTACCGCAACCCGGACGGTCTCCGGGTCGAGCCCGACGGCGACGCCTATCGGGTCGGCTCCGAGGGCGGCGGGATCGCCGCGGGCGACCTCCCGCTGGAGCCGGTGCTCGCGCTCGACGCGATGTGGTTCGCGTGGGCGGGGTTCTACCCCGAGACGGCGTTCGTCGGCGAGCACACGGAGGCGGGGTATGGCCGCTGAGTCCGTCTCTCCGACCGAGGCGCCGGCGGCGTGGGCGGCCGGGCTGGTCCGCCGGACCGGGTTCGCCGTCCGCGCGGCGCTCGGTCGGCGCGACGGTCGGGCGACGACGGTGGTCGTCGCAGTCGCGTACCTCCTCGCGTACGCCGCGGGACTGCGTCACCTCGGACTCCGCGACACCGGGGTCGCGCGGACCGGCTCGGAGCCCGTCGTCGACGTCACCGTTGCGAGCGACCCGCTCTCGCTCCTGACCCGCCGAGTCGGACCGTTCCAGTACGAGCCCGTCGCGCTGGTCGCGGCCGGTCCGGTCGAGTACCTGTTCGCGCCCGTCAACGCCGCCATCGGGCTGGGACTCGCCGCGCTCGTCGGCGTCACCCTCGCGGTCTCCGTCGTCGCCTGGCGCGGCCCCGCGGCGTGTCGGATCGGCGCCGGGGCGGGCGCCGCCGCGGGGCTCCCCGGGCTCCTGTCGGGGTTCGCCTGCTGCGGTCCGACGCTCCTCGTGGTGATCGGCGTCCAGGCCTCCGCGGGGCTGCTCGCGGTCGTGCAGTGGTTCCTCCCGGTCGCGGTCCTCGGGCTTCTCGCCACGTTGCTGTGGGTCGGGAGCCGGGTCGACCCGGCCGCCGTCGGGTGACGACGAGCGGCGCGCCCGCGGCCGACGGCGGGTGAGTCGGGATCGGTTCCGTCCGGAATCGAAAGCGTTGACCCCCGACCGGACCCACCCCTTGTCAGTGACAGCGGGATGAGCTGGCAGTACCGTCACACGGTGCTGTCGCTGTGCATGCTCGCGTTCCTGGTGACCTACTTCGCCAGGCTGGCGATCAGCCCGGTCGTCCCGCTGATCGTCGACGACTTCTCCGTGTCGAACACCGCCATCGGGGTCGCGCTCTCCGGGATGTGGCTGGCGTACGGCGCCGCCCAGTTCCCGAGCGGCGTGCTCGCGGACCGCCACGGCGAGCGGACGGTCATCCTCGTCGCCGTCGGCGGCACAGCCGCGATGAGCGCGGTGCTCGCGCTCGCGCCCGTCTTCCCCGCCTTCGTGGTTGCGGCGGTGCTCCTCGGGCTCGTCGCCGGACTCCACTACGCGGTGGCGACGACGCTGCTCTCGCGGACGTTCGACGACATCGGCACGGCGTTCGGGCTCCACTCCGCGGGCGGCCCGCTGGCCGGGCTCGTGGCCCCGGTCGCCGCGGCCTGGGTCGGCGTCCGGTACGGCTGGCGCCCCGCGGTCGCGCTGGCCGCGCTGGTCGGCGTGCCGGTGTTCCTGCTGTTCGCGTGGCGCGTCCGCCCGACCGAGCCGCGGCGCCCCGACCAGCCGATGCGGGACCGGTTCGCGGTCGCGCCCCTCGTCGAGCTGCTCTCGCGGCCGAGCATTCTCCTCCCGCTGTTCATCGCGATGGCCGGCACGTACGTCGTCCAGGGCGTGATGTCGTTCCTCCCGACGTTCCTCGTCGAGTTCCGGGGGTTCTCGCCGCCGTTCGCGGCCGGCGTCTTCTCCGCCTTCTTCGTCGTTCGGGCGGTCGCGCAGGTCGGGCTCGGCCGGCTCTCGGACCGGGCGGGCCGCGACGTCGCCATCGGCGCGGCGATGCTCGCCGGCGCGGTCGGTATCGCCGCCTTCGTCTTCGGTCCCGGGCTCGTCGGCGTCGCCGTCGCGGTGCTGCTGGCCGGCTCCGGCGCGAGCTTCTTCTCCGCCATCGACCCGCGGTTCATGGACGCGCTCGGCGACGCGGAGCGCGGCGCCGGCTTCGGACTCGTCCGGACCGTCTACACCGTCATCGGCTCGGCGGGCTCCTTCGGCGTCGGGCTCGCGGCCGACCTGTTCGGCTGGGGCGTCTCCTTCGCGATCCTGGCGGCCCTGTTCGGCGTCACGTTCGCCGTGCTCGTCGCGAACTCGGCGCTGGGCACTGGGTACTGAGTCGCCGCCGGCGTCGCTCGTCGACCAGAAGCTACGAGTCGCCGCGCGACCTACGACGTCGCGTGCACGACTACCACGCCCACACGAACTACTCCGACGGGGCGTTCCTCCGGTGGATGGTGGACGCGGCCGCGGACGCGGGCCTCGACGGGATCGGGTTCGCGGACCACTGCAACGTCTCGCCCGAGCCCGGTGCGGAGCGGTACAAGCGGGCGCTCGGGTTCAACCTCGACCTGACGTACGAGCGGCGCCGGGAGGCGATCGAGGCGGTCCGCGAGGACGCCGACGTCGACGTGTTCGACGCCGTGGAGATGGATTACGACCCCGCACACGAGGCGGCGATCGCCGACTTCCTCGCCGAGGCCGACTTCGACTACGCGGTCGGGAGCGTCCACGAGCTGGACGGCGCGAACGTCCACGCTCGCTCGCACTTCGCTGACAAGTCCGAGTCGGAGCGGCGCGCGCTCGTCGAGCGGTACTTCGAGAAGCTGACCGCGCTCGTCGACTCGGAGCTGTTCGCGGTCGCCGCGCATCCGGACCTGATCGAGCGGAACCCGCACCTCCGCGGGTTCGCGACCGAGGACCACTACGCCGCGATCGCCGACGCCTTCCGAGGGTCGCGGACCGTCCCCGAGATCAACGCCGGTAGGGCGCTCGACGAGTACGGGACGTTCCACCCGGCTCCGGCGTTCCTCGACCGGCTCGTCGACGCCGGCGCGCGCGTGACCGTCGGCACCGACAGTCACGAGCCGGACGAGATCGCGCCTCGGCTCCGCGAGATCGAGACGGAGCTGGACCGGCGGGGGCTCGACCCGGTCCGGCTGGACCAGGTGGCGTCCCGGGCCTGACGCACATCCGTCTCGCGTTCGATTCTGCCGTTCGACGGCGGACCGGTATCGTGCCGGACCCGCCGCCGGACGGCCGAACCGGACGATCAGTCCACCGGATCGGCGACGTCCGTATCGGTCCGCTCGGCTGTCAGCAGGTCGTCGATCTCGGACGCCAGCCGATCGCTGATGACCGGTTCGACCGCCTCCGCCGCCGGCCCCAACTCGACCTCGTCGTCGGGCTGATGATACGCCACGAGGTCCGCCTCTCGCAGCGGCGGCACGTGGTCGTGGTAGAGCGCGTTGTAGATCCGGAGCCGCTCTCTGGTGTCGACGTCGTCGCGGTCCCAGACCGTGAGTTGGTGAGCGACGTCGGGGAGCCACATCGGATTCGCATACGTGAACAGGCAGTAGAGCAGCCGCCATCGATAGCGGTGCGAGAGTGCGACCTCCCTCAGCCCTGTTCTCGTCGACTCGTCGCCGGGAGTGTCATCGATGTCCATGATCGGAGCCCTCCTGAATTGCGGTCGCCGCACGCTGCCGCCGTTCCTCTTCGGGCGTCGTCGACTCCGCCATCGTATACCATGTCCGGGTATAAAATATTATTTGGTTGTCAAGATGTCCGGCGTCGATATCGGTCGGATCCGACGCTCGGCGCGCCGGCCCCTTCGACTTCGCTTCGCTCAGTCGACCAACGCAGCGCTCCGCGCTGCTGGCTCGATCCGGCTTACGCCTCGTCAAACAACGTCTCGCCCTCGACCATATGCGCCTCGACGGCGTCCATGTCGAGCGTGACGCCGAGGCCCGGCTTCTCCGGGACCTCGATGTAGCCGTCTTCGATGACGTCCTCCTCGACGAGGTCCTCCCACCAGCCGAGCTCGTAGGAGTGGTACTCGATCGCCAGCGAGTTCGGGATCGCGGCGCCGACGTGCGTCGCCGCCATCGTCGCGACCGGCGAGGCGACGTTGTGCATCGCGACCGGGACGTAGTACTGGTTCGCCACGTCGGCGATCTTGCGGGTCTCGCGCATCCCGCCGACCTTCGGCAGGTCGGGCGCGACGATGTCGACCGCCTGACTCTCGATGAGCCGGCGCAGCTCGGTGACGCGGTAGCGGTTCTCGCCGACCGCGATCGGCGTGGTCGTGTTCTTGGTGACCTCCTCCTGCACGTCGAGGTTCTCCGGCGGCACGGGGTCTTCGAGCCACCACACGTCGTACTCCTCGATGGCGTCCGCGAGGCGCTTCGCGGAGCCGCCCGAGAACGTCCAGTGACAGTCGAAGGCGACGTCGGCCTCGTCCTTCACGCGCTCCGTGACCTTCTCGACGATCTCCGCCTTGTGGCGGATCTCGCCGGGGCGGAGGTGGCGGTTCGCGCGGTCCTTCTCTAACCCCGAGGGGACGTCGAGGTCGAACTTCAGCGCGTCGTAGCCGAGCTCGTCGACGACGCGCTCGGCCTCGTCGGCGCACGCGTCGGGGTCCGCCTCCGCTTCCGTGTGGCAGTCGCAGTAGACGCGCATCTCGTCGCGGTACTTGCCGCCGAGCAGCTGGTAGGCGGGCACGTCGAGGATCTTGCCGGCGAGGTCGTGGAGCGCGACCTCGATCCCGGAGATCGCGGTGACGGTGACGCCCTCGACCGAGCCCTCGCCCGACATCTTCTGGATGAGGTGCTCGTACAGCCGGTCGATGTCGAGGGGGTTCTCGCCGACGACGAACGGCTTCATGCGCTCGATCAGCTCCGGGACGCCCGCGCCCCAGTACGCCTCGCCGGTGCCGACGACGCCCGCGTCGGTGTACACGCGGACGAGCGTCCACGGGAAGTTCCCGTCGACCATCGTCGTCTGGACGTCCGTGATCTCGACGTCGCGGCGACCGCCGCGCGAGCCCGTGACCTCCATCGTCTCCGCGGAGAGTTCCCGCATCGTGTACTCCGCGTTCGGATCGTGGAGCGACTCGTAGTTTCGGCTCATGACCGGCGATTCATTCGGAACAGGGTAAACGTTTATGTTCGGCGGGTGTCCGGGCGGGAATCCGCGCGGCTGCGACCGACCTCTGACGGCGTTTTCACCGCGGGTAATAATAGGGACCTTTTCATTACCGTGTTCGCAACGTCACGCATGGTCGAGATCACCGATTCGCTCGCGTGTCTGTTCACCGGGGAAGTCGAGGAGCGCGACGGGGACCACGTCGTCACGGTCCCGTCGTCGGAGATAGAACACGAGACGGTCACCCCCGGTGAGACGTATCGGGTCGCATTGATACAGCGAGAGGGAGGAGCGGATACCGCTTCCACCGAGTCAGCGGCGAACGCGTCCCCGGACCGGGACGTCGCGGGGAACGGTGCCGGCACCTCCGCGGCCCGCACAACCCCGACCGACGCCGCCGGCCCGCCGGTCTCCGAGGGCGACGTCCGCGAGGTCACGATCGAGACGCTCGGCGACAAGGGCGACGGGATCGCGAAGATCGAACGCGGCTACGTCGTCATCGTCCCCGACTCCCAGCCGGGCGACGAGCCGACCGTCGAGATCACGAGCGTCCGCGAGAACGTCTCGTTCGCCGAGGTCGTCGGCGAGTAACGGGCGGACTCCGCCGCGGCGGTTCCCCGACCGGTCCCGGCTCACTCCGGCGGGTCGCTCCGCGAGAACAGCCGACGGAGGTGCGCCGGCGAGAAGAACGAGGTCGGCCGGTCCATGTGGACGCCGATCTCGCCCGACAGCGCCCGCAGCCCGAGCCGCTGGACCGGCTCCGGCAGCGAGTAGCACCGACGGATCCCCTTTCCGAGCAGGATCTCGCGGCCGATCTCGTCGCGCCAGCCGGCCTCGTAGTCGGCGAGCGTCGCCGGGTCCGCCGGGTCGACGACGTCCGCGGCCACGTCGGCCGCGGTCATCCCGTACAGGATCCCGCCGCCGGTGAACGGCTTCGTCTGCGCGGCCGCGTCCCCGATCAGGAACGCGCGGTCCGTCGTGACGCGGTCCGGCGGCCCGACCGGAATCGCCCCCGAGCAGAACCGGTCTGTCGTCGCGCCGTACGCGTCGGTGAGCCGGTCGAACATCGCCGTGACGTCGTCGCTCGGGGGCGCCGCGAGGCCGTACTCGACGCCGGCGTCCCCCCGCGGGATCCGCCACGCGAAAAAGGTCGGCGCGGTGAGGTGGACGTCGACGAGGTCGCCGGCGTCGGGCGCGTCGTCGAACGCGAGCACGCCGTGGAGCAGTTCGTCCGGCTCCGGGAGGTCGAGCGATCGACGCACGCGAGAGGTGGGGCCGTCGCAGCCGGCGACCATCCGGGCCTCCGCCGTCTCGACGTCGCCGTCGGGAGTCCGGACCTCGACGGCGACCCGATCCGACCGCTCGTCGACGTCGAGGACGGTGTGCCCCTCGCGGACGTCGGCGCCCGCGTCCCGCGCGCAGTCGGCGAGGGTCCGGTCGAGCCCGACGCGGTCGATCACGTTCGAGACCGGCCGTTCTTTATAAAATGGGTGCGCCTTCGAGCCGGGGCCGCCCACGTGGAACCGCGCGCCGTACACGCGGTTCTGGAGGAGCCGGTCGCGTGCCTCGTCGGGGACGTACGCCCAGACGTCGTCGGAGACGTGGCCCGAGCAGGCCAGCGGCTCGCCGACGGTCCCCTTCTCGAAGACGACCACGTCGCGGCCGGCCTCGGCCGCCCGCCTGGCGAACCGCGAGCCCGGGGGGCCGGCGCCGACGACGATGAAATCGTGCATGGACGGAGCGTCGTGACGGACGCATATAATTACGCCGCGGCTTACTCGCGCCGCCGGCTGTCCGAGAGGCACTCGAACCGCCGGTCCGGAGTCGCTCGCCTACCGCCGCTCCGCCAGCCACGCCAGCGCCGCGTCGAGGTCGGCCTCCGGCGGCGAGCAGGTCCGACCCTCGCAGACGTAGGCGGTCGGCTCGCCGTCGACCGCGTCGCGCCCGGCCCATATCGGCGGCGCCTCGTCCATGTCGAGCCGGTCGAGCCACTCGTCGAGCCCCGCCTCGGTCGGCGGTCTCGGCGCGACGAGCGCGCCCGGGAGGTACCGCTCGCCGAGGGTCTCGCGCCACGCGTCCGGCACCGCGTCGGCGGCGACCGTCGCCTCGACCCCGCCGGTCTCGACGCGCTCGGCCGCCCGCACCAGCGAGACGTGCTCCAGCGGGCTCGCCCGGATCCGGTCCGCGTGGGTCGTCACCACCGCCTCCGCGACCGCGGCGAACTCGCGGTCGGTCCGGAACCCGTCGAGGAGCGCCAGCGTCTCCGCCGCCACGCCGAGGCTCGACGGCGTCGAGCGGTCGGTGAACTCCTGCGGGCGGGCGAACAGGGCGCCGTCGCCGGCGGGGGGCCCATCGCCGTCCCCGGCCGTCCCGTCACCCTCGCCCGCCTCCGGGTCCCGCGTGAAGTAGATCGTTCCGTCGTCCGCGTCGTGGAACTCCGCGACGATCGTCTCGGCCAGTTCCAGCGCGAACCCGAGCGGCTCCGGGTCGCCGGTGGCGGCGTAGACGTCGAGCGCGCCGCGCGCGAGGAACGCGTGGTCGTCGAGGTACCCCGGGCCGCGGACGTCGCCGTCGAGCCACCGCCGGGCGAGCGCACCCGTCTCCGCGTCGTACAGCCGGTCGCGACAGAAGTCGAGCGCCTCGCGGGCGATCGCGGCGTACTCCTCGCCGAGGACGCCCGCCGCGCTCGCGAACGCGGAGACCGCTCGGCCGTTCCACGCCGCGAGCACCTTCTCGTCGCGGGCGGGCCGCGGGCGCGACTCCCGCGCCTCGAACAGCGCGACGCGGGCCTCGGTCAGGCGCTCGCGGACCTCCTCGACCGAGAGGTCGCGGTCCTCGGCGAGCGCCGCGACCGACGCCGCGATCGTCGGTACGGTCGTGCCGCGCTCGAAGTTCCCGCCCGACTCGATCCCGTACCGCTCCTTCGCCAGCGACGCGGCCGGCTCGTCGAGGACCGCGTCGACCTCGCCGGGCGTCCAGACGTAGAAGGCGCCCTCGACGTCGGCGTGACCGCTTCCGTTCCCGCTCGCGTCACCCCGCCGGCTCTCGGGCGGCGCGCTCCGCGCGTCGAGCGTGCTGAAGAAGCCGCCCGCCTCGTGGCGGAGCTCGCGGTCGAGGAACCCCAGCGTCTCGCTCGCGACGCGGGCGTACGCCGGGTCGCCGGTGAGGCGGTACCCGTCGAGGTACACCAGCGGGAGCTCCGCGTTGTCGTACAGCATCTTCTCGAAGTGCGGCACCGTCCACCGCCGGTCGGTCGCGTACCGGTGGAAGCCGCCGCCGATCTGGTCGTACATCCCGCCGCGCGCCATCCCGTCGAGGGTCCCGGTCGCGGCCGCGAGCGCGGCGTCCCGGCCGCTCCGGGAGGAGGCGCGCATGAGCAGGTCGATCCGCCCGGGCATCGGGAACTTCGCGCCGCCGCTCCCGAACCCGCCGTACTCGTCGTCGTACCCGCGGACCGCGGCGGCGGCGGCCTCGTCGAGGAGGTCGGCGCCGGGCGCCTCCGTGTCGCCCGCCGCGCCCGCGTCGGGCACGGACTCCAGCTCGTCGCGAGCGCTCGTCGTCCACTGCTCGGCGCGCCGCTCCATCTCCTCGCGCTGCTCGGGGTCGGCCCACGAGTCGGCGATGCGCTCGCAGAGGTCGCGGAACCCGGGCTGGTTCCGGCGCGGCTCGGGCGGGAAGTAGGTCCCGACGTAGAACGGCTTCCCCTCTGGGGTACACCACGCGGAGAGCGGCCAGCCGCCGCCGCCAGTGACGAGCTGTGAGACGGTCATGAACGTGCTGTCGACGTCGGGGCGCTCCTCGCGGTCGACCTTGATCGGGACGAACGACTCGTTGAGGACGTCCGCGACCCCCTCGTCCTCGAAGCTCTCCTCGGCCATCACGTGACACCAGTGGCAGGAGGAGTAGCCGATGGAGACGAACACGGGCACGTCGTGCTCTCGGGCGCGCTCGAACGCCTCGTCGCCCCACGGCTGCCAGTGGACCGGGTTGTCGGCGTGCTGTCGGAGGTACGGGCTCGCCTCGTCGTCGAGGCGGTTCCGCTCCGTCGGCTGTGTCATACCCGCGGTTCGCCCCGGCGAGGCAAAAAGCCTCACACGAGGGGCGGGTTCGGGCGTCGCTCCCGCAAACGATCCACGTATATGGCTATCTCGGTGCGAGTGGAAAGTAAAGCTTACACTACCATGTACGTATCCGTCGGGCATGACCGAGACCGTACTCCTCGTCGGCGGCGGCGGACGCGAGCACGCGATCGCCCGCGCGGTCGCCGACGACTGCGCGCTGTACGCCTGCGCGAGCAACCGGAACCCGGGCATCCGACGGCTTGCCGAGGGGTTCGAGTCGATCGACGAGACCGACGCCGAGGCCGTCGCCGACTACGCGACCGACGTCGGCGCCGACCTCGCCGTGATCGGTCCCGAGTCGGCGCTCGCGGCGGGGGTCGCCGACGCGCTCGACGACGCCGGCGTGTACGCGTTCGGCCCGCGGGCCGCGGAGGCGCGCCTGGAGACGGACAAGGCGTACCAGCGCGAGTTCATGGAGGAGGCGTCGATCCCCGGTTGTCCCGACTACGCGGTGTTCGACGACACGGAGGCCGCCTGCGACTACATCGACGCGGCCGACGGCGACCTCGCCGTGAAGCCGGCCGGGCTCACGGGCGGGAAGGGCGTGAAGGTGATCGGCGATCAGGTGACCGCCGAGGAGGCGAAGGCGTACCTCCGGGATTCCGGCTACGACCGCGTCGTGTTGGAGGAGCGCCTGGTCGGCGAGGAGTTCACGGTCCAGGCGTTCGTCGCGAACGGCGACGTCCGGACGACGCCCGCGGTGCAGGACCACAAGCGCGCCTACGAGGGCGACGAGGGCCCGAACACGGGCGGGATGGGCTCGTACTCGGACACGGGCCGCTCGCTCCCGTTCATGGACGACGGCGACTACGAGGCCGCCGTCGACGTGCTGGAGGCGGTCGTCGACGCGCTCCCGGACTACAAGGGCGTCCTCTACGGCCAGTTCATGCTCACCGACGCGGGGCCGAAGGTCGTCGAGTTCAACGCGCGCTTCGGCGACCCGGAGGCGATGAACGCGCTGCCGGTGCTGGATACCCCCTTCGTCGACGTGTTGACGGCCGCGCGCGACGGCAGCGCGCTCCCCGAACTGGCCTTCTCGGGCGAGGCGACCGTCTGCAAGTACGCCGTGCCGGACGGCTACCCGGTCGACCCCGACGCGGGCGCGCGGATCGCGGTCGACGAGGAGAGCGTCGGCGACGCGCTGCTCTACTACGCCAGCGTCGACGAGCGCGACGACGGGCTGTACACGACCACCTCGCGCTCGTTCGCGGTCGTGGGCCGCGGCGACTCGATCGCCGCCGCCGAGCGACAGGCCGAAGACGGGCTCTCTGCCGCCGGCGACGGGCTCCGGATCCGCCACGACGTCGGGACGGCCGACCTCGTCGAGCGGCGGATCGAACACATTGACGAGCTGCGGGAGTAGCGCGCCCCCGTCAGCGACCCTTTTACCGGAGCCGCCCGAACGGGCCCTCGTGACTCACGAGGACGGTGGCGCGGCGGCCGAACCGACGAACGCCGCGGGCGCGACCGCGGCCGACCATGCGGCGGACGACTCCCGGACCGAGCGACTCGACCGCCACGCGACGCCCGGCCCGCGGAACTCGCTGTGGTCGTGGCCGGACGCGAAGTCGCCGCTCGTCGTCGTCCGGAACTACGTCGTGATCGTGCTCGCGCGGGTCTGCCCGAGCCTGCGGCTGAAGAACTGGCTGCTGCGGCGGATCGGCGTCGCGGTCGGGACCGGCGTCGCGTGGGGATTGGAGTCGACGCCCGACGTGTTCTGGCCGGAGCGGATCACCGTCGGCGACGACGCGATCGTCGGCTACGACGCGACCCTGCTGTGCCACGAGTTCCTCAGCGACGAGTACCGACTCGGCGACGTCGTCGTCGAGGAGGGCGCGATGATCGGGGCGGGCGCTGTCGTCCTCCCGGGCGTCACGGTCGGCGAGGGGGCGCAGGTCGCCGCGAACTCGCTCGTCGCCGCCGACGTCCCGCCGGAAACGACGGTCGCGGGCGTGCCGGCCGAGGTGGTGTCGCGGGCCGCCGACGGAGAGAAATCGGCCGACCAGACGGCGGAACCGGCCGAATAGGGGTTACGCCGCGTCCTCGCTCGCCCCGTCGGTCGCGTCCCCCGGCTCGCCGCCGTCGCTCTCGGCCGATCCGGCGCCCCCGGTCGCGCTCCCGGGCG
Organism: Halorubrum sp. Hd13; assembly: GCF_002252755.1. Classification (GTDB taxonomy): domain Archaea; phylum Halobacteriota; class Halobacteria; order Halobacteriales; family Haloferacaceae; genus Halorubrum. The sequence continues at coordinate 38,305 of NZ_NHOY01000096.1, read as the reverse complement.
AGCTCTCCGCGGCGGCGCGCTCCGCCTCGGTGATGTGCGCCTCGGTGCTGACGCTCTCCAAGTCGACGCCGACCTCGCGCGCGACGGTGTCGAGGACGGCCCGCTGTTCGGCCATCTCGTTCTCCAGCCGCTGGACGCGCTCGGAGGTGTCGACCACGGTCGTCTGGGTCTCCTCGACCTCGTTGCGGAGCTCGTTGATCTTCTGGTACGTGCGCTCGGCCTTGTCGGCGAGCGTCTGGATCTTCTTGGCCGTGTCCCCGAATCCCATGTCGCACGATGGGGCCCCGGGATACGTGGGCTTTTCCGTTCGGCGCGGCGGCGCCGACAGCCCGCCGCCGACGGTGGGCTTTTGTCCGAACCGCCCGATGTACTGGTATGAGCGTCGAGCGGATCCTACTGACGAACGACGACGGCGTCGACGCCGTCGGCTTCCGCGCGCTGTACGACGCGCTCGCGGCCGATTACGACGTGGTCGCGGTCGCGCCGACCGGCGACCGCTCTTCGATCGGGCGCGCCATCTCCGCCGACGTCGAGGTCCGCGAGCACGAGCTGGGGTACGCTGTGGACGGGACGCCCGTGGACTGCGTCGTCGCCGGCCTCGACGAGCTCGTCCCGGACGCCGACCTCGTGGTCGCCGGGTGCAACGAGGGCGCCAACCTCGGCGCGTACACGCTCGGACGGTCCGGGACCGTCTCGGCGGCCGTCGAGGGCGCCTTCTTCGGCGTCCCCGGAATCGCGACGTCGATGTACGTGCCGGGCGGCGACGACTGGTGGAAGCGGGACCTGCCGCCGGCGTCGTTCGCGCACGCCGTGCGCGCCACGCGGTTCCTCGTCAACGAGGCCCCGGCGGCGGGCGCCTTCGAGCGGGCCGACTACCTCAACGTCAACGCGCCGATGGCGGCGTCGGCCGAGGCCGACGGCGGCTCGGAGCCGGTCGCGGCCGACCCCGGCGGCTCGGACCGCGCCGTCGACCCCGCGCCGATGCGCGTCACCACGCCGTCCGAGTGGTACGGGATGGAGGCGACCTCCGACGGCAACGGCGGCGTCGCCATCTCCGATCCGATCTGGGGGCGGATGACGCCCGAGGACGTGCCCGACCCGATCGGCACCGATAGGCGGGCGGTCGTCGACGGCGAGGTGTCGGTCTCGCCGCTGTCGGTGCCCCACGCCGCCGAGCCGGACGCGGGGCTCGACGAGATCGCGGGCCGGTACGCAAGCGAGGAGTGAAAACGGGACGGGGGCCCGGGCCGTCGACTACGACCCGTCGGCGCTGACGGTGACCTTCGCCTCGCTGACGACGCGGTCGCCCATCTCGTAGCCGGGCTCGTACACCTCGTGGACGGTGCCCTCGGGCTGGTCGCTCTCGACGCGGAGCATCACCTGGTGGCGGGACGGGTCGACCTCGTCGCCCGGGTCGGGCGCGATTGGCTCGACGCCCTCCTCGGCGAGCACCTCGTCGAACTTCTCCAGCGTCGACTCGACGCCGGGGCGGAGATCGCTCCCCGCCTCCTGGTCGAGCGCGCGGAGGAGGTCGTTGCGGACCGGGGTGATCCGCTCGACGAGCTTCTCGGACGCGCGCTCGCGGATCTCGTCCTGCTTGCGCTTCGCGCGCTGTTTGTAGTTGCTGAAGTCCGCCTTCACGCGGGCGAGCTTGCTCGTCAGCTCCTCGACCTCCTCCTCGGTCTCGAGGAGGTCCGCGCGCGTCTCCGCGAGCTCCGCCTCCAGCTCGGCGACCTCCCGCGCGAGCGCCTCGTCGTGCTCGGCGACGGCGGCGGCCAGCGCCTCGCGGTCCGCGTCGGCCTCGGCGTCGGTCACGTCGCTCTCCGCGTCGGTCCCGCGCGCCGGCTCGCCGCTCGCTTCCCCGGCGGTCGCCTCCGCCGTTCCGTTCGCGCTCGCCGCGTCGGCCGCGGCGTCGTCGGAGGACTCGACCTCGACGTCGACGGCGTCGTCGTCGCTCATACCCGATCGAAGTCGGTCGGCGTGCATAAGCGTTGCAGAACGCGACCGCGAGCGGCGGCGCGGGGCGCGGCGTCGGCGACGCCGACGTCGACGAGGGGCGGACCGCCCGGACGACCCGACCGAACTTATGAGGGCGGCCGTCGATCCGTGTATCCGCATGCCACCTCGTCCCTCGACGTTCTCGATCGCCGCCCGCGACCCGGAGACCGACGCCGTCGGCGTCGCGGTCCAGTCGAAGTTCGTCAGCGTCGGCGCCGTCGTCCCGTTCGTCAGCGCGGACGCCGGCGCGGTCGCCACGCAGAGCTTCGCGAACGTCGCCTACGGCCCCGACGGCCTCGACCGCCTCCGGGAGGGCCGCGACGCCGAGGCGGTCGTCGACGCGCTCACGAGCGCGGACGACGAGGCGCCCTCCCGACAGGTCGGCGTCGTCGGCCTCGACGGCGAGCCGGCCGCGTTCACCGGCGACGAGTGCCACGACTACGCCGGCGACCTGCAGGGCGACGGCTACACCGTGCAGGGCAACATCCTGGAGAACGCCGAGACGCTGACCGCGATGGCGGACGCGTTCGAGGAGACGGACGGCGGCCTCCCCGAGCGGCTCATCGCCGCGCTCCACGCCGGCAACGAGGCTGGCGGCGACAAGCGCGGCGAGCAGTCGGCGGCGCTGTACGTCGCGAAGCCCGAGGGCGGGTACGACGGCCGGAACGACCGCTGGATCGACGTGCGCGTCGACGACCACGACGGCCCGATCGACGAGCTCGAGCGGGTGTTCAAGCTGTACGACGTCACCCTGCTGGAGCGCGAGGCGCCCGACGAGACCCGGGAGCTGACGGGCGAGGCGGCCGCGGCCGTCGCGGCGACGCTCGCCGACCTCGGGTTCCTCGACGAGAGCGATGCGCCCGAGGGCGACGCGGCCGGGAGCGAGGCGGCCGAGGGCGACGCCTTCGGCGAGCCCCACCGCGAGGCGCTGGAGACGTTCCGCGGGATGAACAACTTCGAGAATCACCCCGTGCCGGTGCTGGAGGACGCCATCGCCCGCGGCTGGGAGGACGCCGAGGGCGAGGGCGAGGACCGCCTCGTCGACGCGGTGTGGCACGGGCTCTCGCGGCTGGACCGGGTATAACGAATCCGGCCAGGCCGACCCGCGGGAGTATTTAAATATCGACCACCAAGCGGTGGCAATGACCGCGCCGAACCGGAACGCGCTGTGGGCGGGGGCGCTCGTGGACGAGCTCGTCGCCGCGGGCGTCGACGCCGTCGTCGTCTCCCCGGGCAGCCGATCGACGCCGCTGACGATGGCCGCCGCGGACCGCGACGACCTCCGCGTCTTCTCGCAGCTGGACGAGCGCTCCGCCGCCTACTTCGCGCTGGGCCGCGCCCGGCGGACGGGGAGCGTCACGCCGCTGATCTGCACCTCCGGCACCGCCGCCGCCAACTACCACCCGGCCGTGATGGAGGCGAGCCAGGCCCGCGTCCCTCTGCTCGCGCTCACGGCCGACCGCCCGCCGGAACTGCGCGACTCGGGCGCGAACCAGACCGCCGATCAGGAGAAGCTGTACGGCGACGCCGTCCGTTTTTATAAGGACCTCCCCGAGCCGGCGCCGAACGACCGCGCGCTCCGATCGCTGCGGACCACCGTGGGCCGAGCCGTCGCGACCGCCGAGGGGGCCGACCCCGGCCCGGTTCACCTCAACGTCCCGTTCAAGAAGCCGCTGGAGCCGACGCGGGTGCCGGGCGACGTGCCCGCCGACCTCGACCCGGTCTCCGCGGCCGGTCGCGACGGCCCCTACGTCGACGTGACGCCGGGATCGCCCGAGCCGGGCGACGACGAGCTCCGCGCGCTCGCGAACGAACTCTCGGTGGTCGACCGCGGGCTGATCGTCGCCGGCCCCGCGGACCCGCCCGGCCTCGACGCGGAGTCGGTGACGGCGCTGTCGCACGCGACCGGGTTCCCGGTGCTCGCCGACCCGCTCTCGAACGTCCGGTACGGCGGTCACACCCGCGTCGCGCCCGTGATCGGGGCGTACGACGCGTACCTCTCTGCGTCGGTCGCCGGGGACGACGCCGGGGGGTCCGACCCGGCGACCGAGTGGGCCGACCCCGAGGTCGTCCTCCGCCTCGGCGCGTCGCCCACCTCGAAGAACCTCCGCGAGTACCTCGCCGGGACCGGCGCCGACCAGTATCAGGTCGACCCCGCGGGGCGCTGGCGGGAGGCGGAGTTCGCCGCGACCGACCTCGTCGTCGCCGAGCCGAGCCGGCTCTGCGCCCGCCTCTCGCGGCTCGCCGGCGGTGGCGGCGGCGACCCGGACTGGCGAGCGCAGTGGGAGGAGGCCGACCGCGTCGCTCGGGAGATACACGACCGAGAGCGAGCCGCGACCGGGAGCGAGGGCGGCGACGCTCTCTCGGCCGACGGCGACCCGGCCGGCTTCCACGAGGGCGACGCGCTCCGCGCCGTGGCCGACGCGCTCCCCGACCCGGCGACGCTGTTCGTCTCAAACTCGATGCCCGTCCGCGACCTCGACCGGTTCGTCGGGCCGACGACGGCGAGCGTCACCGCGCTCGGCAACCGTGGGGTCAGCGGGATCGACGGGATCGTCTCCAGCGCGCTCGGGGCGGGCTCGGCGACGACGGACGACCTCACCCTCGTCGTGGGCGACCTGGCGCTGTACCACGACGCCAACGGCCTGCTCGCGCTCGACCGGTGCGACGTCGACGCGACGGTCGTGCTGATCAACAACGACGGCGGCGGGATCTTCCACGCCCTGCCGATCGAGTCGTTCGAGCCGCCGTTCACGGAGTCGTTCAAGACCCCGCACGGCATCGAGTTCGAGCCGATGGCCGACCTCCACGGGCTGGCGTACGCGCGGATCGACGCGAGGCCCGAGGCGGTCGGGGACCCCGCCGAGACCGCCGCGGAGCTCGTGTCGGCGTGCGAGCGGGCCCGCGACGCCGACGGCTCGCACCTGATCGAGGTCCGGACCGACGCCGAGTCGAGCCACCGGACGCGCGAGCGGCTCGCGGCGGCGGTCGAGGAGGCGGTCCACGGCGCCGACTCGGACTGAGGTGCGCCCGCCGGACGTCACCCGACCGTGACCGTCGCGGTCGCCTCCGCGTCGTGCTCCTCTGCGGTCAGCGTCCCGACGACGAGGTAGACGCCCGGTCGCGGGCTCCGCCACGTCCCCTCGTACGTCGCCGACCCGCCCGGCGCCAGCGTCTCGGTGCCGAGCGCCTGCGTGAACGCCCGGCCCTCGCCGTGTCGCCAGACCGGCCCGGCGGTGCTCCGACGGGGGTCGCCCGCCGCGTCGGCGGCGGGGGACTCGAAGGCCGCGAAGTCGGCGCGCTGACCGGTCCGAAACCGGAGCGTGACCGGGTCCTCGGCATCGTTCGTCACGGTGAGCGCGAGGTCGACCCCCTCGTCGCCCTCGTCCGTCGCGAGCGCGGCGTCGATCATGCGGGGCGATCGCACGCGACACGGAATAAAGACCGCGGCCGGTCCGCGACCGGCGCGAGGTTCGGCCGTCTCTGGTCGCTCACTCCGTCTCCTCCGGGTGGAACTCGTGGATCGGGACGTACCTCGCCACGTCGGTCGTGGTGACGATCCCGACGAGCCCGTCGGTCTGCGGCTCGGCGACGGGAAGCTTCTTGACGTTGCGGTCGGCCATCGTCCGGGCCGCCTCCCCGATCGAGTCGGACGGGCGCACCGTGATCACGGGGGAACTCATACACTCCCCGACGGTCGTCGCCGTGGGATCACGCCCCTCGGCCGCGAGGCGGACGAAGTCGGACTCCGTGAGGATGCCGTCCGGCGGCAGCGACTCGGCGCCCGCCAGAATCGAGCCGATGTCCGACTCGATCAGTCGTTCGGCCGCCGTCGCCGCCGAGGCCTCGGGGTCGATCGTCTCGACCGGTTCGGTCATGACGTTCGCGACGAAGACGTCCGCGAGCGGGTCGTCAGAGTCCATCATCAAAGATCGTCTAGGAGGCTCGAAGAGTGTTGACTCTTGCGCCGGTGCCTCCCGGGTCGCGTCCGTCTCGGGCTCCGCCGACGACGCGCATAAGTCGCGGCTCCCCGTACGGGGGCGCGTGCAAGTCGTGGGTTACGAGTCGGGCGAGGGGCTCTACGTCGCCAGCGGCGGCGCGGTCGAGTTCGTCGAGGCGACCGCCGGGACGGAGCTCGCCTACGGGCTCGGCGACCGCCGCTGCGCGGGGACCGTCCACGACGGCGAGCACGTCGCCTGCGACGCCTCCGATGCCCCCTACTGCGACGCCCACGGGGGCGTCTGGGTGTGCGCGCGGTGCACGGGCACGTGTCTGAAAGACGAGATGGACTGTCACGAGGAGCACGCGCTCTACCTCGCCGCGTTCGCCCCCGACGTGCTGAAGGTCGGGGTGACGCGGCTGTGGCGGCTGGAGACGCGGCTCCGCGAGCAGGGCGCGGACCGGGCCGCGCACGTCAGAACCCTGCCCGACGGGCGTGTCGCCCGACAGGTGGAGGCCGAGTTGGCCGACCGCGACGACCTCGTCGACCGGGTTCGGGTGCCGACGAAGCTCGCGGGGTTCGGCCGCGCGGTCGACGAGTCGGCGTGGGCGGCGCTCCTCGAACGCTTCGACCCGATCGAGCGCTTCGCGTTCGACTACGGGCTCGACCTCGACGAACGCCCCGTCGCGGAGACGATGGCGGCCGGGACCGTGCGCGGCTGGAAGGGGCGGGTGTTGGTGCTCGACCGCGGCGGGTCCACGTACGCGGTCGACACCCGCGAGCTGGTCGGCCGCGAGCTCACCGACGAGGCGGCGGGCCGAGAGCTGCAGTCGAGCCTGGGGGCCTTCGGGGAGTGACGGGGGGGCTCGCGTCGACCCTGTTCGGCGACCCGTTCGCCGTCATGAACACGGTCGGCCTGGTCGCGTTCGCCCTCGTGGGCTCGACGAAGGCGATCCGGGAGGAGTTCGATCTGTTCGGCGTCGCGATCGTCGGACTGGCGATGGCGTTCGCCGGCGGGGTGACGCGCGACCTGCTCGTGAACCGGGTCCCGCTCGCCCTCCAGTCGCCGGTCGAGATCGCGCTCGGACTCGTCGGCGTCGGGTTGGCGATCGCCCTCAGCGTCGTCCTCGAATCGCCGGACACGCACCCGATCACGCTCGCGGCCGACGCCGTCGGCCTCGCCGCCTTCGCCACGGCCGGCGCGATCGTCGCGACGGACGCCGGCGTGTCCGCCTTCGGCGTCGTCGCGGTCGCGACGATCAACGCGGCCGGCGGCGGCGCGTTCGCGGACGTCCTCCTCGACCGCGCGCCCTTCATCCTCTTCGACGACTTCTACGCCAGCTGCGCGGTGCTGGGCGGGAGCGCGTACTGGGCCGTCGGCGCGCTCGGCGGCCTCGGTGCGCCGGGCGGCCTCGGCGGACTCGCCGCCGGCGCGTGCGCCGCGGTGACCGTCGGGACCCGACTGGTCGCGGTCGCGTACGGTTGGCAGCTACCGACCGCCGGGTGGGTCCAGCGCCTCGCCGACCGCGTTACCGGCGAGCGGTGATTCGGACCGGCGAGCGGTGATTCGGACCGGCGAGCGGTGATTCGGACCGGCGAGCGCCGAATCGACCCGGGTGCCGACGTCCGTCTCAGTAGACCCCGGTCTCCAGCAGTATCTGCAGCGGGAGATACAGCAACGCGTGCTCACGCCCGAAGGCTCCCGGTTCGGGGACGCAGTCGACTCGTCGTCGGGCCGATCTCTCGAGGAGGTACGACCAGCCGAAATTAACCCGGAAGTAGTCCCGGACCAGCGACTCGGGGAGGCTCTCGGCGAGCGTCTCGTATATCGAGACGCCGGTCCGCCGCGCCGCGTCACACTCCGGCTCCGGGTAGAACGCGTGCGCGAAGAAGGCGTAGCTCTGCGGGCGCTCGAAGAACCCCGGCAGTATCTCGGTGACGGACGACGACGAGGGAGCCCCTCCGTGTACCCGCTCCTCGTCCACGATATCCGCGAGCGGAGCGATCGACCTCGCTTCCGGCGATTCGGCCGTCGGCGACCGCGTCGCCCCCGCGTAGTAGTCGACACAGCACTCCGGATAGCCGTGGAGCGAGCCCAGATACCGGTCGAACGCTCCCGGCGACTCGTCCAGCACGGCCCGGATGTTTCGATCCAGGATCTCGTCAGGCGCGGGCGCCTCGTCGGCGAAGAAGTACACTCTGGCCCCGTACTGGACCTCGCCCGGCGTCCGGAGCCACTCCGGAACGACGAAACAGGTCTCCGGGTACCGATCCCTGAGATACCGGACCTCCGGGAGCCCGCGGAGTAGGTCGCGGAGACGGGTCGACGCCTCTCGGAGGTTCCCCTCGGTACGAGAGCCGATGTCGACGTGGAGGTCCCCCCAGATCCGCCGGGACTCTTGACAGGTGTCGACCCGGTCGTCGGTGACGTCGGGGCGGTCAATCGCCTCCAGCATCCGCTGTTGGCCGTGTAAGTACCCCTCCGTCAGCTGGACGCTGGCACCGGGGCGCTCTCCCTCGAGCACCGCTAGCGCGTCGAGCGCGACGAATCCGGGGAACGCGTCGACCGCTGACGGCGAAGACATGTGATCACCGCGTTCCACGACGACCGCGCGGGACCTAAAAACTATTATTTTTCTAACTTTTCGGGATCGCGGTGCGCCGGTCCCTCAGTCCCCGAACCCGTTCGCCGCGACCAGCCGCCTGACCCCGGCGTACGCGACCGCGGCGATGGCGACGTAGGCGACGACGAGGGCGGTCGTCCTCGCGTCGGCGCTGTCGATCGCGAGCCGCGCGACCGCGTTCGCCGGCCCTCCGGCCATCGCCGTGGCGCCGCCGAACAGAACGAGCACGCCGATAGAGTAGAGGAACTGCGCGGCCCGGCGGTCGGGCGCGAGCGCCGAGATGGCGACCGCCAGCGCGACGACGAGCGTCGTCAGCGCGGTCATCAGCGCGAGGATCGACGGGACGTTGGCGACTGGCGTGCCGTTCGCGCGGAGAAGCAGCAGCCACAACAGCGCCTGTCCGGGGGCGATCGCGACCGCCGCGAGCGCCTTCCCGTCGATGATCTCCCCCAGCGTGACCGGGGCGACCCGGAGCAGTTCGAGGGTGCCCTCGTCGATCTCCTCGGTGATCGAGTCCACTACGAGCGACCCCGAGATGAAGACGGGGAGGAACACCAACACCGGGATCAACACGGTGTAGGTGAACGTGAAGTACGGGCTGGAGCCGGTCCGCTCGGGCAGCGGGAGCGGCGACTCGGTCAGGTACGCGGTCCGGTCGGCGCGCTCGTTCAGTTCGTACGTCCGGAGCAGTTCGCGGAGTTGGACGACGATCACGGTCGTCTCGACGGTCGCGTCCGGCGCCGTGACGCGCGCGACGATCCGCCCCTCGTGGTTCCGATCGGCGACCACCACCGCGTCGGCGGCGTTGCGCTCGAACGCGAGCCGCGCGGCGCCCGCGTCCTCGTAGCGCGTGACGGACGCCCCGTCGACCTCGCTCGCGGCTCGCTCGAGATCGCTCACCGCGTCGCCCGCGCCGGCCACCTCCACCTCCGCGCCGCCGAGCGCGCCGGGGTCGTACATCGAGACGAGCCCGACCACGAGGAACGACGAGAACGCGGCGATGAACAGCTGTATCGCGACCGCCAGCAGGATCGTCTTCTCCGCGCTCAGGCCCGCGAGCTCGCGACCGGCGATGGTCAGTCGGCTGCTTCGTCCGGCGGTCCCCCCGCGGCGCTCCGCGTCACCCATGAACGCTCACCACCCCGAAGTTGTACGCGGCGTGGAGCAGCGTCGCCAGCGCCAGCGTGAGCGCGTACGCCGTCCGGTCCCGGCTCGCGCCCACCGCGGCGACGGTCGTGGCGAACCCGTGGAGCAGGAGAGGGGCGAACAGCAGCGCCGCGGCGGCGACGGGGGAGAGCCCGTCGACGCCGGCGACGCTCCCGAACGCCGCTCGACCGACGTACAGCTCGGTGAGGCCGACCGCCTGCACGACCGCCGTGGCCTTCTCGGCGAGGAAGAAGCCGACCGCGGAGGCGAGCCCGACCGCGACGGCGACCCGGTCGGTCCGGGCGAAGACGCCGCGCTCGAACCCGGCGTAGAGGCCGACGCTCTTGGCGACCTCCTCGACGAAGGCGATGGTCACGAGGAGGACGGGGACCGAGACCGTCACCGGAAGCGCGAACAGCGTCGCGACGGCCAGCAGCTCCACGACGAAGACGAAGGGGATCGCGCAGGCGGTGAGGAACGCGACCGAGCCGAGCGCGCGGAGCCGCCGGCGGTCGGCGAGGTCGGCGAGTCCGGCGTCGTCGACCGCCGAGAGCCGCACCGCGAGCGCGTCGAGGAGCTTCCGCGTCACCGGCTTCTGGGTGAACATGTCCTCCTCGCGGTACACCCCGAGCCCGAGGCCGAACAGGAGCGCGGCGCCGAGCGCCATCGGCCCGGTCGAGAAGAGCGCCTCGCCGACCGAGACGGCCTCGCCCTGCAGGTCGAAGACGACGAGCGTCAGGGGCGACACCAGCGCGACCGGCGTCACGTTGGTGAAGACGGCGGGGACGAACGCGTACGTCGTGAGGAGCACGCTGACGCCGACCGTGACGAAGGTGAGCTCCTTGAACGACCGCGCGAACATCGCGCCGACGAACGTGGCCGCGAGGAAGGTCAGGGCGACGGGCAGCACGGCGATCACCGAGAGGGCGCCGCCCCCCACGGCGACCGCGATGACGGTCGTGACGAGGAGCGCGGCCGCGACGTACGGGAGCGTCTTCCCGGCGACGATGTCCACCGGCGAGAGCGGCGTGACGAGCAGCGGCTCCCCCCGCCGGTTCGTGCGCTCGTCGAGCACGGACGAGCCGTACGCCTGGATGAGGAAGTTCATCGGGACGAGGAACACGAACGCCAGGAGCAGCGAGACGAAGGGGAACGGCGGCGAGATCGATCCGGGCGAGCCCGCCGTGTCGGCGCCGAACGTCCCGCCGCCGACCGACGGCACCGCGAACCCGTCGCCCGAGGCGCCGCCGTCGAGCGCGGCGTCACCCGTCCCCCCGCCGGCGTCGTCGTCCCCGTCGGTCCCGTCGCTTCCGCTCCCGTCGCCCGAGGCGCCGCCGTCGAGCGCGGCGTCACCCGTCCCCCCGCCGGCGTCGTCGTCCCCGTCGGTCCCGTCGCTTCCGCTCCCGTCGCCCGAACCACCCCTGCCGTCAGAGCCGTCGTCGCCGCCCGAACCGTCGTCGCCGTCAGAGCCGTCGTCACCGCCGGAGCCGTCGCTCGCTTCCCCGAGCGTCGAGCCGTCGTCGAGCGCGCTCGTCCGGCCGACGTACCGGAGGGTGACGGCGACGGGGAAGGCGGCGGTCGCGTTCTCCTCGTCGGCCATCAGCCGCTCGTTGTGCGCCTCGACGGCCTCGCGGAACTCGGCGGCCGCGGCCTCGCCCTTCCGCGTGTCGCTGGCGCGGACGGCGACTGTCTCGACCGCACCGGACTCCCCCCGCCCCACGTCGAGGACGACGAGATCCGCCGTCTCACCGAGCGTCGCGCTTCCGACGGGGACCGGCGTCAGCGCCGGCGCCTCGTCCACGGCGTCCGCGTACGGGGAGTCGCCGTCGACGGCGACCCGGTACACGTCGCGGTCGACGTCGAGCCCCACGGCGCCGACCGCGAGCCCCCCACCGAGGACGGCGCCGGCGACGAGCAGGAGCGCGAGCGCCGCGAGCAACGTCCGGCGGTCGACGCCGCCCCCGGCGCGAGCGACCTCCCAGCGGGCGACCCGGAGAACCCTCCCGAGGCGGTCGATCACTCGACCCCCTCCCGCGGCTCGGCGGGTCGGTTCGCGTCGCCGCCGTCTCCCTCGCCGCCGTCGCCCCCCTCGTCGCCGTCTCCCGCGTTCCCGTCCGCGACCGCCCCGCCGCCGCCCGTGTACCGGCCGGGCATCGGCCGACCGACGATGTCGAGGAACACGTCCTCCAGGCTCGGCTCTCGGGTGCGGATGTCGACCACCTCGCCGCCCGCCTCCGCGGCGGCCGCCCGGACCGCCTCGACCCCGTCCATGTCCGGGACGGCGGTGCGGAACCGGTCGCCGACCTCCTCGGTCGCGGCGTCGGTGTCGCCGACGGCCGCGGTCAACCGGTCGGTCGCGGCGGGCGCGACGTCGGTGAACACGTGGTACGTCGTCTCGCCGTGTCGCTCGCGGATCCCGTCGACGCTCCCGCGGGCGACGATTCGCCCCTCGTTCATCACGACGACGCGGTCGCAGACGGACTCGACGTGGTAGAGGTTGTGCGCGGAGAAGACGACGGTCTTCCCGGCGGCGCGGAGCTCGCGGGTGAACTCCAGCACGGAGTTCGTCGTCACCGGGTCGAGCCCCGAGGCCGGCTCGTCGTACACGAGCACGTCCGGGTCGTTGACCAGCGACCGCGCGATGGCGACCTTGCGTTTCATCCCCTTCGACATGTCGCCGAGCCGGCGCTCGCGGTGGTCGAGTTCGAGCCGGTCGAGCGCGGCCGCGATGCGCTCGTCGGCGACGTCGCGCGGCACGTCGTACAGGTCGGCGAAGAAGCGCAGGTACGACAGCGGCGTCATCTCCTCGTACAGGGGCGACTCCTCGGGGAGGAAGCCGAGTCGCCGTCGCATCTCCGGGTCGTCCGAAGGGTAGCCGGCGACCTCGACGTCGCCCTCGGTGGGATCGACGAGCCCGGCGAGCACCTTCAGCGTCGTCGTCTTGCCCGCGCCGTTCGGGCCGACGATGCCGAACACCTCCCCCTCCTCGACGGAGAAGTCGCTGTCGACGACGGCCGCGAAGTCGCCGTACGTCTTCCGCAACCCCGCCACCTCGATCATGGAGACCGGTCGTCCGCGGGCCGGGTTAAACCCACCTCCGCGGCTATCACCCGCGAGAACGGAACCGAGGGAGCCGCGTCGCTCGCGGCACCGGAGCGGAACCGCTCGGACCGTCGGAAGCCGCGGGTCGACATCGACGCCCCGGCGGCCGAGAAGTCCCGACGGTTCGTCCGCGTCAGTCGGTGTACGGCTTCTCGATGTTCGCGTCGCCGCTGATGTACGCGTTCATCCGACGGCTGATCCCGTCGACCAACGTGATGAGCGGCGAGAGGACGCGCTCGACGAGTCGGACCGGCGACGCGATCCGCAGCGACCACGTCTCGGCGTTTCCGAGGCCGAACGCCTTGGGGACGATCTCGCCGAACACGAGGACGAGAACGCTCGTACAGACGGTCGTCACCACGACCGCGGCGCCGGAGGGGAGGTGGCTGGCGACCAGAACGGTCACGATACTCGAGATGGCGATGTTGACGACGTTGTTACCGACGAGCAGCGTCACCAGCAGTCGATGGGGGTCGTCGTAGAGTTCCTTCAGGACGTGTCCCCGCGGGTCGTCCGAGTCGGCCTGCCGCTCGAACCACTCCGCCGGAAGCGAGAAGATCGCGGTCTCAGAGCTCGAGAAGAACGCGCTGAATCCCAGTAGCACCGTTACCGCGACGATCCCGGCCAACCCGAGTGCGACTCCGACCATACGATGTGTTTAAAAACGACCTCAAAGAGGGTGTCGGCCGGGCGCGATAGGCTCAGGGTCGCTCCGCTCCCGATTCGGCGTACGACGCGCCGCTGATCGGCCGCGTCGTCAGAACTGGGCAGTCGGTGTCGGTGCGTTACTCCTCTTCTTCCTCTTCCTCGACCGGGCCTCGGCCTCGTTCCCAGACCCGCTTGGCCGATGTGTCGTGCGGTGCAGTGTGCGAGACGTCTTTCATGGTGTCGCGGTCGTCTGCCATATTGGACTACTCTAGCGATGATCCCCGTATTAACCCTTCGTGGAAAGAGATAATGAGTCCTGATACCATTTAAGGTATTAATATACGTCGGCTTAACTACGACGAGATCCTTTGACGGATCGTGAATTACCGGTCTCGTTCGAACGATAAATCGGACGGACGTTTCGATTTCGACGGGGGTTTGGACCTCGAAGGGCTTTGCGGCCCGAGCGGGTCCGGCGGCGAGTCCGCGTCGACGGTCGTCCGGGAGGGAACGACGCTCGCCGTGGGTCGCGACGTCGCGGTCGCGCCGTCGGTCGCCGCCGAGGCCCTCCGCGACACCCGCACCTGGCCGGACTGGGGGCCGGCGATCGACGCGGTCGAGAGCGACGACCGCTACGTGACTCGGGGGACGAGGGGACGGGTCCGGGTCGGCGGCGCGTGGGTCCCGTTCCGCGTGACCGCGTGCAACGGGCGGCGCTGGGACTGGCGGGTCGCCGGGATCCCGGCGACCGGCCACCGCGTCGACAGCTACGCCGGGGCGTCCGACCGCAGCCGCGTCGTCGTCGAGGTGCCGATCGCCGCGGCCTGGTACGTCCCGGTCTGTCGGCGCGCGCTCGACCGGTTCGCGGCGCTCGTGGAGGACGAGACCGAGGGCTAGCGGACTGCGAGGGGAGTCCGTCGAGCGGACGAGAGCGACCGAACTGCGACGGCGCCGCGCTACGGCGGCCGCTCCAGCTCGTACCGGTCGTCGGTGCTCGCGTACCAGCCGCCGGCGAGCCGGCCGACCGTGTCGAGCCGGTCCACGTCGATCGCCCCGTCGGTAAGCGCCGCCTCGGCGACGTGGGCGTACACGACCTCGCCGAGCACCAGCGTCGAGGTGCCGATCTCGACGGCGTCGTACAGCCGGCACTCCAGGCTCACGGCCGCCGCGGCCACCCGGGGCGCGTCGACGCGCGCCGACGGCGCGCGGTCGATCCCGACGTGATCGAACTCGCTCTCCCCCGCCTCGAGCGTCGCGCTCGACGCGTTCATCGCCTCGACGACGTCCTCGGTGACGACGTTGACGACGAACGCCTCCGTCTCCAGGGCGTTCGCGAGCGTGTCCTTCGGGTCGGCCGCGGTCGCCACCGGCGAGAACGCGACGACCGGCGGGTCGATCGCGACGGTGTTGAAGAAGCTGTACGGCGCGAGGTTCTCGCCGGCCGGGCCCCGCGAGGAGACCCACGCGATCGGGCGCGGCGTCACCGCGGTTGAGAGCAGGCGGTACGGCGACCCGAAGGCGTCCGGCTCGCCGCTGCGGTGAGAGGCCCCGGTCGCCTCGGTCACCGGGTCGTCGTCGGGGCGGTCGTCAGCGAAGCGCTCGTCCGCCATTCAGCTCTCGTACCCCTCGGCGAACGGGTCGATCTCCTCGCTGCCGGGCTCCTCCTCGTCGCGGGTGAACCCCGGCCCCTCCGTCGCCAGCTCGAAGACGAGCCCGTCGGGGTCGCTGAAGTAGATGCTCTTGAAGTAGGTGCGGTCTTTCACCTCGGAGACGCGCACCTCCTGTTCGCGGAGGTGCGCCTGCCACTCGCGGAGCGTCTCCTCGTCCGCGACGCCGAACGCGAAGTGGTGGCTCGCGCCCGGGCCGGGCGCGCCCTGCGAGTTCGGGTACTCGAAGTAGGTGACGTTGGTCCCCGGCTCCCCCGCCGGCGTGGACGAGAAGTAGTAGTGGGGCGTCCCCGGGTCGTCGTAGTTCTGGGTCCGCTTGACCGTGTGCCAGCCGAGCGCGTCCTCGTAGAACGCGACCGTCTCGTCCATGTCGGTGCAGATGTTCGTCACGTGGTGCAGTCCGGTGGTGGGCGGGGCGTCGGTCATGATCGTGTAATCGAGTGGTCGCGGAGTCAGTTAGTGGTACTGGCGGCTCGGAACCGCGGTCAGAAGACGGGACGGTCGGCTCGGCGCGGCCGCGTTCAGTACGGCGCGGTCGCGTTCAGTTCGGCGCGGTCCGGGCCGTTCAGAACAGGCCGATCCCCAGCGCGTAGGGCCACGCGGTGCCGCCGACGGCGAGCAGCGCGACCGCGGCGCCGGCGCCGTAGACGTTCTTGAGGAAGCCCGTCATCTCGTTCTGCTTCTCCTCCGGGTCGTCGACCGACCAGAAGTCGTGCATCGTCACGGCCGAGACGAGCAGGAAGGCGGCGAGCGCGCCGGCCGCGAGCACGGGGAAGACGCCGACGACGATTCCGAGCCCGCCGAGCACGAGCACGAGCCCGGAGGCGACCACCGAGAAGCGGGGCGCCGGGAGCCCCTTGAACTCGGCGTAACCGGCCATGGTGTCGACGTCCATGAAGTGGTTCAGGCCCATGAACGCGAGCGTCGCGCCGAACAGGATCCGGCCGATAAGGAACAGTTCGCCCGCGAGCGGGGCGTCGATCTGTAGCGGTAGCGTCGTGAATTCAGCTAACATCGTGTAACTACGTATACGGACGTAACCTATTTATCGCTTCCCGGACAATAGTGTAAGTAGGTAACACCGATGTCATCGCAGGACCTCGCCGGCTCCGATCTGGCGGAAACGACAGAGACGCAGGCCGAGACGGGCGACGCGTCCGCCCCGGACACCCCGTGCCCCGTCGTCGACTCGCTCGAACAGATCGGCTCGCGCTGGCGGCTCGTCGTCCTCCACGAGCTGTTGAACGGCGAGTCGCGGTTCAACGAGCTCAAGCGCGAGACGGACGCGAACGCACGGACCCTCTCGCGCGTGCTCGACGACCTCCAGGAGACCGGTTTCGTCGACCGCCGGCTCGAAGAGGAGTCGCCGGTGGCGACGTACTACAGCCTCACGCCGAAGGGGGAGTCGCTCGCGCCCGTCTTCGAGGAGATCGACGACTGGGCCCACGAGTGGCTCGCCGAATGTAGCGGGTAGAATCCGGTGACGCGGTCGGCGATCGCTTATAAGTGAAACTCGGTTTCACTGCCGTTTGTTTATAAGCGGTTGCTGATGGATCGAGGGTGAACACCCCCCAAAGCCCCAACCGCGAGGGCTCGCGCCTCTGGAGCCGGCGGCGGAGCCGCCGGCGACTGCCCCTTTGAGTCCCACCCGACCGCACCTCGACTGCAGCCTCGCGCCTCCCCAGCCTCGCCGCGGCCGCCAATGGCGGCCGCGGGCTCCCTCGCGCGCGCGGTTCGCGGCCCGAGGGGCCGCTCACAGGCACGCGCCGCCGCACTGCTCATTTTTATAACCGTCAGTGCCGGCGTTCGCCCTTCTTATAAACCGCGTCGCCGGCCACCGGCTCCCGCCGGCGAAACGCACACGTCCCCTCGGTCCGTACGGATCCGCGTGTACGCCGGACTGAAAAACACCCCCTGTTGCCTCTGCGGTCGCGACGACACCCACACCCGGATCGCGGTGCCGCCGCGGGCGCTCACGCTGATGGAGAACGGCGGCCCCATCTCGTGGCGCGACGTGGTCGAGACGGTGACGCTCCGCTTCTGCGCCGACGACTGGGAGCTCGTGAGCGACCTCGCCATCGAGATGGACGCCCACCCGCTCTCGCGGTGCAACGCGGCGCACGTCTCGCTCGACCTCCGCGAGGACCACGAGGCCCTGCTGTCGGCGGTGAAAGGCGAAACCGATCAGACCGAGCTGGAGTCACGGCTGGCGGCCGAGGCCGAGGCGACGCTCGACGCGGTCGACGACCCCTACACCGAGGAGCGCGACGTCGTCGAAGCGATCGTGGTGTTGCGCGCGCTGGAGGAGCTGGGCGTCCGCGACCGTCCCGGCGATCGGGTCACGCCCTAGCGCGGCGAGCGGTCCTCGCGCGACGAGCGGTCTTCGCGCAGCCAACCGTCACCGTTCGTCGGTCACCACCGCACCTCGAACCCGTCCAGCCCCTCCGGCTCCTCGTACGTCGCGTCGACGTCGTCGACGTCGGCCGCCTTACTCCCCGTCTCGCACCACGCGACCGTCTCCCGGACCGCGTCCTCCGGTCCCTCGAAGACGGCCTCGACGCGCCCGTCGTCGAGGTTGCGCACCCAGCCGTCGACCCCCTTCTCGCGGGCGGTGTCGCGGGTCGTCGCACGGTAGTAGACGCCCTGCACGCGTCCCGAGACGTACACGTGCGCTCGCCTGCGGTCGGACATACGCCGAGCGTGGGCCCGCCGCGGTCTTAAACGCGACGCCCGACGCCCGAGGCGTTGCGGCCGCGGTCGACGGCCCGCAACCGACGACTTCTAACGAACGGCCGCCGACACCGCGGGTATGGACCTGTTCGGAACCGCGGGGATCCGCGGAAGCGCGACGGAGCGGGTCACCCCCGAGCTCGCGCTCGCGGTGGGACGCGCCGTCGCGGCGGAGATACGGCAGGACGCTGAGACCGACGGAGACGGGTCGACGGCGGACGACTCGCGCCCCGCCGAAATCGCGCTCGCCCGCGACGGTCGCGTGACCGGGCCCGCGCTCGCGGCGGCGATGGAGTCGGGGCTCGCGTCGGGCGGCGTCCGCGTTGTGCGCGCGGGGCGGCTCCCGACGCCGGCGCTCGCGCACGCCTCGCGGGGGCGGTACGGAGTCATGCTCACCGCCTCGCACAACCCGCCGACCGACAACGGGATCAAGCTGTTCCGCGACGGCAGCGAGTTCGACCGCGAGGCCGAGCGCGCCGTCGAGGAGCGCGTGGCGGGCGAGGCGCCGCCGGCGGCGTGGGACGCGTGGACCGAGGCGGAGCGCGTCGACCCGCTCGACGGGTACCTCGCCGACGTCCGCGCGTACGCGGAGCGGTTCGGCGCCCCGCTCGACGGGCTCCGGGTCGCGGTGGACTGCGGGAACGGGATGGCCGCGCCGGCGACGCCGACCGCGCTCCGCGAGATGGGCGCCGAGGTCGTCACGCTCAACGGGAACGTCGACGGCCACTTCCCCGGCCGTGGGAGCAAGCCGACCCCGGAGACGCTCCGCGACCTCCGGGCGTTCGTGGCCGACGCCAACGAGGGCGTCGCTGACCCGGGCCGCCGGACTGTGAGCGACGACGACGCCGAGGGCGGCGAGGGCGACGGGAACGACGACCCGGAGGGGTTCGCCTTCGGGATCGGGCACGACGGCGACGCAGACCGGATCGTCATCGTCGACGCCGACGGCGAGGTCGTCCACGAGGACACCGTCCTCGCGATGCTCGCGGAGCGGTACACGCGAGAGAGCGACGCCGCCGACCCCGTGGTCGTCACGACGCCGAACGCCTCGGGGCGGATCGACGAGCGCGTCCGCGAGGCGGGCGGGCGCGTCGAGCGAGTGCGCCTGGGCGCGCTCCACGAGGGCATCGCCGCGGTCCGGGCGGACGCGACCGAGGCGGGCGCCCTCGGAGAGGCGGGCGCGGTCGGAGAGGCGGGCGCCGCCGGAGAAGTTGGAACCGACACCCGCGTCGTCTTCGCCGCGGAGCCGTGGAAGCACATCCACGTCGGCCTCGGCGAGTGGATCGACGGCGTCGCCTCGGCGGCCGTGATCGCTCGACTCGTCGCCGACGAGGGGCTCGACGGCCTGCGCGAGCCGATCACGGAGCGCCCGTACCGCAAGGCCAGCGTCGACTGCCCGGACGACGCCAAGACCGGCGCGATGGAGCGGCTGGAGACGGCGCTCCCGGAGGCGTTCCCCGGCGCGACCGTGGACACCGACCACGGGGTGCGCCTGGAGTTCCCGGACGCGTCGTGGACGCTCGTCCGTCCCTCGGGCACGGAGCCGTACGTCAGGGTGTACGCCGAGAGCGACGACGTCGCCGACCTGATCGCCGACGTCGAGCGCGTCGTCGCCGAGGCGGTGGCCGCGGTCGAGAACGCGTAACCCGCCGGCCGCCACGGACACGTCCGGGGGGTGCTGAAACGCGGGGCGGATCGACCGAATCGGCGACGTGGCCTCCGTCCTTCTCCGAGAACGGCCGCTCTCGGGCGCCGAGAGCGACGAATTTATGCCGTGTTCCCACTCCCTTGTACCTGACATGGTATCCGACCTCGATCGGCGGCGGTTCGTCAAGGCGGCAAGCGCAGCGGGCCTCATCGGCCTGGCGGGCTGCAGCGGCGGCCCGAGCGACGACGGCTCGGACGGCTCCGACGACGGTTCTGACGGGTCCGACGGCTCCGACGGGATGGACGGCAACGACTCGGAGGACGGGTCCGACGGCGAGGACGGCGGGAGCGGCCCGGCGGCGAACGTCGGGATGGTGTACGCGACCGGCGGCCTCGGCGACGGGTCGTTCAACGACCAGGCCCAACAGGGAGCGATACAGGCGGAAGATGAGCTCGACATCTCGTTCCGGGAGGCCCAGCCCGACGAGGTGTCGCAGTTCAGCACGTTCCAGCAGCAGTTCGCGGAGTCGACCGATCCGGACTACGACCTGGTGTGCTGTATCGGCTTCCTCCAGGCCGACTCGCTGTCAGACACGTCCGAGTCGTACCCGGACCAGGACTTCATGATCGTCGACTCGGTCGTCGACGCGGACAACGTCGCGAGCTACACGTTCAAGGAACACGAGGGATCGTACCTCGGGGGCCTCATGGCGAGCCTGCTCACCACCCGCGACTTCTCGGCGGGCGCGGGCTCGACTGCGGGCGACTCCACGAACGTCGGCTTCGTCGGCGGCGTCGAGTCCGACCTGATCCGGAAGTTCCAGGCCGGCTTCGAGGCGGGCGTCGCCGCCGGCAGCGACGACGTCGACGTCAGCGTCAACTACACCGGGAGCTTCAACGACCCCGCGGCGGGTCGCGAGGCGGCGACCGCGATGTACAACAGCGGCGCCGACATCGTCTACCACGCCGCGGGTAACACCGGAACCGGCGTCTTCCAGGCCGCGCAGGAGCAGGAGAAGTTCGCCATCGGCGTCGACCGCGACCAGTCGGTCACGCGCCCCGACTACGCCGACGTCATCCTCGGGAGCATGGTCAAGCGCGTCGACACGGCCGTCTACAACGCGATCGACGCGACCGTCGACGAGGAGTTCCCGGGGGGCTCGAACGTCGCGCTGGGCCTCGACAACGAGGGCGTCGCGCTCGTCTACGGCGACCAGCTCGGCTCCGAGATCCCCAGCGACGTCCAGGACGAGGTCGCGACCGCGCGCGAGGACATCATCGCCGGCGACATCGACGTCCCATCGGAGGTCTAACGCGGCGCGACGTCGACGTTCCCGCCGAGATGTAGCGCTCGGGACAGGTACTCCGGTCCGGTGTACCGCCCGGACCGGAGCATATCCAAACATATTCACCCGCCCTCAAACCAGAGGGTACTAGACCAATGGCCACAGCCGTCCACCTCGACGGGATCACGAAGCGGTTTCCCGGGGTCGTGGCGAACGACGACGTCGACCTCGAAGTCGAGCGCGGCACCGTCCACGCCCTCCTCGGCGAGAACGGGGCCGGCAAGACGACGCTGATGAACGTTCTTTACGGCCTCTACGAACCGACGTCGGGGGAGGTACGGCTCGACGGCGAGCCGCGCGAGTTCGGCTCGCCGCGGGACGCGATCGACGCCGGGATCGGGATGATCCACCAGCACTTCATGCTCGTCGACCCGATGACCGTCACCGAGAACATCACGCTCGGCAACGAGCCGCGGAAGTGGGGCGGGCTCGCCGTCGACCGGGCGGGATCGCGCGAGGCCGTCGTCGACCTCGCCGACCGCTACGGGTTCGACATCGATCCCGACGCGCGGATCGAGGACGTTTCCGTCGGCGAGCAGCAGCGCGTCGAGATCCTGAAGGCGCTGTACCGCGGCGCCGACACGCTGATCCTCGACGAGCCGACCGCCGTGTTGACCCCCCAAGAGGTCGACGAGCTGTTCGACGTGCTCACCGAACTCACCTCACAGGGCAAGACGATCATCTTCATCACCCACAAGCTCGGCGAGGCGATGCGCGCGGCCGACGAGATATCCGTCCTCCGAGACGGACGGAAGGTCGGGACCGTCGACGCGGACGCGACCAGCCAGGAGGAGCTCGCGGAGCTGATGGTCGGTCGCGAGGTCCTCTTGGACGTCGACCACGGGACCGCGGAGACGGGCGAGGTCGTCGCCTCGGCCTCGGACGTCGTCGTCGAGGACGAGCGCGGGGTTCGCGCGGTCGACGGCGTCTCGTTCGAGGTCCGAGCCGGCGAGGTGTTCGGGATCGCCGGCGTGGACGGCAACGGGCAGTCAGAGCTCGTCGAGTCGGTGACCGGCCTTCGGACCCCCGACGCGGGCGAGATCCGGTTCCGCGGCGAGGACGTCACGACCGCCTCGCGGCGGCAGCGAATTGAGGCCGGCATGGCGTACATCCCCGAGGACCGGCAGGACCGCGGCCTCGTGATGGAGTTCGACCTGGTCGAGAACGGACTGTTGGGGAGCCAGCACGGCCGCGAGCTCGCCTCCAACGGTCGGATCGACTGGCCGAAGACGCGGGGGCACGCGGAGGCGATCATCGACGAGTACGACGTCCGACCGCCGGACGCCGACGCCGAGGCGGAGTCGCTCTCCGGCGGCAACCAGCAGAAGTTCATCGTCGGCCGGGAGTTCGAGCGCGACCCCGAGCTCGTCGTCGCCTCCCACCCGACCCGAGGGGTCGACGTCGGATCGATCGAGTTCATCCACGAGCGGCTGCTGGAGCTCCGTCGCCAGGGCGTGGCGATCCTCCTCGTCTCCTCGAAGCTGGAGGAGGTACAGGGGCTCTCGGACCGGCTGGCCGTCGCCTACGAGGGCGAGTTCGTCGACGTGGTCGACCCCGACGAGACGACCGAGGAGGAGCTCGGTCTGCTGATGGCCGGCGAGCGGCCGGGAGACGACGGCGGGGGCGGAGGGGGACCGGCGGCGTCGGAGGGCGGAGACGCGGGGGAGACGGAGTCGGACGCGCCGACGGAGCTCACGGACGCCGCGGACGGTGAGCGCGCGTGAGCGCCGCCGACCGCGCGCGGGACGCGCTCTCTCGGCTCGTCGACGCGTCAGCGACCGAGCGGATCCTGATCAGCACGGCGGCGCTCGTCCTCTCCGTGCTCATCGGCGCGGTGCTGGTGCTCGTGGCCGGTCGGATGACGACGTGCACCGCCGGCGAGGCGGTGTACTACTTCGGCACCGGGTTCTGCTACGACCCCGTCGTCGTCTTCGACCGCCTCTTCCTCGGAGCGCTCGGCGACCCGTTCAGCGGCAGTTGGTCGCCGAACGGGCAGTTCGCGGTCACGCTCCGGGAGTCGACGCTGCTTCTGTTCACCGGGCTCTCGGTCGCGCTGGCGTTCCGCGCCGGGATCTTCAACATCGGGACGCAGGGACAGATGGTCGTCGGCGCGCTGGCGACCGCGCTCGGCGTCCTCTGGGCGTCGTCGCTCGTGTCGGGGACCCTCGGCACCGTCGTGTTGATCCCGTTCGGGCTTCTCGTCGGCGCGGTGTTCGGCGGACTCTACGGCGCGGTTCCGGGCCTGCTGAAGGCGTACGCCGACGCCAACGAGGTGATCACGACGATCATGCTCAACTTCATCGCGACCGGGGTCGCGCTGTATCTGGTCAGCGGGATCTTCAAGGACCCGAACAGCGCCGCGAACCAGACCGTGCCGCTGCCGGAGTTCGCGCAGTTCCCGGCCCTGCTGTTCGGCGGCCGCCAGGACTTCTCGATCGTCGCGCTGCTGTTCGGGCTCCTCGCCGTCGGCGCGCTGTACTACGTCCTCGAGCACACGGCCTTCGGGTACGACGTCCGGACGAGCGGCGTCCAGCCCGAGGCGGCCGAGTACGGCGGCGTCGACGCCAAGCGCACCGTCGTCGCGAGCCTGACGCTCTCCGGCGCGCTCGGCGGCATCGCCGGCGCGATGTACGTGATGATGGTGCTCGGAACGTTCCAGACGGGGATCCCCGCCTACGGCTTCGACGGGATCACCGTCTCGATCCTCGCCGGAAACAACCCGCTCGGCGTCGGCATCGCCGCGCTGCTGTTCGGCGTGCTGAAGAGCGGGACGACGGTCGTCCAGTTCGCGACCGACGTTCCGCCACAGCTCGTGGGGGTCCTCCGCGGGCTCATCATCCTGTTCGTGGCGATGCCGGAGTTCTTCCGGCTTCTGGCCCGCGGGCTGCCGGGCGCGGGATCGAAGCCGAAGGCGGTCGCGACCGACGGCGGCACCGACGGCGACCGGGGGGGTGAGGCCGATGAGTGACGCGCCCGCGGACCGCACCGACTCCGGGACCGCCGCCGGGAAGGCCGAGGGAGCGGGCTTCCTCGACCGCTACACGACGCGGGCGCTCGTCGCCGGCGTGACGGTCGCCGCGGTCGTCGCGCTTTTGATCGCCGGGCTGCTGTTCCCGGACTCGATCGCCGGGACGCTCTCGGACGCGCTCACGAGCCGGAACACGCTCGCGGCGGCGCTGCGGCTCTCCGTGCCCATCGCGTTCGCCGCCCTCGGCGGGATCTTCGCCGAGAAGTCGGGCGTGATCAACATCGGGCTGGAGGGGCTCCTGATCATCTCGGCGTTCAGCGCCATCTACGTCGCCGACCTCACCGGCGGGGTCTGGGTCGGCTTCGCCGGCGGGGTGGTCGCGAGCACGCTGCTCGCGGCGCTGTTCGCCGTCGTGACGATCGGGTTCCGCGCGGACCAGATCATCGCCGGGCTCGCGGTCTGGCTCATCGCGCTCGGGCTCGCCCCGTTCGCCTCGCAGGTGATCTACGGCAGCCCGAACACGCCGACCGTGGCGACGTCGCCGTCGATCACGGTGCCGGTGCTCGCCGACATCCCGTTCTTCGGCGCGCTCTTCTCGGCCTCGCCGTCGGTGTACATGCTGTTCGCCGCCGTCTTCGGCTCGTGGTACGTCTTCGAGCGGACGGCGTTCGGCCGGTGGATCCGCGCGAGCGGCGAGAACCCGAAGGCGCTCGACACCGCGGGCGTGAGCGTCACCCGCGTCCGGTACGCGGCGGTGCTGATCTCGGGCGTGCTCGCGGGAATGGGCGGCGCGGCGCTGTCGCTCGACCTCGGCCAGTTCACCGGCAACGGCCCGACGATGGTCAACGGGAAGGGGTTCATCGCCATCGTGGCGTACCTGTTCGGGAACTACAACCCGGTCGGGGCGTTCCTCTCGACGATGCTGTTCGCCGGGCTCGACGCGGTCCAGACCGTGCTCCAACTCCAGGGGATCGGGATCCCCCGCCAGCTCATCCGGATCACCCCGTTCGTGGTGGTCATCCTCGTCCTCGCCTTGGTCGGTCGGACGCGGCTCCCGGAGGCGGCCGGCGAGCACTACGAGACGGAGGAGTGAGGCCGGCGTCGCGGTCCGCGGGTCACTCCCTTTCGGCGCGGTCGCGGATCGCGCTCGCCGCCTCGCTGACGGAAAGCTCCTCGAGCTCCGCGAACGGGAGGTCGACCCCGTCCACGTTGACCCCTTCGAGTCGTGCGATCTCGGCGACCTGGTCGGGAGAGTCGAGCGCCGCGATCGTCTCCTCGACCGACTCGGTCGACCGGCCGTACCACGAGGCGAGTTCGCCCGCCCCGATTCCCTCGTCGTACGCGACGGCGAGCATCGTCGCGGCGGTCGTCTCCCCCTCGCGGACCTCCGGGAGCCACGCCCGGAGCCGGTCCGTGTCGACGTGGTCGAGTCCGGTCATAACCGGCTTCAGGGGCGCACGTCCGTTAAAAACGAGGGCCGGACGGGGGAGCGCCGCTCACCGGGAGCGGTCCCGATCGCGATCCGCCACCGAGCGTCGGCTCCCGTCCCTCGTGTCGGTTCCGAGGGGACCGAATCGGGAACAAAGAGTTTTGCCACCGGGGGAACGACCCACGTGACATGACCATCGACGAGTACGACGTCGTCGTGGCCGGCGCCGGGACCGCCGGCTGTTACGCCGCTGCGACGATCGCGAACGAGGGGCTCGACGTCGTCATCGTCGAGCGGAAAGACGAGGAAGAGGCGGGCCACATCGCCTGCGGCGACGCCCTGAAGGGCGCCGACGCCTTCCCGGAAGCCATCCCGAAAGAGCGGCTCGAACCGGCGTTCACGAACACCGGCGTCGACCACGGCCGGTTCGAGATCCCGCAGGAGGACACGGTCCTCGAGATCCCCGTGCCCGGCGAGCTGGCGGTCATCGACCGCTGGGAGTACGGCCGCCGGATCATCGCGGGCGCCGAGGACGCGGGCGTGGAGTTCCACTACGACACCGTGATCAACGACGTGGTTCAGGCCGTCGACGGGCGGGTCACGGGACTACGCGCGAAGCGGGCGGGCGAGCCCGTCACCTACGAGGCCGACCTCGTGATCGACGGCGCCGGGTCGCTGTCGCTGCTCCAGGACAAGGCGGACTTCGAGGGGACGACGTTCGACACCAACGTGCGCTACTCGCAGTTCTGCTCCGCGTACCGCGAGATCGTCGAGGTGCCGGAGCCGGTCGAGTGGGACGACGCACTCGTCTTCAAGGCGACCGACCGCGCCGCCGGCTACCTCTGGTACTTCCCGCGGACCAGCACCGAGATCAACGCCGGGCTGGGGTTCCAGATGAACGAGGAGCCGATGCAGCTCGTCGAGGCGCTGAAGCGCGACCTCCGGGACCGCCCCGAGTTCGAGGGCGCCGAGGTCCGCGATAAGCTCGGCGCCGCGCTCCCGACCCGCCGCCCGTACGACTCGGCGGTCGCGCCGGGGTACATGGCGGTCGGCGACGCCGCGGGCCACGTCAACCCGACGACCGGCGGCGGCATCGCCGGGGCGGCGTACGCGGGCAAGTACGCCGGCGAACAGGCCGTGAAGGCGGTCTCCGACGGCGACGTCAGCGAGGAGAACCTCTGGCGGTACAACACCCGCGTGATGGACCACTTCGGCGGGCGCTACGCCGGGCTCGACGTGTACAACGTGCTCTCGACCGCGGTCGACGTGGACGACCTCATGGGGCTGCTCGCCGCCCTCCCGGGCGAGAAGCTCGCGGAGGCGCTGTACGAGGGCTCCACGTCGATGTCGTTCGGGCTGAAGCTGAAGGCCGCCGTCAAGAGCTTCGGCTACTGGGGGACGATACGGAACTTCTACCAGACGAAGTCGCTCGCGGACGAGCTGCTCGCGCACTACGAGTCGTACCCGACCAGCCCGGCGGCGATGGCGAACTGGACCGGCGAGCGCGACGCGATCATGGACCGGATCTACGAGACGACCGGCGCCGACGCGAAGTACTGAGCGGGCCGGTCGACCGGCCGGTACCCCTCCGAGGCCGCGCGTTCAGTCCCACGTCACCCACATCAGAAACGCCAGCGCGACCGTCTGGAACACGTGGACGACGACGTTCGCCCGCCACGCGAGCGACGGCATGTCGGTCGCGAACCACCCGGCCAACACGGGGTGATACAGGTAGAAGTACAGCGACAGCGCGTTCTGCGCCAACAGCACGGCGCCGAACGCCGCGAGGCCGATCGAGTGCTTCGAGCGGAACGCGAGGTAGTTCCGCGCCCACACCCACGTGAGCGCGGACAGCATCGCGACGTTGACGGCGACGCTGACGCGCGCGACGTCGACCCACTCCATCGCTCACACCCCGGGCGCGCCGTCGCGGTCGCGAGGGGTCGTCGCAGTCATACCGGGAGCCCGTCGGCGATCTCCTCGACGAGGTCCCAGTGCCGCCGGGTTCCCTCGGTCGGGTAGTACACCGTGCCGTAGCCGTCGCCCGTGCGCTCGACGACGTCGTGCTCGCGGAGCACGTCGAGGTGGTGCCGCACCGTCGTGTAGTCCAGGTCGAGGTGCTCGGCCAGCTGGTTCGCGTTCCGCGGCCGGTCGTCGATCGCCGTGAGTATCCGGACCCTGTTCGGGCCGCCGCGGGTGCCGGTGAGCACGTACCAGAGGGCGGCCTCCATGCCTCGAACGAGGGGTTCGCGGCGCCTAAACCTACCGCCGGAGGAAGCGATCGCACCCGGTGCGAGCCGCCCGCCTCGGCGATCGCGGCAGCGGTCGCGGCGACGAGCGCGGCCGGTCGCGACCGTCACGCGTCGGCGCGCCGCGTCGGCCTCACGGACGCGTCTCGGCGACCCGCAGGATCGCCCCGCTCAGCACGTCGATGCCGATCGCGATGTCGCCCTCGACCACGTCGAAGGTGCTCGTGTGGTGGCCGCCCGGATGGTCGGTGCCGACGCCGACGTAGCAGGCGAGCCCGCCGTTCTCCTGAACCGCCTGCATCAGGTAGGTGGCGTCCTCGGAGCCGCCGAGGTCGTCGCTGTCGACGACGCTCGTGACGCCCGCGGTCTCGCCGGCGACCCCGCCGACGATCCCGGCGAGCGCGTCGTCGCTGGTCGCGCTCGGGGCCTCTCCCTTCGTCGCCACGTCGACCTCGCAGTCGTGCATCGCGGCGGCCGACTCCAGGATCCGATCGGCGTGGTCGGACATGTACGCGGCCAATTCCGTCGTCGCGCCCCGGAGCTCCCCCTCGACGTACGACTCCTCGGGGATGATGTTCGTCGCGGTGCCGCCGCCGACGAGCCCGGCGTTCACCCGGGTCGGACCGTCGGCGTGGCGGGGGATCGCGTAGAGGTTCTGGACCGCCGCCGCCATCGCCTGGACGGCGTTGCGTCCCTGCTCCGGTCGCGCGCCGGCGTGGGCCGGCGCCCCGGTGAACTCGGCGAGGAAGTGCCGGACCGCGAGGAATCCGTCGACGCCGCAGACGACCTCGCCGGAGGGGTGATCCAGGCCGACGTGGACCGCGTACAGGTAGTCGACGTCGTCGAGGTGGCCGGACTCGGCCATCGGCTTCCCGCCCGCCACCTGCTCCTCGCCGGGCTGGAAGAACACCTTCAGCGTGCCCGCGAAGTCGGAGTCGAGCACCGCGTCGAGCGTCCCGAGCCCCATCGTCGCGTGGGCGTCGTGGCCGCAGGCGTGCATGAACCCCTCGCGCTCCGAGCGGAACCCCTCGGTGACGGGGGCGTGGTCGGCGTCCTCGGACTCGCGGATCGGCAGCGCGTCGATGTCGACGCGGAGCCCGATCACGGGACCGTCGCCGCGCTCGACGACGGCGACGCAGCCGGTGTACCCCCCGGAGAGCTCGTCGACGACGTCGGGGTCGGCGCCGGCGTCGCGGGCGCGCTGCTCCCACGCGGCGAGCTCGTCGTCGTCGGGGACGTTCATGCGGTTTTCGGTCGCGAGAGCGTCGCGGCCGACGTGCAGCTCGGTCAGGTCTCGTTGCCTGAGCTCCTCGACGATCCGGGCGGTGGTGTAGAACTCGCGCCACGCGGGCTCGGGGTGGCGGTGGAGGTCGCGGCGGAACTCGCGGTAGGCGTCGGATTCGAGCGCGCTCATGGGCGTGTGTGGCCTCGCGCGGGCTTAAAAGATCCCGTGGCGGAACCGACGGGCCGCGGCCGTCGCGGTCGCCGACGAGGACCGAACCGCGAGGCCGCCGCCCGTATAAAATCAGTCCCGGCGGTGGCCGAGCGGCTTCTTCTGGTCGACCTCGACCTCGACGTGGATCGAGTCGGGGAAGTCGCGGCCGACGACCTCGCGGGCGACGTCGTCGGCGCCGTGGATCTCCATCGAGCGCTTGTACACCGAGTAGCTCCACGGCGAGAACTCGTCGCCGGCGCGGAGCTGTTTATACAGCGGGACGCGGACGGTCTCGGCGGGCGTGGCGTGCGGGCCCTTACACTCCGCGCCCTTGCGTTCGAGCGTCGACTTGAGGTCCGCCACCGTCTCGGCGAGCACGTCGCGGTCGCCGGAGGCGAAGGAGAGTTTCGTGACGAATGTCATGGCTGGGGGTCGTCAGCCCATCGTCGGCGGAGGGGTAAAAGCGCATCTACCCGCGGAGCCCGGGACCGACGGCGGTCGGCCCCGATCGGCCGCTCCGACGCCCGCCGCGGCGTTCGCGAGTCCGACACGCTCTTTAAGGGTGCTTGCTTACCTGACGCTAATGACGGTCGAAGCGACCAGTGCCGGAGCCATCCTCTTCCGCGACACCCGCGGCGAACGGGAGTACCTCCTCCTGAAGAGCCGACCGGGGGACTGGGAGTTCCCCAAAGGCGGGGTCGAGGGGGACGAGGAGCTCCAGCAGACGGCGATCAGGGAGGTGTCGGAGGAGGCCGGAATCGAGGATTTCCGGCTGATCGACGGCTTCCGCAAGGAGTACGACTACGTGTTCGAGGCGAACGGTAACACCATCCACAAGACGGTTCACCTGTTCATCGCGCGCTCGTTCGAGGCGAGCGCCGAGATCTCGAACGAGCACCGAGACCTGCAGTGGCGCGACTACGACCAGGCGCTCAACACGATCACCCAGAACGGGCCCCGCGAGATCCTCGAGGACGCTCACGACTACCTCGACGAGCGGAAGGACGAGGAATCCGGCGACTACGTCTGAGCGGTTCCGCCGCATCGAGGCCGTCGACCCCGTCCGAGCGGGCGACCGACGCCAGAGCGATAACGCGGGCGGTTCGCTTTTAACTGGTGCCGCACTACCGAAGTCGTGACTCCGGACGCCGAATTCGGCTACGAGCTCCTCGTCTGCCGGTACGCCGAGCTGGCGTGGCACCCGAGCGGCGGCCCGCGACCCGCGATCGTCGCCCGGCAGCTCGGCACGAAGGAGCGCCGCTGGGACACGGTCGTGATCGAGGTCGACCCCGCCGCGTTCGCGGTTCGGCGCGCCTTCGGCGAGCGGGCCATCGACTCCGACCTCCTCCACGTCGTCCGCCACGCGCCGGCGGAGTGGTCGTGGTACCGCGACGCGCTCCCGCACCCCGGCTACCCGTGGCGCTACGTCCGGCGGGCGGTCCACCGCGCCGCGGGCCGCGACCTGATCGAAAAACGCCGGCGGAACAACCGGATCCAGCTCCGCCGGAAGCGGCCGTACCCGGACTGGGTCGACCGGATCGTCGCGGTCGAGAACAAGCCCGACTTGGACCGCTCGGCGGCCGACCGGCTCGCCGACCAGCTCGCCCACGACGTCGACACCGCCCTCGCCGACGAGGCGTGGCTCGCGACCGAGACGACGGGCGAGCGCGTCGAGCCCGCGCTGCTCCGCGAGATGCCGGTCGAGGCCGGGATCCTCGCGACCGACTTCTCCGACGGCGTCCGCGCCGACGCGGCGAGCGTGGCGTGGCACCCGAGCGACCTCGCGCCCGCAGGCGACGAGCGTCGCGACCCCGAGACGGAGACCCTCCGCGTGGAGATCGCCGAGCGCGCCTACGGGAAGGGGTGGCGCTCGTACCACGAGACGATGCGCCCGGACTGCCGCCACTTCGAGCTCCGCCGCGAGGGGCGGTCGCTCGTCCCGCACTGCGCCGCGAAGGAGAAGGTTCCGACCGCGCGGGAGTGTTCGGGCTCCTGCCCGGAGTTCTCGCCCGAACCGCCCCAGTGGCGAACGAGGGGGTGGCCTATCGAAGGCGGTCCCGGGAAGGGGTTCAAGCGGGTGCTAGGGCGACGTCGCGAGCGCGAGCGGGACCGCGTCGAAAGCGTTGAGTGAGCGGCGGCGCCAGCCGGGTGTATGCGGTTCCCGAGCCCCTCGCTCCCCGAGTACGCGCTCAACACGGCGGTCGTGGTCCTCACGCTGGCCGTCCTCCAGTACACCGGGTGGCTCTCCGACGACCCTGCCGGACTCGATCCGGCGTTTCTCGCGGTGGTCGCGGTGACGTTCCCGGCGTTCTCGTACCTGATCGCCCTCGTCACGGCGAACGTGCGCTCGAACGCGGGGTGAGGCGCGTCGAGACCGACCGAGCCGCCCGCGGGCGCCCCGTAGCCACCGGCGAGGGCAACGCGGCAGCCGAGCTTGACGCCGCCGTAGCCCACGTCGACGCGACCACCACCGACGCCGGCGCCGCTTACGCCAGCGCGGCCGCGAGCTTCTCCACCGGGTGCGGCGGCTCCGGGGCGCCGGCGTCGCGCTCCTTCAGCTGCGTCCGGCACGAGGCGCCGGGGGCGACGACCGCGTCGCCGTCGCTCTCCGCGACCTGGTCGAAGAGGATCCGGCCGATCGCCTTGCTCATCGAGTAGTGCTCGGCCTCGTAGCCGAACGAGCCCGCCATCCCGCAACAGGAGGAGTCCAAGGGGTCGACGCCGTAGCCCGCGCGGCGGAGCACGCCGACCGCGTGGTGGTCCTTCTTCGTCGCCTTCTGGTGGCAGTGGCCGTGGTACGTGAGCGACTCCGTGGGGGCGTCGAGGTCGATCGCCTCGTCGAGCCGGTGGGCGTCGACGTACTCCATGACGCCGTAGGTGTTCTCCGAGACGGTCGCCACGTCGGCGTCCGGCACGTCGCTGGCGTCGCCGTCGAGCAGGTCGTGGTAGTCGGACTGGAGCATCACGGCGTCGGTCGGCTCCACGACGACCACGTCGCGGCCGTCGCTGACCTCGGGCGCGAGCGTCTCCACGGCGTCTCTCGCCGCCGCGCGCGACTCGTCGAGCATCCCCTTCGAGTGCGGCGGGCGCCCGCTCCCGTCGACGTCCGGGATCTCGACGTGGCAGTTCGCGGCCTCCAACACCCGGACCGCGGCCTTCCCGGCGCCGGGGTTCGTGTAGGTGGTGTACACGTCGGGGAACAGGAGGACCTCGCGGTCGGCCTCGTCGCGGGGAACGCCGGCGCCGCCGCGGGCCTCGAACCAGTCCGTCAGCGTCTCAGAGCGGAACGTCGGCAGGTCGCGCTCCTTCGCGATTCCCAGGGCCTTCTCCATGACGAGACCGGCGCCGGGAATCTTCCCCGGGAGGTTCGAGAGCGGCGCGAGCTTCGAGCCGAGCGGCGCGAGCGACTCGAAGTTGCCGAGCAGTCGCGTCCGCAGGTCGATCCCGTGCTCCTCGTGGTGGGCGTGCTCGACCTCGGCCTTCAGCTTCGCCATGTCGACGCCGCTCGGGCAGTCCACCTTACACCCCTTACAGCCGACGCAGAGGTCCATCACCTCCGTGACGAACTCGTCGCCGGTGGGGTCGTCGGGCAGATCCCCCGAGATGGCGCCCCGAAGCATGTTCGCTCGGCCGCGAGTCGCTTGGATCTCCTCCTCCGAGGCGCGGTACGTCGGACACATCACCCCGCCGGTCGTCTCCTGTGGCCCCCGACAGCCGCCGCAGCCGTGACAGAGCTCGACCATCCCCTGCATCCCGTTGTCGATGGCCCACTCCATCGCGGGGTCGAAGCCGGCGTCGTAGTCGTACTCCGAGTCGAACCGGAGGTTCTCGCTCATGTCGAAGTCGCCGCAGACGTTCCCGGGGTTGAGCAGCCAGTCGGGGTCGAACGCGGTCTTGAGGTCGCGGAACGACCCCCAGAGCTCGTCGCCGTACAGCTTCCGGTTCCACTGGGTCCGAGCGTGCCCGTCCCCGTGCTCGCCGGAGACCGACCCGCCGAGCCGGACCACGGCGTCGGTGACGCGGTCGGCGATGTCGACCATCGCCTCGACGTCGTCGACCTCCTTCGTGTTGATCAGCGGCCGGATGTGGAGCACGCCGGGGCCGGCGTGCGCGTAGAACGTCGCGAACGTGCCGTTGTCCTCGAGGATCTCCTGGAACTCGCGGGTGTACTCGGGGAGGTGCTCCGGCGGGATCGCGCAGTCCTCGATGAAGGAGATGTGCTTCTCGTCGGTGGTCCGCGAGAGGAGGATCGGGAGCCCGGACTTGCGCATCTTCCAGAACCGGTCGCGCTGCTCGGCGTCGTGCGCCTCCATCGCGTGGACCGCGCGGCGCGGCTGGCTCGTCACGTCGGCGGCGCCCTCGCTCGGGTTCGACTCCGTCTCGGGCCGGGGACGGTCGTCGGTCGCGCCCACCCGGTCGGCGACGAGGTCCGCGACCTTCTGCTTCCCGTCCGCGTCGCCCTCGGCGTAGAACTCGACGAGGAGGACGGAGCTCGTCCCCTCGGGCAGCATCCCGACGACGTCGGCGAACTCCGGCGTGTCGGCGGCGAGCCCCAGCAGGACGTCGTCCATCACCTCGACGGCGGCGGGGTCGTGCGCTAAGATCGGCGCCACGTCCTCCATCGCGTCGAGGAGGTCGTCGTACGTCAGCAGCGCGACCGCCTTCGTGTGGGGGATCTCGACGAGCGAGACCGTCGCCTCGGTGACGGTCGCGAGCGTCCCCTCGCTGCCGGCCATGAGCCGAGCGAGGTTGACGACGCCCGCCTCGCCGTACTCGCCGCGGTGCTCGGCGAGCAGCCGATCGAGGTTGTAGCCGGAGACGTTCCGCTTCATCTCGGGGTAGCGCTCGTCGATCTCGTCGGCCTCCTCGTCGAGGATCCGGACGGTTTCGGCGTGGATCCGCGGGAGGAGCGCGTCGGCGTCGACGTCGGCGGACTCGCGGAGGTCGTCGACGGCGACCTCGCCGAAGGTCGTCACCGTCCCGTCCGCGAGCACGACCTCGGCCTCCTCGACGTAGTGGTCCGTCTTCCCGTACTTCAGCGAGTGCGAGCCGGTGGAGTTGTTACCGATCGCGCCGCCGACCGCGGACTTGTCGCGCCACGCCGGGTCGGGCGCGAACTTCAGCCCGTGCGGCTCGACCGCCGCGTTGAGGTCGCCTACGTACGCCCCCGCCTGGACCCGGGCCGTCGCCGCGTCCGGGTCGGTCGAGAGCACGGAGTCCATCGAGTCCGTGAGATCGAGGACGACCGCCTCGTTCACGGTCTGCCCGGCGAGCGACGTGCCGCCGCCCCGCGGTAGCACGGGGATCCCCTCGGCGAAGCAGTACTCCTGGACCGCCGCCACGTCCGCGGTCGATTCGGGCATCACGACGCCGATGGGCGTCACCTCGTACGCCGAGGCGTCGGTCGCGTAGAGCCGCTTCGAGTAGTCGTCGAACCGCACGTCACCGTCGACTCGGCGTTCGAGCGCGGCCACGAGCTCCGGACGCTCGGTCTCGCCCCCGGTGTAGTCGAAGTCCCCCCCGTCCCGCGGGTCCGGGTCCGGCGTGTTAGTTGCCATGAGAAACCTTCACGGTCGAACTATGAAAAATCCCCTGACCCCGCAGAGCAGACGGGAACCAGAACCGGTCGGGAGCGCGAGCGCCCGCCGCGGCGAGCGACGGGGCGGCCGCCGGAATCACCGACGCGCGGGAGCCGGCGGAACACCCATATATATCCCGTTGAATAATGACGTATGTCAGTCGCCGACCGCTCGACGTTCAAGCGTCGTCTCGACTCCCTCGGCGTGATCGTGACCGAGGGGACCGAGAGCGAATGCGCGGAACTGATCGACGAGGCCGCCGGCGACCCGGCGGTCGGGGTCGAGCTCGACGCCGGCTCCCTTCCGGACCGGATCGAGACGGACCCGACCACGGCCGAGTTCCGCGCGGCCCACACCGGCGTCACCGACGCGTCGCTCGGGGTCGCCGCGTACGGGAGCGTCGCGATCGAGGCCGACGCCGCCGGCACGGAACCGGTGAGCCTCTTCGTCGACCGCCACGTCGTCGTCCTCCGCGAGGCCGATCTCGTCCCGGACATGCCCGACGCGTTCGAGTGGCTCGGCCCGAAGGCGCGCGACGAGTCGGTCGACGTGGTGTTCGCGACCGGGCCGAGCGCGACCGCCGATATGGGCGGGCTCGTCCACGGCGCACACGGACCGAAGGAGGTGCACGTGGTGCTGTTGCGGGAGGGCGACGCCGGCGGACGCGACTCCGTGTCGTCGGAGGTGACCGCCGATGAGTAGCGACGCGGCCAAGGGGGACCGCATCCGCGAGCTGATGGCGACTGAGGGCGACGCGGTCGCCGAGAACACCCGCGGGTTCAATCGGGGACGGTACGAGTCGACGGGGCGGCTCGACGACTACGAGGAGCTGAAGGCGGAGGCCCGCGAGATCAAGGAGGACGCGATCGCTCGGCTCCCGGAGCTGATCGACGAGGTGAAAGCGTCCGTCGAGGCCAACGGCGGCACCGTCTACGTCGCCGACGACGCGGCGGACGCGAACCGGTACGTCACCGAGCTGACCGCCGAGGAGCGCGACGCCGACCGCCTCGTGAAGTCGAAGTCGATGACCTCCGAGGAGATCGAGGTGAACGAGGCGCTTGAGGCCGAGGGCGTGGAGGTGATCGAGACGGACCTCGGCGAGTGGGTGCTCCAGCTCGCCGACGAGGCGCCCTCGCACATCGTCGCGCCGGCGATCCACAAGTCCCGCGAGGGGATCTCGGAGCTGTTCGCGGAGCGGTTCGACCTCGACGACCCGCCGGAGACCGCCGAGGAGCTCACGATGTTCGCCCGCGAGCGGCTCGGCGAGCTGGTCGAGGGCGCCGACGTGGGGATGACGGGAGCGAACTTCGTCGCCGCCGACTCCGGCACCATGCTGCTCGTCACCAGCGAGGGCAACGCCCGGAAGACGGTGAGCGCGACGGACACCCACGTCGCCGTCGCGGGCGTCGAGAAGCTCGTCCCGACCGTCGAGGACTTCTCGCCGTTCGTCGAGCTCATCGGCCGCTCCGGGACCGGGCAGGACGTGACCTCGTACATCTCCACGCTGACCCCGCCCGTCGACTCGCCGGTGCCGGACTTCGAGAGCGACGACGAGCCCCTCGCCGACGGCTCGGGCGACGACCGCGACTTCCACCTCGTGCTCATCGACAACGGCCGGATGGAGATGCGCGAGGACGAGCAGCTGAAAGAGACGCTGTACTGCATCCGGTGTTCCGCCTGCTCGAACGCCTGCGGGAACTTCCAGAGCGTCGGGGGCCACGCCTTCGGCGGCGAGACCTACTCCGGCGGCATCGCGACCGGGTGGGAGGCCGGCATCGAGGGGCTCGACACCGCCGCCGAGTTCAACGACCTCTGTACCGGCTGCTCGCGGTGCGTCCCGGCGTGTCCGGTCGGGATCGACATCCCGTGGATCAACACGGTCGTCCGCGACCGCATCAACCGCGGCGAGGCCGACCCGGGCCAGACGGACTGGATGTTCGAGGAGCTGGTCCCGGACGAGGAGCCGGCCGGGCTCGACCTGGCCACCCGCCTCGTCGGCAACTACGAGACGCTGGCGAAGTGGGGGAGCCGGACCGCGCCGGTCGCGAACCGGCTCTCGGACGCGGGGCCGCTCCGTGCGCTCGCCGAGCGGGTCGCCGGGATCGACCGCCGCCGCGACCTCCCCGAGTTCGCGAGCGAGCCCCTCGTCGACTGGTTCGCGGCCCGCGGCGGCGCCCGGGTGCCGGCGGCCGAGGCCGAGCGCGAGGCCGTGCTCTACCCCGACACGGCGACGAACTACGTCGACGTCGACCGCGGGAAGGCGGCCGTGCGCGCGCTGGAGGCGCTCGGCGTCCACGTGCGGGTCCCGGACCTCCCGGGGAGCGGCCGCCCGCCGCTCTCGCAGGGGATGATCGCGACGGCGGAGTCGGCCGCCGAGGACGTGTACGCCGGGCTCGCGACTCACGTCGACGCCGGCCGCGACGTGGTCGTGATCGAGCCGAGCGACCTCGCGATGTTCCGGAGCGAGTACGAGAAGTTCCTCCCGGAGACCTCCCACGAGCGGCTCGCCGCGGCCAGCTACGACGTGATGGAGTACGTCTTCGGCCTGCTGGAGAACGGCGGGGACCCGGCCGCCCTGCGCGCGCCGGTCGAGGGCACCGGCCCGGTGGCGGCCGGCAAGCGCGTCGCCTACCACCCGCACTGTCAGGCGCGGACGATCGGCGTGGGCGAGCACGCCACCGCGGTGATGGAGGCGCTCGGCTACGACGTGCGCGTCTCCGACACCGAGTGCTGCGGGATGGCCGGCTCGTTCGGCTACAAGAACGACTACTACGAGCTGAGCATGGACGTTGGCGAGCCTATCCGCGAGCAGTTCGGCGACACCGACCGCACCGTCGTCGCCGCCGGCACCTCCTGTACCGAGCAGATCGACGCGCTGCTCGGCGACGCGCCGATGCACCCCGTGGAGCTGGTCGCGCCGCGGGAGTGAGCGGCCGGGACGGGCGGTCGGGGTCGTCTCCGACGCTCGCCGACCCTCGCTGGCCCTCGCCGACCCTCGCCGCCGGCCTCATCGCCCCCGACCGCCGAGCCGCCCGTCTGACGGGCGTCGTTCGACAACGAACGCTTAATAGGCGCGCTCCTGACCGTATGTGATATGAACGCGGCCCCACAGGAGATCACGTCGCTCGTCGGTCGTGAGGTGTACTCGAACAACGGCGTTTTCGTCGGCGAGATCGAGGACGTGCGCCTCGATCTAGACGCGCAGGCGGTGACCGGACTCGCGCTCGCGCAGCTCAACCACGAGCTGTTCGCCGGGCGCGTCGAAAGGAACACGGGCGTCATCGTCCCGTACCGGTGGGTACGCGCCGTCGGCGACGTCGTGCTGATCAACGACATCATCGAACGGCTCGACACCGGCGGCGACGACGAAGAGGAAGCCGAGATCGGCCAGTCCGCGTAGCCGATTAAAACGGGAGCGCGTCGCGGAGGCTGGTGAGGAAGCCGCCGCCCTCCCGACGCTTGCGGTCGAACACCGGGTACAGCGCGTCGAGAAATTCGGTCTCGTTCTCGAACCGGGTCTGTGGCACCTCGTTTAGCGCCTCGGAGATTCGGATCGTGCGGCCCTTGGCGTCGTACGGAATCGCGCCGTCCTCGAGCGCGTCGACGATCTCCTCGTCGGTCGCGGGGAACGAGACGCCGGCCTCCTCGACCCGCTCATCGAGCACGGCGATGCCGAACTCGATCGCGTCGGGCTCTGAGGAACCGCCGCCGGGTGGGCGTGCTGCCATCGGAGGGTCGTACTCGCTCGGTCCTTTTTAAACCCATGCCCGCGCCGAACCCTCGTGTTCAGATAAGCT
>NZ_NHOY01000082.1 GCF_002252755.1 Halorubrum sp. Hd13 | reverse complement strand
CGGCGGCGAGGGGGCCGCCTCGGCGCCGGAGCTCCTGTTCGCCCTGGTCGTGGTCGCGGCGCTCGTCGCGAGCGTCGCCGTGCTCCTCGGCGCCGGCGGCGACGACGAGCCGGCGGACGGCGAGGAGCACGGCGAGCGCGAGGAGCCGGACCAGACCGACCCGGACCTCCGCGAGGTCGGGCGGACCGCGGGCGCGGCGGCCGACCGGATCGAGCGGTCGGACGCCGACAACGGGGTGTACCGCGCGTGGCGCGACATGACCGAGGCCCTCGACGTGGACCGGCCCGCCTCCTCGACGCCCGCCGAGTTCGCGGCCGCGGCCGTCGACGCCGGCGTCGACGCGGAGCCGGTCGGAGACCTCACCGCCGTCTTCGAGCGGGTGCGGTACGGGGGCGAGGAGGCGACCGAGGAGCGCGAGCGCCGGGCCGCCGAGGCCCTCCGGCGGATCGAGGAGCGCCACGGGGGTGCGGAGTAGTGGTCCGGCCCCTCGTCGCCCTCGGCGTGGCGGCGGTCGCGGTCGGCTTCGTCGCCGCCGTCGACCGCGGGGTCGCGAGCGCGCTGGACCCCTCCGAGACCGTGGTCACGCTGATCGGCGCGCTCGGCGTGGTCCAGGGGCTCAGGTACGCGAACGCCAGACGGAGGCGGCGACGCGAGGCGGCCGCCCCCGGCGACCCGGAGCGGCGGGCGCCGGCCGCGGTGCCCGGCGCCGACCTCGACGAGCGGATCGAGCGGGCGACCGGTCCCGCGCGCGGCGGACACCGAGCGCGTCGACAGGTCCGCGAACGGGTCCGAGAGCTGGCGGTCGCGACCGTCGCCCGCGAGCGAAACGTCTCGGTCGAGGCGGCCGAGCGCCTCGTCGAGACCGGCGACTGGACCGGCGACGCGACCGCCGCCGCGTTCCTCGCGCGCTCGTCGTCGTACCCGGTCCGGGTCCGGCTGCGGGCGATGGTCACCGGGCGCTCGCGCTACGAGTTCGGCCTCCGGGCCGTCGTCGACGCGATCCGCCGGGCGGAGGGAGAAAGAGGCGCCGGCGGCGCGGAGGCGACGCCGGAGGCCGACCGATGAGCCGGGGTCGCCGGTCGTCGGCGGTCGACGCCGGAGGGGCGGCGGATAGCGAGGAGAGCGACGACGAGGGAAGCGACGACGAGGGAGGGGGGGACGGCGAGGGAAGCGACGACGGGCCCGCGACGACCGAACGCGTGACCCGCCGCGGGGTCGAGACGGGGCGGTGGGACGGGATCCGCGGTGCGGCGCTCGCGCTGGTCGGCGTCGGCGTCATCGCCCGGCGGCCGGGGCTGGTGCTCCTCGGCGCGGTCGGGGTCGGCTACGCCCTCTACGCCAGCGTCGGCGAGGCGCCGGCCGCGACGCTCGACGTCACCCGGACGGTGAGCGACGCGACCCCCGAGCCCGGCGACGAGGTGACCGTCGCGGTCCGGGCGCGCAACGCCGGCGACGCCCCCGTCGCCGACCTCCGGCTCGTCGACGGGGTTCCGCCGGCGCTGGAGGTCGTCGACGGTCCCGCGCGGATCGCGACCGCGCTCCGCCCGGGATCGGCGGCCGCGTTCGAGTACGCGGTCCGCGCGACCCGCGGCGAGCACGAGTG
This sequence comes from Halorubrum sp. Hd13, assembly GCF_002252755.1. Classification (GTDB taxonomy): domain Archaea; phylum Halobacteriota; class Halobacteria; order Halobacteriales; family Haloferacaceae; genus Halorubrum. The sequence continues at coordinate 35,530 of NZ_NHOY01000082.1, read as the reverse complement.
GGAGGCGGTCACGGCGATCACGCGCAACCCCTCCGGATCGCGCGAGCGGACGACCGCGATCGAGCCGGCCGACCCCGCGCGGGTCGTCTGTACCCCGGAGCTGGCCGCCGGCGGCGACCTCCCGCTCCGGGGGCTGACGACGCGGTACCACGGCCGGATGCCGACCGACGTCGGCGGGGCGGGCGTGGAGTTCCACGCCACTCGCGAGTACCGCCGCGGCGACCCGCTCAAGCGGGTCGACTGGAACCGCCGGGCGCGGACGGGGGAGCTGGCGACCGTGGAGCTCCGCGAGGAGCGCGCCGCTACGGTCGTCCTCCTGATCGACGCGCGGGAGTCCGCGTACGCCGCGCCCGAGCCGGCGGCGGAGACGGCGGTGGAGGCGAGCGTCGGCGCCGCCGGGCAGGCGTTCCGCGCGCTCCTCGACGGCGGCGACCGCGTCGGAATCGCGGCGCTCGGCCCCGTCGACTGCTGGCTCGCGCCGGGCGCCGGCTCGGCGCACGCCGCGCGGGGCCGCGACACGCTGGCGACCGATCCCGCGCTGGCCCCGACCCCGAGCGGGGACCGGTTCTACCGGTCGCTGTGGCTCCGCCGGTTCCGGCGGCGGCTCCCGGCCGACGCGCAGGTGCTCTTCTTCACCCCGCTCGTCGACGACGCGGCCGCGTCGATCGCGCGCCGGATCGACGCGCACGGCCACCTCGTCACCGCCCTCTCGCCGGACGTCACGGCCGGCGAGACCCCCGGCGAGCGGCTCGTGGGATTCGAGCGCCGCGAGCGGCTTCGGGAGCTCCGCTCGGCTGGGATCCGCGCGGTCGAGTGGGACGGGGAGTCGTTCCCCGTCGCGGTCGCGCGAGCGACGAACAGGTGGTCGCCGTGAGCGCCGGGTGGTCGCCGTGAGCGCCGGGTGGTCGCCGTGAGCGCCGACGGCTCCCCCGCCGACGGCGGCGCGAACGCACCGACCGACCGACCCGAGCGCGACGCCCGCCCCCCGACGCTCGCCGTCGTCGTCGCCCTCGTCGCGGCCGCGGTCGCGAGCCTCGCGGGGTTCCTCGCCGCGCCGCTCGGGGGCGCCCTCCTCGGCGCCGCGACGGTCGGACTCGTCGCCGGGTCGTTCCGGCGGTCGCACCGGCTCCTCTCGTGGGCGGCCGGGGTCGGAACCGTCGGGCTCGCGGTCGCGGGGTATCGGGGCGGAGGCGTCGAGGCGCTGCTCGTCGGCGGCGTCGCGCTCGCGGTCGCGTGGGACGCCGCGGACCACGGGCTCTCAGTCGGCGCACAGGTCGGCCGCGAGGCCCGGACCCGGCGGAACGTCGCCGTCCACGCCGGGACGACACTGCTCGTCGGCGCGCTCTCGGTCGGCGTCGTCTACGGCGTCTACCTCGCCGCCGCCGGGTCGCAGCCTGTCGCGGCCCTCGCGCTGCTCCTGTTCGGGGCGGTGGTGCTGGCGTCCGCGCTCCGGTGAGGTGGTCCGAGACGGCGGGCGGTCGGGCCGGCGGCGATCGCTTGCCCTTTTGTACTCCCCCGCCGACGCTCCGGTATGCGCACTGCAGCGACCGCGACGGCCGCGGCGTCGGCGGCGACGACAGCGGCGACGGCGGGACGCGTCGGGTGGTCGGCGTGACGGACCTCGTGACGTTCGGCGAGACGATGCTCCGGCTCTCGCCGCCGCGCGGCGACCGGCTGGAGACCGCCCGGACCCTCGGCGTACAGGCGGGCGGCGCGGAGAGCAACGTCGCGGTCGGCGCGGCGCGGCTCGGCGCGGACGCCGTCTGGCTCTCCAAGCTCCCGGAGTCGCCGCTCGGCCGCCGCGTCGTGAGCGAGCTCCGGAGCCACGGCGTCCGGACCGGCGTCGCGTGGGCCGACCCCGAGTCGAGCCGCGTCGGGACGTACTACCTCGAACACGGCGGCGAGCCCCGCGGGACGAGCGTGATCTACGACCGGGCCGACGCCGCGATCACGACGGTCGAGCCCGACGAGCTCCCGACCGCCGCGCTGGAGTCGGCCGAGCGGTTCCACACGACCGGGATCACCCCGGCGCTCTCCGAGCGGGCCGCGGAGACGACGACCGCGCTGCTCCGCGCCGCGGGGGAGGGCGGGGCGACCCGCTCGTTCGACCTGAACTACCGGGCGAAGCTCTGGGACCCCGAGACGGCCCGGGCGGCGTACGAGGAGCTGTTCGCGCACGTCGACACGCTGTTCGTCCCGCGGCGCGACGCCCGCGAGGTGCTGGGCCGCGAGGGCGACGCCGTCGAGATCGCCCACGGGCTCGCCTCCGAGTTCGGCTTCGACACGGTCGTCGTCACGCGGGGGAGCGAGGGCGCGGTGGCCCTGCGGGACGGCGCGGTGTACGAGCAGAGCGTCTTCGACGCGGAGACGTTCGACGCGATCGGCACCGGCGACGCGTTCGTCGCGGGGTACCTCGCCAACCGGCTCGACGGCGGCGACGTCGCGGACGGACTGGAGTGGGCCGCCGCGGCCGCCGCCCTGAAGCGCACCGTCGACGGCGACCTCGCCGTGATCACGCCCGATGACGTGGCCGACGTCGTCGACGGCGGCAGCGGCATCGACCGCTAGCGACCGATCGGGCTCCGATCCGGCCGGCGTCTCCGTTCCGGCCGTCGCCCGCGTTCCGACCCGTTTATGGTCGCCGGCCCGCCCCGTCAGGGTATGACCGACGACGAGCGACGGAGCGAGCTCATCGCCGCGCTGCGGGCGGCCGACGCCGTCCGATTCGGCGAGTTCGAGCTCTCGCACGGCGGCACCAGCGACTACTACGTCGACAAGTACCTGTTCGAGACCGACCCGGACGCGCTGACGCTCGTGAGCGAGGCGTTCGCGGCTCGGCTCGCCGACACGGACGCGAAGCTCGCGGGGGTCGCGCTCGGCGCGGTCCCGCTCGTGGCCGTCACGGCCGCCGAGCTGGGGCGCCCGTACGTCATCGCGCGCAAGTCGGCGAAGGAGTACGGCACCGGCAACCGCATCGAGGGCCGGCTCGACGAGGGCGAGGAGGTCGTCGTGTTGGAGGACATCGCCACGACTGGGCAGTCCGCGGTGGACGCCGTCGAGGCGCTGCGCGAGGCGGGCGCGACGGTGGACCGCGTGCTCGTCGTCGTCGACCGCGAGGAGGGGGCCGCGGAGCTGCTCGCCGACCACGACGTGGAGCTGGAGTCGCTGTTGACGGCGACGGAGCTGCTGGCGGAGCGGGACGCGGAGTAGCTCGCAGACCGCTTTTCAAACCGGCGTCAGGCCTCGGGCGCCTCGACCGTCGGCACCGCGACGCGGTCGAGGGCGTCGACGATCACGTCGCGCTTGTCGACGTCGTTGACGGCGGCGTCGGGGGTGAGCACGAGCCGGTGCGCGAGCGTCGGCTCCGCGACGCGCTTCACGTCGTCGGGGGTGACGAACTCGCGGCCGGCGACGACCGCGGCGGCGCGGGCGGTCTCGAACAGCCGCTGGGTGCCACGGGGCGAGACGCCCACGTCGACGCGGCGGTCCTCGCGCGTCGCGCGGACGAGCGCGGCCATGTACCCGAGCAGGTCGTCCTCGACGCGCACCGTCTCGGGCACCTCGCGGAGCGCCGAGACGGCGTCGGCGTCGAGGACGCGGTCGACCGTCGGCGCCTGCTCGGCGCGACCCGCGCGGCGGCGGAGGAGCTCAACCTCGCCGTCGTCGTCGGGGTAGCCGATCGAGGTCTTGATCGCGAACCGGTCGAGCTGGGCCTCCGGCAGCGGGAACGCGCCCTCGCTCTCGACGGGGTTCTGCGTCGCGATGACGTAGAAGGGGTCGGGCAGGACGTGGGTGTCGCCGTCGACGGTCACCTGGCCCTCCTCCATCGCCTCCAGCAGCGCGGCCTGCGTCTTCGGCGGCGCGCGGTTGATCTCGTCGGCGAGCACGACGTTGGCGAAGACCGGGCCGGGCGAAAAGGCGAAGGAGCCGTCGCGCTCGTCGAACACGTTCGTCCCGGTGACGTCGGACGGGAGGAGGTCGGGCGTGAACTGCACCCGGGAGAACTCCAGGCCGAGCGCGGTCGCGAACGAGCGCGCCGAGAGGGTCTTCCCGGTGCCGGGCACGTCCTCCAAGAGGACGTGGCCGCGGGCGAGGATCCCGAGCGTGACGCGGTCGAGGAACTCGCGGTCGGCGACGACCGCGCCGCCGACCTCGTCGACGACGCGCGAGCAGGCCGCCGCCGCTTCGGGGACGTCCATACCGGGCGCACGGGGGCCGCGCCGAAAAGCGTTGCCGGCGGCGGTCGCCTCGGCGACGCGTCGAGGCCGCTCCCGAGGTCGGCATCGGCGATCGAAACGCATAACAGCGGAACCGGCCAACCGCCAAGTGAGCCGAGGTAGCCTAGCCTGGCCAAGGCGGTAGATTCGAAATCTACTGTCCATTCGGACACCGGAGTTCAAATCTCCGCCTCGGCGCTTCTCTCTCACCCGCTCCGCCCAGCGACGCGGCCGCGGTCGAAGGGATCCCATGAGCGGTCACCGAGCGCCGCGGCGGGGAAAGAGCCATCCCTCGTCGAGGCGACGGAATCGTATGCCGGACGCGACGCTGTACGACCGGCTCGGCGGCGGGCCGGCGATCGGCGCGGTCGTCAACGAGTTCTACGACCGAGTGCTGGCCGACGAGCGGGTGGCGCACCACTTCGACGACGTGGAGATGGCCGATCAGCGCTCCCACCAGACGAAGTTCCTGAGCGCGGTCACCGGCGGCCCGATCGAGTACGGGGGCGACGACATGGAGACGGCCCACGGAGGGCTCGGCGTCACGGACGCGGAGTTCGACGCGACGCGGCCCACCTCGACGCCGCGCTCCGCGAGTTCGACGTCGACGACGCGGACCGCGAGGCGGTACTGGAGGCGGTCGAGGCGTTCAGAGAGGACATCGTCGAGGCGTGACGCGGAGGGGAAAGCCACCGACCGCGCCCGTCGCCTACGGCTGCCCGCCCAGCGACTCCTGTTCGGATCCGGAGTCGCCCCGCAGCCGCCGTCGCCGCTTGTCGTAGGCCGCTTCCAGCTTCGCGTTGGTCGCCCGCGAGACGAGGTAGCAGTCGACCGCGTCGTCGTCGCGGGGGTGCGCGCTCGCGACCCAGACGTGGCCGTCGCCCGTCGAGAGGTCGGCCGCCCACCGCTCCGCGGCCGCGCGGCTCTCGAACGCGTGGCGGGGACCGTCCTCGAAGACGAGCCGCCCGACCTTCGCGTTCCGCTTGCGCGCCGAGGGCTTCACCGCGACGACGACGCTCACGGGCGACGTTGGGGCGTCGTCGCTTAAAAACCTCGTCAGACGCCCCCGGTCGCGGAGCGGAGCGACGCGAGCGGCGGCGAAAGCGCCTCGCGGAGCGGGTGCGAACGAACCGCAAGAAACCAGACCCCCGATTCCGTACCCGTGCGCATGAGCGAGCCGGACTGGTACGAGGACGCGACGATCTACTCGCTGGACGTCAAGACGTTCAACGACGGCGACGGCGACGGCTGGGGGGACTTCCGCGGGGCGATCGAGCGGCTCGACTACCTCGACGAGCTCGGGGTCGACGCGCTCTGGATCCGACCGTTCTACCCGAGCCCGCTCCGCGACAACGGCTACGACGTCGCCGACTACTACGGCGTCGACGACCGGCTCGGGAGCCTCGCCGACTTCCGTGAGTTCGCCGACCGGGCGCACGAGCGCGGGATCCGCGTGATCACCGACCTCGTCTTCAACCACACCTCGAACGAACACGAGTGGTTCCGACGGGCGCGCGAGGACCCCGAGTCGGAGTACCACGACTACTACCTGTGGACGAGCCACCTGGCGGACGCCCACCAGCGCGGGAACATCTTCCCGGAGTACGAGGACGGCGTCTGGTCGTACGACGAGGTCGCGGACAAACACTACTTCCACCAGTTCTACGGCCACCAGCCCGATCTCAACGTCGCGAACCCCGCGGTCCGCGAGGAGCTGTACGACGTGCTCCGCTTCTGGCTCGACCGGGGCGCCGACGGCTTCCGGATCGACGCCGCCCACCCGATGCTGATGCCGAAGGGCCACGACGCGACCACCCTCGACGAGACCGACCTCGGCGACCCCATCGAGCTGTTCAAGGAGATGCGCCGGGTCGTCGAGGCGGAGCAGTCCGACGCGGTGCTGCTGGCCGAGGCCGACGACGAGCCGGAACACCTCGACTACTACTTCGGCGACGGCGAGGCGTTCCACCTCCAGTTCAACTTCGTGATGAACGCGCACCTCACGTACGCGGTCGGCGTCAAGGACACCTGGCCGCTACAGCGCGCCGAGGAGGTCCTCCCCGACGTCTCCGGCGTCGGCACCTGGGTGAACTTCCTGCGGAACCACGACGAGTGGAACCTGCTGAAGCTGCCGGAGGAGGCGTTCGAGCACGCCCGCGGGTACTTCGGCGACGACGACGGCGACTCGTGGATCTTCGAGCGCGGCCACCGGCTCCGGCTGGCCGACCTGTACGACGGCGACCCCGGTCGGATCGCCGTCGCCCACAGCCTGCTCTTCTCGCTGCCCGGCTCCGTCGCGCTCCAGTCCGGCGACGAGATCGGGATGGGCGCGGACCTCTCCCTGCCCGAGCGCGAGGCCGTCCGCACGCCGATGCAGTGGGACGACTCCCCGAACGGCGGCTTCTCGACGGCCGCCCCCGAGGAGTGTTACAACCCCGCGGTCGACGAGGGGCCGTCCGCCTACGACCGCGTGAACGTCGCCGCCCAGCGCGGCGACCCCGACTCGCTGCTCTCGCGGGTCGAGGCGCTCGTGGCGGCCCGCGACGCCTGTCCGGAGATCGCCCGCGGCGACTACCGCGCGCTCGAGACGGACCACAAGGAGACGCGCGTCCACCGGTTCGAACACGACGGAACCGTCCTCCTCTGCGCGCACAACCTCGCGGACGGGTACCGCGAGGAGGTCGTCGGGTTCGACGTCGACCCGGACACCGTCGAGCACGTCGTCGGCGACGGCGAGCACCACGTCGCGGAGGGGGGCGTCACGGTCGAGCTCGACGCCTGCGACTACGCGTGGCTGCGCGGCGAGAAGCGCTGAGGGCGGCGACGGCGGGTCGGGGATTCCTTCGCTCAGTCGTCCGCGAGCGAGGCGACGTCCGGGACCGAGCCGTCCTCGGCGGCGGCCGAGAGCAGGCGGTCGAGCCCGTCGACCATCGCGACGACGCTGGCGCGGGTGATGTCGGCGTCGGTCGAGGAGACCGAGACGGAGCGGTCGCCGCGCGAGAGGTCGACCTCGACGGTGACGACCGCGTCGGTGCCGCCCGTGATCGCGTCGACGTGGTAGGAGTCCAGGTCGAAGGAGACGCCGCCGGTGCCGTCGCTCTCGGCGCCGTCGCCGTCGCCCGCCAGCGCGGCCCGCACGGCTTCGAGGCCCGCGTCGACCGGACCGGCGCCCGTGCCGGAGGCGACGCGCTGCTCGTCGCCGACGCGGAGCCGGACCGACGCCGTGGGGAGGTTCCCGCCGGAGGTGGCCGAGAGGTCGACGAGCTCGACGCGGCGGTCGCGCTCGCGGCCCTGCACGTCCTCCGTGATCGCGAGCAGGTCGGCGTCGGTGACGCGCTTCCCGCGGTCCCCGAGCTCCTTCACGCGGCTCACGACCTCGCTCAGCTCGTCGGCGTCGACCGCGACGTCGTGCTCGGCGAGCGCGGCCTTGACGCCCGCGCGGCCGGCGTGTTTACCGAGGACGAGCCGGCGCTCGCGGCCCACCGTCTCCGGCGGGTACGGCTCGTACATCGTCCCGTCCTTGAGCGTGCCGTCGGTATGAATCCCCGACTCGTGGGCGAAGGCGTTGGCGCCGCAGACCGCCTTGTTCGGCGGGAGCGCGACGCCGGTCGCCTCCGAGACGGTCCGGCAGAGCCGGTAGAGCCGCTCTAACTCGACCGTGGCGACGTCGTACGATCGGGCGAGCGCGACGGCGACCTCTTCGAGGGCGACGTTGCCGGCGCGCTCGCCGACGCCCATCACGGTGCCGTGGACGGTGTCGGCGCCGGCCGTCAGCCCCGCGTGGACGTTCGCCACGCCGAGGCCGAGGTCGTCGTGGGTGTGGAGGCTCGTCGGGCCGAGGTCGGCGAGCCGGGAGACGACCTCGGCGGTGCGCTCCGGGTCGGCCGCGCCGACGGTGTCGCAGTAGCAGATCCGGTCGGCGCCCGCGTCGAGGCCGGCGCCGAGCAGGCGTTCGAGGTAGTCGAGGTCGGCGCGGGAGCCGTCTTCGCCGAGCACCTCGACCCAGAGGCCGTGGTCTTTGGCGTACTCGACGAGCTCGACCGTCGTCTCGACCACCGCCTCGCGGGTCGACCCGACCTTCGTCTCGACGTGCTTGTCCGAGGCGGGGACGACGAGGTTGATCCCGTCGACGCCGCAGTCGAGCGCGTGGTCGACGTCCCGCTTCACGCCGCGGGCGAAGCTCGTCACGGTCGCGTCGAACCCCTCGTCGGCGACCCGGCGGATCGCCTCGCGCTCGCCCTCGGAGGTGCACGCCGAGCCGGCCTCGATCAGGTGCATCCCCGCGGCGTCGAGCTCGCGGGCGACGTCGACCTTCTCGGCCGGCGTCAGCGAGACGCCGGGCATCTGCTCGCCGTCGCGCAGGGTGGTGTCTAACAGCTGTACCTCGTCGAGTTCGGTGAGTGGTGTTCGGGTCAAAAGGAAGTCCGTCGGCTCTGCGGTGGGTTCGGGGTCGGTGCCGCCGCGGGGCGGTCGTGCCCCGGAGTCGTTATCGCCGGAGAATTTCGCGGCCAGCCGCCGGGAGGCGACTTCCTCTATCCTCCGAACGACCACGATCGTCTCGTGTCATTCGTGTCCGTGCCGACGCGTCACACACGTATAAACGGACGGGTCGCGACAGGAATGACCAACGGATCGTCGGCGAGATCGGTGGTTCGTCGAGGATCCGCCGACGTGGTCACGCGCGCCAAGGGCGGCAGGATTACACGCGCGGGTCGAGAGCGGGCCCGCGTGAAACGAGTCGCGATCGACGACGTCGACGTCGTCACGAACCCGATGGACGTCCACGACGTGCGCAAACCGGTCTCTCGGGCCCTCGGCACCGAACACGTCGCGATGAACTACTTCGAGCTCGCGCCCGGCGACGCCCTCTCCGGCGGACTCCACGCGCACGGCGACCAAGAGGAGCTGTTCTACGTCCGCTCCGGCACCGCCACCTTCGAAGTGGGCCGGGAGTGCGAGCGCGTCGACGTCGGGGCCGGCGAGCTGATCCGGTTCGCGCCCGGGGAGTTCCAGTCCGGGTTCGTCCGCGAGGACGCCGACGAGGAGGTGGTCGCGTGGGCGGTGGGCGCGCCCGGCGCCCGGCACGACTGGGAGCAGATCGAGTCGCTGATCGAGTGCCGGACCTGCGGCGAGGAACTCCCGCACGCGACGGAGCTGACCGACGAGGGCCGGTTCCGGTTCACGTGCAGCGAGTGCGGCGCGTCGTTTTCGCCGTAGGGGCCGGCGGCTGCCTCATCCCAGCAGCGACCGGAACGACCGGCGACCGACGCCGCACTCCTCGCGGTAGTCGCAGGCCGAACAGCGGTCGTCGTCGACGCGCGACGGCGGGCCGTCGACCGCGCGGGCGGCCCGGAGCGCCCGGCGGTAGGCGGCCTTCCTGCGGGTGGTGAGTCGGACCTCGCGCACGGCGCCGACGGTCGGGTACTCGACCAGCGCGCGCGGCACCTCGCGCTCGCGCTCCCACGCGACCGCCTTCGCGACGGCGACCGCCCTGACCGACTGCGGCTCCCAGACGCCGTTTTCGGGGGGCTCGCCCGGCGAGACGACCGTCGGGAGAGGGGCGTCGGCGGGGTCGGACGAGTCGGGACGGCCGCCCCCGCCGGCGAGCACCTTGTGCACCGTTCCGTGACAGTCCTTCCCGGAGACGAAAGCGCGCTCGCGTTCGGGATCGATGAGGCGGTCGTAGTCGTCGCGCTCGCGGAGCCGGTCGAGGTTCCGGCGGTACGCGGCCGGCGAGCGCCGGATCGGAAGCCGTCGGAGCGTCGCGTCCGGCGCGTCGGCGAGCGCCGGGTACCGGAAGGCGAGGTCGATCCGGGCGCGGGCGTCCGCCGGAACCGTCCGGTCGTCCTCGCGGCGGGCGTAGTAGAGCTGTCGCGGGCAGTAGGCCGCGCGGGCCACGTCGCTGAAGGGGGTCACGAGGTGGGTGGGCGCGGTTCGATTGATAAAGAGTGCGAGGTCGCGATCGATCATTTATAAATGGATGTCGTCGGTACTGCCGTGACAACGTTCGAGTTTCCGGCCGCTCGTTTATAAGCGATTGATTGCAAAACGATAGTAAACACTGCCAAAGCCCCAGCCGCGAAGACTCGCGTGACTCGCCGCGGTCCTCAGTCGCTCGCGTTGCTCGCTCCTTGCGGTCCTTGCGTCGTCAGGCTTCGTCTTCGCGGCTGCTCCTTTGAGTCCCACCCGGACCGCACCGCAACCGCACCTCACGCCTCCCCAGCCTCGGCGGACGGCCCGGCGCGGGCAGGCCGCGCCGGCCCGCCGCCTCCCTCGCGGGCGGGTCGCGCCCAGCGGGCGCGACCCGGCGCGCCGTATCGTATTCGGGGATTGATAAGTACGCGTGAACGGTGTGCGAGCCTCGAAAAGCGTCGGAGTGGGGTATCGCCCGCAACGAGCGGATATTTATAAAGAGACGTCCGTCTCGATATCCTCGGTCGCCTCTTTCAGCCCGTCCTCGCGGGCGGTCTCGGCGTGGTTGCCTTCGATCTCGGCGTCAGTGAGGAGGTCGCGGAGCTCGTCGCGGAAGCGGTCGTTCGCCCGCGTGGCAGTGAGGTCGACGCGGGCGACGCGCGCGTACTTCGCGACGGGGTCGGGGTCGGCGCCGAGCGCCGCCGCGCAGTCGACGATGGAGCGGCCTTCGGCGGTGAGCGACTTCAGGTCCGCGTAGTCGAACGAGGCGTCGTCGACCTCGCGGTCGGCGTCGCGCACGAGGTGGAGGTCGAAGCGGGCGTCTCGGACGGTTTCGGGGTCGACGTCGACCGGTTCGGACGCGTCGACGGCGTCGCTTTCGGCAGCGTCGCCCTCGGCGAGCGCGGCCGCGATCGCGGCGTCGTCGTCCAGTTCGAAGTGCCCGCGCGCGATCCGGGCGTAGGTCGCGTCGTCGAGGTCCGTCGAGAAGTCGTACCGCTCGCGCATCGCGGCGACCAGCTCGCGGACGCGCTCGGCGACGGCGGCCTCGTCTCGGTCGGTGAGGGTCCCGGGGGACTCCGCCTGCCGCTCGGTGACCGTGTCGGACCCGGTGGTCTCGACGAAGATGTCGCGGAGCTCGGCGGTCTTCTCGTCCATGGACTCGCAGGTACGCGCTCCCGGTAGAAAAGCCTCGCGTCAGATTTCGGACGCCTCGAACGCGGTACTACCGGATTGCGGGCGTGAACGCGCGGGGCACGCCGGGAGCCCGACGAACCGCCGTCGTCGTCAACCAGTATATTCAAGTCGGTTTACGAGCGTGGCGGAGACATGGCAACCAACACGGAGTCGGTGGATCTCGTCGGCGACGAGGTCGCGACGAACCTCGCCCGCGCGGCGCTGTTCGCCGCGCTCGTCGGCGCGTTCGCGTACGTGTCGTTCCCGAACCCGGTGTCACCCGTCTCGGTGACGCTCCAAGTGCTCGGCGTCTTCCTCGCCGGGATCTTCCTCGGTCCGGTGTGGGGGGCCGCGTCGCTCGTCTTATACCTCGCGGCGGGCGCGCTCGGCGCGCCGGTGTTCCAGGGCGGCTCCGCGGGCTTCGTGGAGCTCGTGGGCGGGACCGCCGGCTACCTCTGGTCGTACCCGATCGCGGCCGCGCTCGTCGGCGCGATCGTCCACCGCGGCGGCGACCTCCGCGACCTCGACGCCGTCTCCGTCCCGGTCCTCGTGGGCGCGATGACCGCCGGGACGGTCGTCATCTACGCGATGGGCGTCGTCGGCCTCTACCTGAACCTGGAGCTCACCCTCGTCGAGGCGACCGTCCAGGGAGCCGTCGTGTTCCTCCCGGCGGAGGGCGCGAAGATCGCCGCCGCGATCGGGATCGTCCGCTCGGACGCGATCGCGGCCGAGTGAGGTGACGCCGTGAGCGACTCAGAGGTGACGCCGTGAGCGACTCAGAGGTGACGCCGTGAGCGACTCAGAGGTGACGCCGTGATCGACGTCGACGGCGTCACCTGCCGGTACGGCGGTGCGGGCTCCGGCGGGAGCGACGCGGCCGGCGTCACCGCCGTCGACGACGTCTCCCTCGCGGTCCCCGACGGCGAGTTCCTGATCGTCGCGGGCGCGAACGGCTCCGGGAAGACGACGCTGGTCCGAACGTTCAACGGGCTCGTCGAGCCGGACGCCGGCCGGGTCGCCGTCAACGGGACCCCGGTCGCGGACGACCTCGTCGCGGCCCGGACCGCGGTCGGGATGGTGTTCCAGGACCCCCGCGACCAGCTGGTCGCGGCGACCGTCGGCGGCGACGTCGCCTTCGGCCCGGAGAACCTCGGGCTGTCGCACGCCGAGATCGACCGCCGGGTGAGCGACGCGCTCGACGCCGTCAACATGGCCGGGCGCGAGGACGACCGGATCGCGTCGCTGTCGGGCGGCGAGCGCGAGCGCGTCGCGATCGCCGGCGCGCTGGCGATGGAGCCGGACCACCTCGTACTCGACGAGCCGTTCACGGGCCTCGACGAGCCCGCGAGGCGGTCGGTCGTCGACCGGCTCCGCGCGCTCCGCCGGGCGGGGACCGGCGTCGTCGTCGTCACCCACGACCTGCGGGACGTGTTCGGGATCGCCGACCGCGTGGTCGGGCTGGCCGACGGGCGGGTCGCGGTCGACGCGCCGCCGGCGGAGGCGGCCGCGGCGCTCCCCGGGCTCGACGTGCGCGTCCCGGCGGCCGAGGCCGGCGAGAGCGGTGACCGCGGGGCGACCGACCGCGCGGTCGATACCGGCCGGTGACCCTCGCGTACGTCCCGGACGACGCGCTCGCACACCGGCTGGACCCCCGGTCGAAGCTGCTCGTGCAACTCGGGTTCGCGGCCGCGGCCTTCGCGCACACGACGCCGCGCGGCCTCGCGGCGCTGTCGGTCGTCGCCGTCGGCTGCCTGCGGCTCGCGGGGGGCGGCCCCCGCGACCTGTGGGCGTATCGGTTCGCGCTCCCGTTCCTCCTCGTCGCCCCGGTCGTCGCGGGCGCGACGCTCGGCGCCCCCTGGTTCCGGATCGGCCGCGCGGTCGACACGGGACTGGCGAGCTACCGGGTCCTGCTCGTGCTTTTCATCGCCGCCGCCTACGTCCGGTCGACGCCGGTCCGGGACTCCCGGGCGGCGATCCAGCACACGGTCCCCGGCAGGCCCGGGCAGCTGCTGGCGGCGGGCGTCGCGCTCGTGTTCCGGTTCCTCCCGGTCCTGAAACGCGACCTGCTGACCGCGCGCGACGCGATGCGGGCGCGCCTCGGCGACGAGCTGGCCGTCCGCGACCGGATGCGGATCGTCGCCGCCGCCGGGATCAACCGCGCGTTCGGCCGCGCCGACCGGCTGGGGACCGCCCTCGCGGCCCGGTGTTTCGCGTGGAATCCGACGCTCCCGCGGCTGGCGTTCGGCCGGGCGGACGCGGTCGCGCTGGCGGTCGCCTGCGCCCTGTTCGCGGCCGCGCTGGTCGGCGCGCTCTGAGTCCGGAACGACGCATTCAGACCGCGGTTCGAGGCCGGAGCGGCGCACTCCGACCGCGTCCAATTGGCCCCCCGGCCCCGCGGTGTGGCAAGTTTTAACCGGACCGTATCCGCCTGATCGATCATGACTCCGCTGCAGGCGGCCACCCGGGAGACGTTCTGGACGATCGGCCCGGTGGGGAAAGCCGCGTTCTACTGGCTCGCCGCGGTCGCGATCCTGGTGTTCCTGTACGGCGTGTACGCCCGGTTCGCGGCGTACGCCCGCGGGAGCGCGGACCCCCGCGAACGGCTGTCGGACCTCCCGTCGCGGATCGTCTCCGCGACCCGGACCGTGCTCTCGAACGAGAACCAGTTCGACGGGGACGCGTACACCGGCGTGATGCACGCGTTCGTGCTGTGGGGCTTCCTCACTCTGCTCGTCGCGACGACGATCCTCGGGTTCGACATCGACGTCTACCGCCCGATCGCGGGCGAGTCGTTCTGGGTGGGCGACTTCTACCTCGCCTACCAGTTCGTCGTCGACGCGTTCGGCCTGCTGTTCGTCGTCGGCGTCGGCATGGCCATGTACCGGCGCTACAGCGAGCGCGACGGGCGGCTGTGGGGGAAACACACCTCGTTCGAGGACGACGCGTTCGTCTGGACCCTCTTCCTGCTCGGCGTCGGCGGCTTCGTCGTGCAGGCGCTGGGCATCGTCGGCCAGCCGGCGCGGGCCGACGAGACGGTGAGCTTCATCGGGATGGCGATGGCCGCCGGATTCCAGTGGGTCGGGCTGACGCCCGCGGGCGCCGAGGCGATCTACGGCGTCGTCTGGTGGAGCCACTCGCTGCTGGCGTTCGCGTTCATCGCGTGGATCCCGTACGCGAAGCCGTTCCACATGATCTCCTCGTTCGCGAACGTCGTCGCCCGCGACGAGAGGGCGGGGGCGCGGCTCCCGAACGTCCCCGCGGACCTCGATCACACCAACGCGGAGTCGATCGAGGACTTCACCTGGAAGGAGCTGATGGACGGCGACGCCTGCACGAAGTGCGGCCGGTGTACCGACGCCTGTCCGGCCGACGCGGTCGGTCGGAACCTGGACCCGCGGGACGTGATCCTCGACCTGAAGGCGTACCGCGAGTCGGTGACGGACGACCCGGTCGCGGGGGCGGGCGGCGGCGGGTCGGTCGCGACCGACGGCGGCGTGGCCGGTTCCGCCGCCGTCAACGACGGCGGCACCGTCCCCATCGTCGCCGACGAGGGCGGCGTGATCGACAGCGAGTCGATGGAGTCCTGCATGTCCTGTATGGCCTGCATGGACGCCTGCCCGGTCGACATCGAACACCTCACCTCGTTCACCAAGATGAATCGCCAGCTCGTCGACGAGGGGGCCGTGGACTCGAACCTCCAAGACGTGTTCCAAGACGTGATGCAGAAGGGGAACACCTTCGGCGAGTCGCAGTCGGCCCGCGGCGACTGGGCGGACGAACTGGAGGACGTCGAGGTCCCGGACGCCCGCGAACGCGAGGTGGAGTACCTCTGGTACGTCGGCGACTACCCGAGCTTCGACGACCGGAACAAGAAGGTCGCCCGCGCGCTCGCCCGGCTGTTCGACGAGGCCGGCGTCGAGTTCGGCATCCTCTTCGACGACGAGAAGAACGACGGCAACGACGTGCGCCGGATCGGCGAGGAGTTCCTCTACCTCGAACTGGCGGGTCACCACGTCGAGACGTTCGTCGACTGCGAGTTCGACTCGATCGTCTGCACGGACCCGCACTCGTACAACACGATCAAAAACGAGTACCCCGAGGTCGACTTCGCCGAGTTCGCCGACGACCCGATGATGCCGTTCGACCGCGAGGAGCCGTGGAACGCCGACGGCGCGGTCGACGTGCGTCACTGGACGCAGGTGGTGGAGGAGCTGGTCGACGAGGGGCGGCTCGGCCTCGCGGGCGACGAGCTCGGCTACACCGTCACCTACCACGACCCCTGCCACCTCGGCCGGTACAACGACGAGTACGAGGCGCCCCGCGAGCTGATCCGCGCGACCGGCGCCGACCTCTACGAGATGCCACGCTCGCGGAGCGACTCGTTCTGCTGCGGCGGCGGCGGGGGCGGGCTCTGGACCGAACACGACGAGGATGTGAAGCCGAGCGAGGAGCGGCTCCGCGAGGCGGTCGAAGACACCGACGCGGGCGGCGCGATCGAGAAGTTCGTCGTCGCCTGTCCGATGTGCACGACGATGTTCGAGGACGGCAGGAAGACGGGCGACTTCGAGGACGACGTGGAGATCGTCGACGTCGCGGAGCTGCTGATCGAGGCGGTGGAGTCCGGGCCGAAGTGAAAAGCGAAACCCGTCAGGCGCCGCGGCCGCCGTCCCGCGGGCTCGATCGCGGCCGGGACTCGACCGCGTCGTCGACCCGCCGCAACACCGCCCGCCCCGGGGCGCGGTCGCGCACGGGCGCGTCGCCGAGGTAGTCGATCAGCGCGTCGCGGAGGAGCTCGGCGCCCTCGGAGGCGAGCGCGCGGTCCCGTTCGATGCGCCGGATCGGGCGGCACTGCGCGGGGGCGTCGTCGCCGGCGTCGACCGCGGCCGCGCCCGCGTCGAGCAGGGCGGCGTGCGCGACCCACGCCTCCTCGCGGGAGAGCGAAAGTCGGATCCGGTCCCCGTTCGTCGGAGGGGTCATCGTCCCGGTCTTCGCACGGAGGGGCATAAAAATACGCCCTGATGGGCAGTGGAGCTCCGACCGCCGCGAGAGCGGATCGATTTCGATCTATATAGCGTATATAGTTCACCCTACCAGTACCCTCCGGACAGTACTCCTCATAGCATACTATTTATGTCGACGACGTTCTCGATCAGATGATGGCATCAAGGCACGATGCGGACGCAAACGGCATCACGCGGCGGAAATCGCTTGCGGCGCTCGCCGGGGCGGGAGCGCTGGCGCTCGCGGGATGTACCGAAACCGAAGGGGGCGACGGAGGCTCCGGAGACGGTTCGGACGGCTCCGACGGTTCGGACGGCTCCGACGGTTCGGACGGCTCCGACGGTTCGGACGGCTCCGACGGTTCGGACGGCTCGGACACCCTGTCGGGCTCGATCAACATCGCCGGTTCCTCGACCGTCTTCCCGCTGATGAGCGCAGTCGCCGAGGACTTCGCCGAGGACAACCCGGAGGTTTCGATCGACATCAGCTCGACGGGCTCGGGCGGCGGATTCGCGAACTTCTTCTGCGTCGGCGAGACCGATTTCAACAACGCGAGCCGGCCGATCAAAGAGGAAGAACAGGAGCTGTGCGAGGAGAACGGCGTCGAGTGGGTCGAGCTGATCGCCGCGACCGACGCGCTCACCGTCGTGATCAACAACGAGAACGACTGGGCGACGGAGATGACCGTCGACGAGCTTTCGCAGATCTGGCAGTCCGACGCCGCCGAGATGTGGAGCGACGTGCGCGACGAGTGGCCCGACGAGGAGATCGAGCGGTTCGGCGCCGCCGACACCTCGGGGACGTACGATTACTTCATCGAGAACGTCATGGGCGAGGACGGCCACACCGATGACTACCAGGCGACCGAGCAGGACAACACGATCGCAGCGGGGGTCGAGGGCACCCGGTACGGGATCGGCTACTTCGGCTTCGCGTACTGGTTCCAGAACCAGGACCAGATCACGCCGGTCGCCATCGACAACGGCGACGGTCCGGTCAAGCCGAGCCTCGAGACCGCGTCCTCCGGCGAGTACCAGCCGCTCTCGCGGCCGCTGTTCACGTACCCGTCGATGGAGGCGCTCGGCAAGGAGCACGTCGCGGAGTTCGCCCGCTACTTCGTTAGCCAGACGACCAACGAAGAGCTCGTCGCCGGCGACGTCGGGTACGTCCCCGCGACCGAGGAGACGCAGGAAGAACAGATGCAGAAACTCGAAGACGCGATCGAGCAGGCGCAGGGCTGAAACCCGCGTCATGAACCGGTGTATTGATTTACGACAGCGTTCGAACTCCGACCGTCCGTGACAGATAGCACCGAGAGTCCGGATCTACAGCGACGGAGCGGGCTCACACGACTGAAGGAGGGAACCTACGGCGGGTTCTTCGCCGCGTGCGCGGTGATCACATTGCTCACGACGGTCGCCATCATCGCGACCCTGCTGTCGGACGCGTTGATGTTTTTCGCCGAGGTACCGATCCGCGAGTTTCTCTTCAGCACCAGCTGGAGCCCGAACCCGCGCGGGGGCGGGCAATCGTTCGGTATCGTCGCGTTGGTGATCGGGACGCTCACCGTGACGATCACGGCCGCGTTCGTCGCGCTTCCGGTCGGAACGCTGACCGCGATATATCTCAGCGAGTACGCGACGTCGAGCGCGCGCTCAATACTGAAACCGCTGTTGGAGATCCTCGCCGGTATTCCGACGGTCGTGTACGGCTACTTCGCGCTGGTGTACATCACCCCGGCACTGAAAGCGACGCTGTTCCCGGAGATGAGCACCTTCAACGCGTTGTCGGCGTCACTGATGGTCGGGATCATGACGATCCCGATGGTGTCATCGATCTCGGAGGACGCGATGAGCGCCGTACCGGACGACTTGCGGCAGGCCGGCTACGGTCTCGGGGCGACGAAGTTCGAGGTGTCGACCGGGATCGTGGTCCCGGCCTCCATCTCGGGGATCGCCTCCTCGTACATCCTCGCGGTGTCCCGCGCCATCGGCGAGACGATGATCGTCGTCGTCGCGATGGGCGCGCAGGCGCGGATGCCGGCCGTCAGGGAAACGCTTCTCGGGATTCCGTACATCAATCCCACCGACGTCCTCTTGGATTCCGGGATGACAATCACCGTCGCGATGGTGCAGATCGCCGGCGGCGACCTGACGGGCGGGACGATCCCGTACGACGCGATGTTCGCGCTCGGACTCACGCTGTTCGTGGTGACCCTCGTGATGAACGTACTGAGTGATCTTATCGCGGAACGGTACCGGGAGGAGTACTGATGGCGACCGACACCGACACCGGTCGTGTCGAGGAGTTCGGCGAGGTGAGCCGCGTCCGGGGGATCGCCTTCGAGTACCTCTCGCTCGGGGCGAGCGTGCTCGGGATCTTCGCGCTCGCGGTGCTGCTCATCTACGTCACGATCGACGCCTTTGATCTAGCGAACGCGAACCCGCTGTGGCTGTTGACGTACTTCCTCACGCTCGTCGTGCCGTTCCTCGGATTCTGCCTGTACAGCGCGCGTGACCGGACGCTGACTCGTCGGGCCGTCACCGTGGCCGGCGGCGGCCTCGTCGCCGTCGCCGTGGCCTTCACGCTCGTCGAGACGTTCGTCGGCCAGGTTCCGCGGCTCAATTGGCAGCTCACGTACCTCTTCGTCGTTATCATCCCGCTCACCGGATACCTCGTCTACATGGGAGCCCGCGGCCGACCCGGATCGGTCGGCTTCGGGATGGTCGGACGGCTGATCGGCGGCACCGCGATCGGGCTGGCGTTCAGCGTCCTCTTTCTGGTGTTCGACGAGCGGCTGTGGTTCCTCGCGTACACGCTCGGGATCGTTCCGGCGCTGCTCGCGTACGCGTACGGTCGCCTCCGAGACACGCCGGCCGCCGTGACGGCCGCCCTTCCGATAAGTATCCTCGGGATGGTGCTCGCCGTGTTCGTCCGAGAAGTGCTCCGGACGTACCCGACGACGGCGTTCATATACCTCTGGACGCTGGCGATCCCGATCGCGGCGGCCGGCGCCGTCGTGGTGAACGGCCGTGGAAGCCGGACGGCGGCGCTGACCGCGGGAGGCGTTCCGCTCGCGCTCGCGACCGCGGTCGGACTGTTCGGACGGGCCGCGGGACTCGGCGTCGGCGGGCCGAACGCGCTGTTGGTCATCGCCGTGACGGGCGTGCCGGTCGCCGCGTACCTCCATCGCGTGTTCGACGTCGGCGAGGGGGTGTCGGGACTGGGGCTTCCAGTCCTGCTCGTCGCCGGCGCGCTTGCCGGAGCGTTCCTCGTCGAACTGTTCGGGATCCCGACGCCGAGCCCGTGGGTCAGCGAGACGTTCCTCACGGAGGCGCCGTCGCGAACCGCCACCGAGGCGGGGCTGTACCCGGCGATCGTCGGCTCGGTGATCATCATCGCGATGGTCGCGGTGCTCTCGTTCGCCCTCGGGGTCGCGACGTCGGTGTTCCTAGAGGAATACACCGCGGACACCGGGGTCGTCGGCGCGCTGACGCGGCTGCTTCAGATCAACATCGCGAATCTGGCGGCGGTCCCGTCCGTCGTGTACGGGCTGCTCGGACTGGGGCTGTTCGCGAACCTCCTCGGATTTGGGTTCGGGACCGCGGTAACCGTGTCGCTGACGCTGTCACTGCTCATTCTCCCGATCACGATCATCTCCGCGCAGGAGGCGATCCGGTCGGTGCCGGACGACCTGCGCCGGGGATCGGACGCGATGGGGGCGACCCGCTGGCAGACGACGAAGAACGTCGTCCTCCCCGAGGCGTTCCCCGGGATCCTCACCGGGACGATCCTCGCGCTCGGTCGGGCGATCGGCGAGACCGCACCGCTCATCATGGTTGGCGCAGCGACGACGGTGTTTAGCCCGCCGAGCAGCCTGTTCAGCAAGTTCAGCGCGATGCCGATGCAGATCTACGCGTGGGCGAACTTCCCCCAGGCGGAGTTCCGGTACGGGGTCGTCGCGGCCGGCGTGATCACGCTGCTGATCATCCTCATCGGCATGAACGGGACGGCGATACTGCTGCGAAACCGCGCGGAGCGGGGAAACTAACATGAGTAACACCGAAACGAAACCGAGCGACTCGCTCATCACGACGGACGTAGAGACCGGATCGAACGATCGAACGGCGCCCTCGGACCGGACCGCGGTGGCCGCGCGCGACCTGAACGTCTTCTACGGGGACGAGCAGGCGATCGACGACGTGTCGATGGAGATCCCCGAGAAGCGCGTGACCGCGCTGATCGGCCCCTCGGGCTGCGGCAAGTCGACGTTCCTCCGGTGTATCAACCGGATGAACGACATGATCGAGGTCTGTCGGGTCGAGGGCGACATCGAGTTCGGCGGGAAGAACGTGTACGACGACGACGTCGACCCAGTCGCGCTCCGGCGGAAGATCGGGATGGTGTTTCAGAAGCCCAACCCGTTCCCGAAGTCCATCCGCGACAACGTCGCGTACGGGCTGAAGATCCAGGGGTTCGACGGCGACGTCGACGAGCGCGTCGAGGAGTCGCTGAAGGGCGCGGCGCTGTGGGACGAGGTGAAAGACCAGCTCGGCTCCTCGGGGCTCGACCTCTCCGGCGGGCAACAGCAGCGGCTCTGTATCGCTCGCGCCATCGCGCCCGACCCGGAAGTCATCCTGATGGACGAGCCGACGTCGGCGCTCGACCCCGTCGCGGCCTCGAAGATCGAGGACCTCATCGACGACCTCGCGGAGGAGTACACCGTCATCATCGTCACGCACAACATGCAGCAGGCGGCGCGCATCTCCGACCGGACCGCGGTGTTCCTCACCGGCGGGCGGCTGGTCGAGTACGACGACACCACCAAGATCTTCGAGGACCCCGAGGAGCAGCGCGTCGAGGACTACATCACGGGGAAGTTCGGGTAGATGCCTCGCGAGAACTACCAGGAGCGGTTGGAGCAGCTCCGGGGCGACGTGGTCGCGATGGGCGACCTGGTCCTCGACCGGTACGAGACCGCCCTCCGCGCGGCCGAGACGGGCGACGACGACCTCGCCGACGAGGTGATCGGCGGGGATCACGTCGTCAACGAGCGGTACCTCGAACTGGAGGAGGAGTGCACGGAGCTGCTCGCGCTCCAGCAGCCCGTGGCCGGGGACCTCCGGCTGGTGACGGCCTCGTTCAAGATCATCACCGACCTCGAACGGGTCGGCGACCTGGCGACCAACATCGCCGCGTATGGCGGCGACGACGGCGGGATCCACCCGGCCGTCGACTTCCGCGGGCTCGGCGACGCGGCCGGCGACATGGTCGCCGACGCGGTCGCGGCCTACGAGGCGACCGACCCCGACGCGTGCCGTGAGATCGACGTTCGCGACGACGACCTCGACGAGCGCTGTCGCCGAGCGAGCGAAGCGGTCGTGCGGAGCCTCCTCGAAGCCGACCGCGCCCGCGCCGCCGCGAACGGGGACGGCGACCCGGACCCGGACCGGCTCGCGGACACCCTCGACGAGATCTCGCGCGCCCTGCTGGCGATCCGCGACCTCGAACGGGTCGGGGACCACGGGGTCAACATCGCCGCCCGGACGCTGTACATGATCGAGAGCGACGACGAACTGATCTACTGACCGGCGGTCGGCACGGAGACGGAACGGACGGCCGAGACACAATCCACAAGAGACCATGACACCCTCAGAGACCGCGGACGACGACGTCACCGACGCGACGACCACCCTCACGTTCATGTGCGTTCGCAACGCCGGCCGGAGCCAGATGGCGACCGCCTTCGCGGAGCGCGAGCGCGACCGGCGCGGCCTCGGCGACCGCGTCGAGGTCGTCACGGGCGGCACCGCCCCCGCCGACAGCGTCCACGACGTGGTCGTCGAGGCGCTCGCCGAGGTCGGCCTCGACGTGAACGGTCGGACGCCGCGACACGTGTCCGACGAGACGCTCGCCGCGTCGGACTTCGTCGCCACGATGGGCTGTTCGACACTGGAGCTCGACGGCGTCGACACCGACGACTGGGACCTCGACGACCCGGGCGAGCGCCCGATCGAGGAGGTCCGCGAGATCCGCGACGATATCGAGCGCCGCGTGGTCGTCCTCTTCGACGAGCGGTTCGGCGAGTGCGACGGTGAGTAGGGGCTCCGCGTCGAGGCGGCCATTATCGACTCCGGAAGCTCTAATCGACTTCGGACGCACTGACGAGACGTGACTGTACTGCAGGAGCTCATCGGAGACCAGTCGCTCGCCGTCTGGCTCGTGTTGGGCGCGATCGGGTTCCTGCTGACCTGGAAGGGGGCGAACGTCATCGAGTCGACGACCTCGAAGATCAGCGACCACTTCGGCGTCTCGCAGGCGATCCAGGGCGGGCTCATCGTCGCCGCCGCGACGTCGTTCCCCGAGCTCGCGATCATCGTCATCTCGGTGCTCGTGCTCGGCGACTTCGGCGTCGGCGCCGGGGCGCTCATCGGGACGGCGGTGTTCAATATCTTGGTCATCCCGGCCGCTGTCGCGATCACGAGCGGCGACACGACGACGACGCAGGGGATCGTCTACCGCGACGCCATTTTTTATATGGTCGCCGTGCTCGCCCTCTTCGGCGTGATCGCGCTCGGCGTGCTCGGGACCGACGGGCGCGAGCTCGCGCGGATCACGCCGCAGATGGGCGTCGGCCTGCTAGTGTTGTACGGCGTGTACGTCATCTTACTCGCGGGGGGCAAGAGCGGGGCGTCGGACATGAAGCGGGCCGAGTCAACGAACGTCCCCAAACAGGCCGGGCTGTTCGCGGCCGGGCTGGTCATCGTGCTGGTCGGCGTCGAGTCGATGGTCACCATGACGGTACAGATCTCGGACGCGCTCGACGCGCCGTCGTTCCTCATCTCCGTGACGGTGCTGTCGGTGCTGAGCTCGTTCCCCGACCTGCTCGTCGGCGTGAAGATGGGCGAGGCCGGCGACAAGCGGGCGGCGATCGCGAACGTCTTCGGGACCAACACGTTCAATCTCGTCGCGGCGCTGCCGATCGGCGTCATCCTCGCCGGCGGCGTCTCGATCGGCTTCCTCACATCCGTGCCGCTACTGTTATTTCTGTTTTATACCACCCTCGTCGTCGTGGTGATGTCCGCGACGGAGTTCGAGATCACTACCGAGGAGGGGTACGTCTTCCTCGCGATGTACGTCGCCTTCCTCGGCTGGATGACGACCGAGGCGCTCGGGATTACCGCGCTGCTGACCGAGGAGACGCTCCGATCGATCGTCACGTGACCGCCCCGTGAGCCGGCCGGCCCGTGAGCCGACGGCCGGCGGGTCCGAACCGTACCGAACGTACATTATCAATATCGGCGGATAGAGGCCCTGAAAGCCAACATTTAACGGAACAGAGGCCCTAATTATCCGCAGATGAACGAGACCTTAGGGCGTCGCATTCGACGCCATAACACGAGCTTCGATCGCGACACCGGACATATCATTCTACCGAGTGAACGCCTCGCCGCCCGCTGGTTCCACGGCGTCGTGGACGCCGCGGAACGGAACGACGACCTGGAACCGCTCGCCGAGCTCCGCATCGGGATCGACTCCGACAGAGACCGACCGACCGTTATCAACGAGCGCGCGGCCGGTGGGGTCCGAGCCGCGCTCCCGCCGAGCAGCGAGACGCTGCGGATCGACGGCTCCGCGGCCCTCGAGCGGTACGGATTCGACGACGACGAGGCGACGTTGCGAGCCGATCTCGAGACGCTGACCGACGTGCTGGTCGAGGGTGACGCCGAGCCGGCCCTCGCGTGCTAACGCTCTTCTCGGCGAGCTGATCCCCTCCGTTGCGGGAGCCTGACCGCCGCTCCTCTCTACTCCGTCCGAACGCGAACCTCGATACCGTCGGCATCGGTGACGGTGACCCCTCCACCGCGCTCGTCGACGGCGACATCGACATCGCCGTCGGCCGCGACCGCCTCCAGCCGCTCCCGCACCGCGTCCAGCGCGTCGGCGTCGGGGACGACCACCTCGAACCACGCGAGCCCGAGCCCCGTCGCGGGCGTCGTCCGCCCGCGCCACGTGTTCGCGGCGAGGTGGTGGTGGTAGCCGCCGGCGGCGACGAACCGGACGTCGGGGCCGGTCATGCCGACCTCGAAGCCGAGCCCGTCGACGTACACCGCCTCGAACGCCGACAGCGACGCGGTTTCGAGGTGGACGTGGCCGAGGTCGGTGCCGGGCGGGGCGCGGTCGACGGGCGACGATCCCGCGGAAGCGTTCCCCTCGACCGCCTCCGCGGCCGCGGCGACCCCCTCCAAGTCGAGCGGGTCGGTCGCCATGCGCACCGTCCCGTCGTCGTCGGTGGGCCACTCCTCGCGGGGGCGATCGCGGTAGATCTCCACCCCGTTTCCCTCGGGGTCGTCGAGGTACAGCGCCTCGCTGACGAGGTGGTCGGAGGCGCCGTCAAGGCGCCAGCGCTCCCGCACCCGACCCAGCGCCTCGCCGAGCGCGGCCCGGGAGGGGACCCGGAACGCGGCGTGAAAGAGGCCGGCCTCGGTGCGCCCGCGCTCGGGGCGGTCCGGGTCGCGTCGCAGGACGAGCAGGGGGTCGCCGTCGGCGCCGAGGACGGCCCTGTCGCCGTCGCAGTCGATGACGGCGAGGCCGACGACGTCGCGGTAGAAGGCGGTCGTCTCGTCGAGGTCGGCGACGCGGAGCGCGGCGCGGCCGATCCGCGCGCCGGGCGGGAGGCGGTCCTCGGGGGAAGCGTCGGTCATGTCGCCTCTCAGGGACGCCCGCGCGTTTAACGCGTCGGTCACGGGAGCAGCGGCGGGACCCGCCGGTCGCGGGAGCCGTGAGCGAACTGGGCGACCGACCGCGACCGCCCCAACGACCCGGACTCTCCCGATCGTCCGTTAGAATCAAACGGGCACGCGACGCAGTACCCGATATGAGCGTCGAACAGGAGGAGCGGGCCATTCGGTGTCTGGTCGCGAAGGTCGGACTCGACGGCCACGATCGGGGTGCACACGTGATCGCGCGGGCGTTCCGCGACGCCGGCTTCGAAGTCGTCTACTCCGGGCTCCATCGCGCGCCGGAGGACATCGTACAGGCGGCGGTCCAGGAGGACGTCGACGTGCTCGGCATCTCGATCCTCTCGGGCGCCCACAACACCCTCGTCCCGAAGGTCATCGAGGGGCTCAAGGAGTACGACGCGTTCGAGGACACCCTGATCCTCGTGGGCGGGATCATCCCTGACGACGACGAGACGGAGCTCAAGGAGCTCGGCGTCGCCGAGGTGTTCGGCCCCGGGACGCCGATGGAGGAGACGATCGAGTTCATCCGGAACAACGTGCCGGAGCGGGCGTAGATGGACGGGCCGCAACGTGACGGGTCGGCGGCGGAGCGGACCCCGGAGCTGAGCGACCGCGACGCCGAGCTCGTCGAGGAGCTGCTCGCCGGGAGCCACCGGGCGCTCGCCCGCGTCATCACCCGGATCGAGGACCGCGCCGCGGGCCACCGGGCGATCGTCTCCGCGCTCCACGGGCACACCGGCGGCGCGGACGTGATCGGGATCACGGGCTCGCCCGGCGCCGGGAAGTCGACGCTCGTCGACAAGCTCGCGGCGGCCTACCGCGAGCGCGGGGACACCGTCGGCGTCGTCGGCGTCGACCCCTCCTCGCCGTACACGGGCGGCGCGGTCCTCGGCGACCGGATCCGGATGGGGTCGAACGTCGGCGACATGGACGTGTTCTTCCGGTCGATGAGCGCGCGCGGCCAGCTCGGCGGGCTCTCGATGGCGACCGCGGACGCGGTGAAGGCGCTCGACGCCTTCGGGAAGGACGTCGTGGTCATCGAGACGGTCGGCGCCGGGCAGAACGAGGTCGACGTGGTGCGGACCGCCGACACGGTCGCGGTGCTCGTCCAGCCCGGCTCCGGCGACGACGTGCAGACGCTGAAGGCCGGCATCCTGGAGATCGGCGACGTGTTCGTCGTCAACAAGGCCGACATGGACGGCGCGGAGCGCACCCTCGCCGAGTTGGAGGAGATGGTCCACCGGCGGGAGGGCCCGACGACGGGGCTCGACACGGGCCATCACGGGTTCGACGCGCCGGAGCACCCGGACGACCCGACCCCCTCGGACGGCGAGGCGGCCTCCGGCGACGCGGCCGACGCGAGCGGCGACGACGCCCCGGGGTGGACCCCCGAGGTGCTCCGGACGGTCGCGAACACGGGCGAGGGCGTCGACGAGCTGATCGCGGCGTTCGACGCCCACGCCGCGCACCTCCGGGAGTCGGGCGAGATCGAGGCGACGAAGCGCCGGCGCTACGCCGAGGAGATCCGGACGCTCGTGCGGTCCGACGTCGGGGCCCTCGCCGCCGAGGAGATCGAGCGCCGCGGCGGGATCGACCGGCTCGCCGAGGCGGTCCGCCGGCGCGAGACCGACCCGTACAGCGTCGCCGCCGAGGTCGTCGCCCCCATCGTCGACTGCGTGGAGACGGACCGGGAGTGACCGACCGAGGGGCGGCGGTCGGGAGCGAGGCGTGACCGCCCGGGCGGGCCACGAGGTATAAGTCGCCAGCGGACCAACAGGTTTCCATGAAGCTCAGGAACCTCGCCGGGACCGCCCTCCTCGGCGTCGGCGCGCTCGCCGCGGCCAACACCGGACTCCGGTACGAGGGCGAGCTGGAGGCCCCGCTCGACGGCGACGACGGCGTCTTCCGCTGGCGCGGGATGGACGTCGCGTTCACGGAGGCGGGCGACCCCGACGACCCGGACCTCGCGCTGCTCCACGGGATCAACGCCGCCGGCTCCTCGGGGGAGTGGCGCGCGGTGTTCGACGACCTGGCCGTCGACTACCACGTGATCGCGCCGGACTTCCCCGGGTACGGTCGCTCCGATCGGCCGCCGCTACGGTACTCCGCGGCGCTGTACGAGGACTTCGTCCGCGACTTCCTCGCGGACCTCGACGAGCCGGCCGTCGTCGCCTCGTCGCTGTCGGCCGCGTACGCCGCCGGGGCGGCGACCGGGGACGGGTCGGGGAGCGACGCGGTCGACGTGAGCGGCTTCGTCGGCGTCTGTCCGACGAGCACCGCCGGCCCGAGCCCCCCGAAGTCGTGGCTCCGCGAACTGATCCGGTCGCCGCTGATCGGGGACGCGCTGTTCAACGTGATCGCGTCGAAGCCGTCGATCCGCTACTTCAACGCCGACCACGGCTACGACGACCCGACGAACCCGAGCGAGGAGTGGACCGACTACGAGTGGCGGACGACCCACGTCGAGAACGCTCGGTTCGCGCCGGCCTCCTTCATATCCGGCTACCTCAACAGCGACCTCGACCTGGCGGCCGCGCTCGCCGACCTCGACGTGCCCCCGACGATCGTCTGGGGGCGTGAGGCCGAGGTGAGCCCCCTCTCGGACGGCCGCGACCTGGCCGACGAGGCCGACGCGCGCCTCGTCGTCTTCGACCGCGCGCGGCTGCTCCCGCACGTCGAGCACCCGGAGCGGTTCGTCGAAACGGTGCGAGAGAGCCTCGTCGCCGGCGCGACCGCCTGAGACGGGAGCCGCACCGGAGGCCGGGGACCGCCCCCGCGTCGGGCCGGTCGGAATCCCAGTATCAGACCTGAGCATCGGGAAGCAAGCGGTTTAGGCGATGATCGCCGACGCGGGAGTATGACCGACTCATCCCTTCGAGTGCTCTGCGTCGACGACGAGCCGGGGCTCGCCGCGCTCGTCGCCGCGTACCTCGAACGCGACGACGGGATCGACTGCGAGGCCGTCGCCGAGACGGACCCGGACGCGGCGTTGGCGCGCATCGAGCGCGAGGCGTTCGACTGCGTCGTGAGCGACTACGACATGCCCGGTCGGACCGGCGTCGAGCTGCTCTCGGCGGCGCGGGAGACCGAGCCGGACCTCCCGTTCCTCCTCTTTTCGGCGACCGAGCCGGACGCCATCGCGGCCGAGATGGTCCGCGCGGGCGTCAGCGATTACGTCCACAAGCGCGGCGGCGTCGACGGGTACACCGCGCTCTTACGCCGAGTCGGCCACGCGGTCGACGGCGAGGGCGGGAGCTTCGAGGCGGGCGCCGAGAGCGTCGGGGACGGCGACGCCGAGGGCGTCGGTCCCGCGACCGAGGTCGCGCTCGACGGGGTCTGCACGGTCGCGCCCGACGGCACCTTCGAGTTCGTCGGCGAGGAGTACGGGCGGCTGTACGGCTACGAGCCGGACGAGCTGGTCGGCGAGCCCTGGCAGCGCCTCCACCCGGACGAGGAGGTCGAACACATCCGGACCCACGTCATCCCGGCGGTGATGGAGGGCGAGCGGTGGACCGGGACGAGCGAGGGGCTCCGCGCCGACGGGACCACGTTCGCGGAGTCGAAGCTGGTGAGCACGGCGAGCGACGACCGGCTCGTCATCTCGGTGTCGCCGTTCGACGAGGTCGCCGGCGGGACGGCCGCGATCGACTGACGGGCGTGACTCAGGCGTCCCGCCGGACGTACAGCGTCTTCTCGCAGGCGGCGTGGACGGTCCCCGCCTCGTCGACGAGCGAGACGAGGTAGTCGCGGTCGGTCGACTCGCCGGGACCGAGCGCGTCGCGGATCGCGTCGGTCTCGGCGACGGGCAGTTCGAACTCGGCGTACAGCGTGTCGCGGCCCGGCTCGAGGAACTCGAGCGCGGCCGACTTGTCCCAGACGGTGAAGCCGTCGCCGAGGAGCCGCCGGAGCATCGTCATGTACACCGGGTCGATCGCGCCGTAGAGGCTCCCGCCGAAGATGGTCCCGACCGCGTTGCGGGTCCGCCAGTTGAACGGGACGCGGATCCGCACGTAGCGCCAGTCCGCGCCGATGCGGTCGACGCGGGCGCCGGTCCCGCGGTAGGCCGGCAGGAGGTTGAAGCCGTGGCGCCACAGCCGGGTCCGGAGACTTTCCGCCGGCGGGTCCTCGCGGAGGGGACGGGGATCGGGGTCGCGGTCGACGCCGGTCGGCGAGTCGGTCACGTCTCGGAGGCGCCGCGCCGGCGACAAACCCGTGTCGGAACCGGCGACAACGCGCCCGGGGTTGTCGATGTCGATATCTGACGCTTATGTAAATGACTGCGGTGGCGCGCACCTGCGAGCGCCTACCGGGCGCGAGCAGCCTGCGCGAGGTCGCCGGCGCTCCGCGCCGGCTGCCAGAGAATCTTCGATTCTCGCTGGAGTCGGTCGCCCGGAGCGACGCGGAGGGCGACCGACGAGGCTGGGGAGGCGTGAGGTGCGGTCGTGGTGCGGGGCGGGACTCGAAGGGGCAGCCGCGAGGGCGAAGCACGGCGAAGCAAGTACCGCAGCGAGAGAGCACCAGCGACCGAGCGAGGAACGCAGCAAGCCGCGCGAGCCGTCGCGACTGGGGCTTCGGAGGCGTTCGCCGTCGATCCGTCATCAACTACTTATAAACGATCGATCGGGGCTTCGGAAGCGCTTCCGTCGGTCTCACTTCCGTCCGATCTCGCTCCCGCTCTCACGTAGGCGGCCCGAAACGGGTATCCGCGCGCGTCGGTAACCCGACACCGATGGAGTGCGACAAGTGCGGGGCCGACGCCGTCCACCACGCCGCCTACTCCGGGGCGCACCTCTGCGGCGAACACCTCCGCCGGTCGGTCGAGAAGCGCGTGAAACGCCGGGTCCGGGAGGACTCCCTCCTCGATCCGGAGGCGACGCCGGACGACCCCGACCGCTGGGTGATCGGCCTCTCCGGCGGGAAAGACAGCGTCGCGCTGACGCGAATTCTGGACGACGTGTTCGGGAAGGACCCCCGCGTCGAGATGCTCGCGCTGACGATCCACGAGGGGATCGAGGGGTACCGCGACGAGAGCCTCGACGCCTGCGTCGAGCTCGCCGAGGAGCTCTCGCTCCGGCACGAAGTCGTCTCCTACGAGGAGGAGTTCGACGTCCGGATGGACGACGTCGTCGAGGACGACCCCGAGAACATGGCCGCCTGCGCGTACTGCGGCGTGTTCCGCCGCGACCTCCTCGAGAAGTACGCCGCCGAGTTCGACGCCGACAAGCTGCTCACCGGCCACAACCTCGACGACGAGGCGCAGACGGCGATGATGAACTTCCTCGAGGGCGACGTGCGACAGGTGGCGAAACACTTCGACGCCTCGCTCGGCCCCTTCGACGAGCGCGAGGGCACCGACGACTTCGTCCCGCGCGCCAAACCGCTCCGCGACGTGCCCGAGAAGGAGATCGCGCTCTACTGTCACGTCCGCGACCTCCCGACGCACATGGCCGAGTGCCCCCACTCCTCGGAGGCGTACCGCGGCGAGATCCGGTCGACGATCCACGAGTTAGAGGAGAACCACCCCGGCGCCCGCCACTCGATCATGGCCGGCTACGAGGAGCTCTCCGCGCTCGCCGCCGAGGCGTACCGCGAGGGCGGCGACGCCGCCGACGGCGCCCCCGACCTCGGCGAGTGCGAGCGCTGCGGTTCGAAGACGAGCCGCGACGTCTGCCGGAAGTGCCGCCTGCTCGACTCGATCGAGGCGGCGACCTGACCGCCCCGTCGAACGCGGTCGGCGACCCGAGCGTTCTGTCG
This sequence comes from Halorubrum sp. Hd13, assembly GCF_002252755.1. Taxonomy (GTDB): domain Archaea; phylum Halobacteriota; class Halobacteria; order Halobacteriales; family Haloferacaceae; genus Halorubrum. Next base: position 4,728 of record NZ_NHOY01000082.1, on the reverse strand, counting down.
GTCAGGCGTCGCCGTCGACCCGCCCGAGCAGGTCGAGCTGGTGGGTGAGGTAGACGAGCTCGGCGGCGTCGACCCGTCGCCGCCGCTCTGAGAGCCACGCGTCGAGGTCGGCGGCCGAGAGCGATCCGTCGCCCCCGACGGCGATCACCTCGCCGACCGCCTGCTCGACGGTGTCGAGGATGTGCCGGACGAAGAACGCCTCGTCGGCCGGATAGCCGGTCTCGCCGTCGGCGGGACGCACGACCCAGTCGGAGCCGGCGACCGCGAGGAGCGTCGAGCCGTCCGCCTCGCGCAGGCGCGAGAGCGCGGCGCCGCCGGCGCGGCTGTCTCCGTCGGGTTTCTCGTCCATGTGCCGGTGGTACAGCCGCTCGATTGCCCGGTCGTCGGGGTGCGCCGGGCGGAAGCGCGTCCCGCCGTCGAAGGTGATCGGGAAGTAGTAGGTCCCGCCGGGGCCGAGCGCGTCGAGCAGGGCGTCGAGCCCGTCGAGGTCGAGGACGTCGAGCAGCGCCATCCCGATCAGGGCGTCCCACTCGCCCGGGCGTTCCCCGGCGTACGCGACCGCGTCGGCGGCGACCGGCTCGACCCGAACCGTACGGGCGTCGGTCTCGACGACGAGCGCGTCGCCGTCGGCGGTCTCGACGGAGACCGGTCCCTCTCGGTCCGTCGCCCACTCCCGGAGGTACGGACCGACGCCGGCGAGCGTCTCCGCGTCGCGGTCGACGGCGACGTACCGCGTCTCGCCCGGCGGGAGCACCTCCAGATCGATCAGGCGGGCGACCATCGTCCCGATGCCGGCCCCGACCTCCAGCACGCGCAGCGGCCCGGCGCTCGCGGCGGCGCGGTCGGCGAGCCGCTCGCGGAGGATCCCGACGAGCCGGCGGTCGAGCGCCCGGTCGTCGACGGTCCGCTTCGCGCGGAGGTAGCGCCGGAAGGCGTCGGTGTCGTCGGCGATGGCGTCGTCGGCGAGAGCGTCGGCGGCGGGGGCCTCTTCGTCGGTCGCCTCGGCGGACTCGTCGCCGCTTCCGGTCACGTCGCGGTCGCCCGTCACGTCGCCACCTCCGTGTCTATCGCGTCGACGCCGTCGCCCGCGTCGGCGACGTCGGCGAGGAGTCGCCGGACTCGACCCGTCGACTCCGTCCAGCCCGGGTGACGCTCGTACCGCCGCCTGGCGGCGCGGCCCATCTCGGCAGTCCGATCGGGGTCGGCCGCGAACTCGTCGAGCGCGCGGGCGACGGCCGCGGGGTCGTCCGGGTCGACGAGGACGCCCGTCTCGCCGTCGGTGACCGTCTCGTTCGCGCCGCCCGCCCGGGAGGCGATCGCCGGCAGACCGAAGCTCATCCCCTCGAGGTAGACGATCCCGAACCCCTCGTACCGGGAGGGGACCGCGAGGACGTGGCTCTCGCGGAGGACGTCGGCCAGCGCGTCGTCCGACAGCCGGCCGGCGAAGCGCACGCGGTCGCCGAGCCCGCGCTCGCCGACCAATCGCCGGACGTCGGCGACGTGGGACTCGTCGACCGGCCGGCCGACGACCGTGAGGTCGACGGCGGCGTCGGCGCGGGACACGCCCTCGACGAGCGTGTCGAGCCCCTTCCGCGGTTCGACGTTCCCGACGAACGCGACTCGGAGGGGCGCGGGAGCGGGGTCGGCGACCGACGCGCCGTCGCCGGCTCCGGATTCCTCGCCGATTTCCCCGAGCGACGCGGCGCGTGCCGCGACCGCGTCGCCGTCGATTGCGGGATCGAACCGGTCGCCCGCGGGCGGGGCGACGACGGTCTCGTCGGGGTCGACGCCGAGGGCGGCGACCGCGTCGCGGGTCGCCCCGCTGTTGCAGACGACGCCGTCGACGGTCGCGAGATACCGGCGCTCGACGGCGCGGTACAGCGGCGAGAGGCGGCGCGGCTCGCTCGCCCGCAGGTGGTGGACGACGCTCACGATCGGGTACGGCAGACCGCGGTTGGCGAGGACCAGAGAGGGGTGCGCGAGCTCGTCTTGCAGCATCACGTCGACGTCGACGCGGAGGCGGTCGCGGAGGGACGGGCTGGCGTTGTCGAGCAGCCCGCGCGGGTACGCTCGCCACGGGAGTTCGACGACCTCGACGGTGTCGCCGGCGGCCCGGAGCCCCTCGACCAGCTTCCGGTCGTAGCGGAACCCTCCGGACCGCTCGTCGAGGCTCCCGTACAGCGTGAGCCCGACCCTCATACCGGGGCGTCGTACGTCGCGGCGGCCGCGTCGTCCTCCCAGACCGTCACGGACAGCTCGGTCACGGTCTCGTCGGTCACCGCGTCGGTCACGCGCTCGAAGATCACCCGGGCAAAGCGCTCGACGCTCGGATTGCGCCCCTCGAACTCGGGGAGGTCGTTGAGCAGCTCGTCGCGGTAGCGGTCGGCGAGGTCGGCGAGCGCCGCGTCGGCGTCGTCGATGTCGACGAGGTAGTCGTACTCGTTCAGCTCCGGCCCGCGGAACGTCAGCTCCACCTCGAAGTGGTGGGAGTGCGGGACGCCCTCGGGTCCGGGGTCGGGGACCGTGAGGTAGTGCTGGGCCACGAAGTCCGTCAGCACCGTCGTCGCGTACATACACCGATCCACGGGCGCGACGCACCTAAATCCGGAGGGCGGGGGAGAGGCGACCGGGACTGCCGCCGGCCGCGTCCCCGCCGTCGGCCCGACGGACGCTCACAGGTAGCCGAGCGCCGCGAGCCGCTCTCGCTCGTCGCTCTCCCCGTGAACGCGGCTCACCGGCAGCGGCTCCGGCGGTTCGAGCGCCGGGTCGAGCGTCCCGCGGTCGACGCCGGTCGTCTCGGCCCACGGCACGGCGAGGAGGGCGGGCACGGGGGTGTTCATCGGGTGGCCGTACAGCCCCCACTCGCCGAAGAGGTTGCCGTGGTCTGCCGTGACCGCGACGCGGCCGTCGACGTTGTCGGCGAGCGTCTCCACCTCGCCGAGCACGTGGCGGAGGTTGGCCTCGTACGCGGCCCAGACGCGCTCGACCGAGACCTCGCCGCGCCGGAGCGACACCCACGGGTTCCCCTCGTTGCTGTGACTCCCCGTCCGGGCCAGCCCGTCGTCGCCGTCGAGGGGGTCCGGGACGAACGGGTGGTGCGGCTGCATGTAGTGGGCGACGAGTCGGTCGGGGTCGCGCTCCCGGGCGAGCGCGACCGCCCGCTCGGTGACCGCCCGCGCCGGCACGGTGCCGAGGGCGTCGTCCCACGCGTACTTCCACACCTCGTCGAGCGCCGCGAACGCGTCGGCGTCGAGGTAGCGGTCGGTCCACGTGTTTCCCGTCGCCATGACCGTCCGGGCCGTCTCGGGGCGACCGACGAACGTGTTCTCCAACCACTCCGAGGAGGAGCTGCCGACCGACCGGACCGTCTCGACGCGGTCGAGGAAGTCGACGTCGGCCGCGACCGAACGCAGCAGGTCGGCCCGACAGGCGTCGAGGACGACGAGGACGTCCCACTCGCGGTCGAAGGCGTTCGTCCCGTAGTCGAGCCGCCGACCGACCGCCTGCAACCCGCGCAGGTAGGCGGTCCCGAGGCGGCTCATTCCCGGTTCCGTCACGACCGTGAGTTAGCGCGCGGCGACTAAACCGCTCCGGCGGGAGGCATATACGTCTCCCCGCCTCGATACGACCGTGAACTGTCTGTTCGCCGGGGCCGGGTCGATCGCGCCGGAGTACGCCGCCGGCCTGTCGGGGAGTCCGCTGTCGCTCGCCGGCGTCGTCGACCTCGACGGGGATCGCGCCGCCGCCCTCGCCGCGGCCCACGACTGCCCGTCCTTTACCGACCTGGACGCGGCGCTCGCCGCGGTCGACGCGCCGGTAGTGGTGAACCTGACGAGCCACGCCGCCCACGCGCCGGTGACCCGGACCGCGCTCGAAGCCGACCGCCACGTCTACTCGCAGAAGCCGCTCGCGCTCGACGCCGACGAGGCGCGGGCGCTGGTGGCGCTCGCCCGCGACCGCGGCCTCGCGCTGGGCTGTGCACCCGGCACGCCGCGAGCGCCCTCGCAGCGCCGCGCGGGGCGCCTCCTCGCCGACGGCCGGCTCGGCCCGGTGGGGCTCGGATACGCTCACGCCCACGTCGGCCGCGTGACCGACTGGCACGACCGCCCCGGCTCCTTCCTCGATATCGGGCCGCTGTACGACGGGGCCGTGTACCCGCTCGCGCTGCTGGTGTCGTGGTTCGGCCCGGTCGAGCGCGTCCGCGTCGCCGACGCGCTCGACGTGTGGCCCGAGCGCGAGGAGCGCCGGCCCTCGACGCCGAGCCACGTCGAGGCGACGCTGGCGTTCGCGGCGGGGCCGACCGTCAGGCTGACCGCCAGCTTCTACGCCCCCCACCGGAGCCGGGAGTTCTACGGGCTGGAGCTCCACGGCGACGACGGCTCGCTGTACCTGACGGGGACCGGCGCGATGGACGACGACCGCGACGCCGTCCGGTTCGGTCGCGTCGGGCGGGAGTACGTGAGCGCGCCGCCGACGTCTCCGGCGAAGCCCTACGAGTACGTCGACGCCGTCGAGCGCCTCGCCGCGACGGTCGAGGCGGGGTCGCCCTCGCGGGCGGGCGGGCGGCGGGGCGCCCACGTCGTCGCCGTCTGCAACGCGATCGAGGCGGCCGCCGAGGGGGACGGACCGGTCGCCGTCGACGACTGCGGGGCGACCGCCGACCCGCCGCCGGCGCCGGTCGTCAGGCCGGCGTCGGACGGGTGTAATACGGGCACCGGGGTCGAGGGG
>NZ_NHOY01000116.1 GCF_002252755.1 Halorubrum sp. Hd13 | reverse complement strand
CGACGCCGGCGCGGTCGTGGACGCGGTCACCGACGAGTTCGGCGGCGGCGGGGGCGGGGGCCCAACGTTCGCGCAGGGCGGCGGGCTCGACGCCGACGCCGACGCCGTCGTCGCGTGGCTGCGCGACCGATGACCGGCAAGCTCGGCCCCGAGGCGCTCGCGGCGGTCCTCGCGGCGACCGGGGCCGACGACGACGCGATCGAGGCGGGACCCGCCTACGGCGAGGACGCGGCCGCGATCGACCTGACCGGCGCGGAGTCGACGCTGGTGGTCGCCGCGGACCCGCTCTCGCTGGCGGCCGACGCCGTGGGCGAACTGGCGGTCCACGTCGCCTGCAACGACGTGGCCGCGAGCGGCGCGGACCCGCGGTGGCTCACGCACACGCTCTTCCTGCCCGACGACGACCCGGCGCGCCTCCGGACGGTCGCGGAGCAGGTGGACGCGACCGCCCGCGACCTCGGCGTCGCGGTCGTCGGCGGCCACACGGAGGTGCTGCCGTCGCTGGAGCGCCCGCTCTGCTCGATGACCGCGCTCGGAACGACGGACCGCTTCGTGTCGACCGGCGGGGCCGAGCCGGGCGACCGGCTCCTCCTCACGAAGGGCGCCGGGATCGAGGCGACCGCGATCCTCGCGACGGACTTCCGCGAGGAGTGCGCCGAGGCGGGCGTGTCGGCCGCGACGCTCGATTCCGCCGCCGCGTTCCTCGACGAGGTGAGCGTCGTCCCCGACGCGGCCGCGGTCCGCGACGCCGCGACCGCCATGCACGACCCGACCGAGGGCGGTCTGCTCACCGCCCTCGTCGAGACCGCGAGCGCGAGCGAGACGGTCCTCGCGGTCGAGCGCGACCGGGTCCCGGTTCGACCCGAAACGGAGGCCTGCTGCGCGGCGGTGGGCGTCGACCCGCTGGCGACGTTCGGCTCCGGCGCGCTGCTGGCGGCGGTGCCGCCCGAACGCGTCGGCGAGGCGATCGACGCGCTGGCGGCCGCCGGGATCGCCGTCGGCGAGATCGGCGAGGTGCGGGCGGCGGACGGGGCGGGCGGTGTAGACGCCTCCGACGCTTCCGACGCCTCCGACGCCGGCGCCGTCCTCCTCGACGGCGATCGGATCGATGAGCCGCCTCGCGACGAGCTGTACCCGTTATGGGAGTAGCGGAGGCGGAGGAGCCCTCGGGGGAGCGGGCGGCCGCGTCGGACCCCACACCCCGATCGCTCACCTTTTTTCCGCGTGAGACCGAACCGAGTGTCATGACTGGCGCACGCGTCGGCTCGTCGCTCACCGACGAACAGGAGGCGATCCGGGAGCTCGTCCGGGAGTTCGCGGTCGAGGAGCTCCGGCCCGGAGCCGGCGAGGCCGACGAGGCCGAGTCGTTCCCGGAGGACGCCTGGGACGGGCTGGCCGAGCTCGGGCTGACGGGCCTGACCGTCCCCGAGGCGTACGGCGGCTTCGACGCCGACGAGACGACGTACGCCGTCGTCAACGAAGAGCTGGCGTACGGGCACCTCGCGGTCGCGACCGCGCTGTCCGTCCACTGCCTCGCCACGTCCTGTATCGCCGAGTTCGGGAGCGAGGCCCAGCGGGAGCGCTGGCTCCCGGAGATGGCGGCCGCGGGCCGACCGGTCGGGATGTTCTGTCTCTCCGAGCCGCACGCGGGGTCGAACCCGGCGGAGATGTCGACGACGGCCGAGTACGACCCCGAGACCGACGAGTACGTGCTGAACGGCGAGAAGCAGTGGATCACGAACGGGAAGCGGGGCGGCGTGGCGATCGTCTTCGCGAGGGCCGACGCCGGTGAGCCGGACTCGATCACTCAGTTCCTCGTCCCGGCCGACGCGGAGGGGTTCGAGGTCGGGAGGAAAGAGGAGAAGCTCGGACTCCGCGCCTCCGACACGACCGGGATCAGCTTCGACGGCTGTCGGGTCCCGGCGGAGAACCGGCTCACCGAGGAGGGGAAGGGGCTCTCGGCCGCGTTCCGGACCCTGACCGGCGGCCGGATCGGGATCGCGGCGCAGGCGGTCGGCGTCGCGCAGGCCGCGCTCGACGAGGCGACGTCGTACGCCGCCGAGCGCGAGCAGTTCGGCGAGCCGATCGCCGAGATACAGACGATCCGGCATAAGCTCGCGGAGATGGCGACGGACGTCTCCGCGGCCCGCCTGCTCGTGCGCGAGGCGTGCCGGCAGGCCGAGGCGGGCGAGGACAACCGCGTCGCGGCCTCGAAGGCGAAGTACCGCGCCAGCGAAGCGGCGATGTCGGTGACCAACGAGGCGGTCCAGATCCACGGCGGCTACGGCTACACGACCGACTTCGACGTGGAGCGGCTCTACCGCGACGCGAAGATCACGGAGATCTACGAGGGGACCACGGAGATCCAGAAGACGATCATCGCGCGGGGGATGTTGGGCAAATGACGGGTGACGAGCCGGCGACCGGCGACGGCGGACCGACCGGTCCCGCGGGATACGACGCCGTCGTCTACGACCTCGACGGGACGCTCGTCGAGCTCGCGGTCGACTGGGGGACGGTGGCGTCGTCCGTGCTCGACGTGTACTCCAAGCACGCGGTCAAGCCGCCGACGAGGGAACTCTGGGGCCTGCTGGAGGCGTCGGACGAGTACGGGATTCGGGAGCCGGTAGAGGAGGCGATCGGGCTCCACGAGCGGGCCGGCGCGCGCGACTCGACGCTGCTCCCGCTCGGCGAGCGACTGGTCGAGGGAGCGGGCGATCGGCCGAGCACGCCGCCGGCCGGCGTCTGCTCGCTCAACTGCGAGGAGGCGTGCCGGGTCGCTGTCGACACGCACGGGCTCGGCGACGCCCTCGATCCGGACGCGATCGTCGGCCGCGACACCGTCGGGACGTACAAACCGGAGCCGGAGTCGCTGCTCGCGGCGGTCGAGCGCCTCGGCGCGGCGCCGGGGGACGCGCTGTTCGTCGGCGACTCGCCGCGCGACGCGGAGGCGGCGGAGCGCGCCGGCGTCGCGTTCGCGTGGGCGGCGGACCTGATCTAGCTCCCGGCGCCCTCGCTCGCGCGATCGCGTTCGTCGTCCTCGGCGGCGTCACCGTCGTCCTCGGCGGCGTCACCGTCGTCCTCGGCGATTCTCACTCCACCCTCGGCGTCATCGTCGTCTCCCGCCACCCCGCCGTCGCCGGCGCTTCCCACTTCACTCTCGGCGTCCGCGTCGTCTCTCGTCACGCCGCCGTCGCCGGCGTCGGTGCGGCGCGCGTAGAGCGCGACGGCGACGGCGGTCAGGAACCAGATCGGCGCGCCGACGCGGACCGCGAAGGCGGCGCGGGCCCCCCACGACTCGAGGGTGACGAACGCGGAGAGGACCGCGACGACCGGAGCGCCGACGACGATCGTGAGCACGAACGTCGTCTGCATCACCCAACCGTAGTCGACCCCCTCGAACTCGGCCCGCTCGACAGGTTGCACGCCTCCGCCTCGGGCGCCGAGTGGCAAATCGGTGGCGGTCGCCGGGCGGGAGCGACGCGGGAGAGACGGGCGGCGCCGACGCGTCGGGTTTCCGGATCCCGGCGATTTTAACCGGTCGCGCGGGTGAGTTCGGGTATGACCACGACGCGGGGACTCCGGGACCGCGAGGCGCCGATCACGATGCTGACCGCGTACGACGCCCCTTCCGCCGCGGTCGTCGACGAGGCCGGCGTCGACGTCATCCTCGTCGGCGACAGCATGGGCAACGCCGTCCTCGGCTACGACTCCACGCTCCCCGTGACGCTCGACGAGATCGCGAGCCGGACCGCGGCGGTCGCCCGCGCGACGGCGGACGCCCTCGTCGTCGCCGACATGCCCTTCCTCTCGTTCGGCGTCGAGCCGGCCGAGTCCGTGCGTAACGCCGGCCGGCTGCTGAAGGAGGCCGACGCCGACGCGGTGAAGATCGAGAGCGGCCCACACACCGTCGAGATGACGCGGCGCATGACCGAAGTCGGGATCCCGGTGATGGCGCACCTCGGCTTGACCCCCCAGCACGTCAACCGACTCGGCGGCTACGCCAGACAGGGGACCGATCAGGACGCCGCCGAGGAGATCGTCGACCTCGCCGGCGCGCACGCCGAGGCCGGCGCGTTCGCGCTCGTGTTAGAACACGTCCCCGCGAACCTCGCGGGGGCCGTCACGGAGGCGCTCGAGGTCCCGACGATCGGGATCGGCGCGGGCCCCGACTGCGACGGGCAGGTGCTCGTGATCAACGACGCGGTCGGGCTCGGCGACTGGTCGCCGCCCTTCTCCCGGCAGTTCGGCGACGTGCGCGGCGAGATGCTCGACGCGGTCACGGCGTACCGCGAGGCGGTCGAGAGCGGCGAGTTCCCGGCCGACGAGCACTGGCACGTCGAGGAGGAGCTCGACGACCTGTACTGAGTCGGATATTTATAAGCGAACGGCGGCGATGCGGAGAAGACCTCCGAAGCCCCAGTCGCTCGGATTTACATGACTGGTTCCTTTGTGGTGAACACCTCCAAAGCCCCAGCCGTGAGGCGGGCGCACGCTCGCTGCGCTCCTCGGTCGCTCACTCCGTTCGCTCCCTGCGGTGCTTTCGTCACCTGCGCCCGCCTCACGGCTGCCCCTTTGAGTCCCACCCCGACCGCACCGCAACCGCACCTCACGCCTCCCCAGCCTCGTCGGTGGTCCTTCGCTTCGCTCCGGACCACCGACTCCCTCGCGCGGTGCCGTTCGCGGCCTGCCGGCCGCTCACGGGCACGCGCCACCGCATCCGATTTTATAAGCTATCTTCGCTGCGGCTCGTCGATTTTTAAATACCGCATCGACCTCCGTTTCGAGCGACCTCACGTTCGAAGAGTCGGGTCCCAACGGAGCTACTGAACCGGATCCCACGACGAAACCGTCACACTCGGCGTGGGGTATATACGCGCGAACGGCCTACGTGAACCCGTGACAACCCGGACCATCCGCGCCCGCGACCGGCCGGTGTTCGGCGTCGACGTACACAGCGGCGACGTCCGCGGCGACGATCCCTCCTACGCCCTCGTCATCCTGGACCCCGTCGACGAAGACGACCCGGAGGCGCCCGACGCCGACGGGCCGATGGCGCGGGTGACCCGCGACGTGGTGTCGTTCCGGAAGCTCTGCCGGCTGATAGACGACCGCGAGCCGCTGTACGTCGCCACCGACAACGCCTACGAGCTGGCGGCGAACAAGAACGAGCTGGTGGGCTTCCTCCGGTCGCTGCCCGACGGCACCAGGCTCGTGCAGGTGACCGGCGCGGAGCGCCCGGAGCCGCTCTCGCGAGTCGCCTCTCGCCACGGGATCCCGTACGGGAAAAAGCCGATGAAGGAGGCGGAGGCGTCGGCCCGGCTGGCCGCCGCCAACGTCGGCCACGAGGTGACCGCGTTCACCGACGAGACGCGGGTGAAGGTGTCCCGCGGTCGATCGACCGGGAAGGGCGGCTGGAGCCAGGACCGCTACACCCGGCGGATCCACGGCAACGTCCGGAAGCGGACGCGACAGGTCCAGTCGAAGCTGAAGGAGGCGAACCTCGACTTCGAGCGCGACGTGACCGAGAAGTACGGCGGCTACGCGAACGCGACGTTCGCGGTCGAGGCGCGCCCGGAGGACATCCCCGTGTCGAACTCGCGGGCCGGCGACGTGCGCGTCGAGGTCGAGCGCGAGCGCCGCGACGGGATCGAGTACGAGCCGCTCGTGCGGCGGCGCGACCGGGTGATCGTCGGCATCGATCCGGGGACGACGACCGCGGCGGCCGTCGTCGGGCTCGACGGCACCGTCCACGCGCTGTACTCCTCGCGGACCGCCGACACCGCGGAGGTGACCGAGTGGATCATCGAACAGGGCCGCCCGATCATCGTCGCCGCCGACGTGGAGCCGATGCCCGAGACCGTCGAGAAGTTTCGGCGCTCGTTCGACGCCGCCGGGTGGCGGCCGACGACGGACCTCCCCGTCGACGAGAAGCTCCACCGGACCCGGGAGGCGGGCTACGACAACGACCACGAGCGCGACGCGCTGGCGGCCGCGCTGTACGCCTACGACGACCACGAGGACCAGTTCGACCGGATCGCGGCGAAGACCCCGCCGCGGCTCGACCGCGAGGCGGTGATCGCGGGCGTCGTCGCCGGCGGCGCCTCGGTGGAGTCGGTCATCGCGGACCTCAGCGAGGACGACGGGGGCAGCGGCGGAGACGGCGGGGACGACGCGGACGAGTCGGACCCCACCGAGCCCGAGCGCACCGAGGAAGAGGAGACGATCCGGCGGCTCCGCGAACGCGTCGACCGGCTGGAGTCCCACGCGGAGTCGCTGGAGGACGACCTCAGCGAGCGCGACGAGCGGATCGCTGAACTGGAGGGGGAGCTGGAGGAGGCGAAACGCGAGGAGCGGATCGAGGCGCGCTCCCGGCGCGCCGTCTCCCGGCTCGAACGCGAGACGGACCGGTTGGAACGCGAGCGCGACGAGGCGCGCGAGGCCGTCGAGGAGCTGGAGGGGAAAGTGGAGACGCTGAAGGAGCTGTGGCGGCTCGACCACTCCAACTTCGACGACGTGGCCGCGGACCGGGGGCTCGTCAGCGTGAAGGCGGTCGAGCAGTTCACGCTCGACGCGCTGGAGGCCGCCGACGAGGCGTACGGGCTGGTCGCCGGCGACGTCGTCTACCTCCGCGACGCCTCCGGCGCGGGCCGCCGGACCGCCGAGCGGCTGGCCGAGACGGACCCGCGAGCGGTGATCCGCGACGGGAACCTCTCCGACGTCGCCGATCAGGTCCTCTTCGACCACGGCGTGCCGGTCGTCCCGGCCGACGCGGTGCCCGTCCGCGAGGTCGACGAGCTCGCGGTCGCTGACGAGGCGAAGCTGGAGGCCACGGTCGACGACTGGGAGCGGCGGGCCGAGCGACGGCGGAAGGCGGAGAAACAGGAGCACCTCGACCGGATCATCTCGGAGCACCGAGCGGGGCGGACGCTGCCGGAGACCGAGGAGTAGCACCGGCGAAGACAAGAGGGCCGTTCCGCGGGAATTTTGCCCGTCACGCGCCGGCGCGCTTCCAGAAGTCATATGTCCGACAACCGCACAGTCGTTCGTATGGACGCCTACGAGCGGATCACCCGGAACGCGGCCGAGGTGGTCACCGAGGAGGAGATCGAGGCGCTGGCCGACGACCCCGACGGGAAGCGGGCGTACGTCGGCTACGAGCCCTCGGGCGTCCTCCACATCGGGCACATGCTCACCGCGAACAAGCTCATCGACCTCCAGGAGGCCGGGTTCGAGGTGACGGTGCTGCTCGCGGACGTGCACGCCTACCTCAACGACAAGGGGTCGTTCGAGGAGATCCGCCACACCGCAGAGCGCATGCGCGACCAGTTCATCGCGTACGGGCTCGACGAGTCGAACACGCAGTTCGTGCTCGGCTCCGACTTCCAGCTCGACGACGACTACACGCTCGACCTGCACGCGCTGGAGCTGGAGACGACGCTCGCGCGGGCCGAGCGCGCGATGGCCGAGATCACCTCCGGCGACTCGGTGAAGGTGTCGCAGGCGGTGTACCCCCTGATGCAGGCGCTCGACATCCCGTACCTCGGCGTCGACCTCGCGGTCGGCGGGATGGAGCAGCGCAAGGTCCACATGCTCGCGCGCGACGTGCTCCCGAGCATCGACCGCGAGCCGCCGACGAGCCTCCACACGCCGCTCATCGCCGACCTGGGCACCGGCCGCGGGAAGATGTCCTCCAGCGAGGGCGTCACCATCTCGATGGAGGACTCCCGCGAGGACATCGAGTCGAAGGTGAACGACGCGTACTGCCCGCCGACCGCCGACCCCGAGCCGACCGACGACGGCGAGTCGCGGGAGAACCCCGTCCTGCAGGTGTTCGAGTACCACGTGTTCCCGCGGTTCGAGACGGTCCGCGTCGAGCGACCGGAGGAGTACGGCGGCGACTTGGCGTACGACGCGTACGACGCGCTGGAGGCCGACCTGGAGTCCGGCGAGCTCCACCCCGCCGACGCGAAGGGCGCGCTCTCCGAGTACCTCGACCGGCTCATCGCGCCGGGCCGCGAGCAGCTCGCGGAGTAGCCGGGGTCGCTTCGGCCCGTCTCGCTATTTCTCGCCCGCCGCGTGCCCCGCGTACTCACAGGGCCCGTCGAGGCAGTCGCGACCGGTCGCCGTCTCGAAGACGGGGAGCCCGCAGTCGCACTCGTCGACGACGACGCCAGAGGGGATCGAGAACGTCGTCTCGCAGTCCGGGTAGCTCTCGCAGCCGAGGTAGACGCGGCCCGGCGCGGAGTTGACGGTCAGTTCGCCGTCGCAGTCCGGGCAGTCCCAGACGCGGTCGAACCGGTCGCTGACGGCCGCCTCCATCGGGTCGCACGAGGGATCGAGACAGAGGTGAAACGGCTCGCCACGTTCGACCCGGATCTTCGGGAGCCCGCAGTCGTCGCAGACCCCGTCGGTGACGCTCGCGCCCGCGGGGAGCCCCCACCGCTCCTCGCAGTCGAGACAGACCACGTCGCCGCGCGAGCGCACGAGCGGCCCGCCGTCCGCCGGGCAGGTGCCGACGGGAACGCCGGCCTCCGTGACCGGGAGCGCGCGGCCCGCGGTCGCCTCCTCGGCGACGACCCGGAGCCGTCGAGTCCCGTCGCGAGCCGTGACGGAGAAGCCGTCGCCGTCGCCCTCGACGACGACCGAGTCGGGGCGGGTGAGCCACGCGACCGGCTGGTAGCCGTCGGCGTCGTGGACGAGCGTGGTGTCGTCGGGCTTGATCAGGACGACGACGCGCCCGCGGTGGGTGCGGGAGCGGTCGCCGCGTTCGGTCACGCGACAGTCGCCGGCGAACACGCGGAGTCGTTCGGGCATGCCGCGGGGTTGCCTCGCTTTCCGATTTAAGCGGCGGGCGACGAGGTCGGGCCGGGAGCGACCGGCCCGCGTTCCTCGGACGGGAGAATCGTGTGTTTGACTTAACAAGATCGTTTCTGTAAGGCTACATATGAGCGAGGTCCCTGGAGCGGACTCGTCGGGAACAGCGGAGTCGGCTTCACCGGTCCGGGTCGGCGTGTTGAGCTTCCACAACAGCAAGGAGACCAAAGCGATCCTCAACGCCGTTCGCGCGTTGGGGCACGAGCCGGTCTGGCTCCGCGAGGAGAACACCAGGTCGTGGATCGAGGCCGGAGACCTCCGGTTCGACCCCGACGTGGACGTCGTCGCGAACCGACTACTGATGACGAAGGCCGCTCAGCCGCTCGACGACGTCGGGATCGCGACGGCTACGCCGCTTCGCGTCCCGTGTTGAACCCGCCGGCCGTCGTCGTCCGAGCCCTGCACAAGTACGGCGCCGCGGCGACCCTCACCGCCGCCGGCATCCGAGTTCCGGACGCGTACATCGCGTTCAGCAACCGGACGATCAACGAGGGCAACCGCCTCACGAGCGAGAAGGCGGTCCACAAGTCCGCGATCGGGACGAACGGGGACCGGATGGCGGTCATCGACGCGGGCGACCTCGTCGCGCCGCACATCGCCCGCCGCCGGGCGTTCATCCAGGAGTTCATCGACACCGGCGCCGAGCGGCCGTTCGACGTCCGCGCGTACGTCGTCGGCGACCGCGTCGTCGGCGCCATGAAACGGTACGCGCCGTCGGACGAGTGGCGAACGAACGTCGCCGTCGGCGGCGAGGTCGAAGACTTCACCGGCGACCTCCCGGAGGAGGCGGCGCGGTTCGCGCGCGAGGCGGCCGACGCGCTCGACCTCGACTACGCCGGCGTGGACCTGCTGTGCCGCGACGGCGAGTGGTACGTTCTCGAGGTGAACACGACGGCGGGGTTCAAGGGGCTCTTCGAGGCGACGGGGGTCAGCCCCGCACCGTACATCGCCGCCCTCGCGATCGAGCGGGGCGGCGGCCGCGTCGACCCCGACCGCGTCGCGTCGCTCGCGGCGGTCCTGGACGACTCGGTCCCGGAGTGCAAGCCGTCGCTCGATCCGGAACCGGAGGCGTCGACGACGATCGGCTACACCGAACGCGTGACGGTGAGCGCGGGCCAGAGGGCGATCGAGGTGATCGGCAAGTCGGACACCGGTGCCCGGCGAACGAGCATCGACCTCGACGTCGCCGCGGAGATCGGCGCGGGCCCCATCGTCGACACGGTCCGCGTGAAATCCGGGTCGCGAGCCGGGCGACAGAAGCGGCCGCTGGTCGAGATCGACCTGAAGATCGGGAATCGGTGGCGGACCGTGACGGCGAGCATCGAGAACCGGAACCACATGACCTACCCCGTGCTCCTCGGTCGGGACATCCTCGACGGCTACCACGTGGACGTCACGAGGCGGGAACGCGAGGAGTGACCGTACTTACGCCACCCGGACCGTCCGCGTCGCCCTGACGGGCATCAGCGGCAGGTCCGGGAAGACGACCTCGACGACGAACTCCAGCTCGTCGGCGTCGGGCGGGCCGAAGACGCCGACCGGGACCGTCGTCTCGCCGTCGAGGTACGTCGTCGTCGCCGTCATCTCCACGTCGTTGACGGTGACCCGGATACCGGTCCGAGCGCTCCCCGAGACGGTCGCGACGGCGACCTCGCACATCTCGTTTTCCCCGACGGCGATGTCGCCCGGAAAGTCCCCCCAGTCGACGTCGATCCGCGGGCAGTCGCGCGCGGCGTCGACGATCCGCTCGGCGACGGAGCCGCTCATGCCGGCGTTCTCGAGGGCCGCGGCGCCGGCGTCGACGACGGCCGCGGGCGAGGTGAGCCCGGCGTCGGCGAGCCGCTCGGCGCGGCCGGAGCCGACGCCCTCGATCGCGGTGAGCGCGACCGCCTCCCGCGAGACGCCGTGCTCGACGCGCGCCTCGACGCGACACGCGAGGTTCGCGGCGCGGGGGCCGGCGAATCGGTCGAGGAACTCCGAGAGCGCGGCGAGCAGGCGGAGCGCGTTCTGTCGGATCACCCACGCGTCCGAGCGCAGGTCCGAGGGAACGGAATCGGCCATCCCGGCGAGGAGGATGGCGAACACCTTCCGGTGGCCGTCCTCCAGGTCGGTGTCGTGGCCGTCGAGGATGCGGTCGATCGCGTCCGACTCCGCCGACCGCGCCGACACCGAGTCGAACTCGCCGGCCGACGCGACGGTCTCCAGGATGCGGTCGACCGTCAGGGTCTCGCGGTCGGCGAGCCGCCGGAAGCGGCGAGCCGTGTCCAGACGGAGGTAGTACTTGGAGGCGAGCCGCCCGAGCCCCGTCGGCTCGATCGCGAGCTCGTCGTCGGCCGCGACGAAGCCGTCGTCGACGAGCGAGTCGAGGGTGTCCCGAACGCGGTCGCGGAGGGTGCCGAAGTCGTACGCGTCCGGCTTCGATTCGGCGCGGACGTAGTAGAAGGTCGTCTCTAACCACGCCATCACGTCCTCCAGCCCGCGGATGGTCCCCATCGCGATCTCCGCGTTGAGGTGCGACTCCAGCTCCGCGGCGAGCCGGGACTCGATCTCCTTGCCCTCTCGGAGCAGCGCGCGGTACTTGTCCGCGTCCGCGCGGTCGCAGACCACCCAGCCGTAGCCCACGTCGTCGTAGCCGGGGCGGCCGGCGCGGCCGAGCATCTGGAGCACGTCCAGCGGCGAGATGTCCGTCTCGCCCTCCAGCGGGTCGTGGTACTTCGTGTCGCGGATGACGACGCAGCGCGCCGGGAGGTTCACTCCCCACGCGAGCGTCGACGTCGAGAAGAGCAGCTTGATCTTCCCCTGTTTGAACCACTCCTCGACGCGGTCGCGGTCCGCCTTCCCGAGCCCGGCGTGGTGGAAGCCGACGCCGTCGGTGACCGACTGCCGGAGCGTGTCGTTGGTGAGATCTTTCGCCTCGTTGTGGAAGTCGTAGTCGCCCCGGGAGTCGATCGGGATGTCGCGGTCCGTGATCTCGTCGCGCGCCTTCTTGGCCGCCTGCACCGTGTCCTGCCGCGAGGAGACGAACACGAGCGCCTGCCCGTCCTCGCGGACGTGCGGCTCGGCCAGGTCGAGCGCGCGGTAGAGCCGCCGGTACTTGTCGGCGAAGGCGTTCGACCCGTGCGAGTACGTCTTCACGCCCGTTTCGAGGTCTACCGGGCGGTACTCGTCGCCGAACTCGTAGGTCGTCTCCGCTGGCGCGTCGAGCCACTCGGCGACGTCCTCGACGTTCGGCATGGTCGCGGAGAGCGCGACGACGCGGGGGTCCTGCAGCCGGCGGAGCCGCGAGACGGTCACCTCCAGCACCGCGCCGCGCTTCTCGCTGTCGAGCAGGTGGACCTCGTCGATGACGACGCAGTCGACGTCGGTGACGAACGAGTAGCGCGCGGAGTCGTGCTTCCGGGTCGCGCTGTCGGCCTTCTCGGGCGTCGTCACGAGCACGTCCGCGCGCTCGGCGCGGCGGGGGTTGAGGTCGCGCTCGCCGGAGACGACGTACACGGAGTAGCCGAGCGCTTCGAACCGCTCCCACTCGCTCTCTTTCTCGTTGGTGAGCGCGCGGAGCGGAGCGATGAAGAGGGCAGTGCCGCCCTCCGAGAGGGTCTTGCAGATCGCGAGCTCGGCGAGCGCGGTCTTTCCGGAGGCCGTCGGCGCGGAGGCGACGACGTTGTTGTCGGTCTCTAGGATGCCCGGGAGCGCCTCGCGTTGCATCCGATTGAACTCGTCGAAGCCGAACGCGTCGGCGAACTCCGGCACCGCGTCCGCGACCTTCACGCCGCACCACGCTCGCGGGGGACTCGACGGCGACCGAGCGGTGTTCGCATCACGTCGAGTCGGGGGGCTCCAGCCCAAAGGCGTTTCTCATGTGGGCGGCGGGGGACTGTCGACGCGAACGGACGCGCCCGCCGTCTCGGGCCGCCCCTCGGATCGATCCCCACCGTCGACCCCGGGCGTTTACGTGAGCGGGGGTCGACCGCCCGGTATGATACCGTCGGACCCGATCGTCGTCGGAGCCGCGGCCGTGATCGCCCTGCTCGTCCTGGTGACCGTCGTCCGTCGCCTGCGAGGGCCGTCCGGGGAGGCCCGCGAGTCGAAGCGCGCCCACGAGGCCGCACAGGAGCGCGAGCCGCCGGTCGAGATCGGCGAGACGTACGAGTTCGGCGTGACGGAGCTCACCGACCACCACACGGGCGCGGAGGTCGCCGTCGGCAAGGTCGAGGGATTCGTCGTCTTCGCCGAGGACATCCCGAGCGACCTCTCGACGGGCGACGTGATCCGCGCGAAGGTGCTCTCGTTCAACGAGGGGCGCACCTCGGCCGACGCGACGTTCGTGACGAAGGCGTAACGGGACCGGATCCCGGGGCCGAACGCGACCCGCGCGGTCCACCTCCGCCCCGAGCATGAGGTTCATACGTGATGGCGACGAAGGGGTTTCGTAATGGCTCAGGCCGGGAATCAGGACCTCACGGAGCGGTTCATTCAGTTCTACCGCAACTACTACCGCGAGGAGATCGGCACCCTCGCGCAGCGATACCCGAACGAACAGCGCTCCCTGTACGTCGACTACGACGATCTGTTTCAGTTCGACCGCGACCTCGCCGAGGACTTCCGCACGAAGCCGGACCAGATGCGCGAGTACGCCGAAGAGGCGCTGCGGCTCTACGACCTCCCCGCCGACGTCAGCCTCGGCCGCGCGCACGTCCGGATCGAGAACCTCCCCGAGAGCATCGACATCCGCGGCATCCGCGTTCACGACGACCACATCGGGAAACTCGTCTCCGTCAAGGGGATCGTCCGCAAGGCGACCGACGTCCGCCCGAAAGTCACCGAGGCCGCCTTCGAGTGCCAGCGCTGCGGCACGATGACGTACATCCCCCAGAGCGACGGCGGCTTCCAAGAACCCCACGAGTGTCAGGGCTGCGAGCGACAGGGCCCCTTCCGCGTCAACTTCGACCAGTCGGAGTTCATCGACTCTCAGAAGCTCCGCATCCAGGAGTCGCCCGAGGGGCTCCGCGGCGGCGAGACGCCCCAGTCGCTCGACGTCGACATCGTCGACGACATCACCGGGAAGGTGAGCCCCGGCGACCACGTCACCTGCGTCGGCGTCCTCCACATCGAACAGGTCGAGCAGGGCAACGAGAAGTCCGCCATCTTCGACCTGTACATGGACGGCGTCTCCATCTCCATCGAGGACGAGGAGTTCGAGGACATGGACATCACCGAGGCGGACAAACGCGAGATCATCGAGCTCTCCAACCGCGACGACATCTACGAGGCGATGGTCGGCTCCATCGCGCCCGCCATCTACGGCTACGAGGAGGAGAAGCTCGCGATGATCCTCCAGCTGTTCTCCGGCGTCACCAAACACCTCCCCGACGGCTCGCGGATCCGCGGGGACCTCCACATGCTCCTTATTGGCGACCCTGGAACGGGTAAATCTCAGATGATTTCGTATGTAGAAAACATCGCGCCCCGATCGGTCTACACCTCCGGGAAGGGCAGCAGCGCGGCGGGGCTCACCGCGGCCGCGGTACGCGACGACTTCGGCGACGGCCAGCAGTGGTCGCTCGAGGCCGGCGCGCTCGTGCTCGCCGACAAGGGGATCGCCGCGGTCGACGAGCTGGACAAGATGGACTGCGTGACCGGCGACACGCTGGTCACGCTCGCGGACGGGCGCGTGGAACGTATCGACGAGCTGGCACGGGATGCCGCGGAAGACGGCGAAATCGAGGATCTCTCGAACGGCCGACGAATCCGCGACGTCGATCTCGAGGTCTGGACGATGGACGAGGACGGCCGGCTGGTCGAGCGTCCCGTGTCCGCGGTGCACGAGTACGACGCGCCGTCGGAGCTGACGCGAGTGACGATGGAGACCGGAGAGTCGCTGACCGCGACGGCCGACCACCCGTTCTTCGTCCTCGACGACGGCGAGCGCGTCGAGCGCGAGGCGGCGGCGCTCGACGACGGCGACTGGGTGTACGTCCCCCGCGAGATTCCGGCGAAAGCGACGGACGGTGCGGGAGCGGTGGGGGCTGCAGGCGGTGATGTCGACGCCGAGATCGTCGACGGCGAACTCGTCGATGCCGGCGAGGGAATCGACGCCGCGATGGCGAGCGTCCTCGGATATCTCTCGGGCGACGGGAACGTCTACTACGACCGCGAGGAGGGCGTCTACGGCGTCCGGTTCACCAACACCGACGACGAACTGCTCGCCGACTTCGAGCGGGCGGCACGAGAGGCGTTCGGCGCGGAGCCGACCCGTCCGCCGAGCGAAAAGCGTGAAGGCGGCGTCGAGACGGTCCGCGTCACTGGAAAGGAGTACGCAGACGCCGTCCTCGACGCGGGGATGAACCTCGGTCGGTACGACGAGAAGTGCTTCCCGACCCCTGTTTCGACGGGAAGCCGCGCGGCGAAGGCCGCGTTCGTCCGTGCGCTCGCCGACAGCGAGGGCCACGTCGACGAGTCGGCGGGCAACGTTCGGATAGCGTCGGCGAGCCGGGACCTGCTTCGAGGGGCGCGGAACCTCCTCTTACAGTTCGGCGTGTCGAGCCAGCTCCAACACCGCGAACGAAACGGGGGCAGAGACGTGTACTACCTCACGGTGACGGACGCGGAATCGCTCGCGGCGTTCCGCCGCGCTATCGGATTCACCGCCACCCGAAAGGCGGAGGCGCTCGACCGCGTCGTCGAGGCCGCCGACGGCGACCGTACGATTCTCGACGTGGTTCCGGAGATAGACGGCCTACTCGCGAAATGCCGCGAGTCGCTTCGGCTTCACCAGAGCGAATGCGGGCTCGACGCGGTCACGTATCACGACTTCGAGAGCGGGACCGCGAACGTGTCGCTCCATCGAGCGCGCAGGATACTCGCCGCATTCGAGGACAGACTGGAGGCGGCGGCCGAGGATCGTCGCGCGCTCGACGGAGAGCCGACGTGGAACATCCTCGCTGAGATACGCGAGCGGTACCACGTCTCCCAGTCCGAACTCGCCGAGGGGACACCGCTGTCCCAACAGCGGATTTCCCGCGAGTGGGGCGATAGCGACGACGTTCGTAGAACGGTGGCGAGCCGGCTTCGCGACGTTCTCACTGCGGTCGGCGAGACCGACCTCGATGGTCTTCGAGAGTTCGTCCGGGGTGACGTGAAGTGGCGACGGGTCGAGTCCGTTGAAACGGTAGCGCCGGAGTCGACGGAACACCGTAGCGAGGTACTTCGGCAGCGTCTCGCCGACATCGTCGGCGGGCCAGTCGAAACGGCAGAGCGACGGGCTCGCGAGCTACTCGACCGCGGTCAAGTCGGCGAAGTACGATCGGAACTGGCGGCGACGCTCGACGCGTACGGCGTCAGTCAGGCCGACGTGGCCTCGTCGCTCGACGTGGATCAAGCGACCGTGTCGCGGTGGCTGTCCGGGGGCGTCGAGACCGACAGGCTCGGCGATCTCCGCGAAGCGATCGGAGCCGAAGTCGACGCCGTCAAGGACGAACTGCGCTCGCTCCTGGCTCGGATCGAGGACGGGCGGCAGCCGAAGGTGTACGACCTGACCGTCGACGAGACGCACAACTTCGTCGCGAACGGCCTCGTCGTTCACAACTCCTCCGACCGCTCCGCGATGCACGAGGGGCTCGAACAGCAGAAGATCTCCGTCTCGAAGGCGGGGATCAACGCGACGCTGAAGGCGCGGTGTTCGCTCCTCGGCGCCGCGAACCCGAAGTACGGGCGGTTCGACCAGTACGAGCCGATCGGCGAGCAGATCGACCTCGAACCCGCGCTCATATCGCGGTTCGACCTGATCTTCACGGTGACGGACAGCCCGGACCCCGAACACGACTCCCGGCTAGCGAAACACATCATCAAGACGAACTACGCCGGCGAGCTCAACACGCAGCGCGAGGAGTTGGCGAGCTCCGAGTTCACCTCGGACCAGGTGGCGGAGGTGACTCAGGAGGTCGCGCCGGAGATCGACGCCGAGCTGCTCCGCAAGTACATCGCCCACGCGAAGCGCTCCTGTTACCCGACGATGACGGAGGAGGCGAAGGAGCTGATCGAGGAGTTCTACGTCGACCTGCGCTCGAAGGGCGCCGACGAGGACGCGCCGGTCCCCGTCACCGCCCGGAAGCTGGAGGCGATGGTACGGCTCGCGGAGGCGAGCGCGCGGCTCCGGCTCTCGGACACCGTCGAGCGCGAGGACGCCGATCGGGCGACCGACATCGTGGAGTCCTGTCTCAAGGACATCGGCGTCGACCCCGAGACCGGGCAGTTCGACGCCGACGTGGTCGAGACGGGCACCTCCAAGAGCCAGCGCGACCGCATCAAGAACATTAAGGGCCTCATCGCGGACATCGAGGAGGAGTATCAGGAGGGCGCGCCCGTCGAGGAGGTGCTCGACCGCGCCGGCGAGATCGGGATGGACCCCGGAAAGGCCGAACAGGAGATCGAGAAGCTCCGCACGAAGGGAGAGGTGTACGAGCCGAAGCAGGGACACCTGCGGACGACGTAGATGGACCGGATCTCCGCGATACGGAACGTCGAGGACGCCCTACGCGCGTTCGAGGACGGCGAAGCGGACCTCGCCGACACGGAGCGGCGGGTGGCAGCGGTGCTCCGGACCTACGCCACGGAGTTCGACGGGGAGGACGACGTGTTCCGCGCGGTGGGGGACGATCCGGTCGACGGGCGAGTCGTCGTGGCGCCCTCGGCGCCGGCCGCCCGCGAACGAGCGCTCGCCCTCTCCGGAGTCGACGCGAACGGGTCCGACGATCTGACAGACCCCGAAAACGACGCAGTCACGGAGTTCGAAGTCGAACGAGTAGGCGATCCGGAATAGTTCGGAACCGATAAGTTCGGCCCTCGATCAGCCGCGTCCGTGCTGCTGATCGTGACGTATTCGGAAGCGGCTCGCACCGGACTCCGGAACCTGTGTCGACGCCACGAGGAGCCGGTCGTCCGCCGGTTCGGGCGGGCCGCGTTGCTCGACGCGACGACGTACGCCGCGTTCCTCGCCGTGCGGCTCCGGGAGTCGCACGGCGGCGACGTCCAGATCGAGCGGACGGAGCCGTTCAACGAGTTCGTCGCGCTCGACGAGTCGGTCCGCGAGGCGGCGAGCGCGTACGCGGACCGAGACGCGACGGCGACGCCGTACGCCGCGTTCGCCGCCGGGACGGACCATCCCGACCCGGACCGACTGAAAGGCGAGGAGCTGTGACCGGCGCGCCGGCGTCGGACGAGGCTGAGAAGCGCCCGTCCCCCGCGCCGGAGGCGGTCCTCGACCAGGTGCCGACCGGGACCAGCCTCCGGCGGGAGCTCGCGGCGGCGGCCCGGTCGCGCGGACGCGAGTCGTCGGTGCGCGACGATCTCGGTCGACTCCGGGAGGAGATCGCGGCGATCGGGGTCGAGTCGGTCGACCTCGCCGGGGCCCGTCAGCGAGTTGCGGAAGCGAGCGGCGAGGAGGAGCGGCTGAAAGAGCGCGTCGCGGCGCTCCGCGGCGACGTGCGGGCGCGTCGGGCCGTCGAGGCGGAGACCGACGAGGCGCTCGGCGACCTCGAGTCCGCCGCGGCGGAGCTCTCAAACGCGCAGACCGAGCGGATCGCGGCCGAGCAGGCGCTCGAACGGGCCCGCGAGCGGGCCGCCCGCGCCCGCGATGAGCGGGAGCGACGGCTCGAACTCGAGGACCGGCTGCGAAACCGCCGGCGAGAGGCGCGCCATGAGCTCGCGATAGACGTGTATCCGGCGTTTCGCGCCGCTCTGGCGTCGGTTCCCGGCGTCGATCCGCCGCGGGCCGGGGCGGGGCCGTCGGAGTACGAGGGGCCGCGACTCGCCGCGTCGCTCGCGGCGGTCCAGATCGCCGATCTGGACGCCGCCGTCGCGCTCGGCGTCGAGGCCGCGCGCTGGCTCGCCGAGCGCGGGGAGCGGTCGCCGGAGGCGGTGCTCGACGAGACGGTCGTCCGTCCGGACCGCGCGCCCGACCCGTGATCGGGGTCGGCGTCGGACAGAGATTTATCAGCGATACCGCGTCAGCCGGCGTATGGATCTCTCGTGGACCGTCGACCGGGCGGGCGACGCGTCGCTGGTGCGCTGTCGGGTGCGCAACGAGGAGGCCGTCCCGCGACGGGTGCGGGTCGAGAGTCGGTTCGAGGCGCCGGTGCTGCCGCCGCGACGCGGCGGCGTCCCGGCGGACGGGTGGGACGCGACCGGAGTGACGCTGCGGGTCGACCCGGGCGACCGACGCGGGTTCGGCTTCGCGGTTCCGGCGCCACCCGTCGATCCCCCGGTCGAGATCGTCGACGTCGAGGCGGCCGACCCGGACGAGTCCGCCCGGGCGACCGCCGGTCCCGACGGCATCGACGGAGGTGGCGACGCGACGCCGGCCGACGCGCTCCGCGACCTCGCCGACCACCGGCCGCCGCGGGCGGCCGTCGACGGGGATCGCGAGACCGCCGACCGCCCCGAGAAGACCGCTCCCGGCGTCGAGGCGGGCGGTACCGACGGCGAGGGCGAGGACACCGGAGGCGACGCCGGGGGTCCCGGGCGAGCGGCTTCCGCCTCGGTCGACGACTGGTTCGCTGCGGTCGAGGCCCGGATCGACCGGGCGGAGCGGCTGACAGACGCCGACGTGGCGACGGCGACGGAGGTAGTCGCGGACGCGGGGGGTATCGACGCGCTCGCCGGCGTCGACGACCGGATCGACGGCGACGCTGACCGGCTCCGGGCGGTGAGCGAGCGCGCGGCGTCGCTGGCGGAGCGCGCGGCGGAGACCGATGTCCCGGTCGACGCGCTGGAGCGGCTCGCGTGATCCTCGCCGTCGCCGGGGGGAAGGGCGGAGTCGGGAAGACGACGGTCGCGTACAACGTCGCCGCCGCGCTCGACGCGGTCGTCGTCGACGCGGACCTCGGCATGGCCGACCTCCCCGGCGGTCGGGGTCCGGACCTCCACGACGTGCTCGCCGGGCGCGCCGACCCGACGGAGACGGTGCGAACCGGCCCTGTCGACATCGTTCCCTGCGGACGGACGCTCGCCGGCGCCCGCGCCTGCGACCTGTCGGCGCTGGGAGACGCGGTGGCCGCGATCGAGCGGGACCACGGCGTCGTCGTCCTCGACTGCCCGGCCGGCCGGCGGGCCGACGCCGGCGTTCCGCTCGCGGTCGCGGACGCGTGTCTGCTGGTGGTCTCCCCGCGGGCGTTCGCCTTGGCCGACGCGATCCGCACCCGAGCGCTCGCCCGCGAGCTCGGCGCCGGGCTCGTCGGCTGCGCCGTCAACCGAGTGACCGAGGAGCCGCCGACCGAGGCGATCGCCGACGCCCTGGGCGCGCCCGCGGCGGTGGTGCCGGCGGACCCGCGGGTCGGTCGCTCCGTCGCCGCGGAGCGGCCGGTCGTCGACGCCGCCCCCGAGAGCGACGCCGCGCGGGCGATCGGGGGGTTGGCCGGGCGGGTCCCCCGCTGACTGAGCGCCGAGCGCGCGGAACATCGGGTCGCTTTATTCGGTCCGGGACCGAGGGGGAGCCATGTTCACGGTCGCGTTCCTCGTCGGCGTCGCCGTCGTCGGCTTCCTCGCGGTCGAGGTCGGACCGCTGTACGCCGCCGACCGCTTCCGCGACCTGCGGGAGCCGACTGACGGTGAGCGGAAGCGACTCGCCTCGCTCCGCGAAACCGCCGGGCTCGACATCGAGCGGATCGCGATCGAGACCGACGGCGGGGCGACGGGAGACGAAGAGACTGCCGACGGGGCGGCGACGAACGGGGACGGCGCGGGGATCGGACGTGTCGACATCGCCGTTCGCGGACCGCCCGGCAGGCGGGTCCTGTTCCTCACGGAGAGCGTGCTCGACGGCCTCGACGAGGACGTCGCGATCGGCCTCCTCGCGGCCGAGGCGGGGCGCGTGGAGACGTACTACGGCGAGTTCCGCGCGGTCTCGATCGCGGCGGTGCTCGGAGTGCTGGCGGCGATCGTGACGGTCGCGGTGCCGTTTCAGGCCGGGTTCGCGTCGCTCGTCGCCGTGGCGCTCGTCGCGTTCTGGGTCGGCCGACGGGTGCAGTACGCCGCCGACGACCGCGCCGCGGACGCGGTCGGCGCGGGCCGCGTCGCCGACGCCTTCGAGCGCGTCGCCGCGGTTCGAGGGGTCGAGCCAGCGAGGGGCGACTGGTCGACGTGGTTCGAGGTACAGCCGCCGCTCGGCGATCGGATCGCGGCGCTTCGAGAACGGGCGGGATCGGACGACTGACGCGACGGGAACGGTCGGCGGTCGGTACTCGGCCGTCGTTACTCGGCGGGCCGAGCGACGGCCTCGCCGGCGTCGACTCGGACGTCGTACCCGGCGACGGAAAACGAGAGGGAGAATCCCTCGTCCGAACGGTGCTCGACGAGCGCGTCGAGCGCGTCGGGGTCGACGTGGTCGTACAGGACGATGTCGGCCTCGTCGGCGAGCGCGTCGGGGTCGACCCCGACGAGGTCTGCGACGGCCTCGACGACCGCCTGGCTCGCCGGGCGGTCGTCGGAGCCGTGGGCGACCCGGACCGGTCCGGGGAGCGAACCGGCGTCGGAAGCGTTTGACGGAACACTGCTCATACCCGTCCTGTCGGCGAACCAGTATATAAACGCTCGCCGTCGTTAATCAAATATGATAATTCGGGCGATCCGACGGATGGATCGGCCGGAGACAAACCGTTAACGCCCTGCGCGAGACATCAGGTAACATGTCACTCGGACGCCCCACGGCGGGTATCGCCCGGAGAGCCGACGGCGACGCGTTCGGGTTCTTTTTTAACTAACTGACGCGCGGCGGACCCGCCCCGCGGCCGGGCGGCGAAACCGCGTGGTTCGGCGGACGGGACGGTCGGGCGGGAGCCGAACCGACCCGTGTCGTCCCGCGACGGCGACGTGCCGGAACCGTTACCAACCAGCCACACGCGTATGGATACAACTCGAATGCGACTCCCGGAACGACAGCTCGCGGTCCTCGAGGCCGCGAGCGCGACGGACGAACGGACGATAGACGAGATCGCGGCGGAGACGGGGTTGAAGCCCGAGACCGTCGTCGGCGCCGCCTTCGACCTCCGCGACGAGGGGCTGTGCTCCGTCGCCGAGCGCACCGCCGAGACCCTCGATCTCACCGACGAAGGCCGACGCTACGTCGACGACGGGCTTCCGGAGACGCGGCTCTACCGGGCCGGGCTCGCGCTCGACGCCGGCGAGGCGCCGGTATCGATGGGGCGGGTCATCGGCGAGGCCGACCTCGACGGACCCGAGGTCGACATCGCGCTCTCGAACTTCGCCCGGAAGGGATTCGGGTCGATCGACTCCGGCGAGCTTCGGGTCGACCCCGACGCCGACCCCGACGCCGACCCGGAGGGGGCCGCGCTCGCGGCGCTCGCCGCCGGCGACGACCCCGGGGCCGACGACGCCGTCCTCGAGCGGTTGGACTCCCGCGGGCTCGTCGACCGCGGCGAGTCGGTGACGCGCTCGGTGACGCTCACCGACGACGGCGTCGACGCCCTGATGACGGGCGTCGAGGCGGCCGAGGCCGTCTCGGAGCTCACGCCAGAGCTGCTCGCCAGCGGCGAGTGGCGCGACGTGGAGTTCTCCGAGTACAACGTCAAGGCCGACGCCCCGACGACGCGCGGCGGGCGGAAGCACGTGCTCCGCCGGACGGCCGACCGCGTGAAGGACGTCCTCGTCGGCATGGGGTTCCAGGAGATGGAGGGCCCCCACGCCGACAGCGACTTCTGGATCAACGACTGCCTGTTCATGCCCCAGGACCACCCGGCGCGGACCCACTGGGACCGGTTCGCGCTGGACGTCGACCCGATGGACGAGATCCCGGAGGAGCTGATCGACCGCGTCGAGACGGCCCACCGGGAGGGGTGGGGCGAGGACGGCGACGGCTACCACTCGCCGTGGTCCGAGGAGTTCGCCCGCGAGGTCGCCTTACGCGGCCACACTACCTCGCTGTCGATGCGGTACCTCTCGGGGATCGCCGGCGCGGATCTCGACCCCCCGCAGCGCTACTTCTCCGTGGAGAAGGTGTACCGCAACGACACGCTCGACCCGACGCACCTGCTGGAGTTCTTCCAGATCGAGGGGTGGGTGATGGCCGAGGACCTCTCGGTGCGCGACCTGATGGGCACCTTCGAGGAGTTCTACCGGCAGTTCGGCATCACCGACATCCGGTTCAAGCCGCACTACAACCCGTACACCGAGCCCTCCTTCGAGCTGTTCGGCGAGCATCCGGAGACGGGCGAGGAGATCGAGATCGGGAACTCCGGCGTCTTCCGCGAGGAGGTCACCGGGCCGCTCGGCGTCGACTGCGACGTGATGGCGTGGGGGCTCGCCCTCGAACGGCTCGCCATGCTCACCACGGGCGCGGAGGACATCCGCGACCTCCACGGGACCCTTGCCGACATCGAGTTCCTGCGGGACGCGGAGGTGAGCTACTGATGCCCGTCGTCGACATCGACACGGACGAGCTGCGCGGGCTCACCGGTCGCACCGACGCGAGCGACGACGAGTTCAAAGAGGACCTGTTCGGGCTCGGCTTAGAGTTCGAGGGGGAGACCGACGACGGCCTCCTCCAGTTCGAGTTCGCGCCCGACAGGCTGGACCGCCTCTCCGTGGAGGGCGTGGCGCGCTCGCTGCGCTACCACCACGGCGACGACCGCGGCGTCTACGTCCCCGAGACGAACGACCCCGAGTGGACGATCGAGGTCGACGACTCCGTGCCGGACGAGCGCCCCTACGTGACGGGGGCCGTGATCCGCGGCGTCGACCTCGACGAGGGCGCGCTCGAGTCGCTGATCCAGCTCCAAGAGAAGCTCCACGCGACGATGGGTCGCGGCCGCGCGAAGGGCGCGATCGGGATCCACGACCTCGCGATGCTCAAGGGCGCGCCGCTCCAGGAGGGGTCGGAGCCGTCGATCACCTACCGCGGCGTCGAGCCCGACGGCGACACGTTCGTTCCGCTGGACGCGAACGACGAGCTGACCCCCGCCGCGGTGCTCGACGAGCACGACACGGGACGGACGTACGCCGACCTCGTCGCGGACCTGGAGCGGTACCCCGCGATCTACGACGAGCTCGGCCTCTTCTCGTTCCCGCCCGTCATCAACGGGAAGCGGACCGAGGTGACGACGGGCTCGCGCGAGCTGTTCGTCGAGCTCACCGGCACCGACCAGTGGACGATCGACCGAATGTGTAACATCGTCTGTTACGCGCTCTCCGCCCGCGGCGCGACCATCGAGGAGGTGAAGGTGAACTACGCCGACGGCGCGGCCGCCCCGAGCGAGTACGGCGCCGAGCTCGTCCGTCCGAACCTCGACCTCGACGAGAAGTCCGTCGGCCACGACCGGATCGAGACGCTTCTCGGCGTCGACTTCGAGCCGGAAGAGGTCGTGGACTGCTTCGAGCGCGCCGGCCTCGACGCCTCGTACACGCTCGACGAGGACGTCACCTACGAGGTGGAGATCCCGCCGTACCGCGTCGACGTCCTCCACCCGCTCGACTTAGTCGACGACGTGGGTCGCGCCTACGGCTTCGACGAGCTGGAGCCGCGCTACCCCGACGTGGGGACCGTCGGCGGGCGCCACGAGCGCTCCCGGCTGGAGGACGCGGTCCGGACGAGCCTCGTCGGGCTCGGCTTCGAGGACCTGCTCAACTTCCACATGACGAGCGGGACGGAGAACTACGACCGGATGAACGTGGAGCCGGGGAGCGCCGCCTTCGGCGGCGGCGAGCCCGTCGAGATCACGGAGCCGTACAGCGAGGAGTACACCCAGCTCCGCACGTGGGCGCTCCCCTCGCTCGTGCTGCTGTTGGAGCGGAACACTCACAACGCGTACCCGCAGGACGTCGCGGAGGTGGGCTTCGTCGCCGAGCGCGACGACTCGGAGAACACGAACGTCGCCGAGCGCCGCCACGTCGCCGGCGCGGTCGCCCGGCGCGACGCCTCCTACGAGGCCGCGAAGGGGCGCCTACAGGCGGTGTGCGACGACTTCGGGGCGGAGCTCGCGACGCCCCGCACCGAGCACCCGTCGTTCATCGACGGGCGGACCGCCGCGGTCGAGATCGACGGCGAGCGGGTCGGCGTGATCGGCGAGGTCCATCCCGCGGTCCTCGTCGAGCACGACCTCGAGGTCCCGGTCGCGGCCTTCGAGTTCGACCTCGACGCGCTGCGCTAGCCGAACCGTTCCCCTGCGGAACCGTCTGCCGGCGAAACCGCCCGATCCGACGGTTTCACGATCGTTCGGGATCGTGAGATCAGGAACAGAAAGTATTTGTGTCGGTTGTCGAAGGAACTTCGCATGAACTGTGAGAGGTGCGGCACCGACGCGCCGGTCCGCCATTGCGACGTCGACGGGTTCGCCTACTACCTCTGCGTGACGTGTTCCGAGGAGTGGGGCGCGGTGACGGAGCGTCCGGACACGTCGACGCCCGCGGACTCCGCTGAACGGTCCGTGGTGCAGTAGGGCGACGAGTCGAGTCTGTGGTGCAGTAGCGCGGCGAGTCGAGACCGGGGTTACGGAGAATCAAGGAGAAAGCCTCGCGCTTCAGCGCGGGGATGAATCCGACAGTTCTCTACAGTAACCAGAAACTTCTGGTCGGGTGTTTTAACTGAGTGATTGTCATACTACTAGGTAGCCGAGGCGGTCTACCGCCCACCTAATCGGACAATATCGGGATGCAGTAAGAAGTACCTCTGAATCCCAAGTCGGGATAGGAGTAACGGCTGATTGACACAGCCAGTAGCCGTCACCGGGACAGCTACAAACCGTAAACACCCCAACCCAGCGGTACGGTGCCGTGGGAATCTTCGCCCTTCAGGGCGGAGAGGATGTCAACCCTCGAACCCCTCCTCCCACCGGAACGTCCCGTTCCGCTGGACGACCTCGCCGTCGACCTCCATCCGGGAGCGCTCGCTCACGTCGGTTATCATGTCGACGTGGACCGCGCTGTCGTTGCCCGACTCCCCCTCGGGGAGGCAGGCGCCGTAGGCGCGACCGACCGCCATGTGGACCGTGTCGCCCATCTTCTCGTCGAAGAGGATCGAGTCGGTGAAGCGGTCGATCCCGCGGTTCATCCCGATGCCGAGTTCGCCGAGCCGCCGGGCGCCCGGATCGGTGTCGAGGACGCCCGCGAGCGCGTCCTCGCCGGTCTCGGCCGCGAAGTCGACGACCTCGCCGCCCTCGAAGACGAGGTGCACGTCCCGGACGCGGGTCGCGTCGATCGTCATCGGCACGTCGAAGAACGCCTCGCCCGCGGTGTCGAACGGGGCGGTGAACACCTCGCCGCTCGGCAGATTGTGCGAGTCGTACGCCACGGAGGCGGCCGAGTTGACCGCGGTGCGGCCGGCGATCGACATCGTCACGTCGGTGTCGGGCGCGCCGTCGCGCTCGGTGACGAGTCGGACCTCCTCGCCGGCGTCGAGGACCCCCTTCATCCGGGCCATCTCGGCGGCGAGCGCCTCCCAGTCGCGGAGGACCGCGTCGTAGACGAAGTCGCGGTACTCCTCGTAGGCCATCCCGGCCTGCTGGGCGAGGCTCCGGGTCGGGTGGACCGTCGACACCCAGTCGGTGTCCATCCGGGCCTCGCGGACGCCCGTTCGCGCCTTGGCGTACGCCTGCCGGGTCTCGCTCGCCACGTCCGCGGTCGCGGTGGTGTTGCGACCGCCCCCGATCCGGAGGTAGGCGTCGGCGGCCTCGAAGATCGCGCGGTCGACCGCCGGGTCGTCGTCGAAGTCGGGGACCGCGTCGCCGTCGCCGTCGGCGCCGTCGCCGTCGGCACCCGCCTCGGCGCCCTTCAGGTACGCCCGGGAGAGCTCGTCGGAGCCGTACAGCGTCGTGACGGTCGCCCCGCGCTCGCCGAGCGCCTCGACGACGGCGACGCCCAGCTCGTGGGCGTCCTCGGCGACGCTGACGACGACGTCGTCCCCGGGCTCGACCCGCGCGCTCCAGTCGACGAGCACCTCGGCGTGCTCGCGTACGCGTTCGTCCATTACTCCGTGTGTGTTCGGGGAAGCGTAAATCGGTGCCGGGACGGTGATTATTTATCATCGGTCGACGACACGGCGGCGGACTCCGACGACGCGTCGGTCGCTTATTCATAAATAACTCCTCGGAATCGGTGAAGAACGTCGCCAAAGCCCCAGTCGCGCTCGGCTCCCGCGGCTCGCTGTGCTCCTCAGTCGTTCGCTTCGCTCACTCCTTGCGGTGCTTGCGTCGCCGAGGTTCGCCGAGCGCGACTGCCCCTTTGAGTCCCGCCCCCTCCGCACAGCGCCTCACGCCTCCCCAGCCTCGTCGCTGGCACCCTCCGCTTCGCTCCGGGAGCCAGCGACTCCCTCGCGCGTGCTGCTCGGCCACGAAGCGGCCTCGCAGGCACGCGCCACCGCAGTTCTGTTTATAAAAGAGAGCGTCAGTCAGATTGCCGCCGCCGGACTACTCCAAGTCGAGCAGCGCGGCGATCTCGTCGAGGTAGTCGTCGTAGATCCCGACGGCGGACTCGATCGGGTCCGGCGAGGCCATGTCGATGCCCGCGAGTTCGACGACGTTCAGCGGGTAGTCGGAGCCGCCCGCGGCGAGCATCTCGCGGTAGTCGGCGGCGGCGGACTCGCCCTCGTCGAGGACGCGCTCGACGATCGCGGCGGCCGCGGAGATGCCGGTCGCGTACTGGTAGACGTAGAAGTTGTAGTAAAAGTGCGGAATCCGCTCCCACTCGCGTTCGATGCCGCCGGTCAGCTCGGCGGGCGCGTAGTAGTCGCCCTTCAGGTCGGCGTAGATCTCGTCGAAGGCGTCGGGCGTGAGCGCGTCGCCGGCCTCGACGCGATCGTGGATCTCCTGTTCGAAGCTCGCGAACATCGTCTGTCGGAAGAGCGTCGAGCGGAACCGTTCGAGGTACTCGTCGAGCACGTGCGTCCGGAGCTCGTCGTCCTCGACGGTGTCGAGCAGGTGGTGGGTGAGCAGCGTCTCGTTGACCGTGGAGGCGATCTCCGCGACGAAGATCTCGTAGCTCGCGTCGTGCCACGGCTGGGCGTCCCCGGCCAGTTCGGAGTGCATCGAGTGGCCGAGCTCGTGAGCCAACGTGAACATCGAGGCGATGTCGTCCTGGTAGTTCATCATGATGTACGGCTGGGTGTCGTAGGTGCCCGACGAGAACGCGCCGGAGCGCTTCCCGCGGTTCTCGTACACGTCGACCCACCGCGAGTCGAGCCCCTCCGCCATCCGCTCTTGGTACGCCTCGCCCAGCGGCGCGACCGCCTCGATCACCCACTCGCGGGCCTGGTCGTACTCGACGTCCGGACCCTGGTCGCCCGTCAGCGACATGTAGAGGTCGTGGCTCTCCAGCCGATCGACGCCGAGGGCACGTTCCTTCAGCCCCGCGTGCCGGTGGAGCACGTCGAGGTTGTCGTCGACCGTCTCGACGAGGGTGTCGTACACCTCGACCGGGACGTTCGAGCCGTCGAGCGCGGCCGCGCGGGCGCTGTCGTAGCCGCGGATCTCGGCGCTCGTCGCGTGCTCGCGGACCGCCTTTTCGAGGGCGGTGCCGACCGTGTTACGCACGTCGCCCCACTGCTCGTAGAACGTCTCGTGGACGCGTCGGCGGAACTCGCGGTCCGGGTTCGTCTGGAGCTTCGTGAAGTTCGCCTGCGTGATCTCCACCTCCTCGCCGTCGGGGTCCTCGACGACGCCGTACGTCATGTCGGCGTTCGTCAGCATCGAGTAGATCTCGCTCGGGGCGTCGGTGACCTCCGAGAGGTCGGCGAGCACCTCCTCCACCTCCGCCGAGCGCGTGTGTTCTTTCATGCGCAACACGTCGTCGAGGTAGTGCTCGTACGTCTCCAGCGCGGGTTCGCTTTCGAGGAACTCCGCGACCGCCCCCTCGGTGAGCGACTGCAGCTCGGGCTCGAGATACGAGACCGCGCTCGACGCCTCGGAGCTCAGCGAGGACGCCTTCGCCGACATCGCCTGGTACTCCTGGTTGCGCGTGTCCTCGGCGCTGCGCAGGCGGGCGTACGTCGTCACCTGCTGGAGCTCCCGGAAGACCTCCTCGCGGAGCTCGAGCAGCTCCAGCAGGGTCGCGGCGTCCTCGGTGACGCGCCCCTCGTAGTCCCGCAGCTCGTCGACTCGGTCGGCGACCGTCTCGTAGGCGGCCTCCCACGCCACGTCGTCCGCGTAGATGCTCTGGAGGTCCCACTTGTACGCCTCGTCGATCTCCGCTCGTTCGGGAACCGAACTCATACCGTCCGGTTCGCGCCCCGGGCACTAAGGGTTGTCAAAAGCGGAAGCACGCGGGCGGCGAGGGGCCGACGAACCGCGATCGCGCCGGCGCTCACACGCCCGTCGCCCACTCGGCGAGGTCGACGACGAGCACGATCGCGTCCTCGCCGTCCCGGTAGTAGTTCGAGACGCGGCGGACCGGCTCGAACCCCTCGTCCCCGTACAGCGACCGGGCGACCGCGTTGCTCTCGCGGACCTCCAGGCGCACGACCGCGACGCCGACGCCACGGAGCCGCGCGAGCGCCGAGCGGAGCAGCCCGCGGCCGAGCCCCTCGCCCCGCGCGTCCGGGTGGACCGCGAGGTCCTTGACGTGGCCGATGTCGCGGCCGTGGTTCGGCGTGGCGTCCGCGACGACGTAGCCGACGACCCCGCCGTCGCGCTCGGCGACGAGGAACGCGGGCTCGTCGAGCAGGCGCTCGAAGGCGTCGTACGGCCACGGGTCCGCGAAGCACGCGCGCTCGATCCGCACCACCGCGAGCAAGTCCGCGCGCTCGATCCGGCGGATCGTGGCGTCGACGGGAGTCACGGTTCAGATTGGTAGTCGGGAGGAATAAACGCGACGGGACGGGATCGGGACCCGCCGACCGCCGTCGAACGGCCTCGTCGGTTCACCCGTCGATCCACGGCTCCGTCGCCGCGACCGCGTCGGGGGCGGGGGCCTCGACGACGAAGCAGGCGCCGTCCGGCCGCGGGACCTGAGCCGGCAGGGAGGGCTCCGCGTCCGGGCGGAGCTCGATCGACCAGCCGTGTGACTCGACGACCTCGCGGACGATGTCGAGACCGTACCCCGTCCCGTCGGCGCTGGTCGTGAATCCGGGTTCGAAGGCGTCCCGGCGGTGTTCGGGATCGATCCCGGGGCCGTCGTCGGCGACGACGATCCCCTCGTCGGTCGCGCTCACGACGACCGTGACGTCGGCGTCGGCGTCGGCCTCACGGGCGTGTTCGACCGCGTTCCGGAAGAGGTTCTCCAGCGCCTGCCGCAGGCGTCCGCGGTCGCCGCAGACCCGGGCGTCGGCGCCGACGACGAGGGTCGCGCCGTCGCTCCCGGCGGTCGCCCACGCCTCGCGGACGGCCCCCGCGAGGTCGAACTCGGTCGGCTCGTCGATCCCCGACCCCTGCCGAGCGAGCGTCAGCAGCTCGGAGACGAGCTGGTCGATCCGGTCGACGGCGCGCTCGCCCCGCTCCAGCGGTTCGGTGTCCTCCTTCAGCCGCGCCATCTCCATCGACGCGCGGATCACGGACAGCGGGTTCCGGAGGTCGTGCGAGACGATGCTCGCGAACCGGTCGAGCCGCTCGTTGCGGTCGGTGAGCCGGCGCTCGCGCGCCTTTCGCTCGCTCACGTCGCGGGAGTTGATGAGGAGCCGACCGACCGCGACGTCGTCGGGCAGAGAGCGCGTCCGCGACTCCAGCCAGACCCAGTCGCCGTCGGCGGTGCCGTACCGGTACTCCATCGTGGGCGCCGCCTCGGGGTCGTCGAGGGCGCGGTAGAACCGCTCCGTCACGCGCTCGCGGTCGTCCGGGTGGACGTACCCGAGCGGCGACCGGCCGACGGTCGACCCCTGCTCGTAGCCGAGCACCTCCTCGATCGACGGGCTCTCGTACCTGACCAACCCGTCGTCGTCGACGACGGTGACGAGGTCGGTCCCGTACTCGAGGAACTGGCGGAACCGCTCCGGGAAGGCGCGGTCGATGTCGACGCGGCGCGCGGTGACGACGCGCCCGCCGAACTCCGGAGCGAGCTCCTCGTCGACGACGGACTCGACCCAGACGAAGCCGCCGCTCGCGTGTCGGAGTCGGTGGGTGACGGTGCGGTCGGCCGCGACTGCGGAGAGCGCGTCGGAGACGGGGTCGCGGTCGTTCGGGTGGACGTGCTCGAGCAGGTTGTCGCCGAGCAGCGCCTCGCGTTCGACGCCGAGCACCGCGGGCACCGACGGGCCCGCGAACAGCACCTCGCCGTCGACGGCGACCGCCGCGACGAAGCGGTCAGATCCGCCGTCGCCCGCGGTCGTCGGGTCCGTCGTCTCGCGGTCGCCGGCGCCGGCCCGCTCGGGGCTCACCCTCTCGTCGACGGTGGAGCGTCGTCGATCCGTCGGCGGCCGTCCCTCGTCGTCGCGAGAAGAATCGCCCCGCGGGGCAGACGGCCTGTCGCTGGGACGCAGAGTCACAGTTGTTCTATCCGCTCTACGAGAGAGCGGGTATAAACGTGCGTGCCATGGATATCAGATGTGATAATCAGCGGTTCGATCCGAGGACTGCGGCGCGACGAGCGGAGGCGAGCGGGCTCCCTCGGGCGACGGTAACGTCCCGAGTCAGAAGCGTTAAACGCGCGCCGCGGATATCCGGTCGTGAGGGCGCGTAGCTCAGCGGACAGAGCACTTGGTTCCGGACCAAGATGCCGCGGGTTCAAATCCCGTCGCGCCCGTCACGTTTTCTGACGGGGCAAATTGACAGGACGGCGGCCGGGTGTATATAAGGCGAACCCCCAGTGACGAATTTGAGTTCGTCACACAGCATGACGGGGGTCGTCGCCTTCGTGCGGTTCGTGAAATACACGTGACGGAGTCGAGGTAAAGTCCTTTGGGTGGTTGGCGGCTTCTCCATGATCGGGTCGGCCTAGGTAGGGAGAGCTCCACGAAAGACGACCGTCGTCGTGAGGGGTTCGTAGACCAGAGAATCCCACGATAACCGAACCGCGGATCAGCGTTGATGGTGACTGTGGAACCCGGGGCAAAAGCAATCATGAGAGGAGGCGGATGACCCATCCGGAGATCCTGGTTAAAAGAAATCCGGCAAATGAGAGAATTGGCAATCCCCGAATTGCTGCCCGAGGTGATTCGGATCCCCTCGAGGTTGGCGATCCCCGATTATATACCCGGTTCCGTTCTATCCGCCAGTAATGGAACGAGACGTGGAGCTCCGCCGTAACGGCCATCTGTACGAGATCGCGTCGGTAAACGACGAGGTGCTCGGCTCCCGTCAGGGGTTCCCGGCATCGGAGGCCGGCTATCGGAAGACGCTCGATAGCGTACTCGATATTGCGGGACCGGATCTGATGGACGAGGTGGCGGCCTCGATCAAGGACCACATCCGGACACACGAAGAACGTCCCGCCAACCAAGCTGTCCGGAAGGACGCACGAAAGCTCGTCTCGAAGGCCGGGTATCCCCCCGATGACTACCTCAACGCGGCGTAGGTCTGGGAGGAGCCACGCATCGAATCAGAGATAGTCCCGGAGGCCCGGATCTCACGCTCCTTCGCCCCTCTCTTTCTTTGAGTTGATATCTCATACTGAAAATATATTTGCCCGGTGTCTGATACTCAAGTAATGTATCGGTTCACCCCGGACGAAATCGATCACGAGCGAGCCCACCACCAAGCGGTCATTCAGGGAGCCGACGACCTGGACGTCAAGCGGATCGGTAACCTCGGCGAGCTCGCGTTCGAGCAGTTCTGTCGCGAGTACCTCCCCGTTGAGATGTGGGAGTGGGAAAACGAGGAGGCAATCCGGCGGTGTAACCCCGAGAGCTTCTCCGGACACGACTTCGAGGTGTTCGGCTACACAGTCGACGTGAAGTCCTCACGGGACGTCTCTGCCTTTCTTCCCGGATCCTTGGTTGAGCGGGACCCCGACGACGACATCGTGGTGATGGTCTGGCACCGGGACAACGAGGACAGTCTGATGCTGCTCGGATGGGAGCGTCTCGAGACCCTAAAGTCGAAGGTCGAAACGGAGGCGGCCTTCTCTGGGGACTCTCCGGAAAAACTCGACCACCTCGCGGCTCGGCCGATGAACGAGCTGCTCGACCTCGGCCCCAACACCGCCCACATGAATCAGAAGCCGGAGAACCCGTTCTCACCGGGGGATCGCGTGGTGAAAGCCAGCGATGCGGAGCCGTCGGTGGGAATCGTCGTCGAGGTGTTGCCGCCGGAGCAGAACACTGGGGCGTTCGGACACGAAATGGACGGGGAAGCGGTGCGGGTCGCCTTCCCGAGTTCGCTCGATGAAGGGCCAGGTGAGTGGCGTGACTACCACCCCGCGATCCTCGCATCGTACTGTGACGACCAGGACGTCAAGCTCTGGACGTACAAACACGAGAATCTCGAATTTGCGAAAAATCCGTTTGTACCCGGTGATCTGGTGGTCAAAACTAGTCACAACGACCCAGATACGGCAGTCGTGGCCGAGAGTCCAGATGGTAGTGATGATGTGATGGTTGCGTTTCTGGATGATTCTGAGGAGATGGATGTGTTGCCGAGCGAGTTGGTTGACTACTGTGAGAAAAACGGGATCAAGCGCTATACGTATGCGTACTCGGAAGTTGAGTTCAGCAGAAAGAATTAGTCAATTTGATTGGATCTCATCTCAGCACACTCGAAAGAACTTGTTCAAGATCTTCATCCAGGTTATTCGCTTGTAAAATTGTAATTGGTTCATCGACCTGCTCTGCAACTGACGGAGTGTCTTGGTCGAGGTCCTGTACGACTAAGAGACCGTTCCATCCGCTGCCAAAGTAATTACTTTCGTCTTCGGTATGATTCCCGAAGACGTACTCTTCGTTAACGCGGAGAAAAGCGAGGTACTCTAGCGTTTCTTTGATCCCAGTTCGGATAGTCTCTTCTCGGGTGCTATGTTTGACCTCGGCGATGAGGTATTCGTATTGGAGCGGTTCGTCTGTTTTGACTTCTAGGACGATAACGTCAGGGCGGCCGGTGTGGTTCCGGAACTCTTTGTTGAAGTAGTTGCTGGCGACTGAGCGAGCGGTCTTCTGGACTTGCTCTGCTCGCGTGAGTTCACGGTCATCAGGATCCGACTCTGTGTGGAAAGAGAGCTTACGGTCGCTTGCAGACTTGTCATGATACACGACAATTTCTTGCTCACCGTCGATACGAGCAATTTCCTGTCTACCACTTTTGATCGTCTGGAAGATGGGTTGGGTATCTTGGAGTTTTTCGAGTGTAGAAATAAACCGAAAAAGGACGTACAGTTCGAAAAGTCTCGCTTGGTCATCAGGGGTGATCGCGGTTTCATCGAGGAGGTCACGTAGTTCGTCGGGATGGCCGTCATGGAGTCGCTGTCGAGTGCGTAATAACGCGGCGGCATCTCGATAGACTACCTGCCGCGAGTGCTCCGCAGTGGTGAGCATGCGTTCAGTAGGTTCGTACGATTCAGGGTCGCGAATACGGCGGACGTGGACGTTACGGTCGACAATTCTTTGAAGATCATCTATGAGTTCTCCGTTTTGTTGCCAGCGATCAGAGACCCATTCGTAGTTGGTTTTGAGGTACTCGTCAGCGTCTCGAAGAGTGGCATAAATAACAGAAAGAAGCTTTTTGAGGACGAGATTCTCGGGGATGTCGTAGTCCTCTGATCGGTTTTCTGTGACGAACAGGGACCGATCCTGGGGATTAGTCGCGTACCGAGTTTTCACGGTGGATCCCCAGTTGATGTGTCCATCGATTCCGCCTCGTTGTGTCTTGGCAACAGTCTTCGTTTCAGTACGGATATTTCGTAACCGTTGGGACAACTTTTCGACGAACTCGACGACCTCTGGTTTGAGGATGAAGTGTAAGTCGAGGAGGATTTCATAGTCCTCGAATCGTTCATCGAGTGCCTCGTACTTTAGTGAGTCTGCAAGCTCCCGCTGTGGAAACCCTCCATTCATCACGTATGCCAGGATATCCTCGGTGAGACCTTCTATGAGATCCTCACGATTCATGACTCAGTCTCAAGCGTGACTTGGAGCATGTCACGTGCTGCTGTCTCAATCATATCCCGGTCAATTTCATCGACATCGGCGATGTGTGAGACGATCTGCGTGCGCTCAGGGACCCCCTCTAACTGAGGGAAAATGTAACTGATGGCAGCGTTTGTGACGCGACTTTTGAGATTGCCGTTTTGGGCGTCGTGATGGTTGGTTATGTAGCCAAGCATGTCCTTGACGATCGCGGGGCCGATCGCCCGATCCTCTACTGCCTGGTTGGTATGCTTCCAAACGAGTCCGACAGCGCGGAGTTCCTCGGGTGTCGGATTGATCTCCTCCCAAGCGTCAATGTACTGCTGCATGCCCTCGTCGAGCGTATCTAGTGCTTCTTCGTCATCCCCCTCAGGAAGGTTAGGTGCAGGGATGCGGATGAACGCAAAGCGACGCATGAACGCGTAGCTCATTTCGTACAGTGACGTCTTATCGTATGAGTTCATCGTCGCAAAGATATGCCACGAATCAGGGACAACGTACTGGTGATCTGCCGGGACAGTTTCGGCATGATCTGTCGGGAGGAGCTCTATCTCCTGCTCGTCTTTCGTGTACGGAAGCTTGACAGGCTGTCCAGATAGGAGTGTGAACAGCTGTCCAAATCCTTTGTCGATGTCAGCTCTGTTTAGTTCGTCGATGATGATCGGCTCATTCGATTGTACGCCAGTCTGTGGATCTTTGAGCCGGTTCAAGACAATTCCCGGAGTGAATGCGAGGTCCCCGTTTGAGTCGTCACCAGCGGACTCTGTCGGCATGTAGCCCCCAACAGTGTCGAAAGTTGACCAATCAGCCGTCGCAGTCGTGACTTGGTATCCGCTGTAGAGATTTGGGTGGTTCTTCACGAGATCAGCCGTGACGTGCTGGGCGATTTCTGTCTTCCCAGTTCCAGGAGGTCCGGTGAAGATTATGTGGTCGCCAGCGCGAACGGCAGCAGTGATTTGCTCGGAAATTTCCGTAGCGGTCGGGAGGTCGTACGCCTCCGGAAACACGATCTCGTCGAACGCGTCTGGGTCAACCGTACCAGTGAATTCGCCTGTGGTTGCGACTGGGGATACACTGGTGGTTGAGTTTACGAGTCGGTCGGCAATTATCTCTCCACGGCCGTACTTGGTGTCATCATCGAGTGCGATGAGAAAGTGGTTTACTGGGAAGTCGCTGTCAGTTGCATCCTGACACCAGTCGTTGACAGTGTTGGTCGAGACTGCACCCTTGCGGAGTTGCGTCGCACCATCAGTCACAGTCAAATTAGACGCATTCGCTGCTCCGGACGTGAGAAACAGACGATCGAATGCGATCCGGTAGGGATATTGATCGTCATGCGCATAGTTATCATTCCACCAATTTTTGTTGCTCTCGAACCGCTCTCCTACGACAGCGATCCCGAACATGAACCCATCGTCGTACTCAGGGTCGGAGTATCTCGTCTCGGCGTTCGCGTGGAACGCAATTACGTCCCCCGGGTTCAACTCGGCCCATAGACCGTAGTCGGACTCACCGATTCCGCAGGCACGATGTTGGAGTACCGGTATCCAGTAATCGATTGGGGCACTCTGTCTGTAAACAGTAGTCTCGTCCTTCCTTACCTGCTGGATGATCGGGTGCGTCGGGTTCTCGAAGTATCGGTAAGCACCACGAAGTATCGCGTTGAGTTTGGGCTGGCTCGCATTCGGTTGTATATCAAGAACATGACTCTCAATTAGCGACTTCTGACGATCCCGCAGAAGTGCGAGAAAAACGACCTCTGTGGGGTTCATGTTGTCCAGACCTGTTATCGGGATTTCCGATGCGATCCTATCGAAGTGCTCTCTGTTCGTCTCGAGATACGCTTTGAGGTCCTGAAATTCGATCTCTTCTTCGGGTGTGACAAAATATCCGGGGTTGAATCCGCGCAGTGCGAGAGTCCAGCGCTCGATGCGGTCACCAGAGACCTCTCGGAGGGGATTCGTATACTCGGTCTCGGCGAGACGTTCAACAACGAGTGATGTCGCTTCGGAGATTGAGTCAACGGCCTCTCGAGCCTTGGATTTCTCTTCATCCTCGTCGTTGCCCGATTGCACGTCGCGGTTCGAGGTGTTGGTCGCGAGATGAGGAATCGATTCGCCTACCTTCTGGTGAGCCGTATCGTTGATGAGCTCGACCAGGGCTGGAGGGGATCTCGTAAGATATGCCCCCTGGTTGAGATTCAGATTTTTACTGTAGACGACCGTGTGATCTTCCCGAAGCTTGTGTAGCACCTCCTTGTTCTCTTCGTCAAGAACAGCGTCTACATCGAGAGGAGCGGCCAATTCCCGATAATCTTTGAGTGGAACACGGTAGGCCGGGCGCCCTCCTGAATTATATTCCATTTCGGAAACGCCCTTCCGATCCCATTCGGTGTCTTCAAGACACGTAGTTTCCTCATAATCATCTGCGGCTATCGATGCACCGGTGAATGCTCGCTGATCCTGGTCGAGGTGGATAATGACGTCGCCTTTCTTGACACCCGTCGCGTTCTCGTAGTAGATTGAGCCTCCACCGTCTGTCCGTGTTTGGGGACACCACAACGCGTCTCCAAGTCCCCACCCCGGCTCTTCGCGGTCCTCACGATTGTGGTAGCTCTTTTCGATCCAGACCGTGGTTTGTTTCTCTTCTTCCCGTGACTGAGCAACACTGGTAGCGTACTCCTCTAGCTCAGTGAATTTTCCGTGAAGTCCACGACTAGAGATGATCTGTTCTCGTAAGGTGGGATATTCATCGAGTTCGTCGAATGTCCATTGACTGAACGCAATCTCAGGTGTGAAGGGCCCACCAAGTTGTTCATCGAAATTGATCACCCACCGGACGCTACGATGGTGCTCGTTCATTTTATTGGTCGCGTCTATCGGGAGTTCCCCGTAATAGTCGCGAGCATCTGCGTGGGTGTATTCACCATCGATGACGCCTATCGCACGGATATTTCCGTTGCCACCCCACTCATCATCTGAATGATATCGTAATCCATCTTTGAGAACGATGATGTCACCGATCTCCGCTTCGTGGGCGAACTTTCGAAGTTGGACAGCCGGATTTCGAGGATGCACTGATTCACTTGCATCAGTTGCGTCGACGATTGACTCGTGAGATTGTAGTTTAGAAATATCCTTCTCTACTTGGGGCCATCCCATACTGGCGCTATCCGAACTGAGGAATAGATCCATCCACGTCTCGTTGTTAAATCCGATATGCCAAGCACGAGGAACAGAATCTTTATCCTGGCCAACAGTAGGAGACCCCTGAGTCATGGAACTTCGATTACTGCTCCGCTATCATATAACACCGGGTATAGAAGTGGGAATTTCGTTTGACGAGACCAGAGCTGCCTATGAGCATCTCTTTTCGATTTTGTCCTTTGATGAAAGCTGTAGCAGGGATCTGTACCACGTCTAAACAAGGCCAACAGATTTTATTATCCACTCTGTTCTCGAAGAACCGTTGCGACATCTCCGAGGCGCTCCGATTCCTTCGGGAGATTCTCGAGCGCCGTATCAAGGTCGACCGCCAGCGAATACTGGTTTTCGTCTCCACGACCCCGACCCTGTCGCTTATTGAGCACGTTCGTGTCAGCGAGATCGTTGAGCCGGTCACGGAATCGCCGGTTCGAAAGCACGTTCACGTCCACGTACTCACAGAGGGTCTTGTACTGGGTGTAGATGGGCGTCGTCGTCACAGGTGTGTCGCCGTGTATCCCGTGATACGTGACCGCCATGAGCGCGAGCATTCGCTGGTTCGGGAGCGTCTGAATCCCCGACTCGATGGCCTTTGTCTCAAGGAAATCCCGTGCTTCACGCACGTGCTCCTCTGTGACGGTGCTCTCTCCCCTATCATCGGCAAACCGGGTCGCACGGAACAGCAGGCGGATCGCCTCACGAGCGTCCCCCGTATCCTGTGCGCCTAGCGCCGCGGCAAGCGGGATCGTGTCGTCACTCAGAATCTCGCTTCGAAGATGTTGGTAGTCCTCGACGTCGTCCTCGAAATACGTGTCTCGGAGGGCACCGACGGCACGCCGTGCGAGGATATTGCGGAGCTGATCAGCATCGTACGGCTCGAAACGGACCTCGTCCTCGCCGAGGCTCGACCGGACGTCGGCATCAAGGTTCTCGCGGAACTGGAGGTCGTTCGTGATCCCGATGAGCGAGAGGCGGACCCCGTCCGGATTCGACCGTGGGAGTTCGTAGAGTATGTAGTCGTCGTCACCGATGGCATCGATCTCGTCGAGAACAACGATGACCGTCCCACCGACCTTCTCCAGGTTCTCGATCACCATGTTGAGGAGAGTCTTCCGCTGGTGACCGCTCGGGAGCTCCTCACCAGGGCCGAATCGCTTCTCACGGAGTCGCTTGACGAGGTGGGTCAGGACGTGGTAGGAACCATCCATGCCCTTACAACGGATGTGAACCACCGTGAGGTCCATCTCGGAGTCGTCAGCGTACTCCTGAAGCTGGTCGGTCTTGAGGCGGATTCCGACGGTCTTCCCCTGCCCAGATTGACCGTATACGATCAGGTTGAGCGGCGTCGAGCCCATCGTCGCTGGACGGAGTGCGGAGTGGATCTGATCGAGTTCGACCTCGCGCTCCGGCAGCGACTCGGGCTGATACGTCTGCTCGTTAGGGTTGAGGACGTCCATATCCTCGAAGATCGTGTCCTCGTCGCCGAACGCCTTCATACGCTCCCGTTTTCAGGTATTACGTATAAAACCCCCGTGTCCTACATGTCTTCCTGACTAGCAGACGGGATAGCGTCCTGAATGCCTTCTTTAGTTCTCTTGTGGTTCTACTGCACTTTGTCTGGACGACGGGGACAGAGGGGGGTGCGTCCAGCAAACTATCGAGATATTCGCCTCCGAATCCAATCCCGTGACAAAGAGACACGATCCCAGAACCGCCTCTGCATCTGGAACAGAGGTCATATTCTTCGGCTCCGGACCAATCTTCCCCGGGGCAGGGGGGTGCGTCCGGCAACGAAGCTTAACGGATTACGCTCCAAGAGCATACAGCTCACAACATTTTATCAAAACCCCCGAGGAAGCGTGTATATGGATCGTAACGTCTCGCGAATCCAAGAGCACGACCTCCGCTCGGTGTGGGAGAACGAAGA
Source organism: Halorubrum sp. Hd13 (assembly GCF_002252755.1). Lineage (GTDB taxonomy): Archaea > Halobacteriota > Halobacteria > Halobacteriales > Haloferacaceae > Halorubrum. Next base: position 75,429 of record NZ_NHOY01000116.1, on the reverse strand, counting down.
GCGGGATTTCACGAGATGGTTGACAGAGAACATCGACCTGCTCGCGTCTGAGTTGGGGATAGAAATCGAGGACGCGCGAGCGGAGGAAGCCGTCGGCGACTTCTCGGCCGACATCGTCGCACGAGAGATGAACACGGGGGAGACCGTTGTCATCGAGAACCAATACAATCGAACGGACCACGATCACTTGGGGAAGCTCCTGACGTACTCGTCGGGAAAGAACGCCGGGTTCACGATGTGGCTCGCCGAGGAGTTCCGGCCGGAACACCGGAGCGTCCTCGAATGGTTGAACGAAACCGGACCGAAAGGCGCGAAGTTCTTCGCGATCAGACCCCGCGTCGTGAGTATCGAAGGCTCCGAGGAGCGCGGGTTCGAGTTCGAAATTGTCGTTGAGCCTAACGAATGGGAGCGAGAGGTGAGTAACGAGTCGCTTTCCGACTCCGAACATAGCTACCGTCAGTTCTTCGCCGAGATGGTTGAGGCGTACTCGCAGCGACGTCCGAACTGGTACAAGCTCAAGCCCGGACCTCGGAACTATCTGACCTTCAGTGCCGGCATCTCAGGAGTCAGATTTGGATGGGTGTTCCATCAGGGGCCAGAATTCTCCGTCGAGCTCTACATCTCCACGTCGGATAAGGAACGCAACGAGGAGATATTCGAGGCGTTGAAACGCGAGCGAACAGATATTGAGACGAGTTTGGGCGTTGAGTTAGAGTGGGAACGTTTGCCCGAGAAACAGGCCTCCCGGATCAAGCAGCCAGAAGATCTTGACGGAACGATTACTGAGCTGACTGCTGACCAACGGAACTATCTGATCGAGTGGGGGGTAGATGCGATGGACGAATTCCAGGAGGAATTCGAGCCGCGTCTTTCCGCTCTTGGGTCCAACTGATCGCTGCTTCTACTGTTGTAACGAACTCACTGTGTAGGTTCCGTTCATTCTAAACGACTTGTCGGACGCACCCCCCTCCCCCAGGTTCTATTTTGAATTACACCAGTTTCTGCCGTTCAACCTGAACCTCTCCCTCTGAAACGGTCACTAACCACGTGGAGGGGTTATTCTCCTGTGTCGCTGTGCTAATCTCTGCGGTCGGGCCCGTAACGACTAGGGGAATCTCGTAGCCCGCTATCGAAGCGCGACTCCCAACGTGTAGATGGCCCGAAACGATCAGGTCCAGCCACTCATCGGCCGAGTTGAGGAACTCCCTGAGGTCCAGATGATTCGGATCAGCTCGGTGGATCGGAGCTCGATTCTCGTCAACCGCCGGGTACGGCGTGTCATGTAGGACTAGGAACGACACGGATAGCCCATCGTCGCCGGGCCCTTCTGGCGGCCGACTCGAAAACTCCCCCGCCCCGTAATCGAGTCCCGAAAGCCGCACGACATCGTCCCCGAACACTGCGGTCTCACCACCGATATGGATTCCCGGACCCCCACGTAACGTCCTGTTACCCGCTTCGTTGTCGTGGTTTCCGTGGATGTAGTATACAGGAATCCCCACGTCATGGGTTCGCTGGATCTCTTCGCGAACGTGGTCCCTGTCTTCCGAAGTTATCCCGTGGTCAAACACATCCCCCGCGTGGACGACGGCATCCACATCGAGGTCCCGAGCACGAGCGAAGCTTCGACTGAACGTCCGCCTGTTGTCGACCTCCTGGGCCCACGGCGGTTTCGTATTCGATGCCCGATGTCGATATCCAACGTGCGTATCCCCAAGGATGAGGAGACGTAACGGGTCCGAATCAGGGGTAACCCGCTCAACAGCAAAATCCGCGTTACTGTGGATACGCAGTTCCGGACCCGAAGCGTCGATGTATCGTTTGGCTCGGCCACCCCGGATCGCATACGTGGCACCGACCTCCCACTCAACCGTTACGTCGTGTTTCTCCCAGGTAACGACCTGTAGCTCCACCCCATCAGCATCGGTTGCGATGAGTTCCACATCTCGAGGAGGTACTGGATTGGTATCGATGTCGCGGATCGCCACTTCCAGCGGACCCGTTACAGACTGGTTGTGCCGGAGGCCGCTAGTGGTCTCCACGGATCATGCCACTCCGGATATCTTGTTAGTTCTGCTGATAGTGGCGACCAGACCGTGTTTGGGTATTCCCCCGAGCTAGTGGGCGTCCAGAACGAACTGATCGAGCCGACTCGTCACTGTCGCGCGAGAACTTTCCCGCTACGAATATCCCGATATTGATGCTTTTCTCATGAGGGGACGAACCTCTTTCTGGAATATCAAACACCAATATCGACGTGCAGTATGGCGATTTGACGAGATAGATCGCTCGTCGATATGAGTTGGTAGATAACCTGTGATCTCGCCTCTGTAGTTGGTAACCAGACGCAAATACAGAATCATAATTGGTGGCGGAATAACTCATTCGGTCAGTTCTATAACGAAAATACAGCCTACTTTGGCAGGAATTGGTGAATATAGGTCGCCTAACCACCAATTCTGCGCCACCTATATCAGTAAGTTCAGTCTGCGAACTGACGTGACCAATCGCACTGAGTCGGTCGCCGCTCGTATCGAATCGGACTCGAAGACCAAGCTCACCCGCGCTGCCGAGGAGTGTAACCTCACCGTCTCGGCATACCTCGAGAGCGTTATCGAGGAACACATCGACCGGAATCCCCGCGATCTTCGAGCACTCGAATCGTCTCTTTCCCGAAATCCCGACCAGGCGACGACCACTACATCCGAGGAATCACCGGATGGATTCGTCGAGGAAATGCTCGAGGGGTTAGAGTAACCGTGTCCAACGAGCTTCCCTCCATCACCGAGCCGGACAGCCTAGAGAATCGTCTCGAGGAGCTGCTCGAACAGACGACCGAATCCCTCGAACCGACCGCTCCGGAGCGAGCCCTCGAACTCTACCTCAACGACAAGGCCCGCGACTGCCAGGAGGCGACCGTCGATGCCCATCGCTCTCGGCTCGGCTTCTTCGTCGACTGGTGTGACGACCAAGGCATCGATACACTCGACCAACTCTCCGCTCGCGACCTCCACGAGTTCCGTGTGTGGCGGCGCGAAGACCTCAACGTCGTCAGCGAGAAGACACAGATGGACTCGCTGCGCGTGTTCATCGAGTGGTGCGAGACTATCGACGCCGTTGAGTCGGGACTGTACCGCAAGGTCGACTCGCCAAACTTGGACAACGGCGAGAACGCGCGAGACACCGTGCTCAACGCGGAACGCGCCCAAGAGGTCCTGGCCTACCTCGAACGGTACGAGTACGCTACGACGGAGCACGTCTGTTGGGTCGTCCTTACGGAGACGGGCGTACGCCTTGGGGGAGCCCGCGCCCTCGACGTCCGAGACTACCAAGCCGACGCAGAGACGCCTCACATCGAGATCCACCACCGGCCGGACTCGGACACACCGATCAAGAACAAGGAGCCAGGTGAGCGCCGTGTCGCGATAAGCGAAGCGGCGTGTGACGTGATCGACGACTACCTCGAACAGCGCCGTCCGGACATCGTCGACGACCACGGCCGGAAACCACTCCTCGCGACCCAGCGCGGTCGCGTGGGGACATCGACCATCCGAACCTACGTCTACCGATGGTCACGACCGTGTGCTATCGGCCGAGAGTGTCCGCACGACCGCGACCCCGACGACTGCGAAGCCGCCAACAACGAGGCACGAGCCGCACGCTGCCCGTCGAGTGTGACGCCCCACCCGATCCGGCGGGGCTACATCACACAGTTGCTCCGGGCAGGTGTTCCGGTCGAAATTGTCAGCGACCGGTGTAACGTCTCGCCGACGATCATCGACCAGCATTACGACGTTCGGTCGAAGGAGGACAAAATGAAGCAGCGGCAGGAAGCCCTCAACGACGTCGACGGTCGTGGCTCGTCATACACCTGAGATCCGTTCCCTATTCTCGAAGGCGACTTACAAGGTCGTCGACATCAACGCCATTATCTTCCGTCGTATCAGTGCACGTCTCGCTTTCCTCAGCAGGGACCTCAACCGAAGGGTCGACAGTCGGTGTCTGACCCTCTCGGTCATGTAGGACCCGCTCTGCATCCCCGATCGTTCCTGGCATGGATTCGCCGATGTTGTGACTGCCGCCGCTTCGATGCCTCCAGCCGTTTGCGTCCGTGTTGTCGTGATTCATGATCTGTATATCAACGGTCGTTTCAGGCCCGTAGAGCCGAGCAGTTCTAGTGAGAAGGTCATTCTGAGCTACTCTACTGGTCTCGCCGCCAGAACTCGTTCGCCCAGGATTTCGTGACCAGTTTCAGCTGGACCTCCTCGCGTTTCTCGTAGGTGTCATCGATGCCACCGAAGTAGTAGCCGACACCCTCCTCCAGCTCGATATCATCTGTCCAGACCGTGCAGATAACACCTTCTTGCGTCGAATCGTCACCGAGATGTACGCGCTGCTGCGGCTGGTGCGAAGCGACGTCCTCGATCCAGTTGACGAACCCCGATGTCCGGACCCAACCGTGCGTCCCGTCTAGATCGCCTAGCTCCACTTTGGGTGGTCCACTCATCGCTGTGCACCCCCGGTGACAAGGGTGACTCCCCCTGTCGTCTGACGGTTGGGGAGTACAGCATCACACCACGGACAGTTACCCTCTGCTCGAAGCGGGTCAATAAGCTCCTCACAGGACGGACAGGTTGAGAGGCCTTCTGTGTCGATGCGACCGTCGTTGTTCAGCTCTGTCCGCAAGATCCCGTCACGTACGACGAACAGCACGTTGTACGGGGCATACAGCCGAGTGAACGTCGCGTTACACTCGGGAGCATGGACCGGAATGGCCGCTCGCCAGCCTTCTTCAAGCGATATCTCTGCAGGCGTGCGTGCTTCCCACTGCTCGTAGGCGTGAGGCTCGTTAATTGGCGGGACGTACGACTCGTCGTGGGTGTAGTGTCCGAACATTATTTTCTGTGATTCCCCGTCGAAGCCTCTGCTCAACCGATTATCGCGGCATAATTGGACAGCGTCGCCACTGGGCGCAGAAAGCAACTTCCGGAGCTACTGCTACTGAAAAGTGAGTAGCGAGGCTAAGAGCTGATGGCGACTAATCGTGAGGTCGGTACTGAGCAAAGGGATTCGACGACTTCGGGTTACATCGCGCGGGAATCAAGCGCGCGTCGTTAAACAACGGTACAACGTCGACCCCCCATAGGCCGTGGTCTTTCGGGGGGTCATCGCGCGAGCGTTCAAACCCCGAAGGGCCTTATTTAGCCCTTTCAAGAATTAAATAGCGGCATACCGAAGGCCGATAAGCTTCGAAGGGGGATTAATCGGCCGCGATAACGGGCCGACCAATCGGCCCCCTTACGGGGGACCTCTCGGACGGACCTCCTCAACCCGCATATTGTCGCAAGTAACACTTAAAGGAAGATGAAATTGAGCGATCGAGAGGTGAAACGGCAACAATCGCGGAGGATGATGGCTAGGGTTCGGATTACCGCAACGGCCGGTCTTCCCGCTCAAAGTAACCGATCTGCCTCAGTTCGCGCTTAACGAGCCGTGTGATAGTGTTTCGGTCCGTCTTCGGGAGGTCGTGCTGTTCACAGAGTGAATCGTACTGTGAATCCTCCTCAAGCTTCGTCGGAAATTGGTCCGCATCAACGGTGGTGAGGTCAAGATCAGCAGGATCCTTCCCATTCAGAAAATATTGTTCTCTATCCCGGTCAACGACGACTCTGATCGTACAGAGAGCGACTTTCTCGATCCGTTTCTGTTGCCCGAAGCGGTCGAGATTCATACTTCCCATCGCGGAGATTGCCTGTTGTTGCTGATACTGTGTCACTTCAATCGACGAACAAAGAGACTGCGTGATCCGCTTTTTGTCGCGTGCGGCCTCCCGTGTGCTGTGGTTTCCCTCGGAATGATGTCGTCCTTCGTTGTGTCGAATGAGGCGTTCGATGTTGCCGTCCGCAGTTCCAATCCCGACTCGGGTTTCGCCGAATGGGTCATAGCCAGTTGGATAGGCATCCGGCTGGTGGTCACGCTGTCGCTTTATTGATGGTTTCGCGTCAGGCTGGTCGTCGACCGTCTGTTCGTTATCTTGTTGCTCGGTGCCTTTGTCGGTTCGTGTTCGTTCGATTGTCACCCACCACCGGATATCGCCTGTTACCAAGCAGAATGGAGCGTGGTGATTTAATCATTTTCCTGATATTCTGTAATGAAAATACGATTCCAAGATAATAACAGCACTATCATAAAATCGGCTGTGTGGTCACTGTTTCGCAGTCGGGAAAAAGCAACATTCAGTATCCACATAGGTATATCAAGAAGGATCTGTACCCATTCTTGGGGTTAATATTCGAAATCCTTTGGTATGCAAAGGATCTGTTATGCTATCTATTTATAATTTATATACAGATGGTGATTGTACTTATATTGAGTATCGCTGTGTCGGGGAGGTCAGCAACAAAAGTTTGGAGTGCCTTTAGATGTCGTCGAGGTATCCCCTCCGTTGTTCCATCTTCTCTTTCTGCGAGCGCTGGTCGTAGTGCTGGTCGATGACGTCGGACGTCACGTTCGCCCGGTCGCCGACCACCGTCTCCGGTACATCGCTCTGTAGGTAGTGTGTGATTGCGCCACGACGGAACGGATGCGGACTAACACTAGAAGGGCACTTCGATGCCCCGCCCGTCTCTAGGGCTTCACAGTCGGCTGTGTCGCGGTCGTGCGGACACTCTTGGCCGTACTCACACGGACGGGTCATCTGGTAGCAGTACGTTCGGAGGGTAGTCTTCGCAACCCGTCCGTTTCTTGTCGTAAGAAGGGGGTTTCGACCGTGGTCGTCCGTAACTTCAGGTCGTTGTTCGCGGATCCAGTCGTCGAGGACGAGACAGACCTCGCCTGAGACGGCGATGATTCGCTCGCCTTCTTGCTTGTTCTTGAGTGGCGTGTCGGTACTAGGTCGATGCCGGAGCCGGAGTGACTGCTCCTCTGGATCGTAGTCCTCGACGTCGAGCGCTCGTACAGAGCCCATCCGGAGCATCGTGTGCCACAGGAGCGTCGCAGTCACGTGGTTGATTGAGGCGTACTCGTATCGCTCGAGGTAGGCTAGCATCGCTTCGGCGTCGTCAGTTTCGAGCATCACGTCGCGACTATTCTCTTGAGACGTGATATCCGGCGAGAGGACATTCTTATGGAGATTCTGTTCAACAGCGTCGATTGACTCTAGCCACTTCACGAAGACGCGTAGCGTGTCCATCTGGGTCTTCTCGCTCACCTTCGTGAGGTCGCCGACGTTGCGCCGCCAGAGTCGAAACTCCTGAAGTCTCCGCCCGGTCAGTTCATTCAGGTTCTCTATCTCGCGCTCCTCACACCATCTGAGCAGGAAACTCAGACGTGACTTGTGAGAGACGACCGTCGCGTCCGCAACCGAGGTCTCTTTTTCCGCGATATACAGCTCGAGCGCCGTTTCGGGGTCGATTGGTTCGAGTTCCATGGTTCGATCGATCTCGAACCACACGAAGGCACGGCCTTCGACACCCGTTCAGCGAATTACCAACTTTCTCATGCTGCGACCGCTATCCCGTCGCGCCCGTCACGTTTTTTATCGGAGCAAACGTGACGGCGGCCGGGTGTATATAAACTGAACCCCCAGTGGCGGGTTTGAGTTCGTCACGCGACGTGAGGGATCGTCGCCTTCGCGCGGTTCAGGAGTTGCGGTGAGCGCCACTTCCACTTTCACCGTCCGTCCATGGCTCACCCCTTTTAGACGCCTCGTCGTCTCCACCACTATGCACACCCGTTCCCGACGACCGACCGCCGACCTCCCGGAACTCGCACCCGAGGTCACGCTCGTCGACGTCGACGACGAGCTCGGTGTCACGCCCGTCCAGGCGCTTCTCCTCGACCGAGTGCTCGGCGGCGACGACCCGGCGTTCTGGGTCGACGGCGCGAACAGCGCGAACACGACGCGCCTCCGCGAGCTCGCACCGGCCGATCGCGTGCTCGACCGCATCGAGGTGGCACGCGGGTTCACGGCCCATCAGCACACCGCTCTCCTCGACCGGCTGGCCGGTCGGCTGGCCGCCCGAGAGACGCCGTCGGTCGTCGTCGCGACCGGACTCGACGGGATGTATCGCGCCGCCGACGTCGACGGCGAACTCGCGGAGCGGATGTTCGTCCGTGCGATCGCGTCGGTCGCGCGCGTCGCTCGCGTCCACGACGTACCGGTCGTCGTGACGCGGCGTCGCGAGGACGACTTCTCGCGGCCGCTACGCCGCGCCGCGGCGACGTGCCTCCAGTGCCGAGCGACGCCGTTCGGGCCCCGCTTCGAGGACGCGGAGGGCGACGCTGAGACGCTCGTGTACCACACGGACGACGGGTGGCTCCAGACGACGCTCACCTACTGGCGGGAGGTCCTCGAACACCGCGCCCGGATGCACGAGGCGTCGGCGCTCGAACGCACGCCGGTCACATCCGGACTCCGGTAATGGGTCGGACGAATCCGACGTACCGAGACCGGTTAGGCGCGATCGAAGACGAGTGGGGGGCGTTCCGGCGGGCGCTCCGGCGAGCGGATCAGCACCGATTCGACGACCTGTTCGTGTACGCCCGCGATCACGCCGACGCCGCGGGGACTCTCAACCACCCGGATCCGCTGGCACCCGTCTGGATGGCGATCCTACTTGAACAGGAACGGCGGATCGACGAGCTCGAGACGCGGGTCGAAGCGCTCACCGACGGGGAAGCGTGACCCTCACGGTGGATTTCCTCGGTGACGGTCGCGTCGCCGAGTGGACGCTCGCGTCGGACGGTGTCGCTCGCCGCGTCCGCGAGAGCTACCGGCCGACGCTCTTCGTCGGCGACTCGGCGGACGACCTCTACGGGCGACGGGGCGGCTCCGATCCGACGCCGCCCGCTCGCGACGGGCTCTCGCACGCGCTGAGCGAACTCCGGTCGTTTCTCGCCGGACAGGAGGCGGTCGCCGGGCTCGGCGTCGAGGAACACCGCCAGACGTTTCGGACGACAGCCCGCCCGCTCCTCCGCATCGACGCGACGTCGATCGAGGCGGTCCGAACGGTCGCGAAACGGGTCCGCCGGTTCGACCGTCCGGACGCGTACACCTGCTACAACGTCGACCTCACGCGACAGCTGCGATACTGCCTCGAAACGGACACGCCGGCTGGCCCCGACCGATCGGTTCGCGACCTCCGGACGGTACGCCTGGATTTCCCCGGCCACGAATCGGGCGTCGAGTCGCTGCCGCGGCTCTCCGTCGGCGGTGACCGAATCGATTCGTCACCGCGAGGGGTCGTGGAAGGCGTTCGGGCGGCGCTCGATGAGCGCGACCCCGATGTGCTAGTCGTGTCGACGGCCGACCTCGTTCCGTTGCTGTTCGAGGCGGCCGACGCGTACGACGTCGACCTCGAACTCGGACGGAGACCGGGGTACACGAAACTCGCCGGCGAGTCGACGTACACGTCCTACGGGAACGTGGGGCACTCGCCGGCGCGGTACGCGGTCCCCGGACGCGTCATCGTCGACGAGTCCAACTCGTTCTTCTATCACGAGTCGGGGCTCGAGGGGTGTCTCGACCTCGTCAAGCGCTCCGGGTTGCCCTTACAAGAGCTCGGGTGGGCCTCCATCGGACGCGTGTTGACGGCGATGCAGATCCGGGAGGCCCGGAACCGTGACGTGCTCGTTCCGTGGCGGGCGTGGCGGCCGGAACTGTTCAAACCGGCGTCGACGCTCGATGACGCCGACCGCGGTGGAACGACGTTCGCTCCTGATACCGGTGTCCACGAGAACGTTCACGAACTCGACTTCGCGTCGCTGTATCCCAACATCATCCGGACGCGCAACATCTCGCCCGAGACCGTTCGGTGCGGGTGCTGTGACACCGACGATGTGCCGGGACTGGGGTACTCAATCTGCGAGCGCGACGGTTACCTCCCCGACGTGCTCGGGCCGCTGATCGACGCTCGGCGCGCGATCAAGGCGCAGATTCCCGACGCCGACGACGACGAGCGCGAGCGGCTGGAAGCCGCCTCGTCGGCAATCAAGTGGATCCTCGTGTCTTGCTTCGGGTATCAGGGATTCAGCAACGCCAAGTTCGGGCGCATCGAGTGTCACGAAGCGATCAACGCGTACGCTCGCGAGCTCCTCCTCGACGCGAAGGCCGCCCTGGAGGATGCCGGATGGCGCGTCGTCCACGGGATCGTCGACTCCGTCTGGGTGACGCCCGCCGAGGGCCGCGAACAGCGTCCGCTGACGGCGGTCGCCGACGAGATAAGCCGTGACGCCGGCATCGAACTGGAGTACGAGTGCGCGTTCGACTGGGTGGCGTTCTGCCCGATGCGAAGCTCGGAGTCGGGAGCGCTGACCCGGTACTTCGGGAAGCGACGGGGCGAGGAGTACCCCGAGACGGGGCTCGGTGACGCGGTCAAGACCCGCGGCATCGAGGGGCGACAGCGCTCGACGCCGGAGTGGGTCGAGGGCGTGCAAGCCGAGGCGCTCCGCGCGTTCGACGAGACGCGGTCGCCGGAGGCGGTGTGTGACGTGCTTCGGCGCCGGCTTCGTGAGCTCCGTGACGGCGCGGTCGATCCCACCGGGCTCGTCGTCGACAACCGCGTGTCGAGGGACGTCGACGACTACTCGGCGGAGACGCTCACCGTGGCCGCCCTGAAACGGGCACGGATCGAGGGGGCCGGGGTGGCAGCGGGACAGCCCGTGCGATACGTCGTCGTCGACGCGAACGCGCGCGGCGCTGCGCGCGTCCGCCTGGAGTTCGAGGAGGTCGACCGATACGATACCGAGTGGTACGAGGACGCCGCCGTGCGCGCCGTGGAGAGCGTGCTCGCTCCGGTAGGGTGGCGCGACGGAGCGATCAGGCGGTACCTCGCCGGAACGAGGGACGAGACGCTAGCGGGATACTGAGGTCGCGGTCCGGTTGAGACCCCGCTTGTCAGACGATCTCCGTCCGAGTCAGTCGATTGCGGCGCACGGAGAGTGCGGCGTGGGGCGGAGATCGGGACCGCCGCTCAAGCGATTCCGGCGCCGCCGAGGATCAGCCGGACGCCGATGACCGTCAACAGCCCGAGGACGGTCCCGCGTCGGAGCCGCTCGCTCACGCGCTCGCGGAGGCGCTTTCCGACCGCGACGCCGGCGACGGCGGGGACCGCGGCGGCGACCGACGCGAGGGCGAGCCCGAGGTCCGGGTAGAGTCCGAGCGCGCCCGCCGCGACGACGCGCAGGCCGTTGATCCCGACGAACACGAGCGCGACGACGCCGACGAACAGCCCGTGCGAGAGGTCGAAGCTCCGCACGAACGCGACGAGCTGCACCCCCACGTTCGTCGCGCCGAACAGGACGCCGGAGACGGCGCCGACGGCGCCCATGACGAGCGGCGTGTCGGCGACCGCCCGGTCGCTGACGACGGGCGGGGGAGGCAACGGGACGGCGCGCTGGGCGCTCGCCACGAACGCGAGCGAGACGAGTCCGAGCAGCGCGCGCACCGGCGCCTCGGGGAGCCGATCGAGCAGGGCCATCCCGAGGATCGTGCCGACCAGCGCGGCGACGAGCAGCGGTGCGAACCGAGTTCCGCACGTGCGGAGCTCCTCGCGGGTGAGGTCGCCGACCAGCGCGACGTTCACGGCGAACATCGGGAGGATCATGAACGCGACGGCGGTCGCGGGGTCGAGCGTCGTGGCCAGTACCATCGTCCCGACGACGGCGAAGCCGAACCCCGCGACCCCGTTGACGGCGCCCGCGACCGCGACGACGAGGGCTATCGCCGCCGCCAGTTCGACGGAGAGCGCGAGGGTCATACGTTCGAGACGTGATCCCTATTTATAAACGACCGTTGCCTGTGCGGCGGCGGGGCACGGGCGCGCGAAGCCGAGTTTCCGGAGCATCCGCCTTGGGCTCGGCCGCGTAACGGTGTGTGCGATCACACCGCACGATCGGCCGAGGCTCATACCGCTCGGCCGTCGTGTTTCACGCATGCTTCAGACCGGACAGACGGCGCCGACGTTCGAGCTCCCCGGGGCGGGGGGCGGGCGGATCGACACGCACGGGCTGGCCGAGTACGTCGACAGCGGGTGGGCGGTCGTGGTGGTGTTCTACCCGTTCGACTTCCACCCGGTGTGTACCAGCCAGATGTGTACGCTGCGGGACAGCGAGGCGCTGTCCCTCCTGGAGAACACCGTGGTGCTCGGGATCTCCACCGACGGCGTCTACAGCCACCGCGCGTTCGCGGAGGAACACCGGATCGACTTCCCGCTGCTCTCGGACAGCGACGGTCGCGTCGCCGAGGCGTACGGCGTGCGCGCCGACGAGATGGACGACCACCGCGGGGTCGCGCGGTCGGCCCTCTTCGTGGTCGACCCCGACCGCACCGTCCGGTACGCGTGGCGGAGCGAGGAGCCGGCCGACGAGCCGGACCTTACGGCCGTCGAACACGCAGCGCGGTGTCACGGCGACGAGTGCGACCTGCCGGACGGGAAGTCGTACCTGTGAGCGCCGGCGGCGACGCGCCCCGCTCTTCCCCCACGCCGTCGCGCGATACCGCTACTCCGACGGCCGAGAGACGCCGAGCGGCTTCCGGCAGTTCTTACAGAGGAACAGGTCGTGGTTCTCGTAGAGTTGGAACGACCCGTCGTCCGCCGGTTCGAGTTCCGTCACCTCGTCCTCCGTTTCGAGGTCGTCGGTCGAATCGATGCTCGCCTCGCACTCCGGGCATTCAAGTGTGTCAGACATACGCAACCATACAATTTATTAACAGATAAACATAGTCGGGCAGTGCGGCGGCGATACACACGCGGCCCCGGGAGGGGGTATCGGGGCGTCAGAGACGGCGTATCGGGGGGACAAAAACGGCGGACCGGGATATCGCGGCGCCCCGCTAGTCGAAAACGGGCGAGTCGCGGTGGTGGTCGACGGCCCGGTCGATCCACTCGTCGACCGGTTCGCTCGGCTCGTCGAGGAACTCGAAGGGGTCGCCGGTTCCGTACCCGTCGAGGTCGACCGTCCGATCCAAGGCGCCTTCGAAGACGCCGAGCGACGGGGCTGTCCGGTACCCGTGGGTCGTCGAGGCCGAGGACGGCGTTAGGACCCCTATGCGGGCGCCCGTTCGAAGAGCGACCCTCACTCGTCGCCCGCTGCGGGCGCGGCGGGGCCGATCACTCGACGTCGCCGTCCGCCTCCTCGAGCCCGTGCGAGCGGAGGAGGGTCTCCTCGCCGTAGTCGCGTAACATCCCGACGCTCTCGTCGGCTTTGATCGAAGTGATCACGAACTTCGAGCTCGTCCGTTGGATACCGTCTACGGCCTCGAACTCCTCGACGAGGGTTTCGACCATGTCGCGGGACGGGAGCCGCGAGACGACGATGAAGTCGGTGTCGCCCATCATGAAGTAGACCTCGTTCACGCCTTCGATATCGGCCAACTCCCGCCCGACCTTCTCCTGGTACCCCTCTCCGAACTCGGCGAGAACCTCGGTGATGACCGTGAGACCCAGTCCGGCCTTCTCGAAGTCGATCTCGAACAGATCGTTTTTGATCACCCCTCGTTCCTTCATGTTCTTGATCCGATAATGAACGGTCGACTTCGGGATACCCGTCTCCTCTTGGATGCGTTCGGGGCTGGTGGAGTCGTTCTCGGCGATCGAGCGCAGGATGCGAACGTCCCGGGCGTCGAGGCTCATCTGTCCCGCACCTCTGAGCGGGTCCGACCGCGCGCCGACCGAGTGTCAGTCATACTCGTACCGTGTCGGTAGCTGAGTAAATAGACTTGCCTCCGCGGACCCGCTCGGGAGTCGAGGATTCGGTCCGGAGCTCCGGTGGTATCCGGACGGCCTCGCGACGGTACGGACGGCCGGAGGCGTCGGTTCGTCCCCCGCTCGCCGCGGCCCCTCGTTCTTGCTATATATCGATCAGTATCAGTAATAATCGATATAATACGATGCCGGTCGCACGGGATCAGAAAATACCATTGTATTAACCTATTATAAACCAGTTTAAGGGATTTGTGCCTGCATTCAGTCGATGTCACGCGATTCGGGACGACAGGCGGACGCGGTATCACGCCGAAAATACCTGCTCACGTCGGCCGCTATCGGGGCGGCCGGCCTCGCGGGGTGCAGCGGCAACAGCGACGACGGCAGCGACGGCGGCGACGGGGGCGACGGGGGGAGCGAGAGCGAGAGCGATGACAGCGGCAACACGATGGAGTCCGGGTCGTCGGGGCCGGCGACGGTGACGGCCGAGGGGTCGTCGACGGTCTACCCCATCTCGAACAAGGGGAGCTCCTACTGGAACTCGAACTCGCCGGCGAGCGACGGCGAGTACTGGGGGTCCAACGACGAGTCGTCGGTCGCCGGGTGGGGCCAGATCGAGACCGACCAGAACATCGCCGACTACTTCGCCGGTCTCTACGGCTTCGAGCCGACCGGCGAGCGGTCGAACCCGCCGTTCGCGACCCGCGTCGCGCTGAGTCACTCGGGGACCGGCTGCGAGGCGGTTCGAGACGGCCTCGTCGACATCGGGAACTCCTCCGGGCCGATCACGGCCGAGCTCGACATCAGCGAGGAGCAGCGCGACGAGAACTACGTCGACCACGTCGTCGGCCGGGACGGCCAGCCGGTGTTCGTCAGTCAGGCGATCTACGACGCCGGCGTCGAACAGCTCACCGGCGAGCAGATCCGCGGCATCTACCAGGGCGACGTCACCAACTGGAGCGAGGTCGGCGGCCCCGACAAAGAGATCTACGTGGTCGGCCGCGCCGAGGGCTCCGGAACCGACACGTCGTTCCGCCTGAACATGCTCGGTGACGCCGACGCACCGATGGACGTCGACACCCGTCTCGGGCAGAACCAGCAGGTCCAACAGGTCCTCCAAGACAACGACAACGCCATCGGCTACATGGCGCTGGCGTTCTCCGGATCGGGGATCCAGGCGATCGCGATCGACTTCGAGGGCACGGTCTACCGCCCGGACCCCGACGCCGAGAACACCATCTTCGACTCGGAGTACCCGCTGAACCGGGACCTGCACATGTACACTCGGATCACGGAGGAGACGCCCGAGGGCACGGACATGCGCGAGGCCGCGTTCCTCAACATGTTCCTGACCGAGTTCGGCCAGAAGACGTTCGTCGAGGACGTCAACTACATCACGCTGCCCACGTCCGACATCGAGGCCGAGCGCGAGAAGCTCCCCGAGCAGGCCTGAGTCCGGCTCCTCGGTCCCGCGGACACCCGTCTCGCGGTCCGACCTCATTATATGTCACTCACTACCTCCCGAACCGATTGGCGCGCTGGCATCGAGCGACGGCTGACCAGAACGCGGGAGTTCGTCGACGACGCGGACCCGGAGGCGCTGGCGGTGGTCATCGCCTCGATGGGGTCGCTCTTGACCGCCTTCGTCGGGTTCCTGTTGGCGTCGCCGTGGACGGCCGTCCCGCTCGGAGCGTTCCTGATCGCCACCGGCTACGGCTGGGTACGCCATCAGGCGCTCGTCGCCCGCGCGGTCACCTTCGCGATGACGACGGTGACGCTCGTCACGCTCGGGCTCATCGTCGTGTTCATCTTCGCCGAATCGATCCCGGCGTTCCGGTACGAGGCGGCGAGCGTCTTCGGCGTCTCCGTTCCGGGACTCGGGATGTTCGCGCAGACCCGCTGGGACGCCGTCTCGGATCCCGTCCGGTACTCGCTGCTGCCGATGATCCACGGGACGGTGATGGTGACCGCCATCGCGACGCTGGTGGCGGGGCCGCTCGGCGTCGCCGCGGCGCTGTTCATCGCCGAGATCGCGCCGCCGCGGGTCCGCGAGCTCGTGAAGCCGGGGATCGAGATACTGGCGGGGATCCCCTCGATCGTGTACGGCTTCATCGGGTTCACCGTCATCAACCCGTGGGCGAGCGACGCGTTCGCCCTCAACGGCGGCTCGACGTACCTGTTCGTCGGGATGGTCGTCGGGCTGATGGCGCTGCCGACGGTCGTCTCCGTGGCCGAGGACGCGCTGACGAGCGTGCCGGACGTGATGAAGAACGGGTCGCTCGCGCTCGGGGCGACCGACTGGCAGTCGATGACCTCGATCACGCTGCCCGCGGCCTTCTCCGGCGTCTCGGCGGCCGTGCTCCTCGGGGTCGGGCGGGCGATCGGCGAGACGATGGCCGCGACGGTGATGCTGGCCGGAATTCCGCGGATCAGCGACCCGCTCGTGAACGTCTTCTACGGCTACGAGACGCTCACGTCTCTCATCGCGCGGGGGTACGGCAGCGCGAACGGGGTTCACGAGAGCGCGCTGTTCGCCGCCGGCGTCGTCCTCTTCGTCACCGTGTTGTGTCTGAGCCTCGGCTCGCAGTACATCGAGGCGCGGATGCGTCGCCGCCTGGGGGGCGCCGAATGAGCCGCGCCACGCAGACCGCGCTCGTCCGGGACGACCGCACGACGTACGAGGCGGCCGCCGGGGCCGCGGTCGGGCTCTCCGGCGTCGCCTTCGTCGTCGGCCTGGCGGCGCTGGTAGGCGCCGTCGAGATCGGCGACCCCGTCGCCGGCGTCGAGCTGTCGGTGGCGTTGGGTGCGGTGCTGCTCGCGTTGGGACTGGCGGTCGTCGGCTTCGGCGTCGCCTCGCGGCTGGGGTTCGTCGACGCGGCCCCCCAGCCCAGCGCGGGGGTCGTCGCCGCGGTCGCGTTCACCGCGATCTGGTTCGCGGCGGGGGTGACGGCGGCCGGAGCGGCCGGGATCGGGACGGTCGGCCGGCTCGGCGTCGGGACGGTCCTCGGCGGGGGCGCGTTCGCGGTGACCGCGCTCCCGCGCGAAGACGTCGGATCGACGGTGCCGGCGGGGGCGGTCGCCGTTCTCTGCGGGCTGGCGCTCGTCACCGGCGTCGTCGGTCCCGGCTGGGAGCGGGCGCTCGCCGGATACAACGCGACGCTGTTCGGCGACACCGTCGTTCCCGCCGTCGTGCTGTTCGCCTCGCTGGCGACCGGCTGGAGCGCCGCGAAGGCGTACGGCGGGTTCGGCGCTCGCGGGCGGAACGTCGGCGCGTACGTGCTCATCTACCTCGTCGTCGGCTCGATACTGGCGGTGCTCGTCGGGCTCGTCGCCTTCGTCACGGCGAAGGGACTCCCCGGGCTGTTGAACGGGGTCGGCGTCGGCGGGGAGACCCTCGTCCGGTGGCCGTTCCTGACCAACGGCGCCGGGCTGTTGGCCGACGTCGCGGGCGTGTTCCCCGCCCTCGTGGGGACGGTGTGGCTGGTCATCGGCGCCGTCCTCTTCGCCGTGCCGACCGGCGTCGGCGCCGCCGTGTTCCTCAGCGAGTACGCCGAACAGGGCCGGTTCACCGGCGCCGTCGAGGTGGCGACCAACGGCCTCTGGAGCACGCCGAGCATCGTGTTCGGGCTGTTCGGCGCCGCGTTCCTGATCCCCAGATTCGGCAATCAGAAGTCGCTGATCGCCGGCATGCTGACGCTCGGGTTCATGCTGTTGCCGCTGGTGCTGATCACGAGCCGGGAGGCGATACTCGCGGTGCCCGACGAGTACCGCGACGCCAGCGCGGCGCTCGGCGTCTCCAAGTGGCAGACGATCCGCAGCGTCGTCCTCCCCGCGGCGATCCCGGGCGTCACGACCGGCGTCATCCTCGGTGTCGGACGGATCGCCGGCGAGACCGCCCCGATCCTGCTGACCATGGGCGGCGGCGTCCTCCCGGCGAAGTCGGCCGCTCCGAACGTGTTGAGCGGCTTCCGACTGAGCGCGTCCCCGCCGTTCGTCAGCAACCCCGCGCTGTTGGAGGCGACGAGCGCGCTGCCGTATCAGCTGTACGCGCTCATCACCGCGGGACTGAGCGGGAACATCCGGAACCCGCAGGAGTACGCGTGGGGACTGGCGCTGACGCTGCTGCTCGTCGTGTTGGCCTTCTACGCGGTCGGTATCGCGACGCGCTACTACTTCAGACGGAAACTCCACCAATGAGTCAGACAGAGAACGCAGACGCCGAAGACGCCACGGACGCCACAGCGGTCACGGCGAATCGCACCGACGGCCGGCGGGCCTCCACGACCGCCGGCGAGACCGTCGAGGAGACGCGGCCGGAGTGGACGAGCTACGAGGCGAGCGGCGAGACGAAGGTCGCCGTCGAGGACCTCGACGTCCACTACGGCGACGACCACGCGCTGAAGGGCGTCTCGATGGACATTCCCGAAGAGAGCGTGACGGCGCTCATCGGTCCGTCCGGCTGCGGGAAGTCGACGTACCTCCGGTGTCTCAACCGGATGAACGACCGCATCCGCGCCGCCAGCGTCGACGGGACGGTCGAGCTCGACGGCGAGGACGTCTACCAGGACGGCGTCGACCTCGTCGAGCTTCGAAAGCGGGTCGGGATGGTGTTCCAGAGCCCCAACCCCTTCCCCAAATCGATCCGCGAGAACGTCTCCTACGGACCGCGGAAACACGGCGACATCGAGACGGGCCTCCTCGCGCGGTTGACCGGCCGCGCGGAGCCCGAACGCGAGGCGCGGCTCGTCGAGCGATCGCTCGAGCGGGCCGCGCTGTGGGAGGAGGTGAACGACCGGTTGGACGACAACGCGCTCGGACTGTCCGGCGGCCAGCAACAGCGGCTCTGTATCGCCCGGTGTCTCGCCGTGGACCCGGAAGTCATCCTCATGGACGAGCCGGCGTCGGCGCTCGACCCGATCGCCACGGCGAAGATCGAGGACCTCATCGAGGACCTCGCGCAGGACTACACGGTCGTCGTCGTCACCCACAGCATGCAGCAGGCGGCCCGCGTCTCCGACCAGACCGCGGTCTTCCTGACCGGCGGCGAACTCGTCGAGTACGACGACACGGAGAAGATCTTCGAGAATCCCGAGAGCCAGCGCGTCGAGGATTACGTTAGCGGGAAGTTCGGGTGATCGCCGTGTCCCGCGAAGCGTACCGCGAGTCGCTGGACGAGTTGCGGGCCGACGTAGAGTCGATGGCGGACGGCGTGCTGTGGCAGCTCCGGCGAGCACTCGACGCGCTCGAAGGCGGCGACCGCGGGCTGGCCCGCGAGGTGATCGAGGGCGACGAACGCGTCAACCGGCGGTACCTCGACCTCGAGGGCGACTGCGTCGAGCTGATCGCGCTCCAGCAGCCCGTCGCCGCGGACCTCCGCTTCGTGGTCGCGTCGTTCAAGATACTCACGGATCTGGAGCGGGTCGGTGACCTCGCGACGAACCTCGCCCGGTACGCCCTCGCCGGGAGCGCGGACGTCGTCTCCGACGTCCGGGTCGGGGGGATCGGCGAGACCGTCACCGGTCAGCTCCGGGCGGCCGTCGACGCGTACGCCGACGCCGATTCCGAGGCGTGTCGAGCGATCGCCGACCGCGACGACGCGCTCGACGCGGCGTGTCAGAACGCCAGCGACGCGGTCGTTCGCGAGCTGATCGCCAGTGATCCCGATCGCTGGGAGATCGAGCGGCTGCTCGACGACGTGTCGCGGCTGCTGCTCACGATACGCGACCTGGAACGAATCGGCGATCACGCCGTCAACGTCGCCGCGCGCACGCTGTACATGAACGACGGTGACCTCGAACTAGTCTACTGACCATGGAGACCAGAAAGCTGCAGGAGGTCGGCGGCGGCACGTTCACCGTCTCGATTCCGAAGGGGTGGGCGAAGAGCCACGGCTTCGAGGTGGGGATGGAACTGCGGCTGTACACCCACCGTGACGGCTCGATCCTCGTCCGGTCCTCGGCCGCCGACGTCGACCGCCTCGGCGAGGCGACGATCGACATCGGCGACGACGCCGACACCGACGCCGGCGGCGGTCCCGAGGCCGTTCGACGCGCGGTTCGGACGGCTCACGCGGTCGGCTTCGAGACGATAACGCTGCGTCGGGCGGAGGCGTTCTCCGACGCGGAGCGCAGCGCCGCGCGGTCCGCGGTTCGCGGGTTGGTCGGGACGAACGTGCTCAGCGAGTCGGACTCGGAGATCACGATCAGACACCTCTTGGACACCGCCTCCGTCTCGGTCCGTCAGTCGGTCGTACAGCTCCGATACGCGGTCGTCTCGCTCCTCCGCGACGCGACCGAGGCCTTCGTTGACGCCGCGGACGCGCGGTCGAGGATCCGCGACCGCGCCGACGAGGCGCGCCGCTCCGCGGAGATGGTCACGCGGCACTTCTCTCGGTCACTGGTGTCACACGCCGAGCTCGACGCGCTCGGTGTCTCCCGGCCCGACCTGTTCGCCTACTACGCGGCCGCTCGCCGTCTCGAGGCAGTCGCCGACCAGGCCGTCCGGATAGCGGGGATCGGCGAGAAGCTGTCTGAGCCGCTCGCCGACGAGGCGGCCGCGGACGTGCGCCCCGTGGCCGACGACGTCGCCCTCGCCGTCGACGACGCGGTGACGGCCGTCCTCGACGGCGACGGAGCGGCGGCCCGGCGGGCGAGGGAGCGGTGCGACGACGCCGCGGCGGGAATCGAGTCGATCGACGGGCGGCTGTACGGCGGCGCGGTCCCGGGGCCGGTCTCCGCGGCGGTCGCGCTGTCGGACGCGCTCGCGCGTCTAGAACGGGCGGCCGACTGCGCTCGGTCGGTGACGGAGACCGCCGCCGCCGCCGCGATCCGCGACGAGAACACGCGGAACTGACCGCTCGGACGGCGCGGTCGTCCGGCGTAGGACAATGCGGCCGGCCCGACGCGGGCGGCGGGCGCGGCGTCGACGCTCGACGCTTCTCCGGCATCCACGCGACTGCCGGGAGACGCGCTTATCCGTCGATCGCGGGGCGATACTCCTCGACGACGGCCTCGACCTCGGCCCACGGGACCGGCGGCTCCATCGAGTCGAGCGCCTCGTCGAGCGCGGCCAGTCGGTCGCCGAACCGCGCGGTCCACTCGGGCTCGGCGCGCGCGGCGAGCCGCTCGCCGGCGGTCTCGTGACGGGCGCGGACCTCGTCGAGTCGCGGCCCGATCCCCGACGGCGGGGCGTCGCCCTCGCGCTCGGCCCACGTTCGGAGCGCCGCCAGCTCGGCCCGGACGTCCGCGATCAGCAGCGACGCGACGCGGTGTCGAACCGTCGCCGCGGCCCATCTGGCCGCCGCGCCGCGCTCGCTCCCGGCGGCCTCCCCGTCGGCGTCGAGCGATTCGACGGCGGCGTCGAGCTCGTCCACCGACGCCGCGAGCGCGTCGACGTCGGCGTCGAGTTCCTCGACGCGCCGGTCGGAGTCGGCGAGCCATCCCTCGAAGGAATCGATCTCGAACTGGAGGTCGTCGGCGGCGCGCTGGACCTCGGTCGCGGCGGTCGTCACCCGCTTGACCCGTCGCGCGATCTCGTAGAGATCGCCGTCTCCCTTCATGTCGAGCACCTCCTGAACGGCGTCACCGAGGTCGTCCGCGCGGCTCTCGACGTCGGCGAGACGCGCGTCGAAGTCGTCGAGGCGCCCGGACACGGGAGCCAGGTCCGCGACCGGAGCGGCCGCCTCCCGCGCGCCGTCCAGCTTCCCGGCCGCGAACTCCGTCCGCGTCTCGGCGGTCGTCACCACGAGCGACGCGTTCGCGACCGCGTCGTCGACGGCCGCCCGGCGGACGACCCCGTCCCGGGCGACGATCGCGAGCGTCTCTCGCGTCTCGCCGGCGCCTCCCCCGTCGTCGACGACGGCCGCCGCTCGTTCGACGGACGCGCCGTCGAGATCCGCCGGCTCGCCGTCGGGCGTCTCAGTCATCCGCGTCACCCCGCGGACGGCGTCTCCGACAGCAGTTCGTCGAACAGCGCGTCGACCCGCTCGGCGATCTCGTCGCGGATCTCGCGCACCTCCGCGAGCGGGCGACCGTGCGGGTCGTCGAGCCCCCAATCGCGGTTCTCGCCGTTCCACGCCGCCGGGCAGACGTTCGACGCCGAACAGCCCATCGTGACGACCAGGTCAACCGCCCGCAGCTCGTCCGGCGTTACCTCCCGCGGCGTCCGGTCGCCGAGCTCGACGTCCAGTTCGCGCATCGCCTCGACGACGACGTCGTGGACGCGATCGGCGGGGCGCGTCCCGCCGGTGACTATCTCGATCCGATCGGTCGCCTCGCGGCGGTCGCGCTCGCGACGGGCGAACGCGGCCGCCATCTGGCTCCGTCCCGCGTTCTGGACGCAGACGAACGCGATCCGGTGGTCCGGTCGATCGCTGTGATGGCTCACGACACGGTATGCGCGGGGCATCAGTAAAATCGTTACTCGGGACCGATACGGAGGGCTATAGAGCGATATAGCGATCCGTGAGCGTCGGAACCCTCCTTCAGGGTCGTCACGTTCCGGACCGTCGCGACGGCGTCTCAGGCACCGGATCGACAGAGGCGTCGTCGAGGCGGTCCGGGGGGGCCAGGGGACGCGTCGCGCTACTCGACTCGCTCGCCGGACGCCTCGCTGTTCCCGAGTCGGTGCGCCTCGTCCCACTCCTCGAAGACGCCGTGCTCGGTCATCGTCTTCATTCCGGCGAGCGCCGCTCGGAGTTTGAGTCCGACGAGCGGGACGTCGGCGACGGTGATGACGACGTCCGCCTCGACGACCGCTCCCGTCCGGAGAACGGCGTCGACGAGGTCGACGAGGGCGTCGTCGTCAGACTTCGTCGGACGCATCCGTCCCTCCGTCGAGTTCGGGCGTGAACGTGTACGGCGGCCACGGACCGGTGAACCGCACCTCGATACCGGGGTCGGCCGCGACGTCATCGAGCAGTAGTCCGACGGCCTCCCGTTCGTCGTCGGTCGCGAGGACGGCGAAGCGAGCGAGGACGTCGACGTTCTCGTCGGCATCGCCGATGTCCAACCCCGCTCTCGAACGGTCGCCGAGGTCGACGAGCTCCGTCGCCTCGCCCCCGAGACGATCGGCGAGGTCGGCCGCCTCCGCGCGGCGCTGTTCGTCGAGCAGTCGGTCGAGGCGGGTCTCGTACCGCTTAGTGAGCAGAAACCGCGTGCCCTCGTCGGCCTCGTTTCGGCGCTCGGCGAGGGCGCGGAGGTCCGCGTCGGTCGCCTCAAGCTCGTCGCGGGCGGCGTCCTCGTCCCAGACGACCTCGACGCGGTACTCCCACCGCTCGGCGAGCGCGTCGAGGTGGTCGGTCAACCGTTCGGACTCCGCGTCGAGCCACGAGCGGACCGCGTCGTCATCGCCACGGATGACGGTGTCGAACTGGAACGGCAGCGGCGTCCCGAACGCCTCGCCCGCGTCGTCGACGACGGACTGGTGGGCGAGTATCCAGCGTCGAATCCGCGTCGCGGAGTCCGAGTCGTAGAGCGAACCGCAGTCGTGGACGACGGCGGTCAGTCCCGCCTCGCGGACGAGCCGAACCGGTTCGTCGTCCAGTCCGGTCGTCGACAGCGACTCGTCGCCGTCGGGAGCGACGCAGTAGAGATATCTCCCCTCGTCGAACGCGGTCTCAGTCACGGCTCGTCTCCCCCGGCACCGCGCCGCGTCGGTCGCGGTCCAGTCGGCGAACGGCGTCCGAGACCAGCGAGTCGAGGTCGCCGCGCAGCCGATCGACGTCGTCGCCGATCTCCGCCTCCGCTTTCAGTCGCTCCAGTTCGTCCTCCATCGCCGCGAGCTGACGGCCGAGCCGCTCGATCTCCTCGTCCGTGAGCGACTCCGACTCCATCCGGCGGACGGCCTCCCGCTCGAGCGCCTCGACCAGCAGCTCGACGACGGTGACGACGAGCGCCGTCAGCCCGTTCGTCGCCTCGTCGCCGTCGATATCTATCGTCGTCATCGGTCGTCGGTACCGTCGGCCTCGGTCGTTCGCTCGGCGGGCCGTCCGTCGCCGGTCGTCCCGTCGGGATCGTCGCCGTCGCCGGTCGTTCCGTCGGGGTCATCGCCGTCGCCGGTCGTACCGTCGGGGTCACCGCCGTCGCCGGTCGTTCCTTCCTCGAGGTCGACCGTCTCGACGTCCGTCGACGCCCCTCGTTCGGGTGACGCCCCGAGTCCACGCCGCTGAGACGCCGCCTCGACGCGCTCCGTGTCCGTTCCCTCGGGGAACTCCAGTCCGTACTGGGAGGCCGTCTCGAACGAGGCGATCGCCGCTCGGAGCTCGATGCCGAGCAGTTCCGTCTCCCCGACGGAGACGGCGATATCGGCGTTGATGACGACGCCCTTGTCGAGGAGCATCTCCACGACGTCGGCGAGGTTATCCGTCTGCCGGGTCGGGGCCGTTCCGTCAGTCATCCTCGGTCCCCGTTCGCTCGCTCGCGCCTTCGAACCGCTGCCCGTAGACGCGGGGGCGATTCGGCGCGGTCGAGTAGCGCGTCTCCTCGGGCACCGTCGAGAAGCGGGTCGCGCCCCCGAGATCCGGCCGCGACGTCGCCATCGTCGAGACGGCGGTCGGGTTCCGCGAGTTCGGCCGACCGACGGGCTCGGTTCGGTCTCGGTTCGTTTCGACGACATCGCTGAGCCGCTCGCGGGCGTCGAGGATGCTCTCGCGGAACTCGGCGACCGAGTCGCTGATCGCCTTCTGGATGGCGGCCTGCTTCGACTCGTCGGTCTCCAGCAGTCCGAGTTCGGGCTTCGACGGCGCCGTCCCGTCGTCCGAGGCGTCGGCCGCGTCGGCGTCATCGCTCTCGTCGGCGCCGTCGAAGCCCGAGGCGCCGTCGAGGTGCCCGTCGTCCGTCTCGGCGTTTGCGCCCTCGGCGTCGTCGGCGAACAGGTCGGCGACGGCCGCGTCGAACTCGCGTTTGTTCCGCCAGAACTCCCGGACGTCGACCGCGCTCCAGAGGTCCGTGAGTTCGACGAGTTCGCCGAGGTTCCGGAGTTCCACGGCGTCCTCCGGGTCGCCGCCGGCGACCGCCTCGGGGACGTCCCCCGCATCGACGGCGTCGGGGAGTTCACTCACGTCGACCGCGTCGGGGAGGTCTCCGAAGTTGATCGTCTCCAACACGTCCTCGGCCTCGTCGGCGACGTCGCGGAACTCCTCGAAGATCTCTGCGGCGCGTTCGCGCTCCGCCGGGCCGTCGTCGAGACCGGCCAGTTCGCGCAGGCGGACCTCGACCTCCCGGACGAGTTCGCCCGCCTCCTCGACGGCGTCGGGCGTGTGCTCGACGGTGACGACATCGTCGATGCCGTCGCCATCGTCCGTCGTGCGGTCGCCGTCCGTCATCGTTTCACCTCGACCCTCCCCTGGAGGTTTTCGTGTGCGGCCTCGGCCACCGCCAGTCGCTCCTCCAGCTCGGCCCGTCGCTCTCGGTACTCCGCCTCGGAGCGCTCGCCGAGCTCGTGGAGCAGGCGGTTCTCCTTGAGCTCGTCGCGGATCGAATCGACGTCGTGTAGCTCCTCGATCGCCATCGAGTGAAGGGTGTTAAGCAGCGAGACGAACGGCCTGAAGAGGAGGTCGTCGACGAGAAACATCTCACTGCGCCGCCCCGACCTCGATGTCGACGAAGTTGTACGGTGCCCACGGACCGCTGTACCGGACGGTCACGCCGTCGTGATCGTCCCGAACGGCCTGGACGGTCTCCGAGAACGCCTCGCGGTTGTCGGAGGCGACGAGATACGCCCGATTCAGCGCGAGGCGGTCGCTGAAGAGGTCGTTCTCGACGTCGCGCTCGGCGGCGGCCGCGAGGCGGTCGGCGATGTTCTGCAGGGCCGCCTCCTCGACGACCTCGCCCTCGTCGACGACGACCTTGACGCCGAGCTCGACGGTCCCGTCGACGTCGAGCAACGCCTTCCGGAAGGCCCGGCGGCCGCTCCGGAGGACGTTCTTGAGCGCCCGTCCGCTCTTGAAGACCATCCCGAACCGCATCGGGACGGCGGTGCGGCCGTCGCCGAACGCCATGACTTCCCGGAGCACCTCGTCGTGCGCGCGGACGTTCTCGTCCGACCGCTCGGGGTCGAGCGTGTCGATGTCGCTGACGACGGCCGAGAGCGTCCGGTACCGGACCGTCCGAATCGGCGTCCCGCCGTCGACGCCGGTGACGTCCAGTTCGAACTCCTCGTCGTCGACGACGCCGTAGGTGTAGATGTGATTTCCGTTCATCAGAGTGCGATGTTAACACAGGCTCGCTCCCCCGAATCAATATTTATTACCTCCATTGAAACGAACGGCGGCGAGTAAGACGGGATTTATTTCGACCGAGATCGGCTAGCAGCCGCATAATAAATAACAAAGCGGGGGACCGGAGTTGCAATGCCCGCCTCAGCATCACCCGACTCATCGAGTCTCGCGGAGGTTCTCGACCGCATCCTGGATAAGGGAATCGTCATCGACGTCTGGGCGCGGATCTCGGTCGTCGGTATCGAGATCCTGACGATCGAAGCGCGCGTCGTCGCCGCGTCGATCGACACGTTCCTGACGTACGCCTCGGAGATGTCGAAGATAGAGCAGGCCACCCAGACGGGCGACTTGGACGACATCCGCGACCTCGAGATCGAAACGACCTCCGCCCGGGAACACGAGCAGGCGATGGAGAAGCGTCGAGCCGGCGTCGACGCCTCCTAGAAGTGGTGGCCGCTGAACACGTGCTCGACCGAGGGTTCCGCTCGTGACACCGGACACCGACGGGTCGGCAGACGTCGAGTCGATCGACGGGGTCGGACCGGAGACGGCCGAGAAGCTCCGGGACGAGGGAATCGAGACGGTCGCCGACCTCCACGGCGCAGAGCGGAGCGACCTGTACGACGTCGGCGGCGTCGGCGCGGCGACCGCGTCGGAACTCGTTTCGCTCGTCGGCGATGCGCCTGAAGACGAAGGGACGGTGTCCGACGAAACGAGCGGCGACGAGCCGGAGAACCGATCGCACGACGAGCCGGGGGAGACCGGCGTCGCGGACGACGAGGCGTCGCCGGAGACGGCGGGGCTCATGACGGTCCGGAACAAAGCGATCGACGTGGCCCCGGATCTCACCGGACGCGACCTCGACGGCATCATCGAGGTCACGAACAGCGGCGAGGGATGGGTCGCGGTCGTCGAGACGATCGAACGGAAGTCCGTTCCGGACACGCAAGACATCCTCGGCCGGTACGAGATCGAGTTCACCGACGACGGAACGGTCGCCGGCTACCGCCGCGTGAACCGTTACCGGCGGACGGAGTCGAACCCCGACGAGCTTTGACGACCGCCGCCTCCGGTTCGTCTTCGAGCGGTCATCGAGGCCCTCGAATCAGTGCGTTTCAGTCCCGGAAGACCGGTTCGTTCGATAGTCGAAGCGGTACCCGTCGCGTCGCCGCCCCGCGAGCCAGGTCACGGACGGGACGACGCCGAGCGCGTCGACCACCGGGAGTAATGACGCGAGCGACCGTAGGCCGACGCGAATGACGTTCGACCCAGACCGCGTCCGGACCGTGACCTTCGACTCGTACAGCACGCTCGTCGACGTGGAGGCCGCCGAGGCCGCGCTGGCCGAGCGCGTCGCCGACCCCGAGCCCGTGTCGCGGCTCTGGCGGTCTCGCTCGCTGGCGTACACGTTCGTCGCGAACGCGGTCGACGCTTACCAGCCGTTCTACGAGATGAACCGGGACGCGCTGACGTACGCCCTAGAGGCGCACGGCGTCGACCTCCCGGCCGCCGAGCGCGACGAGATCCTCGCGGTGTACCACGAGTTGGAGGTTTTCGACGACGTTCGGTCGGGGATCGAGCGCCTGCGCGACGGGGGGTACGAGCCGTACGTGCTCTCGAACGGGAACCCGGCGATGCTGGAGTCGATGGTCGAACACGCCGGGATCGAGGACCTCGTGGCGGACGCCATAAGCGCCGACGAGGTGGAGACGTTCAAGCCGGCCGCGGAGTTGTACCGCCACGGGGCCGCCCGGACCGGGACGCCGATCGACGAGATCGTCCACGTCACCGCGGGCTGGTTCGACGTGATGGGCGCCGCCAACGCGGGGATGCAGGCGGTTCGCCTCGACCGGAAGGGGACCCCTTGGGAGCCGTTCGACGGGGAGCCCGACGACACGGTCGAGTCGATCCACGAACTGGCGGACGCGCTGGGGGTCTGAGCCGCGATGTCCGACGGCCACGCGGAGGCGGGGGAACCGTTCCGTCCCCCGGTCGACGCGCTCCCGGACCTCTCCGGGAAGGTCGCCGTCGTCACGGGCGGCGGCCGCGGGATCGGGCGGGCGATCGCGCTCGGGCTGGCCGCCGCGGGAGCGACGGTCGTCCCCGCGGCGCGGACCGAGCGCGAGGTCGAGGCGGTCGCCGACGAGGCCCGCAATCTCGGCGTCGAGGCGCGCGGGATCGCGGCGGACGTGACGGACGACGCCGATGTCGACGCGCTCGTCGGGGAGACGGTCGACGCGTACGGCTCGCTGGACGTGCTCGTCAACAACGCGGGGTTCAACCCCGACGGCGCGCTCGGCGATCCCGCCGACGTCGACGCCGCCGCGGTCGACGACGTGCTCGACGTGAACCTGCGGGGCGCGTTCCGGACGCTCCGGGCGGCCGGCCCGCACCTGAGAGAGGCCGAGGGGTGCGTCGTCAACGTCGCCAGCGTCGCGGGCGAGGTCGGCCTGCCGCGGCAACACCCGTACGTCGCCTCAAAACACGGGCTCGTCGGGCTCACGAAGAGCGCGGCGATCGACTGGGCGCCGGACGTCCGGGTGAACGCGGTCGCGCCGGGCTACGTCGCGACCGACCTCACCGAGCCGCTCCGGGAGAACGAGCGGCTCCGGGACTCGATCCTCGACCGGACCCCGATGGACCGGTTCGCAGACCCGATGGAGGTCGCCGGGCCCGTCGTCTTCCTCGCCAGCGACGCGGCGAGCTTCCTCACCGGCGAGACGCTCGCCGCCGACGGCGGCTGGACCGCGCGGTGAGGGGGGTCGGTCGAACGCGGCGTCGCGTCGTCGCCGGCCGAGCGGAGTCTCACGCCGACTGCGGCCGGCCGTCGAGCGCGACGTCGAGGGGGTCTTCGATCTCGCCGACGACCGCCTCCAGCGCGTCCGTCGCCGTGACCAGTCCGAGGACGCGCCCGTCGTCGACGACGAGCGCGAGCTCCTGTTTGGCGTCCTGAAACCGGTCGACGGCGTCGCTGATGTGCACCTCGGGCCCGAGCGTCATCGGCGGGGCGGCCAGGTCTTCGAACGCGGCCGCGCCGTCGCGGAGCGCGTCGACCCGCTCGACGACGGACGGGACGTAGACGATCCCGAGGAAGTCGTCCGGGTCGGCGATGTCGTCGTCGACCAGCGGGAACCGCGTGTGCGGGCTGCCGCCGATCCAGTCGATGTTCTCCGCCGCGCTCGCCGTCGTCGAGAGGAAGACGACCTCCTCGCGGGGCGTCATGACCTTGTCGACCGTTATCTCGCCGATCGTGAGGGCGTTGAGGACTTCCTCGCGTCGCTCGACGGTGAGGTCGCTTCGGGAGAGGAGCGAGCCGAGCCGGTTGCGAAGGTCCGCTCGCGACTCGACCCGGTCGGTCTCCGTCTCGAGCCACGCCCCCGTCATCTCGACGCCGAAGCGGCGAAGCGTCCACTTGGCGACCCCGTCGCCGATGACGATGACCGGGTACAGCAGCTTCGCGAACCAGTAGAGCGGCGTCGCGCCGTACCGGGCGACGAACTTCGTGCGCTCGACGCCGAGGTAGGTGGGCGTCTGCTCGCCGTGCGTGAGGTGGAGCAGGTTGATGATGATGAAGGCGACGAGCGCGCCGGCGCCGACCGACGCGAGCGCCGTGTTCTCGAACAGCGGATCGAGGAGCTCGCGGAGCGCCGGCTCCGCGATGATCCCGACCGCGATGCTCGTCGCCGAGATCCCCACCTGACAGCTCGTGAGGTAGATCTCCAGGTCCTGCGTCATCTCCCACGCCCGCCGGAGCCCGGGCGCGTCGAACTCCGACTCCGAGAACTGGCGGACGCGGGTCAGGGCGAACTCGATCGCGACGAAGAACCCGTTCGCCAGAATGAGCAGGGCCCCGGCCGTCAGGCGGACGGCGACCTCGATGCCGTTCATACGGAAGGGTGGTCGCGTGGGGCTCAAATAGATGGCCACGATCCCCGTGCGGTCGGAGCGGAGACCCCCGCAGTGGGGATCGGTCGTCCGTCGCGTGCGACGGGGCGGAAGCGACACCCGCGGATATATCACCGGAGCGACCGATCTCCCGCTGTGAACCGCCCTCCAACGGATATCACTCGGCGACGAGCGCTGCGGGCGATCGGCGGCGTCGGCGCCGCCTCCCTCTCGGGGTGTCTCTCGCCGATCTCGCGGTCGGACCGCTGTCCGGGCTCGAACGAGGGGACCCTCGATCTGGACGACGCGACCGCGACCGGCGTCTCGAACGAGTTCAGTAGGCCGCTCGACATGCTACCGCACGCGACGCGGGTCCCCGTCGCGGACGCGCTGGAAACCGAGACCGGCGAAGCGACGGCCCGCGGGTACTACCGCCCCGACCCGCGGACGGAGTTCGTCGTCGCGGGTCCCGGACCGGACTACTACCGGCTTCGGGTGACGGAGCACGACCGGATGCAGACGACCGGGTACGAGTACGCGGTCGAAATCGACGTCGACGACTCCGCGCTCCCCGGGGGCGGGCCGGTCCGCTCGGTCGCGGAGGTGCCCGCTCACGACCGCGAGTCGCTCCGCGGCGCGATCGGGAATCCGGGACTCCTCCACGCGCCGCACTACACGTCGTTCTCGGTCGTGTTCGCGTACGAAGACGCTGACGCGCGAGACCGGTCGGCGTTCGTCCCCGAAGCGGACGCGCGCTATCTGGAGTGGGACGGGGTCCCGATTCGGGTGATCTTCGAGGAGCGGCGGCCCGTCGAGATCGCGAGCGCGACCGTCCGAACCGAACGCGTCGCGACGTCGCCGGACGAGTTCAGGGCACACGTCGGCGAGCGGCGCGGCGTCGTCCTCGACTCTCTCTCGGCCGACCAGCGAGACGTCGTGGACCGGGCCATCGACGGGACGTACGCCGAGTGCGAGCCGTACTCGGAGCCGTTCGGCGCCCTCCGAGACCGGCTCTCGACCGGCGGCGACGAGGCCGCGCCGCTGGTCCGGTACGACGGCGACTGGTACTTCTGTCACCTGTCCTGACCGCGAGTCGGGACGGCTCGGTCGAGTCGTGTGTCGCCGTCGGTCGCGGGGGTGCTCGCGACAGCGACAGCGGGCCCGGGCGGGTTCGAACCAGTGTCGCTCCCGTTCGCTCGCTACGCTCGCTCACCTCCCGCTCTCTGATTCGAACCACGCCCTCGGACAGTCATAGCGGCGCCGCTCACGTGGTGTTCGCGGCGCCGGTAGTGGGCTCGGGCGGGTTCGAACCGCCGATCTCAGCCTTGTAAAGGCCGCGTCATAACCAGCTAGACCACGAGCCCTCACGGGTTGCAACCCGTCCGGAGCGGAAAACGGTTTCTTTCTCCGACGCGACGGTCCACCGTGAACCGCCGCCTCGTCGGGGTCGCCGCCGGCCTCGCGCTGATCGTCCTCGTCGCGGTCGCCGTCGCCGCGGCGAACCCGGCCCTCCTGATCACCGGCTACGAGACGACGACCGTCGAGGCCGTCGACGGCGAGACCGGCGAGTCGCTCGCGACGGTGGAGGCCCGCGTCGCCGACGGGTTCGTGAAGCGGTACGTCGGGCTCTCCGCGACCGAGGAACTGGCAGAGGACGAGGGGATGCTGTTCGTCCACGACGACGCCGCCGAGCGCGCCTACGTGATGCGGGAGATGGCGTTCGGGCTCGACATCGTCTTCGTCGCCCCGAACGGGACGGTCACGACGATCCACGGGGCGGAGCCGGAGTCGGCGCCGCTCACGCGGTACCGCGGCACCGGTCGGTACGTCCTCGAAGTGCCGCGCGGGTGGAGCGAGCGCCACGGCGTCGAGCCGGGCGATCAGATCGTCTTCGACTGCGGATGAGGGCCGGTGCGGGAGCGGCCCGTCTGCACCGGACCCGGAGGGCGCCGCCGCCCCGCGACGAAACCGATTTCCCCCTCGCAGTCGTCGACCCGATCATGACCGGGCTCCCCGCACGGATCGCGTGGAACCTCCGCCACCGCTGGCGACGGGTGTTCGCGCTCCTCGTCGTGGGCGCCGGCGTCGCCGCCCCGTTCGTCACCGGGCTCTGGTGGAGCCTCCCGCTGGTCTGGTTCTTCGGGCTGTTCGTCGCGCTCCCCGTGCTCCACACGCTGACGCGGCCCCTCCCCGACCGAGACGGCGGCGACGAGGGCTCGGACGCCGACCCCGCTCTCGACGCCCTCCGCGAGCGCTACGCGCGCGGCGAGATCGACGAGCGGGAGTTCGAGCGGAAGCTCGACCGCCTGCTGGAGACCGAGGACGCCGAGACCGTCGACCGGGCCGGCGACGACGTCGCCGACCGGGTCCGCGAGGGAGTCCGGCGCGAGGTCGAACGGATCCGGGAGTGACCGACCGGCGTCTCCCGCGGCGGGCGCGATCGACATCGGATCGCGAGCCGGCGGCGACGCGATCGGACGCATCGATATCGACGGCCGGGCGGTCGGGACGCGGCGGCGACGACCGACGGAGACGCGCCGCCGTCGAGCGGCCGGAGGGCGAGTGATGTTCCTCGAAGCCCTCCGGTACCCGTTCGCCGATCGGGCGCGGCGGAACGGCACGGCGAAGTGCCTCGCGACGCTGCTGCTCGCCGGCGCGCTGCTCCGAACGGCGGCGGGGCTCTGGCCGGACTGGGCGCTGCTGGCCCCCCTCCTGCTCGCCGCCGGCCCGCTCGCCGCGTTTCTCGGCCTCGTCGGCGGCGTCCTCGCGGGCGAGGGGTTCCCGCGCGTCGCGTCGGCCGCCACGGCGCGGCTCGCCGGGCGCCTGTTCGGCGTCGGCGCCGTCTACCTCTCGCCCGCGGTCGTCACCGTCGTCGCCGTCAGCTACGTCGTCGCGAGGGGGACGGCCCCGGGCGCGCTGGGCGGCGTGACGCTCGCGACGCTGGCGACCGCCGCGCTGCTCGTCACGGTCGTCTGCGCGTACCTCTTCCCGTCGGCGGCCGCCGCGAGCGTGCGGGAGGGGCTCCGCGCCGGACTCCGGCGGGACGCCCTCCGCGGGACGGCCTCGAGCTCGTACTTCCTCGCGTGGGTGGGCGGGACCGTCCTCGTCGTCGTCGCGTGGACCGGGCTCGCGGCGACGGCCGCGAGAAGCGCGGCGGCGCTCCTCGCGCTCGCGTGGGGCGCCTACGCCCACGTCGCCGCCGCGGCGCTGCTCGCGGAGAGCGTCGATCGGACCCGGTACTGGTGAGCGGCGGGACGATCGAGATGCTCGAAAAGAGAGCGGCGGGCCGATCGGGATGCTCGAAAAGGGAGCGGCGGGACGAGCGTCGAGTTAGAGGTCGATCTGCTCGGCCGCGTCCGCCATCGACCGGTTGTGGAGCGCCTCGCCCGTGGCTCGGTCGAAGAGGTGGATCGCGTCCTCCGGGATCCGCGCGGTCACCGCGTCGCCCTCGCTGACGCGGTTGAACCCGTCGATCGTCGCGACGAGCGTCGCCGCGGTCTCGGGGTCCGCGTCGGGGTCGAAGTGAAGATACACCGTGTTCTCGTCGCCCATCGGCTCGACGACGTCGACCGTCGTCTCGAACTCGTGGGCGCCGCCGTCGTCGACGAGCTCCACCGCCTCGGGACGGATCCCGAGGACGAGGTCGGTCGCGGCGCCGAGGTCCGACCGGACCCCCTCGGCGATCGGGTACTCGAAGACCTCGCCGACGAGGCGGTCGCCGTCGAGCGTCACGTCGAAGAAGTTCATCGACGGCTCGCCGAGGAAGCTCGCGACGAACCGGTTAGCCGGCTCGTGGTAACACTCCAGCGGCGTCGCGATCTGCTGGAGTTCGCCGCCGTCGAGGATGGCGATCCGGTCGCCCATCGTCATCGCCTCGGTCTGGTCGTGGGTGACGTACACCGTCGTCACGCCGAGGTCGTTCTGGAGCCGCTGGAGCTCGGTGCGCATCTCCGCGCGGAGCTTCGCGTCGAGGTTGCTGAGCGGCTCGTCCATCAGGAACACCTCGGGGTCGCGGACGATGGCGCGACCGAGCGCGACGCGCTGCTGTTGACCCCCGGAGAGGTCGCTCGGCTTCCGATCGAGCAGGTCCGAGATACCGAGCATCTCGCCCGTCTCGGACACCATCCGGTTGATATCGTCGTCCGGGAGGTCCGTCGACTCTTCGAGACCGAACGACATGTTCTGTCGGACGCTCATATGCGGGTAGAGCGCGTACGACTGGAACACCATCGCGATGTCCCGGTCCTGGGATTTCACGTCGTTGACGACGCGGTCGTCGATGCTGAGCGTGCCGGACGTGATCGTCTCTAAGCCGGCGATCATCCGGAGCGTCGTGGACTTCCCGCAGCCGGACGGACCGACGACGACGAGGAACTCGCCGTCGTCGATCGACAGCGAAACATCGTCGACCGCGACGATCTCCTCGTCGCCGTCCTGGAACGTCTTCGTTATCGAGTCGAGTTCAAGCGTTGCCATATCTTTGAGTTGTGGTCGATGAGTGGTCGTGTGCGCGACGCGCCGAATCTCCCGCCGAACGGTCTCCGCCGCCGGACGGATCGGGCGTGCGGGTCACGCCGCCACCCCCTCGGCGAACTCCTCGCCGAAGAAGATGTACACCGCCAGCGTCGGCAGCGCCGCGAAGAACGCTCCGGCCATCCGGAGCGCGAAGTCCTGCCCCTCCATCGAGGTCCCGAGGCCCGCCAGGATCAGCACGACGGGCGCCGCGGGGCTCGACTCGGTGGAGACGAGCACCAGCGTGAAGAGGAGGTCGTTCCATATCTGGGTGAACTGATAGATGAGGACGACGGCGAACATCGGTCCCGAGAGCGGGAGGACGATCCGCCGGTACACCCGGCGGAGCGTCGCCCCGTCGAGGCGGGCCGACTCGATCATCTCGTCGCTCATCGTCTTGTAGTACGTCCGGAACAGGAGCGTACAGATGGGGATCCCGTAGGCGACGTGGGTGATCACCAGTTCGATGATACCGACGTAGTCGTTCGGGATGCCGAGCGCCCAGACGAACGACAGCAGATCGGTGAGCTGGGCCCACTGCGACCAGAACTGGGTCAGCGGGACCAGCACGGCCTGGTACGGGATGAAGATCCCGGCGATGATGAGCATGAGCACCACCGCCTTGTACGACTTCTTCCACGTCGGAATCGTCAGGCCGTACGCCGTGATGCTCCCGACGAACGCCGAGATCACCGTCGCGGGCACGGCGTACAGCAGGCTGTTCCCCATGCCGCGCAACAGGACGTCGATCGCCGTCCGCCACTTCTCGAACGTGAGCCCGGACGGGCCGGGCGGGGCGAACGGCGCCGTCTCGATGATCGCGGTGCCGGTCTTGAACGACGTCACCAGCCCGGATTCGATGGGGACGAGGTAAAACGCAGCCGCGAGGGCCAAAACGACGTACAGGCCGACGTCTTCGACCGTCAGCCGGTCGACCTTCCGGCGAAGTCGCGCCGTCGTCGTCGCCGTTGCGCCGCCGTCGGTCCGAGGTTCTGCGTCGCTCATAAGTTGTCCCTCCGGTACTCGTACACGAGGTAGGGGCCGATGACGCTGAGCGCCATCCCGAACAGGACGATGGCGATCGCCGACCCGTACGCCCAGTTGAGGTTCGCGTACGCCTCGCGCACCATCTTCGTCGCTAGGATGTCAGCGCCGTTCGGCGGCCGGTATCCCCCCACCAGCGAGTAGAGGAAGTCGAAGGCCTTCATCCCGAACACCATCAGCACCACGGCGGCGCTGATGGTCGCGCCCTTCAGCTGGGGAATGATCACGCGCCAGTACATCTTCAGCGTGGACGCGCCGTCGACCTTGGCCGCCTCGTAGTGCTCCGTCGGGATCGCGCGGAGGCCGGCGAGGTACACGACCATCGCGTATCCCGAGAACTGCCACATCAACGCGAAGATGACCGCGTAGAGGACGATCTCTTGGTTACCGAGCCAGCTCACCGGGCCGAGTCCGAACGTCCCGATGACGCTGTTGGCGATCCCGTTGTTGTAGTTGTAGATCCACAGCCAGAACTGGGCCGTCACCACGAACGAGAGGCTCATCGGCAGGAGGTAGATCGTCCGGAACGTGTTCTCGAACCGGATCCCCCTGTCGATCAGGATCGCCAGCACGAGGCCGACCGCGAGCGTCCCGGCGGTGAACGCGACGAGCAGGATGAGCGTGTTGATCGCGGCGTCGATGAACCCGGAGTCCGCGAGCGCCCGGGTGTACATCTCGAAGTCGAGGTTCGAGTAGTCCGGGGCGTTCGCGAAGCGCTCGTAGTCGGTCAACGAGATGAGGAGGTTCCAGATGACCGCACCGTAGACGAACAGCCCCATCAGCAGGAACGGCGGGAGCCAGAAGACGGACGACTCGATGAAGTCGCTTCCGAAGCGGCGGTCGAGCGCCGACTTAATACGGGCCACGAGGTCCCGCTCCGGTTCGGCCGCGGACCCGGCGGCGCCGTCGCTCACGACGCCGCCGTCCGCGCGGACCTCTCCGTCGTCGTCCCCCGAGGAGGGCCTGATCGTCCGGTACAATCGACGGTAAAAATCGAGCATCGCGTGGAGCTCAGTTCGACACCGCGTCCAGGAAGCCCTGCGTCGCCGCGTCGACGTTGTACGGGCCGGTGAACTCGGAGGAGATGACCTCGTTGAGCGCCGTCATCGTCTCGGAGGGGACCCCGAGCCCGTGCTGGAGGTTCGGCGGCCGGTACTCCGCGTTGGCGAAGTCCTCGGCCGTCTCCTGGAGGTACGGACCGAACTCGTCCATGCTCACGTCCGTCCGGGTCGGGATCGACCCCTTGAACTGATTGAACGCGATCTGGGCCTCCGGACTGCCGACGAACGCCTCCCAGGTCTTCGACGCCTCGGGCGTCGGGTTGTCAGCCGGGTAGAGGAACGAGTCGAAGTGGAGGGTGTACATGCCCTCGGTTCCGGGGAACGTCTTGAAGCCCCAGTCGTCTTCGTACTCGAAGTCCTCGGCGTTCCGGAACGCGCCGGCCGCCCAGTTGCCCTGGTGGATGAAGGCGGCGTTGCCGTTGATGATGTTCTGGTTCGACTGGGTCAGACCGATCGAAGACGCGTCGTCGCTGATGTAGTTCTCCAGCATCTCCGCGGTCCGCTCGAACGCCGCACGGACGGCGCTTTCGTCGCCCTCACCGCTGAGGAAGTCCATATACGGCTGGTAGCCGTTCTCGCCGAGCATCACGGCGCCCCACAGCTGCGTCGTCGTCCACGTGCCGGACATCCCGTGAGTCATCGGAATCGCGTCGGTCTCGCTGGAGACCGTCTCGAAGGCGTCGATGAGCGCCGAGGGGCTGTTGAGGGAGTCGACGTCGATCCCCGCGTCCTCGACGACGGAGACGTTGTAGAAGAGGCAGTTCAGTCGGTGGGAACCGAGCGGCACGGCGCGGTAGCTGCCGCCCTGCTTGTGGAGGTCGATCGCCTCCTCGACCATCACGTCCTCGAAGTCGTTCTCCTCCCAGACGTCGTCGACGCTGCCGAGGACGCCCTCGTAGCGGAGGAGGTTCGGGCCGGGCCAGTTGGCGAACGCCCCCGGCGGGTCGTCGCTCTGGAGCCGGTTCGCGACCACGGCGTCGAGGTTCTGATTGCCGCCGCCGCCGATGGGGTTCATCTCGAGGCCGACGTCGGAGTGGGCCTCGTTGAACGCCTCCTCGAGCGCCTCGGCCGCCGCGGCGCCGTCGCCGCCGGTCCAGCCGTGAAGCACTTCGACGGGGTCGCCGGAGCCGCCGTCGCTCCCGTCGCTTCCGTCACTGCCGTCGCTTCCGTCACTGCCGTCGCTTCCGTCGCTTCCGTCGCTCCCGTCGCTCCCGTCGCCGCCGTCGCCACCGCCGGAACAGCCGGCGATCCCCACGGTCGCGAGGGACCCGGCGCCGGCCACGTAGTGGCGACGGGTGAGTCGGTCCTCCGAACTTGCGCTGT
Source organism: Halorubrum sp. Hd13 (assembly GCF_002252755.1). Taxonomy (GTDB): domain Archaea; phylum Halobacteriota; class Halobacteria; order Halobacteriales; family Haloferacaceae; genus Halorubrum. The sequence continues at coordinate 37,681 of NZ_NHOY01000116.1, read as the reverse complement.
TGTCACGTGACATGTGTCCACGGGTTCGGATGCCCCATACTTAACGATTGATGTTTATTTACTCAAAATATTATTAAAAAACGGATCGCAGACTAAACCGCCGTAAACGGGCTCTTCGTGGGAAAGAGGAAATATACGCCCGCTTCGGGACGCCGTCGACACACCATTTCTGAACGATTTGGGCGGGGGCGATCGTAACAAATTGGGGTCGATCGGGGTCCGGACGGCCGCCGAGGACGGCGCCCCCGACTCGCCGCGTCGGCGCACCGACCGACCGATTCTTGAGCGCCCGGCCCGGACCCACACGGCATGGACGGACCGCTGTGGATCGACGCGCACGCTCCCGCGCTCGACGAGATCCGCCAGGACGAGGCCCGCGAGCGGCTGGAGCGCGCGGTCGACGAGCCGATGAACCTCGTCGTGCAGGGACCGCCGGGGGTCGGGAAGACGGCGGCGACGCGCGCGCTGACCCGCGCCGCCCACGAGAACCCCGAGAGTGACCTGATCGAAATCAACGTCGCCGACTTCTTCGGCCGGACGAAAAAGGAGATCCGGACCGACCCGCGCTTCGAGGGGTTCCTGCAGGGGCGGAGCCGGATGGCGAAACGCGACATGATCAACCGCGTGCTGAAGGAGTCGGCGTCGTACGCCCCGATGTCGGGCGAGTACAAGACGGTCCTGCTCGACAACGCCGAGTCGATCCGCGAGGACTTCCAGCAGGCCCTCCGGCGCGTGATGGAGAAGCACCACCGGACCACGCAGTTCGTGATCGCCACCCGCCAGCCGTCGAAGCTCATCGCGCCGATCCGGTCGCGCTGCTTCCCGGTGCGGGTGCGCGCGCCGACCACCGACGAGACGATCGACGTCCTCGAGACGATCTGCGAGCGCGAGGGCGTCGACTACGACGGCGACGGGCTGGAGTTCGTCGCCAGCGCGGCCGGCGGCGACCTCCGCGAGGCGGTCCTCTCTGCGCAGGCGACCGCGGTCGAGGGCGGCGAGATCACGATGTCGACCGCCTACGAGACGCTCGGCGAGGTGGGCGACGACGACGCGATCCGCGAGGTGCTCGCCGACGCCCGCGCCGGCGACCTGAAGGACGCGCGGTCCGCCCTCGACGACCTCCTCGACGAGGGCGGGTACGACGGCGAGGAGCTCCTCCGGGAGGTCCTGCGGGTCGCCCGCGCCGGCTCCGAGTACGGCGGCGACGACCTCGCGCGGCTCCACGTGCTCGCCGGCGAGGCCGACCTCGACCTCACCGGCGGCCTCGACGACCGGATCCACCTCACGCACCTGCTCGGGGCGTGGGCGGCCGGCCGAACGGAGCTCCGACCCGACCTCCGCGACCCGGTGGAGGCCTGACGATGGCCCGGAACCCGCCCCTCGCGCGCGTCCTCCCGTTCCACGTCGTCGACGAGGCGTGGCGGCTCGCGCTCGTCCCCGCCCTCGTCGGGGCCGCGACGCTCCCTCTCCTCCCCCCGGTCGGCGCGGCCCTCGTCGCGCTCGCGCTCGGGATCCTCTGGTTCCACCGCGACCCCGACCGGGAGCCGCCGGAAGCCGACGGGACCGTCGTCGCGCCCGCCGACGGGACCGTCTCGGTCGTTCGCGAGGAGGGGAACCGGCTGCGGGTCGGCGTGTTCATGAACGTCACCGACGTCCACGTGAACCGCGCGCCGATCGCCGGCGAGGTCCGCGAGGTGCGACACCGCCCCGGCGCGAACCGCCCCGCGTTCAGCAAGGAGTCCGACCGCAACGAGCAGGTCGCGATCGACTTCGGCGAGTACGAGCTGCTCGTCATCGCCGGCTGGTTCGCCCGCCGGATCCACCCCGCCGTAGAGCCCGGCGACGCCGTCGACCGCGGCGAGCGCGTCGGCCACGTCTCGTTCGGCTCGCGCGCCGACGTGATCCTCCCCGCCGACGTGGACGAGGACGACCTGCTCGCGCGCGAGGGCGACACCGTCCGCGCGGGCGAGACGATCGTCGCCGAGCGGGAGTAGGATCGCCGAGCGGGAGTGAGCGACCCCCTCGCACGGCGGTCGCCTACAGGACGAACGGCCCCTGCTGGCGGATCGGCTCGCCGTGCGGCCGCCCCGCGACGGCGACGAGCCGGAGGTCGCCGTCGGCCGCGACCGCGAACTCGCCGCCCCCGCGGGTCGCGAAGACGTCGCCCTCGCCGAACGCGTCGCCCTCGACGGACCCGCTCCCCGCGACCCCGTAGAGGAAGCCGGTCCACCCGTCCGGCACCGCCCACGTCCACTCGTCGTCGACGCGGACGTCGAGGTACTCCGTCGGGGTGTGGAGGTCGATCGGCGACCCCTCGCCGACGACGGTCGTGACGGTCGCGCCGTCGGTTTCTCGGGTGGGGAGCGCCGCCGCGCTCGCGTCGACGTAGTCGGGGTCGACATCCTTCTCGTCCCGCGGGAGGTTCACCCACAGCTGGAGCCCGTTGCAGGCCTCGCCGTCGGCGGGGAACTCCGAGTGACGGATGCCGCCCCCGGCCGTGATCCGCATCGCCTCGTCCTCGCGGGCGGTGTGTTCGACGCCGAGCGAGTCCGCGTGCTCCATGCCGCCCTCGATCATGTACGAGACGATCTCGAACCCCTTGTGCGGATGCATCGGGAACCCCGTGTCCGGCTCGATGTGGAACCGCTCGAACAGCACGAACGGGTCGAGGTTCGCCGGGTGACTCTCGGTCGGGAACGCGCGGTTCGAGTTCACGCCCGTCCCGTGGCGAACCGGCTCGCCCGGGACGACTCCGCCGCCGTCGCCCGCCGTTTCGTCGGTGACCATACGTGACCCACCGGTTCGGCACGCATAACGGTCTCGTCGGCGGTGGCCGAGACGGTGCGGAGCGACGGGCGGCGGGCCCGCGGGCATAGCGTTTTGTGTGCCCCCTGCGACACGGATCGTGCATGCCCGAAGAGACGATCCACGAGTCGAAGGGGTCGCGGAGTCGACAGGCCCTGGCCACGTACTTCCGGCGCATCGCGAAGGCGCTCGGTCGCGGCGAGCCGCTCCCGGTCGACGACGCCGGGACGGTGACGGTCGACCCCGCCGCCGAGTCCGAGGTCGAGGTCGAGCTCGAACGCGAGGACGGCACCGTCCACTTCGAGGTGGAGGTCGAGTTCGACGAGGCGGAGGGCGCGGTCGACGTCGACGCCGCCGCGAGCAAGGCGGCCTTCGAGCTGTACGCCGACAGCGCCGATCAGTGGCGCTGGCGCCTCGTCCACGACAACGGGAACATCATCGCCGACGGCGGCGAGGGGTACGCGGACAAGCGCGACGCGAGGTCGGGGATCGAGAGCGTCCAGCGGAACGCGCCGGGCGCGCACGTGATCGACGAGAGCCGCGACGAGGAGCCGCCCGAGGATGGCGGGAGCGACGCCGTCTTCGAGCTGTTCAGGGACAAGGCCGACGAGTACCGCTGGCGGCTCCGCCACGACAACGGCAACGTCATCGCCGACGGCGGACAGGGGTACGCCTCGAAGCAGAAGGCGAAACAGGGGCTCAACAGCGTGAAGTCGAACGCACCGGGGGCGCTCGTCGAAGAGCTCGACGGCGACGAGCCGGCCGAGGACGACGAGGAGTGAGGCGGTCATGGTCCCCGACGATTCCTCTACCGACGACGCGGGAGTAGAGCCCTCCACCGACGACACGAGAGCAGAGCCGACCACCGGTGATGCCGGAGCGGCCCCCACTGCCAGCGACGCGCAGAGCCGAGACGCCTCGGACCGCCGCGTCGCCGGCGATCGATACGACCCGGACGACGACTCGGGCGGGTACCTCTCGCCCGGGGACGACGCGCCCGCGGATCTGGGCGATATCCTCCTCTACGGTCTGCTGGGCGGGATCGCCGGGTCGGTGCTGTCGTTCGTCCCCTTCGCGACCGTCCTCGGCGGCGCGCTCGCGGGCTACCTCTGCGGCGGCACGTCGGCCGACGCGCTCAAGACGGGCGCGGTCGCCGGCGCGGTCATGACGCTCCCGTTCGTCGCGGTGGTCGCCTTCCTCCTCTTCTTGTTCGGGTTCGCCGGAGCGCCGGCGGAGTTCGGCGTCTTCGCGCTCCTCGTTGTCGGGGTCGGCGCCGCCTATACCCTCGGCTCGGGCGTGGTCGGCGGCTACCTCGGCCACTACCTCCGCGGAGAGCTGTAGCGCGACCGCGGACCGCACCGCTTATTCGACGCCCGTCGCTACCTCGGGTCGGACATGGACGCGCTCGACGCCAAGTACCCGTTCTTCGCGGCCGCCCGCGAGGCCGTCGCCGACGCCGCGGTGTCGCTGCCGGAACTCGTCGCGGCCGACGCGCCCGCCGTCGAGCGCGGGCGCGAGCGCGTCGAGCGCGCCCTGATGGACGGGACGGTCGAGTCCGAGAGCGGCGGGTTCCCCGGGGAGTCCGCCTACGACGTGCAGGCGGAGCTGCTCTCGTACCCCGTCGCGCGGATCCTCGTCTCGCTTCTGGACTCGGAGCCCGCCATCGAGAAGTACGCCGCCGCGGAGGCCGCGACCGCGGTCGACCGGATCCGCGGGGACCTCGCGACCGACGACGAGCTTCGGTCGGTGTCGACGCCGACCGTCGCCCTCGGCGACGTGCTCGCCGAGTTCGAGCTCGCGGACGCGGTGCGTCCGGAGGCGCCGCGATCGGCCTCGGGCGCCGGCGTCGGCGCCCCCGACCGCGACCCCGCCAACTACTGGATCGACGTCGGCCCGTACCTCCGGCTCACGTCGCCGTCGTGGGGCGAGTCGTGGCGGCTGGTCAACCGCGCGCTCGCCGACGGCGCGGTACGCGTCTCCCGCGGGGAGCTGCTGGACGCGCTGGAGGCCGCGGTCGAGGAGCGGGTGCGCGAGGGGCTCCCGTTCGAGCTGGCGGCCGGCGAGGGGATCGCCGCGGAGTTAGAGGAGGGCGTCGCCGACCTCAAGCGCCTGCTCTCCGAGCGGAGCTACACGGGGCCGGTCGACGTCGTCGCCCCCGAGCTGTTCCCGCCGTGCATGACGAACCTGATCGAGAAGGCCGAGCGCGACGCGGACCTCTCGCCGCCGGAGTCGTTCGCGCTGATGGCGTTCCTCGTCGGGATCGGGATGACCCCGGACGAGGTGGTGACGTTCTGCGCCGACACGAGCCTCGACGCCGAGGGGATCCGCTACCAGACGGAGTATTTAAAAGACGACCGCGGCACGCAGTACCCGCCGCCCACCTGCGAGACGCTGGCGAACTACGGGATCTGCCACAACGAGGAGGACCACATGCAGGTGGCCGCCGACCCCCTCGCGTACTACGAGAAGCGGGTCGCGGCCGCCGACGAGATCACCGACTGGCGAGAGCGCGAGGCCGGGAACGGGGAGAACGAGAGCGGAGAGGCGGAAGCGGACGAGGCCACGGATGGCAGAGAATCCACGAACGCCGGAGAAACCACGGACGCCGGCGGAACGAAGTAACCGCGCCGCCGGCCTACGCCTCGTCGCTCGCGCGGATGAGGTACGCGCCGACGAGCGCCATCAACAGGACGAACCCGGCCAGCAGTCCGACGAGCGCGAGCGCGCCGGACGCCGGCAGTCCGGCCGACCCGCCGAAGGTGACCCCGATCCCGACCAGCCCGACGATGAAAACGGCGGCCGCCGCCAGAGAGACCGTGATCTGCCGACGAAGCTCCGCGTCGATTTCCATGCCCGCGAGTTTCCGTCGCCGCTAAAAAAGGACTTCGATGAGGGCGGCCGGGGTCCGACGGCTCCGGCGACCGTGTCCGGAATATCTGACGCTCGACCCCCTTCAGCGGCGAATTTAACCGTTTACGGGGCCTATTTTCACGGGAAGCGAGGGTCCCCCTCGCGGTCACCCATGACGCACCCCCGAGACCCGCCCGCGTCGACGGTCCCCGAACCGGACGCCGCCCGAGCCGCGCCGCCGGCGGAGCGAACGCCGGATCGACGCGACTCGGCCGCGGTCGACGACGAGACCGACCGCTCGCCGGGCGCCGACGCCGACGCCGACGACCGGTCGGCGCGCGCCGCCGCGGAGGAGATGACGGTGCGGCCCCTCCGCGACCGGCGGTACGTCGTCGAGACCGACGGCGGCACCTACGTCGTCGCGCTCGACGCCGGCACCTGCACCTGTCCCGACCACGCGATCCGCGGCTCGCGGTGTAAACACCTCCGGCGGGTCGCCATGGAGGTGACCGCGGGGTCGGTCCCCGCCCCGGACGAGCGCGTGGGAGCCTGCGCCGTCTGCGGGGCGGAGACGTTCGTCCCGCTCGACGACCCGGGATCGCACCTCTGTTCGCGCCACGCGTTCGATCCGGGTGACGCCGTCCGCGACCGCGAGAGCGGCGAGCGCCTCGTCGTCGTCGCGGTCACGACCGAGCGGGCCGACGCCTACCGGACGGAGGAGGACCGGACGGTCGACGAGTACGCCACGAACGCCGCGTACGGCGCGCACGAACCCGTCGTCGAGGCCGTGTACGTCGACGCGGTCCGGCCGGGGCGCGGCCTGTCGGACTGCGAGCGGTACGCCTTCCCCGCCTCGCGGCTCACCCAGCGAGGTGGCTGATGTCGCGCCGCAGCGTGTACCCCTGCGGAACGCCGACGGCGCCGAGGCAGTCCGCGCACAGCGTCCGCTCGTAGTCGCGGTTCGTCTCCTTCTCGAGCAGCGAGGCGTCTCCGATGGGAAGCACCGACTCGCAACGGTCGCACTCGACCTTGTCGCCGTCGACGATCTTCATTGGACGGCCGTGACTTCCGGCGATCGATATAAAAAGGCGCGCCCGACGTTATCACTCCGGATAGCGGCGTCGGCATAAAATGGGTGCGGTCGACGCGACGGTCGGTCGCGGTGCGTCCGAGGTTAGCCGAAGAGTTCGCCGAGGCCCTCGCCGCCGTCCTCGTCGTCGTCTTCCTCTTCCTCGTCCGCGGCTTCCTCTGCCTCGTCGGCCTCGTCGGCCTCGTCGTCGGCCTCGTCGGCCTCCGCGGCGTCCGCGGAGCCGCCAGCGGCGGCGCCGGCGGCGGGCGCCGCGGCGGCCGTCTCGATGGCGTCTTCGATGTCGACGTCCTCCAGCGCGGCGACGAGCGCCTTGACGCGGGATTCCTCGACGTCGACGCCGGCGGCGTCCAGCACGCCGGTGATGTTCTCCTCGTTGATCTCTTCGCCAGTCTCGTTCAGGATGAGCGCAGCGTAAACGTATTCCATTGGTGTATCCTCGTAGTGTTAGCCGAACATCGCGCCGAGACCGTCGCCGCCGTCGTCGCCGTCGTCCTCGTCGGCGTCGTCGGCGGCGTCGTCGGTCGTCTCAGCGTCGTCCGTGTCGTCGTCTTCCTCCGCCTGTTCCTCCTCGTCGGCGTCGTCCGTCTCCGGAGCCGGGGCCGCCTCGACCCCCTGCAGCTCCTCGGGGAGCGCCTCCTCGTCGTCGATCTGGGCCGCGAGCGCACGCAGCTGGGCGTCGGCCTTCCCGATGAGGTCGGGCACGACGTCCGGGCTCTCGATCTCCGCGTACAGGCCGACGGACTTCGCCTCGCCGGACGCCTTCGCGAGAAGGCTGCCGACCGTGGCGGCCGTCGGGTACTCGGCGTTGATCGAGAGGTTGCGCGCGGCGGCGGCGGCGGACCGGATGTCCGCCGCGTACTCGTCGACGTCGATCGCGAGCTCGTCCGGCTCGAACAGGACGCCCTCGGAGTAGACGCCCTTGAGGTCGAGCCCGACTTCCTTCGGCTCGATGCCGAGTTCGACCAGGACGTTCGCGAGGTCCTCGTCGACGACCTCGCCCTCCTCGAGGACCGTGGAGTCCTCGGTGACCATGATCGAGCCGTCCTGGATGCGCGCGGCCGCGCCGATCGTCTGGAGCTCGCCGACGAACGGTCCCGGGTCGACGCCGGTGTCACCCTCGGGGATGAGGATGTCGTTGGGGGCGACCTCGCCCGCGTTGATGGGGGCGGGGGTCTTCGAGGCTTCCAGCTGTTTGTAGAGGCCGAACGGGTTGTCGTTCGTGCCGATGAGCGCGACCTGACCCGAGACGTACTGGGTCAGCTCCTCGACGCCGTCGTCGACCTCTTCGAGGGCGCGGACGGTGAGGGTGTTCCGGCTCACGCGGAGATCGGCCGAGCCGTGCAGCTCGCGGCGCATGGCCTGGAGCTGTCGGCTCGGGATGCCGCCGACGCCGACGACCCCGACGGAGTTGAACGAGTCGATGAACTCGACGAGCTCGTCGACCTCGTCCTGCTTCCACTGCGGGATCGTCTCGGTCTTGCGGACCGAGCTCATACGGGCACCTCCCTAGCGGGACCCATCGTGGTCTTCACGTAGATCCCGTCGATGTTGAGCGGCCCCTTCTCGAGGTCCGCTTCGAGTCGCCGGATGATGACGTCGATGTTGTCCGAGATCGCGTCGGGGCCCATATCCTCCGCGCCGACGCGGGTGTGGAACGTGCGCCGGTCGCGGGACCGGAGCTGCACGGTGTTCTTCATCCGGTTGACGGTCTCGACGACGTCGTCGTCCGGCTGTAGTGGGGTAGGCATCTTCCCGCGCGGACCGAGGACGGTACCGAGGTACCGACCGATGTCCTGCATCAGGTTGGCCTCCGCGACGAAGAAATCGGTTTCGCCGGCCAGGTCCTTTGCGCGGTCGTCGTCGTCTCCGAGATCCTCGAGGTCGTCGCTGTCAAGCACTTCATCAGCGACTTCCTGAGCGCGGACGGCGGTTTCGCCCTCCGCGAAGACGACGATCTGTGTCTCCTGCCCCGTTCCAGCCGGCAGCACGACGGACTCGTCGATGCGGTTCGACGGATCGTTGAGGTCGAGGTCTCGCAGGTTGATCGCGATGTCCACTGTCTCGCGGAAGTTCCGCTCGGGCGCATCGTCGAGTGCGAGAGTTACGGCCTCTTGTATTGTGTCTGCCATTTTCACCTCCGTAGTACGCAGGTCGCTCCTACGGGTCAGTGAAACAGGCGAAGCCTGTCTCACCGGAGAGTGGTCCATCCGAGGTTTAAAAGCGTCGAACCGCCCGTGCCCGTGCGAACCGGCGACAGGGCTCGTGCGGGCGGTCGAGGCCGGACGGGCGACGTCCGCACCGGGAGAGAGGCGATCGCCGCCGAAGCGAGGTGGCCGCCGCGGCGGCGGACGCGGAACCCGACGCGGTCTCCGGATTCGACGCGCGTCGAACTCCGAAACGTCGGATAGGGGAACCCTTTTGACGCCGCTGGTCGACCCACGAGGTAATGACTCAGGGTGGTCCGGCGTGACGATGGACGACCGCATCGAGGACCTCCGCGAGCGCCGCGAACGGGCGGCGCTGGGGGGCGGCGAGGACCGGATCGAGTCCCAACACGAGAAGGGGAAGATGACCGCGCGCGAGCGCGTCGACTACTTCCTCGACGACGGGACGTTCCACGAGTTCGATCGGTTCCGCACCCACCGGACCCACAAGTTCGGGATGGAGGAACAGCAGATCCCGGGCGACGGCGTCGTCACCGGATACGGCGAAGTGAACGGGCGGAAGACGTTCGTCTTCGCCCACGACTTCACCGTCTTCGGCGGGTCGCTCGGCGAGGTGTTCGCCGAGAAGGTGTGCAAGGTGATGGACAAGGCGATGGACGTGGGGGCGCCCGTCGTCGGGCTCAACGACTCCGCGGGCGCCCGGATCCAGGAGGGGGTCGCCTCGCTCGGCGGCTTCGCGGAGATCTTCCGGCGCAACACGGAGGCGTCCGGCGTGATCCCACAGATCTCGGCGATCATGGGGCCGTGCGCCGGCGGCGCGGTGTACTCGCCCGCAATCACGGACTTCACGTTCATGGTGAAGGACACCTCGCACATGTTCATCACCGGCCCGGACGTCATCGAGACGGTGACGGGCGAGGAGGTGAGCTTCGAGGAGCTCGGCGGCGCCGTCACCCACACGTCGACCTCGGGCGTGGCCCACTTCGCCGAGGAGAGCGAGGAGGACGCCTTGGACGACATCGCGCGGCTGCTCTCGTACCTCCCCGCCAACAACGTCGAGGACCCGCCCCGCGTCGAGCCGTGGGACGACCCCGAGCGCGCCGACGAGGAGCTGGCCGAGATCGTTCCGAACGCCCCCCGGAAGCCGTACGACATGAAGGAGGTGATCGGCAGCGTCGTCGACGAGGGCTCCTTCTTCGAGGTGCAGGAGAACTTCGCGAAGAACGTCGTCGTCGGCTTCGCGCGGCTGGACGGCCACTCGATCGGGATCGTCGCCAACAACCCCCGGGTGAACGCCGGCACCCTCGACATCGAGTCGAGCCAGAAGGGGGCGCGCTTCGTCCGCTTCTGCGACGCGTTCAATATCCCCATCCTCACCTTCGAGGACGTGCCCGGCTTCATGCCCGGTACCGACCAGGAGCACAACGGGATCATCCGCCACGGCGCGAAGCTGCTGTACGCCTTCTCCGAGGCGACGGTCCCCCTCCTCACCGTGATCACCCGGAAGGCGTACGGCGGCGCCTACTGCGTGATGTCGTCGAAGCACATCGGCGGCGACGTCAACTACGCGTGGCCCACGGCCGAGATCGCGGTGATGGGGCCGAAGGGCGCCGTCAACGTCCTCTACCGCGAGGAGCTGGCGGCGGCCGACGACCCCGACGCGCGAAGGCAGGAGCTCATCGACGAGTACCGCGAGGAGTTCGCGAACCCGTACAGCGCCGCCGACCGCGGCTTCGTCGACGACGTCATCGAGCCCGCTGAGACGCGAGCGCGCCTGATCGACGACCTCCAGATGCTGAAGGGGAAGCGCTCGGACCGGCCCGAGAAGAAACACGGCAACATCCCGATCTGATGGCGACCGACTCGCCCGACCCGTCCGACCCGGACGCCGCCTCGACCGACCCGGACGCCGCCTCGACCGACGCGGAAAGCGGACCGAACGGCCCAGCGGTCGCCGCCGTCCTCGACGGGCTGACCGTCCCCGACGACGCCGACGACGCGGAGGCCGCCGCCATCGCCGCCGCGGTCGCGGCGCATCTCCGCGACGGGGAGTTGGCCGCGGCGGCGGCCGCGACCGACGAGGAGACCGGGTGGGAGGGGAAGCGGTGGGCGTTCGCCGACCGGGTCGACCGCCTCACCGGCCGGTCGGTCCGCGTGCCGACGGAGGCGCCGACCGACCCGTGGACGGCGGCCGGCCGCGCCGACCGCTTCTGACGGGGACGCCCCGTCCGCCGAACCCGGCGTATCGAGGCGGCGCCGCGGCTGTCCGGGTTTCGAACGGCTACCCCGGACGCGAGAGCGCCCGAGCGCGTGCATTCCCCGGCGAGACGCCCGCCGAGCGCCTTGCCACGCCAACCCTTCTCAGGGAGCGTTAGAAGATACGTTGGATAACATATATATCTGTGGTCACGCCTCGGGCGGCTCCTCGGCGCCCTCCTCCGCGGCGGTCCCCGCGGGCGATCCGCCGAGGACCCGGTTGAGAACGATCGGAACGACGCCGGCGAGGAGGACGAGGATCCCGATTCGGACGAGTATCGAGGCGTCCGTCAGGAGCGTCGCGGCGAGGTACGCGCCCGCCGCGACCAGCGTCGACGGCAAGACGTAGGGGTTTCCGGGCGAGAGCATGTCGGGATATGGAAGCGGGCAGCCCTTAACCGTCTCGGGGGAAGCCGCGGCGCGCGCCGACAGAGTACGACGATCGTCGTCACCGACCGTCGTCGCGGACCGATAGAATGAGGTGGGTTATCGTGGAATGACGGTGTAAGAATGTTCGATAAGGTTCTCGTCGCGAACCGCGGAGAGATCGCGGTTCGGGTGATGCGCGCCTGTGCCGAGCTGGACGTCGACACCGTCGCCGTGTACAGCGACGCCGACAAGCACGGCGGCCACGTCCGGTACGCGGACGAGGCGTACAACGTCGGCCCGGCCCGCGCCGCCGACTCGTACCTCGACGGCGAGGCGGTCGTCGAGGCCGCGCGCGCGGCCGACGCCGACGCGATCCACCCGGGCTACGGCTTCCTCGCCGAGAACGCGGACTTCGCGGCCCGCGTCGAGGACGCCGACGGGATCACCTGGGTCGGACCCGCCAGCGACGCGATGGAGCGGCTCGGCGAGAAGACCCACGCGCGCCGCGTGATGGACGACGCGGACGTCCCCATCGTCCCGGGGACGACGGAGCCCGTCACCGAGGTCGAGGCGGTCACCGAGTTCGGCGACGAGCACGGCTATCCCGTCGCGATCAAAGCCGAGGGGGGCGGCGGCGGCCGCGGGATGAAGGTCGTCGAGAGCGCCGAGGAAGCCGAGGAGGCCCTCGCGTCGGCCAAGCGCGAGGGGGAGGCGTACTTCTCGAACGACTCCGTCTACCTCGAGCGCTACCTCGAGAACCCCCGCCACGTCGAGGTGCAGATCGTCGCGGACGCGGGCGACGGGGACGTCCCCGCCGACGAGTCGGACGTCGTCCACCTCGGCGAGCGCGACTGCTCGCTCCAGCGCCGCCACCAGAAGGTGATCGAGGAGGGCCCCTCCCCCGCGCTCTCCGACGAGCTCCGCGATCGGATCGGCGAGGCCGCCCGCCGCGGGGTCGCCGCGGCCGACTACACGAACGCCGGCACCGTCGAGTTCCTCGTCGAGGAGGACCTCGACCGCGACCCGTCGGAGCCGCTCGGCCCGGACACGCCGTTCTACTTCCTCGAAGTCAACACGCGCATCCAGGTCGAACACACCGTTACCGAGGAGCTGACGGGGATCGACATCGTGAAAGAGCAGCTCCGGGTCGCCAGCGGCGAGGGGCTCTCCGTCTCGCAGGGCGACGTCGAGCTGGAGGGCCACGCGATCGAGTTCCGGATCAACGCCGAGAACGCCGCGGAGGAGTTCCAGCCCGCTAACGAGGGCCGGCTCGACACGTACGACCCGCCGGGCGGGATCGGCGTCCGCGTCGACGACGCGCTCCGGCAGGGCGACGAGCTGGTCACCGACTACGACTCGATGATCGCGAAGCTGATCGTGTGGGGCGCCGACCGCGAGGAGTGTCTCGCCCGGTCGAAGCGCGCGCTCGCGGAGTACGACCTGGAGGGCGTCGTCACCGTCGTCCCGTTCCACCGCCTCATGCTCGACGACGAGCGGTTCGTCGCTGGCACCCACACCACGAAGTACCTCGACGAGGAGCTCGACCGGGAGCTGGTCACCGAGGCGCAGGAGAAGTGGGGGACCGAGTCGGCGTCGAGCGACGACGACGACGAGGTGACCGAACGCGAGTTCACCGTCGAAGTGAACGGGAAGCGCTTCGACGTGGAACTCGAGGAGCGCGGCGCGCCCGCGGTCCCGACGCCCGCGAGCGGCGGGAGCGGCGCGGGCGGCCGCAAGCAGCGACCGCCGCAGGCGACGTCCGACGACGGGGGCGACGACGGCGTCGACGTCGCCGAGGGCGGCGAGGCGATCGAGGCGGAGATGCAGGGCACGATCCTCTCGGTCGACGTCGACGAGGGCGACGAGGTGGCCGCGGGCGACGTGGTCTGCGTCCTCGAGGCGATGAAGATGGAGAACGACGTGGTCGCCGAGCGCGGCGGCGCCGTCGCGAGCGTCCACGTCGGCGAGGGCGACAGCGTCGACATGGGCGACGTGCTGGTCGTCCTCGAATAGATCGGCGACCACGACGAAACGGCGAAACGGCGTTTTAATTATGATGCGGTGGCGCGCGCCTCAGAGCGGCCGCCATCGGCGGCCGCGAGGAGCGCGTGCGAGGGACGCCGCGAGCGCTGATAAGCGCGAGCGGCGAGGCTGGGGAGGTGTGAGGCTGCGGTGCTGTGCGGGGTGGGATTCAAAGGGGCAGCCAGCGAAGCGGGCGGAGGCGACGCAAGGACCACAGGGAGCGAGCGAAGCGAGCGACTGAGGACCGCAGCGAGCGTGCGTCCGCTTCGCTGGCTGGGGCTTTGGACGTGGGCACCGCATCGTCGACCGCACATAAACAGCCGGCAGCAACACCTCGCCTTTGATTATAACTATCCGACCAGCCGGACTCGAAAAGGGCCCCGTTACCGACCGCGCAGTCCCAACAGCTCTCGCGTCTCCGCGGGCGTCGCAACCGGCCGACCCAGTTCCGCGGAGATCCGCGCCGCCCGCGCCACCAACTGCTCGTTCGTCGCCAGCTCCCCGCGCTCGTAGTACCGGTTGTCCTCCAGCCCGACCCTGACGTGCCCCCCGAGCAGCAGCGACTGCGTCGTCATGGGGAGCTGGTGCGGCCCGAACCCGATCACGTTGAACTCGACGCCCTCCGGCAGGGCCTCGACCCGGTTCACCAGGTTCCGGGGGTGCGGCGGCGACGTGGTCCCGCCGCCGAACAGGAAGTTGAGGTACGGCGGGTCCTCCAGCTCCTCTAAGATCGACAGCGACTCGTTCAAATGTCCGTCGTTGAACACCTCCAGTTCGGGCTTGATTCCCCGCCCGTTCATCTCCGCGTGCAGCGATGCGACCAGTTCGCGGGTGTTCTCCGAGGTGAGCCGCTCGTAGCGGTTGAGCGGCCCCATGTCGAGCGACGCCATCTCCGGCGCGGGGTCGGTCCGGAGCGGTTCGTGCCGGAGGGCGTCAGGCGCGGCGGTCCCGCCGGTCGAGTGCTGGAGGACGGCGTCGTCGGTGGCCTCGCGGACGGCGTCGGCGACCGCCTGAAACCGCTCGGCCGAGAAGGCGCGCTCCCCGTTGTCGCGGCGCGCGTGCAGGTGGAGCACGCTGGCGCCCGCGGCCTCGCAGGCCGCCGCGGCCGACGCGATCTCCCCGGGGGTCTCCGGGTGGTCCGGGTGGGCCTCCTTCCCGTGGACGCCGCCGGTGAGCGCCGCGGTGATGATCGCGGGTTTCCCGTCGAGGTAGTCGTCGTAGGTCATCTGTCGGCGTCGGCGGTTTCGCCCTCGTCGTCCGCCGGTTCCGGCTCGACGTAGAACTCGCAGTCCGCCGCGGGGTCGAGCCCGTACCGGGCGTTACAGACGTCGGCGCGCATCGGCTGGACGAACGACTCCGTCGCGGTGCAGAACGCCCGGGCGGTCTCGAACGACTTCCCGTCGCCCTCCTCGCGATACGCCAAGTGCGGACACGTCTCGGCCATGCGAGACGGAGGCGGGGGAGCGGCTTGAAACCACACGTCGGAGGGGGCGGAGCCGCTCTCCCGCGCCGCCCGCACCGCCCGCGACGGCCACCCCGCCCGCGCCGCCCGCGTAGACCCCTCGACGGGGCCCCCGTCTGACCGACGCTGTTTAACCGAACGCCCGAGAACGGGAGGTCATGGAGCCGGTCGACGACTGGCGGGCGGCGATCGCGGAGGCCGGCGAGCTCACCGGCCCGATCGCCGCCGGGATCGTCGGCGAGCACGGCGACCGCGGGCAGCGGGCGATCGAGGCGGTCGGCGAGGGGCGCGTGAAGCGCTACCGCGATTTCACCGTCGTCGTCGGCCACGACGACGAGTACGTCGTCGAGGACGGGGAGTGCACCTGCGCGGACGCGACGTACAACCTCGACGCCGAGGACCCGAGCGAGCGCTGCTGGCACGCGATCGCGGTCGATGTCGCCGACGCGGTCGGCGCGGTCGACCACCACGACATGTGGTACTCGGAGGTCCGCGAGTTCCTGTGAGCGGGGCTCGGCCGCGAGGGGAGGCGCCGTACGGATCGGCCGCCGTTCACCCGGGTGAGCCGCCGAGAGTCCGGATTTTCGCCCAGCCAGTCGAAAACGTTTACAACGGCGGCCGGTCTCTCCTACGGTATGGCGGACTGTCCACTCGCCGACGATTGCCCCAGTTTCGACGAGCGAATCGAGGGGATGGGGTGTCAACACTACGGCAACAAGGGCGGCGCGGAGTGGTGTAACCACTACGACATGCCCATCTACGAGCTGAAACAGCAGCCGGTCCAGCCCGGCGAACAGGTGATAGTCGAGGTCGACGACATCCACGAGAGCGGCGCGGGCGTGGGGCGCACCGACGACGGCTTCATCATCCTCGTCGACGGGCTCCTCCCGCCGGCGCGCGCGGAGGTGCGGATCCACCGCGTGAAGTCGAGCCACGCGACCGCGCAGGAGGTCGTCGAACGCCTCCCGGAGGATCCCGAAGAGGAGGAGGACGACGACGACGGCGACGGCGATACCGAGGCCGAGGGCGACGACGAGGAAGACGAGGGCGACCGCCGCCGCGACCGGCCGAAGCGCGAACGGCTCGGCAGCCGCGAGAACTTCTGGGGCAAGTGAGCGCGTCCCGGGGTGGCCCCACCCCACGGACAGTCCGGACGCCGCCGATCGGCCCCCTCCGGCCGAACCCCTCGACGCGAGGGGTGAAACCACCGTTTTTTGAGCGAGCGTCCCCTCGCGACGTGTATGGTCGCAGACGACGGTCCGGCCGACGCCGCTGACGCGGCCGACGACGTCGAGGACGTCGACGCCGCCGAGCTGCTGGAACGGGCCGGGTTCGACGCCGACGAGAGCGTCCTCACCGACCGACAGGCGGAGGTGCTCGCCCTCCGCGAGCGGGGGCTCCGCCAGTCCGACATCGCCGACCGGCTCGGCACGTCGCGCGCGAACGTCTCTAGCGTCGAGGCCAGCGCCCGCGACAACGTCGAGCGGGCCCGCGAGACGGTCGCGTTCGCGGAGGCGCTCGCCGCGCCGGTCCGCGTGGAGATCGACGCCGGCACGGACCTGTACGACGCCCCGAAGCGCGTGTACGACGCCTGCGACGAGGCGGGCGTGAAGGTGAACCAGACCGCGCCGGACCTGATGAAGACGATCGGCGACCGCGCCGGCGACGCGGTCCACGGCCGCGAGGTGCGCAGTCGCCTGTTCGTCACCGTCGACGCGAACGGACAGATCCGCGTGCGACAGCCGTGAGCGCCGGCGGGCGCCCCGGCCTCCGATCCCCGGCGGTCACTCCTCCAGCCGCTCCGCGACGCCGACGAGCGTCGCGCCCGCGGTGACCGTCGACTCGCGGGCGATCGAGTAGACGATCCCGTCGCGGTCGGCCGTCGCGGTCTGCAGCGGCTCGAACGTCGTCGGGTCGTGGACGGCGCCGAGCCGCTCTCCGTCGACCACTTCGTCGCCGACGGCGAGGTCACGCTCCGGGGTGAACAGCCCCGACTCGGCGGCGTTCACGCGTCCGAGGTGGTTCCGCGCGACGGTGCCGTCCCACGGCTCGGGGTCGCCCGGGAGCAGCCCCTCCCGCCGGAGGACGCCGAGCGTCCCCTTCAACCCGGCGTCGACGGCCTCGGGGACGACCTCGCGGCTGTGCGCGAGCTCCGGCGTGATCGTGGGGATCCCCTCTCGGGTGGCGGCGACGCGGAGCTTGCCGGCGAAGCCGCGCTCGCTCCACTCCGCGTCCGCCTCGTCGCCCGCCGCCTCCGCGAGCAGGAGGTCGGTCCCGAACGCCTCCGCGAGCGACCGGCAGTCCTCGTCGCCGCGCATGTAGACGGTGTGCGTGAGCATCGCCGGCGACCCGGTGTGGAGGTCCACGATCGCGTCCGCCGCGCTCGCGAACGACCAGAGCCGGGCCGCCATGCGCTCGTGGAGCGTCCCCTCGTCGTCGCCGGGCCAACAGCGATTCATGTTCGAGTGGGTCGAGTCGAGCGGTTCCGGCGTGGTGTACGAGACGCGGTCGAAGGTGAGCGGGTCGGCGACGGGGACCGTCACGAGGGTGCCGTCGAGGGCGGCCGCGTCCGGAGCCCCGCCGGACCCGCCGGTCAGTCGCTCGTGGAGCCGCCGGAGGACCGCGGTGCCGTTCACCTCGCGGCCGTGCTGTGCGGCCTGCGCGTAGATCACGGGGCCGCCGTCGGCCGGGAGGTCGAGTTCGGGGCCGTCCGGGCCGTCGACGAGGCGGCCCTCGCCGTACGCGTGGACGGTCGTCCGGATCGGGACGCCCGAGGGGAGCCGCGCGAGGACGAGTTCGCTGGCGTCGTGCATATCGGGAGGTCGGGCCTGACGCGTTTATAAATCGGGGGCCGACGTTCCGGCGCGACCGACCACGGACGCTAAGTCGATGGGTCGCCGAGACGGAGCCGAGATGCGGGTCACGCTCCTCGGCACCGGCGACACGACCGGGACGCCGACCGTCGGCTGCGACTGCGACACCTGCGCCGCGGCGCGCGAGCGGGGGGTGTCGCGCTCGCGGTTCTCGGTCCACGTCGCAAACGAGCGCACCGGCGAGTCGCTGCTCGTCGACTTCAGTCCGGACTTCCGGAGCCAGTTCCTCGCTCACGACGTCAAATTGCCCGACGCCGGCATCGTGACGCACATCCACTTCGACCACCTCGACGGCCTCGGCAACGTCTACCGACTGGTCGACGGACTGCCGGTGCACGCGCCGAACGAGACCGACCCCGCCACCGACCGGAGCGTCGCCGAGACGATCCGCGAGAAGTACGACTACCTGGAAGACCGGATCGGCGTCCACGCCCGCGATCCGTTCGAGCCCTTCGAGACCTGCGGGTTCGAGGTCCGCTTCGTCCCGGTCGACCACCCGCCGCTGCTGTGTTACGGCGTCGTCATCGAGGACCCGGAGACGGGCGCGAAACTCTCGTTGACGGGCGACACGAGCTACGACGTGCCCGAGCGCTCCCGCGAGGCGCTCGCCGGCGCCGACCTCCTGCTGGCCGACGCCATCGTCCCCGCCTCGCTCTGCGAGTACCACCCGATCGGTGGGCGACACGAGGGGCCCGACGGCGTCCCGCGCACCTTCGGCACGAAGCACATGACCCGAGAGGGTGCGCTCGCGCTCGCCGAGGAGTTGGACGCCGACCGGACTCGGCTCGTCCACGTCGCGCACTACTACCCGCCCGACGAGGCGTTCGCGGAGCCGCTCGCGGTCGACGGCGAGACGTACGACCTCTGACGGGGCGCGTGCGGCGGCCGGGGCGCGGGGGCGACGCGACCGCACCGTTTTGTCTCGCTAGCACGTACCACGGCCGAGATGGGAGCGAGATCCCGACTCCGCGGCGCCCTCGACCGGCTGGAGCCGCCGCCGCGCGCGGTCGACTGGTCGCTGTTCGCGTTCGTGGCCGCGGAGGTCCTCACCGGGCTCGTCTCGTTCACCGTCGGCGTCCCCGATGGGTGGCCGCTGTTCTGGCTCCACCGCGCGCTCGGGGTCGGCATCGTCGCGCTGCTCGCGTGGAAGCTCGCGCGCGTCCGCCGCCGGCTCACGGACCCGAGCCTGTGGCAGCGGTCGACGGCGCTGTCGGTCCTGACGCTCGTCGCCGCGCTCGGCGCGCTCGCGACCGGCGTCGTCTGGGTGTTCGGAGTCGACGTGCGGCTCTCCTACTGGACGCTCCTCTCCGTCCACGTCGGCTTCGGGCTGGCCCTCCTCCCGCTCGTGGCCGCGCACGCCGCGACCCGGTTCCGGCTCCCGCGGCGGGTCGACTTCGAGCGCCGCCGGACCGCGGTTCGGTACACCGTCCTGCTGGCCGCCGGCGCCGCGACCTACCGGCTCCAGCAGGGCGTCAACGACCTGCTCGACACGGCCGGCGCGGACCGGCGGTTCACCGGGTCACAGCCCCGCGAGGGCGACGGGAACGGCGCGTTCCCGGTCACCTCGTGGGTCGCCGACGACCCCGATCCGATCGACCGGGACGGGTACCGACTGCGGGTCGAGGGACTCGTGAGCGACCCCGTCGACCTGACCGCGGCGGACCTCGCCGCCGACCACGACCGGGAGGCGCTGCTCGACTGCACCAGCGGCTGGTACACGGTGCAGGAGTGGGGCGGGATCCGCGTCGGCGACCTGCTCGACGCGGCCGGAGAACTCGACGGCGACGCGGCCTACGTCCGGTTCACGTCCGTCACGGGGTATCGCTGGAGCCTCCCGATAGAAGAGGCCGAAGACGCACTCCTCGCGACGCACGTCGGCGGCGAGCGACTGAGCCACGGCCACGGCGCGCCGGCCCGGCTCGTCGCTCCCGACCGGCGGGGGTTCCAGTGGGTGAAATGGGTGACGCGCATGGAGGTCAGGTCCGAGTACGACCTCGGTCAGTGGGTGGTGACGCTGGTGAGCGGGTTCGACTGAACGGCTCGCGCGGTCCGGGGGAAGCGCTACTCGTACTCGCTGCCGACGACCTCGCGGATTCGCTCCGCGGTCACCGGACCGACGCCGTCGACCTCCAAGAGGTCGTCCTCGGGCGCGGTCATCACGGCCTCGACGGTGCCGAAGTGTTCGAGGAGGGTCCGGGCCGTGACCGGACCGATGTCGGCGATGGAGGAGACGACGTACTCCTGCTGTTCCGCGCGGGTCTTCGTCGTCTTCTCGCCGTGGACGCTCACCTCGCGGTCGCGCGTCTCCTGCTCGCGCTTCGCGATCGTCGCGAGCAGCTCCGTGGTGTCGCCCTCGCCTTCGGTCCGGAGAACGCTCACGTCGAAGTCCACCGCGAGCGACGCGAGCGCGCCGCGGATCGCGTTGGGGTCGATGTCGCGCTGACCGTAGAGGTTCGTCCCCTCGACGACCATCACCGGTCGGGCGTACGCCCGCGATAGCTCGCCGACCTGCTCGAACATCGAGCGGTCGGCGTCGAGCATCGAGTCGACGAAGTCGGCCGCCGACTTCCGCTCGACGGCGACGCGGTCGGAGAGCACGTAGTCGCCGACCGCGAGCGTCTCCAGCCGGGTGACGAGCCCGTCGCGCGTCGAGAGGTCCTTGGCGATGGAGGAGTCGAGCTCGCGCTGGTCGACGACGACCTCGACGCCCTCGTCGACGCCGGCGGTGGCGACGACGCCGTCGTCGGCGCTGCCGTCATCGGTGCTGTCGTCATCGGCGCCCGACTCCTCGGCGTCGCCCGCCTCGTCTCCGCCCGCCCGGGCCTCCGCGGCGAAGTCGGTGAGGCCGGCGTCGCCGGTGTCGCCGTCGGCCGCGTCACCCTCGGTCGCGTCGCCGTCGGCCGTGTCACCCTCGGTCGCGTCGCCGTCGGCCGTGTCACCCTCGGTCGCGGTGCCTTCGTCACCCGCGACGCCCGCGTCGGCACCGGCGTCATCGTCGCCGTCGGACCCCCCGGCGAACGCGTCGAGGCCCGCTTGTCCGTCGTCGCCGACGGTCTCCTCGATGTCGTCGGTGGCCTCCTTCAGCTCGGCGAGCTGGCTGGCCATCTTCTTCTCGCGGCGCCGCGAGATCCAGAAGAACGCCTCGTCGCGGGTGTCCTCGGCCATCAGGACGACCACCTTCCCCTCGGCCTGTCTCCCCGTCCGCCCCTTGCGCTGGATCGAGCGGATCGCGGTCGGGACGGGCTCGTAGAAGCAGACCAGGTCGACCTCGGGGACGTCCAGCCCCTCCTCGGCGACCGACGTGGAGACGAGCACCTCGAACGCGCCGGCCTTGAACTCGTCGAGGGTCTCCTGCTGCTGTTTCTGCGTCATCCCGTCGGAGCCCTCCTTGTCGCCCTGGCCGACGAACTTCCGCACGTCGAAGCTCGCGGAGAGGAACTCCACGAGCGCCTCCGCGGTGTCGCGGGACTCCGTGAACAGGATCGCGCGCTCGCCCTCGTTGATGCCGAGCGTCTCCGCGAGCAGGATCCGCGCCTTCGAGAACTTCGGGTGGAGCCCGTCGAACGACTCCGTCTTCCGCATCGCCTCCCGCACCTTGGGGTCCGCGACCATCCGCTGGCTCGCCTTCGAGGCGCCCGACGAGCGGGCGGCCTCGCGCTGGCGCTCGAAGTAGCGTCGGACGGACTCGACCGACTGCGTCTCGACCAGCTCGGTCGCGCGCCGGAGCTTCATCACCTCGGCGTGGGTACTCATCCCCTTGTACCCGTCCGACTGGTCGTTGTCCATCATCTTCTTCAGCTTCCCGCGCATCGCGTTGAGGTCCTTCTGCGAGAGGTCGGGGTTCGTCGTGTTCGTCACCCCGAGCGACTTCAGCTTCTCCAGCCGGTCGGTGATCACCTCGTTGAGGGCGTCCCGGATCTCGAGGACCTCGTCCGGGAGCGTCACCTGCTCCCACTGGACGTCGGTGTCGTGGGTGTACTCGTCGACGTCGGCGTCGTCCTCGGTCATCACCTCCACGTTCGAGAGCCCGAGGTTCTCGCAGACCGTCTCGATCTCCTCGGTGTCGCCGCCGGGCGAGGCCGACATCCCGGTGACCAGCGGGTCGGCCGCGTCGGCGTGGTACCGCTCCGCGATGTAGACGTACGCGTAGTCTCCGGTCGCGCGGTGGCACTCGTCGAAGGTCAGATGGGTCACGTCGCGCAGCGAGATCCGGTTGCCGACGAGGTCGTTCTCGACGACCTGCGGGGTCGCGATCACGATTCGGGCGTCCGCCCAGAGCGCGGCGCGGTCGTCCGGCTTCACGTCCCCGGTGAAGACGACGATCTCGTCGTCCGGGATCGAGAGCGCCTCGCGGTAGAAGTCGGCGTGCTGCTGGACGAGGGGTTTGGTGGGGGCTAAGAAGAGGGCCTTCCCGCCGGCCTCGTGGAGCCGCTCGGCGGTGACGAGCAGGCTGACCGTGGTCTTGCCGAGGCCGGTCGGGAGGCAGACGAGGGTGTGTTCGTCGGCCGCGGACGCCGCCAGCTGGAGCTGGTAGCGGCGCTCTTGAAGGAAGTCGTCGACGAGCAGGGGTCTGTCGATGCCGGCGGCCTCGGTCGCCATCGGCGACGCTTCGCCGCCGTCGGCCTAAAGCCTTCGCGAAGCGGGGTGAAAGTTATCGCTCGACGGAGCGCTCCTCTCGGTGCTCCTCGGGTACGTCTTCGTCGACCAGCTCGGCCCACTCGGCGAGCCGGTCTCCTGATGGTGTTTGCGCGCTCATCAGAAGACGGATCTCAGTGGGGCGTCTTAACAGTTACCCCGATTCCACACGATCTGTCATCGGTCCGTTCGGTCGCGACTCGCACTCCTTTTACCGTTCACGCGCGTCCGGCCGGCATGAGCAAACTCGACGAGTTCCTCGCCGGCGAGCGGCTCGACGACGTCGTCTTCTACCTCAGCGACGCGTACCTCGACGACGACTCCCGGCTCCGGAACGTCGGCACCGAGACGGACGGCGGCGTGCGGCTGATCCTCGACGGCGAGACCGGCCGGTCGGCGTTCGAGGCCGGCACTGGGATGGGCGCGATGGAGTTCGCGAAGACGGCGATGGGCGCGGAGGGGACGATCGGTCGGTCGCTCGACGGCGGGGAGTGTCCCGTCGCCGAGGAGACTCCCGACGACGACCACGACGTGCGGTTCGTCTTCGCGTTCGCGGAGGCGCAGAACGAGGAGGTCGGCGGCCTCTACGCCGATGGCGACGTGGTCCACGCGTACGCCCACTGCACCTGCGGCGAGAGCTACTCGCACAAGTGGATCGTCGGCGACCGCGGCGAGTAACAGTCGAGAACGGCACCGCGTCCGCGGCTACTCCTGCTCCGGCGCGTCCTCTTCCGGCACCGACCCCTCGACGAGCGACTGGTCGGCGTACCGCTCGCGCAGGTCCTTCTTGGAGAACTTCCCGGTGGCGGTCTTCGGGACCTCGTCGATGAACTCCACCGCGTCCGGGACCCACCACTTCGGGTACTCCTCGCGGAGCCCGGACTCGATCTCGTCGACTAGGGCCCCGCGGTCGACGTCGTCGACCGGGACGACGAACGCGACCGGGCGCTCCTGCCAGCGCTCGTGCGGGACGCCGATCACGGTCGCCTCGCTCACGCCGTCGTACGCCATGATCGCGTTCTCCAGCTCGACGCTGGAGATCCACTCGCCGCCCGACTTGATCACGTCCTTCGTGCGGTCGACGAGCTTGAGGTAGCCGTCCTCGTCGACGGTGACCACGTCGCCGGTCTTCAGCCAGCCGTCGACGAACTCCTCCTCGCTGGCCTCGGGCCGGGCGAAGTACTCCTTGGTGACCCACGGCCCGCGGATCCGGAGCTCGCCGAACGCCTCGCCGTCCCACGGGATCTCCTCGCCGTCCTCGTCGATCACCTCGAACTCCAGCCCGGGGACGACGAGCCCCTGCTTCGACCGCTTGTCGACCTGCGTCTCGTAGTCGGCGTCGCGCAGGTCGTCCGTGAGGTGAGAGACGGTACCGATCGGGGACATCTCGGTCATCCCCCACGCGTGGAGCACCTCGACGCCCCGGTCGTCGTACCACTCGATCAGCGCCCGGGGGGCGGCCGCGCCGCCGACGATCACGGTGTCGAGCGTCGAGAGGTCGACGTCGTTGCCCTCGGCGATGTACTCCCGGAGGCCGAGCCAGACGGTCGGGACCCCCGCGGATATCGTCACGCCCTCCTCCTCGATCAGCGCCGCGAGGTCGGCCGGCGACGGCGACGGGCCGGGGTAGACGTGCTTCGCGCCCGCCGCGGTCGCGGTGAACGGCATCCCCCACGCGTTGACGTGGAACATGGGGACGACCGGCATCACGACGTCGGAGTCCTCCATCGGGATCCCCTGCGGCGTCTGCGAGGCCATCGTGTGGCTCCACAGCATCGACTGGGTGTACTCGACGCCCTTCGGCTTCCCCGTCGTCCCCGAGGTGTAACAGAGGCCGGCGGGCTGGTCGCCGTCGAGGTCGGGCCAGTCGTACTCCGTCGACCGGTCCGCGATGAACTCCTCGTAGGCGGGCGCGTCGAGCGCGTCGATCCCCTCCGACCCCATCGCGACGAAGTCGACGTCGGCGAACTCCGCGGCGTCCTCGGCCGCGCCGGCGAGCTTCTCGGCGAGCGACGGGTCGACGAAGACGATCTCGTCGTCGGCGTCGTCGACGATGTACCGGATGTGTTCGTCGGGGAGCAGGGGGTTGATCGTGTGGAGCTGCGCGCCGGTGTTCGGGACGCCGAAGTACGTCTCGAAGTGGCGCGTGTGGTTCCAGCAGAACGTCGCGACCCTGTCGCCGCGCTCGATCCCGTGCTCGTCGAGCGCGTTCGCGAGCCGTGCGGTTCGGTCGGCGTACTCCGCGTACGTGTGCCGCGTCCGCCCCTCGTGCGTCCGAGAGACGATCTCGGTGTCTGGGTACAGTCGTTCGGCGCGCCACAGGAACGGTCGGAGCGTCTGCGCGTGTCCACCGGGCATACCTTACACACCATGGCGTCGAGAACTATGAACATTACCATGATTGATGGTGAGGGATTGGCGGCGTGAGAGGCCCGCGCCGGGGCTCGGCCGCTCGGCTATAAATAGCCGATCGCGGATCAGCGGTGAACGCCACCAGAGATCGGGCCGCTCGCTCACAAGCAGTCGCTGATGGAACGACGGTGAACACCGCCAAAGCCCCAGCCGGCGGCGGAGCCGCCGGCGACTGTCCCTTCGAGTCCCGCCCTGCCCCGCTGCGCACGGCACCTCGCACCTCCCCAGCCTTGCCGCGGCCGCCGGCGGCGGCCGCGGACTCCCTCGCACGCGCTCCTCGTGGCCTGCCGGCCACTCGGAGGCGCGCGCCGACCGCACGATAGTACTTAAAAAAAAAGTCCGCTACCCCTGAAACAGGCTGGCGTGCACCGGCGCGTGGTCGGACTCGGGGCGCGCGGACCCCTCGTCTTCGCCGCCGTCGTCGGAGACGGCTCGGCCCTCGACCCCCTCCGCGAGGAAGTCGCTGAGCGGCGGGCCGACGTGCTCGGGCTCGACGAGGAACGCGTCGTGGCCGTGGTCGGAGTCGATCACGTGGTGGGCGACGGGGACGTCGCGGTCGCGGAAGGCGGTCGCGAGCGACGCGGACTGCTCGACGGTGAAGTGCCAGTCGGCGGTGAAGCTCATCAGCAGCGCCTCGCCCTCGAACGCCGCGAGCGCGTCGGCGTCGGTCCCGTGGCCGGCGGCGAGGTCGTACTCGTCCATGGCGCGCGTGAGGTAGAGGTAGCTGTTGGCGTCGAAGCGGTCGCTGAACCCCTCGGCCTGGTAGTCGAGGTACGACTCCACCTCCCGGTAGGGGAAGAAGGCCGCCGTCGGCTCCGGCGGCAGCCCGAGGTCGCCCTCCTCGCGGGTCAGCGAGTCGCGGCCCGCGGAGCGGCGACCGAACTTCCGCTCCATCGAGGACTTCGAGAGGTACATGATGTGGCCGATCTGGCGGGCCAGCGCGAGCCCCTCGTCGGGCGAGCCGCGGCCCTCGCCGTAGTAGTCGCCGCCGTTCCAGTCGGAGTCCGCGCGGATCGCGCGCCGAGCGACCGCGTCGAGCGCGAGGCACTGGGCGTCGAGCCGCCCGGCGGTCGCGATGGGGACGATCCGGTCGACGTCGTCCGGGTAGCGCTTGGCCCACTCCAAGACGTTCATCCCGCCGACGCTGCCGCCGACGACGGCGCGCAGCCGCCCCACCCCGAGCTGGTCGAGCAGGCGGCGCTGGGCGCGCGCCCAGTCCTCGACCTGCACCGGCGGGAACGCGGTCCCCCACCGGTCGTGGTCGGGCTCGTCGGGGAGATCGAGGTCGGCGGGGCGCGCGCTCGCCGGGCCGGTCGTGCCGTAACAGGAGCCGGGGACGTTCGCGCAGACGACGAAGTACTCCGTCGTGTCGATCGCCTTCCCGGGCCCGACGATGTCGTCCCACCACGCGCGGGCCTGTCCCGCCTGACCGGCGTCCCGCTCGGGGGACGGGGAGCGCGCGACGTTCTGACTGCCGGTGAGCGCGTGACAGACCAACACGACGTTGTCGCCGTCGAACTCCCCGTGCGTCTCGTAGGCGACCTCCAGGTCGGGGACCGACTGACCGCACTCGAAGACGAACTCGCCGAGCGAGACGGTCCCGTCCTCCGATGGCGTCGCGCTCATCTCACTGCCCCCCGGTCGCTCGCTCGCCCGCCGCCAGCCCGCGGTCGAGGTCGGCGGTCACGTCGTCGGGGTCCTCGATCCCGACGGAGAGGCGGAGCATGTCGGGGAAGACGCCGGCGAGCCGCTGTTGAGTCTCGTCCATCTGCGCGTGCGTGGTGGAGGCGGGGTGGATGACGAGCGTCTTCGCGTCGCCGACGTTCGCGAGGAAGCTCGTCAGCTCGACCGACTCGCACAGCGCCTTCGCGGCCTCGAAGCCGCCGTCGACGCCGAAAGTGACCATCCCGCCGAAGCCGTCGAGGTACTCGGCGGCGTTGTCGTGGCTCGGGTGATCCTCGAAGCCGGGGTACGTCACCCAGTCGACCCGGTCGTCGTCGCGGAGGAACTCGGCGACGGTCCGGGCGTTCTCGCAGTGGCGCTCCATCCGGAGCGGGAGCGTGTTGAGCCCCTGGATCGTCTGCCACGCGTCGAACGGGGACTGCTGGCCGCCGGTCGGGCGCACCCCGCGCTGGCGGGCGACGTTGCCGAAGGCGGCGTCGCCGAACTGCTCGACGAAGTCGACCGGGTAGGCCGGCGACTGCCCGTCCAGTTCGTCGTAGTCGGC
This sequence comes from Halorubrum sp. Hd13, assembly GCF_002252755.1. Taxonomy (GTDB): domain Archaea; phylum Halobacteriota; class Halobacteria; order Halobacteriales; family Haloferacaceae; genus Halorubrum. Next base: position 10,515 of record NZ_NHOY01000116.1, on the reverse strand, counting down.
GTCGGGGTGGTCCCACGGGAAGGAGCCGCCGTCGACGAGGACACCGCCGACGGTGGTGCCGTTACCGGTGATCCACTTCGTCGTCGACTCCCAGGTGATGTCGGCGCCGTGTTCGAACGGCCGACAGCAGTACGGCGTCGCGAACGTGTTGTCGACGACGAGCGGGACCGCGTTGTCGTGGGCGATCTCGGCGAGCCGCTCGAAGTCGGGGGTGACGAGCGAGGGGTTCGCGAGCGTCTCCACGTGGACGAACGCGGTGTCCTCGTCGATCACGGCCTCGTACGCCTCGTAGTCGAGCGTGTCGACGAGCCGGGCCTCGACCCCGCGGCGGTCCGCGATGCTGGTGAGGTACGCGGCCGTGCCGCCGTACATCTCGGAGCTGGCGACGACGTTGTCGCCCGCGCTCGCGAGCACGGTCGTTATCGCGTCGAAGGCGGCCATTCCCGAGGCGGTCGCGACCGCGTCCGTTCCGCCGGAGAGGTCGGCGATCCGGTCCTCGAGGACGCTCACGGTCGGGTTGGAGAGCCGGGAGTAGATGTGGCCCTCCGCCCGGAGCGCGTACAGCTCCGCCGCCGTGTCCGCGTCGTCGAAGACGAACGAGGTCGTCTGGTGTATCGGGGTCGCTCGCGACCCGGTCGCCGGGTCGGCCGCGGCGCCGGCGTGGAGACTCCGGGTGTTGAACCCACGTGTCATGTGTGTAGTGCATATATCTACAGAGGTCTATAACCGTCAGTTACGGCAAGTGATGCCTCGGTCTCCGCCGCCGCCGGAGTTCGGGGCGTCGCGCGGTTCGACCGCGCTCCGCACCGAAGCGTGAGTTTATCCCCGATCGCGAGCCAACGAGGGGTAATGGCAGTCGCCGACTCACCCGTGCCGGACCTCGCCCAGCGCGCGAGCGCCTGCGCCGACCGCCTCCGCGCCGCCGACCGGGTGCTGCTCGCGTCGCACATCGACGCCGACGGGCTGACGAGCGCCGGGGTCACCTCGTCGGCGCTCGCGCGCGCCGGGATCGACCACGAGGTCGTCTTCGAGAAGCAGCTGGACGCCGAGTCCATCGCCGGGATCGCCGCCCGCGAGTTCGACGTGGTGCTGTTCACCGACTTCGGCTCCGGGCAGCTCGACGCGATCGCCGACCACGAGGCCCGCGGCGACTTCGTCCCCGTGATCGCCGACCACCACCAGCCGGCCGACCGCGACACGGAGTTCCACCTCAACCCCCTCTTAGAGGGGATCGACGGCGCGAGCGAGCTGTCGGGCGCGGGCGCCAGCTACGTGCTCGCGCGAGCGCTGGAAGGTCCCGACGGCGACAACCGCGACCTCGCCGCGCTCGCGGTCGTCGGCGCGGTCGGGGACATGCAGGACTCCGACGGCGGGCTCGCCGGCGCCAACGAGGCGATCGTCGCCGACGGCGTCGACGCCGGCGTCATCGAGACGCGCACCGACCTGGACCTGTACGGGAGACAGACCCGACCGCTGCCGAAGCTGCTGGAGTACGCCTCGGACGTGAAGATCCCGGGCGTCTCGAACGACGAGGCGGGGGCGATCTCCTTCCTGACCGACCTCGACGTCGACGTGAGACGCGACGGCGAGTGGCGCCGCTGGGTCGACCTCGACGGCGAGGAGCGGCGGACCCTCGCCTCGGCGCTGATGCGCCGCGCCGTCGCCTCCGGCGTCCCCGCCGACCGGATCGAGGCGCTCGTCGGCACCTCCTACACGCTCGTCGACGAGGAGCCCGGCACGGAGCTGCGGGACGTCAGCGAGTTCTCGACACTGCTCAACGCGACCGCCCGGTACGAGCGCGCCGACGTCGGTCTCGCGGTGTGTCTCGGCGACCGCGGCGACGCCCTCGCCGAGGCCCGGCGGCTCCTCCGGACCCACCGCCGGAACCTCTCCGAGGGGCTCCAGTGGGTGAAGACGGAGGGCGTCACCGAGGCGGAGCACCTCCAGTGGTTCGACGCCGGCTCGCGGATCCGCGAGACGATCGTCGGGATCGTCGCCGGGATGGCGATCGGCTCGCCGGCGGTCGACCGCTCGAAGCCCGTGATCGCGTTCGCGGAGGAGAGCGCCGAGGAGCTGAAGGTGTCCTCGCGTGGCTCCCACGACCTCGTGCGGCGGGGGCTCGACCTCTCTGCGGTGATGCGGGAGGCGAGTCGGGCCGTCGGCGGCGATGGCGGGGGTCACGACGTCGCCGCGGGCGCGACGATCCCGATCGGCGAGCGCGACGCGTTCCTCGCAGAGGCGGACCGGCTGGTCGGCGACCAGCTCTCGTGAGGGGGTCGCGGCTCGCGGCCCGACCGCGACGGAGCCCGGTCACTTCAGCGTCACGTACGTCAGCAGCGACACCGCGAGCAGTTCGAGCACGCTCATCGCGAGCACGACTCGCCCCACGAGCGGGTCCATCGCGTACAGCGTCCGCATGCTGCTGAAAAAGAAGGCGACGGAGACCAGGTTCTCGACCAGCAGAACGGCGCTGAACCCGAGCAACCCCAGGAGTAGCGTGGAGCCGAACTCCCGGTAGTTGCGGAGCCAGACCGCGGCCAGCACCGCCAGCAGCGCGCTGTTGACGCCCGCGAGTAGGACGGCGATCCCGGTCGGCGTCGCGGGATTCATTCGGCGTCCACCTCAGACGTGATCTCCTCGAACGCGTCCGTGTGACGCTCGAAGCGGTCGGTCAGGAAGTAGAGCTTCCCGTAGTCGTGGTCGCTCGGCTCGACGACGTCGTGGTCTTCTAACATCTCTAGGTGGTGGGTGATCGTGTTGTAGTCGACGTCCAGTTCCTCCGCGAGTTCGTTCGCGTTCCGGGGGCGGGCGCGGAGTTCCCGGACGATCCGGACCCTGTTGGCGCCACCGCGGCTCGCGACGAACAGGTACCACAGGGCCTTCTCCATTTGGCGTACTGTTGTGTCGGGTGGGGTGTGAAAGTCGTTGCGACGCGGGCGGGTGCCCGGCGAGGCGATCGACGGACTGCGGCGGGCGGTCACCCGACCGTCCGGCGGACCCAGCCCGAGGCGCCGGTCGGCGACGGGTCCGACGGCTCTCGGATCTGGCGGTTCCCCTCACCGTCGACCGCGCGGACGACGACCTCGCTCGTCCCGTCGGGGTCGAAGACGTGGCGCCACTGCCGCCAGACGTCGGCGTCGGGGAGAGGGTCGGAGAGGGCGGCGTCGGTCCACGAGTCGCCCCCGTCGGTCGAGACCTCGACGCGCTCGATCCCGCGGGTCCCGGCGTAGGCGTGGCCGGCCAGCTCGATCCGGCCGTCGTCGAGCTCCGTGATCCCCTCGTCCCAGAGCTTGGCGACCGTCTTCACCTCGCCGGTCCCCTCCCAGCCGCGTTCCTCCCAGTAGCCGTCCTCCTCCACGTTCAACAGCTCGATCTCCGAGAGCCACTTCACGTTCGTCTCCCCCCAGTGGCCCGGGATCAGCACCCGGACCGGGTGGCCGTGGCCGGGCGGGAGCTCCTTCCCGTTCATCCCCCACGCGAGGAAGCCGTCGGCGAGCACGTCGACCGGGAACTGGACGTAGTAGCCGTCCTCGCCGCGCAGCATCGCGCAGTTGCAGTCGCCCTGCGGGTCGACGGACTCGAGCAGGGGACGGATCGGGGTCCCCGTCCAGACGGCGTTGTCCAGTTTGCGGCCGTTCAGGTCCTCGCCGACGCACCGGAGCGTCACCGCGCGGTGCTCGACGGGTCGGTCGGTCAGCTCGTCGAAGGCGACCGTCCGCTCGCCGCCGGTCTCGCCGGTGAACGTCAGCGACCACTCCGCCGCGGTGACCTCCGGGTCGAACTCCGCGATGTCGACGTTGTAGAACTCGCCGATGGGACTCACCATGCCGAGGAGACCGTCGCTCTCGACCGCCAGCGAGGCCGCGCCGACCTCGCGAAGCCGCTCGGTCGCGCCCTCCGACCGCGGGGCGTCGGCGAGCGTGTCGTCACCGTCCGCGTCCGGCAACCGCCGACCGATGACGGCCGTGACGACGAACCCGAACGTCGCCGCCACGACGCCGAGCGTCCGGCGACGCACCGCGTCGACGGCTTTCGTCGAGTCGACCGCGACCGAGGACCCGTCGCCGGAGGCCGGGTCGGGAGACGACGGTTCGGACGCGTCGGGCGGGAGACCGCCGATCGCGACGGCGACCGCCGCGGGGAGCGCAACGCCCAGCGCCTGGGTCGGACCGCCGGTCAGACCGGCGGCGAGCAGCCACGACGCCAGACCGGTCGCCGCGGCGCCGACCGGCGAACTCTCTGTGCGCGCCGAGAGTTGCAGGCCGGCGAACGCGACCGCGGCGAACAGCCCGATCACGGCGGCGAACGCCATGGCGATGTGGACCAGGTGGCCCGCGTCGCCGACGTTCTCGATCATGAAGGTCACGATCGGCCCGGGCGTCAGGTTGACGATGGCCTGATCGACGGGGCGGACGACGAACGCGGGCGACCAGCCCGTGACGAGGTACGAACCGGCGACCCCGGCGGTCCCCGCCGCCGTCGCGAGCAACGCGTCTCGCCGTTCGGTAACGTCGATCATAGTTTACGTCGGGGTTACAGTCACTTGAACCACGTCCTCGGCGGCCGGGTACTCGTGGCCGTCGTCGACGTCGCTCAGCCGCCGCACAGTCCCGCCCTCGTCGTCGCCCTGATCGGGCGCGTCCTGCGCGGGCGCTTGGTCGGGACCGGTGCCGGGTGGCTCCGCGTTCGGCTCCGTCCCAGCGTCGAACAGGGACACGGCGTCGGTGACGTCGCCGTCGACCGGGTCGCCCTCCTCGGGCCAGAGCGCGGCGCCGTCCTCGCCCGTCGAGACGAAGACGTCGTTCGACGGGACGAACATCGAGGCGAAGGAGAGCCGCTGGCCGGGCGCGACCGTCGCCTCGAACTCGAAGGCGCCGCCGGGCGCGATCGGCGGGGCCCCCGGGACCTTCCCCGTCGGATCGTTCGGGTCCGCGACCGTGTCCGCGGGGGTGTACGGCCCCGAGTCGTGGACGTCCGTCGACGCGCCGAGCTCGTCGACGAGCCCGTCTTCTCCCTCGAACCCCGTCGGCGGCCCGGCCTCGGCCAGCGCTTCGAGTCCGACGGACGCCGGCTCGCCGAGCTCGTATATCGGATTCTCGCCCTCGTGGACGGCGTACGCCCCCGGCGTGACCCAGACGGCGCCGTCGGTCGACGTGTCCGCGGGATAGAACTCCGCGGACGCGACGTTCTCGATCCGGACGCGGACCGTGGCGGATTCCGTCATCTCGTCGTCGCCGTCCATCTCATCGCCATCGTCCATTCCGTCGCCACCGTCCATCTCGTCGCCCTCGTTCATGCCGTCGTCCGTTTCGTTCCCGTCCATCCCGTCGTCGCCGTCCGCGTCGGCGCCGTCGCTTCCGCCGTCGCCGAGGCAACCGGCGAGCCCCAGCGTTACCAGTCCACCGCTCGTCGTCAGGAACCGTCGCCGCGTGTCTCGGTCCGTCATGTTCCGGACGAGGGCGATGACGGGGATATAGATTTTTCAACTACCGGACAACTTTGGTGCAGAGTCGGTCCGGGATCCGTTCAAACTTCGGTCGGGATCCGGACGCCGTCATCGATATCCGGTCGGGGTCCGAACGCCACGGCCGGAACTCGCGATGGGAGGGGTATCGTCGGAAGCGCGGAAGCGAGCGGGCAGAGAGAACAGCGGGGGCGCGAGCGACGTCGGGTCAGGCCTCGCCGAGGTCTCGGAACATCGCGCGGTAGTCGTCGGAGGAGAGCGTCTCGCCGAGGTCGTCGATGTCGGTGTCGAGGTTCTCCAGCCGATCGACGAGATCGGCGTACGCCTCGTTGCCCTCGCGCTGGGCGGCGGGCTTCTGCGAGCTGAGGACCGCGCGCTTGCTCGCCAGCGCCGCCGCCTCCTGAACGAGGTCGTCGTACTCGCTGCGGGTGAGAAGGGTCTCGATCGCCGTCAACAGCTTCGAGCGGCTGACGGGCTTGGTGAGGTACAGATCGAACCCCATGTCGATGATGTCGAAGTCGGGCTCGACCGCGGTGACCATCGCGACTCGGCAGTCGTGGCCGGCCTCGCGGATGTGTTCGAGCACGTCGTCGCCGCTGCCGTCGGGGAGTCGACGGTCGAGGAGCACCACGTCGACGCTCGCGTCGACCCGGTCGATCGCCTCCGCGGCGGTCTCGGCGAGGTCGACGTCGTACTCCGCCTCGAGGAAGCCGGCGTACAGCGCGGCGATGTCGGGTTCGTCCTCGACGACGAGGACCGAAGGGTCGCTCACCGCCGATCACCGCCGGGGTCGACGGGAGACGCTTCACCGGGCATATACAAACGGGCGGCGTGTCGAGAAATAAAGCTGTCGGCGTCGGTTCGACCGATCGGCCGCGTCGGATCGTCTTTTATATACTCCCGTCGCCAATGGTGGGACGAATGTCAGAACTCGTCTCCACCGGGGTCGAGGGGCTCGACTCGATCCTCACCGGCGGCATCACGAAGCGGTCGACGGTGCTCGTCTCCGGGAACCCCGGGACCGGCAAGAGCATTTTCGGAATCCAGTACCTCTACCACGGCGTCACGGAACACGACGAGCGCGGCGTGTACGTCTCGTTCGAGGAGGACGAAGCGGACATCCGCGGCGCCGCGGAGTCGATCGGTCTCGACGGGTTCGGCGACGCCGTCGACGACGGCGATATCGTGATCTTAGACAAGCGGGAGATGCTGCGCGAGACCGACTTCTCGACGGCGGTCGACCGACTCCTCGACACGATCGAGGACGCCGACTTCGACCGGCTCGTGCTCGACTCGCTGTCGATGTTCCAGCTCTTCTTCGACGCCGAACAGGAGAAGCGGACGTATCTGTTGAAGTTCTCCGACATCCTCAAGGCGAACGGGCTGACCTCGCTGCTCATCAACGAGCAGGGCGCCGTGTTCCCGGACACGGAGGTCGGGCTGGAGAACTTCCTCACGGACGGGAACATCTACTTCATCCAGACGCCGACGGACTCGGGCGTCAACCGGTACGTCTGGGTGGCGAAGATGCGGAAGCAGGACATCGACACCGACATCTTCCCGATGGAGATCGGCGACGGCGGGATCACCGTCCACGAGCGGGCCGGCGGGTTCTCGATGATGGGGCGGTCCGACGAGCCGTCGTTCTGACGCGGACCGAGAGGGGAGACCGCGCGTCTCGGCGGCGCGGAAGGGGGAGGCGGTGCGGGAGGTCTCGGGACGCTACTGACTCGACGAGAGGTCGCGCCACACGTCGTCCAGCCGGTTTTTCACCGCGGACCGATCTTCGACCTCGACAGTGAGCCCGTCCGTGAAGTCGACCTCGACGCCGTCGACTTTCCGGCGGTACACCTTCACGCGCCGGTGCTCGTCCGAGAGCGGTCGGTCGTGGAGCTCGAGGAGGTCGGCCTCCTCGAGCTCGTTGATCCGGCGGTAACACGTCGCGATCGGGACGTCGAGCTCGTCGCTCAGGTCCTGCGCGGACATCGCGTCTCCGGTCGCGGTCAGGATGTCCGTGTTGTACTTGTTACCGAGCACTGTGATCAGGTCGTCCCCCACCATTCACGTTATCGCTGTTGATTTTTACAACGTAAAAGGATACCGGTGAGTGCAGGGATCGTCGAATCCGGGGACAGGCGGGCGACAGACGCCGTATCCGCGTTCTTCGGACCCGCATTAGCGGAACGCCGTGTTATCGCCGGTGATAGCCGCCACCGTGGGTTTATGTATCGACTCCGAGGAGGCCGGATATGGAGCTCATCGAGGGATTGTATCTCGTGACGACCACCGTGTTGGCGGGCGCGGGCGCGACGCTGGCGGCGTTCGCGGTGGCCGCCTATCGATCGTCGGGACGCACCGCGATGGCGTACCTGGCCGTCGGCTTCGGACTGGTCGTCGTCGCGGCCGTCGCGACGCCCGTCGCCGGCTTCCGGACGTCGTTCGCGAACGCGGAGGCGCTGCTGTTGATCAACACCGGACTGCTGGCGGCGTCGATGGCGCTCGTCGCCGGGAGCCTCGCCGTCTACGAGCCCGGCACGCGGGAGCTCGTGATCCCCGAGTCGGAGCTCACGCGGATTCAGGACCGATAGCGACCGACGCGGCGCGGCGGAACGCTCCTTCTCGGTTCACCGGTTCAGCTCTTCGCGGTTCACCGGTTCGGTTTCGACAAGGACCGCTGGAGACCGATCTCACCGTCCCGCCGAGTCGTTCGACCTCGTCGACGGATCGGTCAATATCCGCGCGCACACCCACTGATGTTCGAGTATCGGATGCGATAACTAAACGCCGACATCGTTAATGATCACAGAAACTATTTTGCTGTAATTTATCAAATAATCGCATGACAGCAGCGTTTTATCAGCTTGGATAATCGGTACGGAGTCTTTAATAGGGAAATCCCGCTCCTTTCGATAACGCCCGCCGGGCAGGCCGGGGGCCAACGCAACACACAATGTTCGAAACCATACTGGACGAGGAAGAGCGCGGGCAAGTGGGGATCGGGACCCTCATCGTGTTCATCGCGATGGTGCTGGTGGCGGCGATCGCCGCCGGCGTCCTGATCAACACGGCCGGCTTCCTCCAGACACAGGCGGAGGCGACGGGCGAGGAGAGTACGAGTCAAGTGAGCGACCGGCTGCAGGTGGTGAGCCAGTCCGGTACGTTCGACAGTTCGGAGGGTAATGGGCAGATTGTCGAGTTGGACTTCGTGCTCGCCCAGTCACCGGGAGCATCCAACATCGATCTGAGTGAAACCTCGGTTGAACTCATCGGAGAAGATGGACAGGAGACGTTCACCCTCAGTACTGCCGCTGACGGGACTGACATTGATATTTTCAAAGGTGAGAATAATGTCGTCTTCACCGATAGCAGTGACCGCGCGCAGGTGACGGTCGGACTCGACGCAGACAGTTCTCTCGTCGATAACAACGCCGGCGAGAACCCCTACGTTCTCGAAGAAGGCGACTCGATGACGGTGACGTTCACCACGGCGAGCGGCGCGACGACGACAAGTGAAATCCGCGTCCCGAGTACCGTTGTCAGCGACTCAGTGAGGCTGTAATAATGTTCGAATTCATCACTAACCACGAGGAGCGCGGTCAGGTGGGGATCGGGACCCTCATCGTGTTCATCGCGATGGTGCTGGTGGCGGCGATCGCCGCTGGCGTCCTGATCAACACGGCTGGGTTCCTCCAGACGCAGGCCGAAGCGACTGGTGAAGAGAGTACTGACCTCGTCTCTGAGCGGATTGACGTGACGAGCGAGGTCGGTATCGTTGGTAGTGAGGCAAACGGCGAACTGAGCGAGATTCGTCTGAGTGTCTCGGGCGCACCCGGTGCCGATCAGATCGACTTGAGCGAAACGACGATCCAGGCGGTCGGTCCGGGTGGTCAACAGAATCTTGTGTTTGTTTCTAGCACTGGAACTGGGAACACACAATTGAGTACTACTGAATCTATTGAGGATGGTACTGGTCCTACTCTGACTGTTGACACGGTCGACGAAACTGAAATTGATGGCATCAGTAGCGGCGAAGTGGCAGTCCTTCGGGTTGAGTCCGAAGGCGAGTCTGGAGAAGTCACCGGTACTAACGTAGAAAATCTTGGTGGCTCAACATTCTCGCTTGACGGTGGCACAACTGTTGGCGATTCTGACTCCCCCCTCGCGCTTAGCAACGATCAACTGACCCAAGGCGAGGAGGTCACTATCACTCTCGAGGATAACAGTGGTAACGTCCTCATCCAAAAGACTGAGACCGTTGCGGCTTCTGGTAGTGGATCGAGTTTTGAGATAGTTAACAAGGTAGCCAGTATTGACGGACTCGGTGCCAACGAGTTCGCCGTTGGCTCCGATGGCAATTTCGAGTCGACGCCGGTGCTTGACGAAGAGAATGACTACACGATCCTGATCAACCCCGACGCCGGGGCGTTCGCAGATGGGGCCCCCTTCGGGGAGGGACAGAGTGCTACGCTCGACATCGTTTCGCCCGCCGGCGCGACGACAAGTGTCGAACTGCGCGCACCCGACCTGTTCAATAAGGACGGCGAAGCGGTCAGACTCTAACGAGCCCCGAACCGCTCGCTAACCACTTTCGGCGGAACCGATCCGCCCAGAACACCTATTTTCTCGCGCGTTCACAGCGTTACCATGAGCGACCGCGACTCACCGGCGGCCGACCCGGACGCCCCGCCGGCCGACCCCGAGGAGCTCGACTTCACCGACGACGAGAACGTCGTCGAGATCGAGGAGGGGCGGTACGTCGTCGGGACGAACGGCCGCCCTAACGTCGGACGATCGCGGGAGCGGCAGCGGGAGCAGCGGGCGAACGAGGGATCCGGATTTACCGCCGCGGAGCCCGCGAGCCCGGACGACCGCCGGCCCGCCGGCGACGACCCGCGCGCGAACGCGGCCGGGCCCGGCGTCGAGGACCGCGATCGGCGACAGGCCGGCGGAGAGGGTCACGCAGCCGGACAGGGACGCGGCGGCGGAGGCGGACGGAACGACCGCCGGGAAAGCGCCGGTGCGGGCTCAGGCGGACAGCGGTCCTCGACCGG
>NZ_NHOY01000040.1 GCF_002252755.1 Halorubrum sp. Hd13 | reverse complement strand
ACGGGGGCGATCGTCGCGGCGGCCGCGACGATCGCCCCCGTCAGGGACGGGACCTCCGTACGGGGCTCACGATCGACCTCGAAGAGGCGTTCGAGGGGGCGACCAAGGAGGTCACGCTCACCCGCCCCACGGCCTGTGACACCTGCGACGGCGCGGGCCACCCGCCGGACGCCGACGTGCAGACCTGCCCTCAGTGTAACGGGCGCGGGCAGGTCCAGCAGGTCCAGCAGACGCCGCTCGGCCGCGTCCAGCAGACCTCGACGTGCCCGCGCTGCGAGGGCGAGGGCGAGCTGTACAGCGAGGACTGTTCCGACTGCGGCGGCGACGGCGTCGTCCGCGAGGAGGCGACGCTCTCGGTGGAGATCCCGCCGGGGATCCGCTCCGGCCAGAGCCTCCGGATGGAGCGCGAGGGCGCGCCCGGCGAGAACGGCGGGCCCAACGGCGACCTGCTCATCGAGGTCGACGTCGACATCGGCGACCGGTACGAGCGCGACGGCGACGACCTCCGCGTCAGCGAGGCGATCTCCTTCCCGCAGGCCGTCTTCGGCGACACGGTCGAGGTCGAGACGGTCGACGGCACCGTGGAGATGGACGTCCCCGCCGGCACCCAGAGCGGCGAGACGTTCCGACTGGAGGGGAAGGGGATGCCCCGGCTGCGGCGCCGCGGCCGCGGCGACCTCTACGTGCAGGTGGGCGTCGTGATCCCCGACTCGCTCAACGAGGAGCAGCGCGAGGCGCTGGAGGCGTTCGCCGAGGCCGGCGGCGAGGACATCGACGTCGGCGGCGGCTTCTTCGAGCGGCTGAAGAGCTCCTTCTAACGCACTCACCCCTATCAACCCGTAGTTTTTCCGGCGCGCGCCGCCTATCACGGTCCATGGGCTACGACACCACCGCCTACGACGACGTCGAACCGCGCGCGCCGGGGATGTACTTCCTCCGCGACGCGCTCGACTGCGAGAGCCTCGGCGTGACGGTCGTCGAGGCCGACGACGGCTGGGAGGGGATGGAGCACGACCACGCCGACGCCGGCCACGAGGAGGTGTACGTGCTGCTCCACGGCGCGGCGACGCTGACCGTCGACGGCGAGGCCGTCGAGCTCGGTCCGGGCGACGCCGTCCGGGTCGACGCCGACTCGACGCGCGACCTCGCCTTTTCGGCCGACGGCTCGCGGATGGTCATCGCCGGCGCGCCCTGACGCGAGCGCTCGACCCCGGACGGACCCGCCACTCCTCGTTTTTAAGTCGCGGCCGCCCCGAGTCGCGGACATGGACGTCGTCGGCGATATCCTCGCTCGCGACCGGCGGAGTCGCGACGTCGCGCTCGTCACGCCCGACGAGCGCGAACGCACGTATCGGGACCTGATCACCAACGGGTACAAGTCGGCGAACGTGCTCCGCTACCTCGGCGCGCGGGAGGGGTCGACCGTGGCAGTCGAGCCGGCGCCCGGACTCCACACGACGCTCGCCTTCCTCGGCGCGGCCGCGCTGGGCGCCCCGGTCCGGTTCGACCCCGAGACCGGGATCGCGCGCGGCGACCGCGTCGTCCTCGTCGACGTGGCCGACGAGTCGACGACGGAGCCGGCCCCCGGCACCGGCCTCGCCGCCTTCGGCGGACCGCCGGAGCGACCCGAGACGACCCACTGGGAGCAGGAGCTGTGGAGCGAGAATCCGGGGATGCCCCCCAGCGGAGTCGGCCCGGACGACATCGTGCTGCGCGAGACGGACGGCGAGGGACCGGACCGGAGCGGGAGCGTCACTCACCGCGCGCTCCTCGACGCGGCCGCGTCGGTCGCCGGCGAGCACGGGCTCGAACCGGGTGATTCGGTGACGCTCCGCGGTGACCTCTCGGACCCGCGGGCGCTGGCCGCGGGCCTCGTCGCACCGCTCGCGGCGGGCGCGACGTCCGTCCTCGTGGGTGAGGAGACGGACAACGGCGAACCGACCGTGACCGTCGAGCGGGAGGACGGCGGCTCGCGACGGGTGGCGCTCCCGGCGCTGGGCGAACGCTAAGACAAAGCGACGAGAGCGGCGGCGGTCGCCTCAGTCGTCGGCCGGGTTCGGCGGCGCCGACCGGTCCCGCTCGTGGAGGTGACACGCCGACTCGTGGCCGGGCTCGTGGCTGGTCCGCTGGGGGACGCGTTCCTCGCAGGGGGTGGTGACCCGCTCGGAGAGCGTCGCCGCCGCCGCGTCGAGGTCGTCGCCGAGCGCCTCGTCGAGCGCCGCGTCGAGCAGCGACTCCATCTCGTCGGAGGATATCGTCTCCTCGAGGTCGAACTCGCGGCGGATCTGTCCTTTCACGGCATCTGGGGTGGCGCCGGTGTCGGTCCCGGTCCGGAAGTTCTCGCGGATCTGATCGACGTCGACGCTGTCGGCGGCGAGCGCGTCGCGGAGGTTCAACAGTCCACGCCAGCTCGACTGGTCGAGGTCGACGTCGTCCGGCTGGATCACCCTGTGACACCGGGTGTGGAACCGACAGCCCGACGGCGGGTTCGTCGGGCTCGGCACGGTCCCCGTCAGCTCGATCCCCTCGGCGGTCGAGCGCGGGTCCGGCGTCGGGATCGCCGAGAGCAACGCCTCCGTGTACGGGTGTTGCGGGTCGGCGAAGACGCGGTCCGTCGGTCCGATCTCGACGATCTCACCGAGGTACATGACGGCCACCCGGTCGCAGATCTCCCGGATGACGGACATGTCGTGGCTGATGAACAACAGCGAGAGGTCGAACTCCGACTGCAGGTCGGCGATGAGGTCGAGGATCTCCGCCTGAATCGAGACGTCGAGCGCGGAGACCGGCTCGTCGGCGACGATGAGCTCCGGGTTCAATACGAGCGCTCGCGCCAGCGCGATCCGCTGTTTCTGCCCGCCGGAGAACTCGTGGGGATAGCGGTCGTAGTCCTCGGGCGAGAGCCCGACGCGTTCAAGCAGGTCCTCCACGATCGCACGCCGCCGGTGGCGGTCGGACATGCCGTGGATCTGGAGCATCTCCGCGACCGCGCCCCCGACCGACATCCGCGGGTCGAAGCTGGAGGAGGGGTCCTGGAAGATCATCTGCGCGTCGCGGCGGAACGCCTTCAGCTCCCGGTCGTCGAAGCGCGTCACGTCGTTCGGGTGCGTGCCGTCGGCGTTCCGGGTCGCACCGCTCCGCCCGCCGCCGTTGAATATCACCTCGCCGCCCGTGGGCTCTTCCAGCCGGACGATGGAGGTGGCGGCGGTGGACTTCCCGCAGCCCGACTCGCCGACGAGTCCCAGCGTCTCCCCGGGAGCGATGTCGAAGCTGATCCCGTCGACGGCGCGAGCGGCGCCGACCTGTCGGTTCAACAGGCCCTTCCGGATCGGGTAGTGCTTCTTGAGGTCCCGCACCGAGAGGAGCGGCTCCTCAGTCATCGGCGGAGCTCACCTCCTCGCCGTCGGCGGTCGAGTCCGGAATCCCGTCGCGGACGACCGAGTCGTCGCGGCCGGGGCGGTAGTGGACGCAGGAGGCGCGCTGACCCGGGTTCACTTCGATCTCCTCCGGCTGGTCGCCGGTCACGCAGGCGTCGACCGCGTGCTCGCACCGCGGGGCGAAGCGACAGCCGTCCGGCGGATCGAGCGGATCGGGAAGGGTCCCGGGGATACCCCCCTTCTTCCCGCCGATCTCGGGGAGGCAGTTCAGCAGCTGCTGGGTGTACGGGTGCGCGGGGCGCTCGAAGATGTCGAGGACGTCGCCGCGCTCCATCACCTTGCCGGCGTACATCACGACGATGCGGTCGGCGATCTCGGCGACGACGCCCAGGTCGTGCGTGACGAAGAGGATCCCCATGTCGAACTCCTCCTGCAGGTCGTCGAGGAGCCGGAGGATCTGCGCTTGCACCGTCACGTCCAGCGCCGTGGTCGGCTCGTCCGCGATCAGCAGGTCGGGGTCGCCGACGAGCGCCATCGCGATCATCACGCGCTGCTTCTGTCCGCCGGAGAACTCGTGCGGGTAGTCGTCGAACCGCGAGCTGGCGTTCGCGATCCCCACCTTGTCCATCAGGTCGATCGCCTTCGCGCGCGCCTCCTCGTCGGAGACGTCGCGGTGGATCTGCAGCGCCTCGACGATCTGCCACCCGACGGTGTAACAGTGGTTCATCGCCTCCTGCGGGTTCTGGAAGATGTGCGCGATCTCGTAGCCGCGGATCTCGCGGAGTTCGGGCTCGCTCATCTCCAGCAGATCGCGGCTCTTGAACCGGACCGAGCCCCGGACGCGACCCGGCGGCTCCTTGACGATCCGCGTCACCGACTCCGTCGCCACCGTCTTCCCGGAGCCGGACTCCCCGACGATACAGACGGTCTCGCCCTCGTCGACCGAGAAGTCGACCCCGTCGACGGCCGTGAGCTCTCCGTTGTCGGTGCTGAACGTCGTCGTGAGGTCTTCGACCTCGAGCAGTGGTTGTCGGGTGGACATTATGCGCTCTCCGCCTCCGCTTCGGGGTTCAGGGCGTCCAGCAGCGCGTCGCCGATGAAGTTGAACGCCAGGATCGTCAGGAACAGCACGATGCCGGGCGACAACACGATCCACGGCGCGAACGCCAGGTCGCTCCGGCCCGCGGATATCAGCTGTCCCCACGAGGGGACCGCCGAGTCG
The DNA here is from genome assembly GCF_002252755.1 of Halorubrum sp. Hd13. GTDB lineage: Archaea > Halobacteriota > Halobacteria > Halobacteriales > Haloferacaceae > Halorubrum. The sequence continues at coordinate 10,745 of NZ_NHOY01000040.1, read as the reverse complement.
CCGATCCCGAGGAACGCGAGCTGCGCCTCCGCGAGCAGGAAGCCGGGGATGAGCAGCGTGAGCTGCGTGATGATGCTGCTCGCCACGTTCGGGACGACGTGTTTCCGGACCACGCGGTAGGTGCTCGCGCCGCTGATCCGCGTCGCCTTGATGAACTCCTCCTCGGAGACGGACAGCGACTTGCTGCGCACGTACCGCGCGGTGCCGCCCCACGCGAACGCCGAGAACACGAGGATGAACATCCCCAATCCGGCGCCGTAGATGTACAGGATGAGCAGGAACATCAGGAACGTCGGGAACGAGAGGATGATGTCGACGAACCGCATCATCACTTCGTCGACCCAGCCGCCCGCGTACGCGCTGACGGTGCCGAACGTGATGCCGATCGCCGCGACGATCGTCGTCGTGATGAAGGCTATCTGCATGCTGATCGTCATGCCGTAGACGATGCCGGCGAAGACGTCTTTCCCGCCGCGAGTGGTCCCGAGCGGGTGCTGCCACGTCCCCTGACACCGTCCGTTCACCACCTCGCCGACGCAGTTCGCGACGTTCGCCTCGTCGATCGAGAGGAACACCGGCGGCTGGTGGCCGGTGAGGATGCTCTGCTCCGGCGCGCTGATCAGGAGCGGACCGATGAGCCCGCCCACGAACACGATCCCCAGCCAACCGAGGCTGACGACCGCGGGGCGGTTCCGCCTGAACTCCTTCCAGTAGTACCGCGTCATCCGCGGGTTCTGATACAGCGGTAAGATCAGGTAGAAGAAGAACAGGAACAGCGTGAACACGAAGAAGTAGTCCAGCGGGTCGAGGTTCCTGCTGAGTCCGATCGCCTGGAACGTCGCCTCGCGTTCGCCGACGAACTGGTAGTCGTACAGCCAGAGGAGCGCCAGCGGCAGCGTCGCCACCAGCATGCCGATCGAGTTTATCGACAGGTCGAACCGTCTCGACTCGGAGAGCTCGCTCCAGTCGACGCGGTCGAACTGCTCCGGTTTCTTCGTTGCCATTGTGAGTTATCTGTCGTCGTAGTTGATTCGCGGGTCGAGCACGGTGAACACCAAGTCTTCTAGCAGGTTGCCGACGACGGCAATGAAGGTGAACACCAGCGTCGATCCCAACACCAGGTTGGTGTCCTGCGAGATGAGCGCGTTGAACGTCAGTCTGCCCAGTCCGGGGATGCCGAACACGACTTCCACGAGCAGCGACGACCCGATGAACAGCGCCAACAGCTGCCCGACGAGCGTCGTCGACAGCGGGACCATCGTCGGCCGCATCACGTGGTAGGCGTACGCGCGCAGCGGCGAGACCCCTTTCGCCTTCGCCGTCTTCATGAAGTCGGAGTTCTGGAACTCCGCGGACTCGTTCCGCGAGACCCGCATCGTCGCGCCGATCGAGCCCGTGACGAGCACGAACACCGGCAGAATCAGCTGCCGGACGTTCTGCAGGCTGAACACGGGAGCGCTCGTGTCGTACGATATCGGGACGACCTCGAACCAGACCCCGAAGATCAGGAGCAGGATGATCCCGAAGAAGAAGTTCGGAATCGCGTACCCGAAGAACGCGAACCCGGTCGCGACGTGGTCGCGCCAGCTGTACATGTTCGCCGCGGAGTAGACGCCGACGAGCGGCCCGAGGGTTATCGTGAGGACGGTCCACGGGATCGAGTACTGCGCGGTGTAGTAGAGCGCCTGCAGCAGCGCCTCGGTCACGGGCTGGCTGCGGCTCTCCGACCAGCCCCAGTCGAGCGTGTAAATGCTCCGGATGAAGTCCATGTACCGAACGTACAGCGGCTGGTTGAGCCCGCGGAGCTCGCGCTCTCGCTCGACCGCGGCCGAGGGGTCACCGCCCTGCAGCGCGGCCTGCGTCGCCGCCTCGCGGATCGCCGGGTTGGGCGCGGCCGCGAGCAGGAGGAACGTGATCGTGGTGATGATCAGCGAGACGACCACGGCCCACAGCACGCGTGCGCCGACGTACTTTCCGAATCCCATATTGATGACGTGGAAGTGTGAGAGACGGCGGCGTTACTGCTCGTATCTCCACGCGGGGAGGTTCCAGCCGTTCGAGAAGTTCTCGATGGGGCCTTCGAGCCCCTCGCGGTAGCCGACCGTGCTGTCGGGGAACGCGAGCATGATGTACGGCTGCTCTTCCGCGATGTTGACGAAGAGGTCGACGAGCGCGTCGGCCAGCTCCTCCTCGCTGGACGCCTGCCGGGCGTTGTCGAACAGCGTCTGCGCGTCGAACTCGGGGTAGTAGCCGACCGGGTTGTACGACCCGGTCGCGCCGTCGAAGAAGACGGCGTTCGTGAGGGGGTTCCGCGGGAACGTGTTCAGTCCGTACACGATCTCCATGTCCCAGTCCTCGTTCCCGGTGATGTTTCGCGGTCCGGGGTTCGTCGCGGTGGGCGAGGTCCACTCGACCTCCTCGCCGTCGACGGTGTCGACGAGCTCGTCAGGGACGCTGGTGACCTCGCCCTCCTCGTTCCGCTCGGGCGTGGGGAAGTCCGTCGTGGTGTAGTACTCCGTGTCGAACCGCGTGCCGTCGATGGCCTCGATACTCACGTCGATCCCGAGGTTGTTCCCGAGCTCCTGTGCGATGAACTCTCCCATCAGCTGCTCGGTCTCCTGGCCGGCGCTGTGGTAGAGGCTGAGCTGGACCTGGTTGCCGTCTGGATCGACCATCGTCTCGCCGTCGAAGCCGTACTCGTATTCGGACTGCTCGAAGGCGTCCTCCGCCAGCCCGCGGGCGTACTCGCTCCCGTAGCGGTCGCCGACGCCGAACATCGGGATGTTGTCCTCGGGCGGATAGAAGTTACTGAAGCGGGGCTGCCACGTGAAGTGCGTCTCCGCGAAGTCGCGGAAGACGCCCTGGATCAGGCTCTGCTTGTCGATCGCCGCGGCCATGGCCTGCCGGAACGGGATGTGCCGGAACATGTTTCCCGGTCCGGTCGTCCAGCCGTTGTCCCGCATGTTGACGGACAGCTTCTCGTTGTACGGCTGCGGGATCTGGTTGACGTAGATCTCGTCGTTGTCCTGATACTCCTGCACACGCTCGGGCGGGATAGCCGCTGAATCGACTTCGCCGGTCTCCAACGCGCCGAGTCGGGAGGCCTGTTCGCCGAGGACCTGGATCTCCGCTGACTCGAAGTACGGGGCCTCGTTGAAGACGTCCGGGAGGTCGTCGGCGTCCTGAAGGTAGTAGTCGTCGTTGCGGCTGTACTGGGTGCCGCCGTCGCGCTGCCACTCGTCGAGCACGTACGGGCCGAGGTTGCCGGAGAACTGGAGTTCGAGCAACTCCTCGTCCTGCCGGAGCCCCTCGGCGTCCTCCTCCTCGACGTACGGCTGGAGGAGGTCCTGCGGGATGGGGTACAGGAGCGGCTCGTAGCTCTCGGGCCAGAGGAGTTGCGGGCTCTGGAGGGTGGCCTGAAACTCGTACTCGCCGGTCTGTTCCACTTCTACGCCCGTCCAGTACGTGGCACTGACCGAACTGGCCCAGCCCCCCTGGTGAACTTCCTGGATGAGATACACGAAGTCGCTCGCGGTCACCTCGCCGTACGGGTCGCTGAACTGGAGCCCCTCGCGGACCTCGAACGTCCACACCTCGCCGTCCTCGGTGGACATGTCGTAGAGCAGCGGGACGTACTCGTTGTCGGCGTTGAACGTGTACCCCTGGTCGAGCGCGCGAGCGATCGCGTTCCCGGCGCCGTTTTCGTCGTTGTATATCGGATTGAGCGTCGTGAACGAGGCCGCGGCGGCCGTCGCGTACGTCGACGTGTCGGTGCCGCTGTCCTCGCCGTCGCCGCCGTCCGTCCCGTCGTCCCCGTCGGTCCCGTTCCCGGTCTCCCCGTCGCCGCCGTCACCGCCGTTGCCCGAGCAGCCGGCGAGCGCGGTCGCACCGCCGATGCCGAGCATGGAGAGCCACTGTCGACGTCCGAGACGCCGACCGTCTTTGCCACCGTCAGTGTGTCGCCGTGACATACCACGAGACAGTGAGTGTACGCACTAAAAACCTCAGATGTTCAGATAGATACGGCGAATAACCGCTAAAGACGGCCTTATACACCGTATAAACGGTCCACCCGATAGTAGTTTATAAACGAACAGGCACATCGTGTCGTCGACACGAGACGTTCGGGCAGTCCGGTTCGGCCGGCGGGCGACCCGGATCCCAAAGCCCCTAAGCCGCGCCGGTGAACTGGGCGGTATGACCGATATCCACCCGCACCAGCGCGTCGCGGTGCTCGCCGACTCGCAGAACCTGTACCACTCCGCGCAGAGCTTCTACTCGCGGAACATCGACTACTCCGGCCTGTTGGAGGCCGCGGTCGACGACCGCGAGCTCGTCCGGGCCATCGCGTACGTGATCCGCGCCGACTCCCCGGAGGAGGAGAGCTTCTTCGAGGCGCTCCGCGACATCGGCTTCGAGACGAAGATCAAGGAGATCAAGACGTTCGCCGACGGCTCCAAGAAGGCCGACTGGGACCTCGGGATGAGCCTGGACGCCGTCTCGCTCGCCAGCCACGTCGACACCGTCGTGCTCTGTACCGGCGACGGCGACTTCGCTCGGCTCTGCTCGCACCTCCGCCACGAGGGCGTCCGCGTCGAGGCGATGGGGTTCGGCAACTCCGCCGCCGAGGAGCTGATCGAGGCCGCGGACGACTTCGTCGACCTCGCCGAAGAGGAGGAGACGTTCCTCTTATAACTCCGCTCTTCGCCGCCGTCAGCGCGACGCGTCGCCGCCGTCAGCGCGACGGTTCGCCCCACCGAGCAGCGCCGTAATCGACCGTTCGACCGTCTCCGCGGCGGCCGCCACCTCTCGCACGCGGACGTACTCGCGCTCCGAGTGCGCGACCGCGCCCGCGTCGTCGGCGAGGTCGCCGGGGCCGAACACGACCGTCGGCGCCGGTGCGAAGTACGACGCCTCCGTCGCCGCGCCGAAGGGGCGCACGGATCCCCCGCGGTCGGTCGCGAGCCCGGTCGAGTCGGCCGCCGCCCGCGCCGCGCCCGCGACCGCGTCGACCAGCTCGTGATCGGGGGGCGTCGAGAACGCCTCGAAGAAGGGCGACTCCCGGTCGGTGAGCGCGACGTCGACGCCGACGTCCTCCGGGACCCGCGCCCGCACCGCGGCCGCGAGCGCCGAGCGGAATCCCTCGGCCGTCTCCGGCGGGACGCTCCGCCGGTCGACGGTGATCTCGCAGTCCGCCGGCACCTGGTTCGTCGCCTCCCCGCCCTCGATGACGGTCGGCGTGAGCTTCGGCGGGCCGAGCTGGGGGTGCCCGTCGGCGTCCGCGTCGAAGGTCCGGACCGCCTCGAGCGCGCCCTCGGCGGCCGCGACCGCGTTCGCGCCGGCGAACTCCGCGGCGTGCGCCGCGGTGCCCGACAGCTCGACGGTACCCTGGAACCGCCCCTTCGCGGCGGTACACGCGTCGAGCCCGGTCGGCTCGCCGACCAGGAACAGGTCGCCGTCGAGCCGGTCCTCGGTCCCCGGCAGCCGCCCCGTCAGCGCCGCCGCCCCGAGCGACAGGGTCTCCTCGTCGGGCGTGAGCGCGAGCGTGAGCCGGCCGCGCTCCGGGGCGGCCGAGAGGAACCCGGACAGGAGCGCGGCGAGCGGTCCCTTTGCGTCGCACGCGCCGCGCCCGCGGATCACCTGGTCAGGGGCTCCGCCGTTCGATGCGGGACCCAATCGCTCGTCCTCCCCGGCGACGCCCCGCTCGAACGGGACGTGCGGCGTCACCGTGTCGAGGTGCGTGTTCGCAACGAGGTGCGGCCCCGCGTCCGGCGCGGGCGAGCGCTTCTCCGCGAGCACGCAGCCGCCGGCGACGACCTCGCTGTCGACGCCGTGCCGGTCGAGCGTCTCGACGACCAGGTCGCGCATCTCGTCGACGGACTCGTGAGAGGGGGTCCGAACGGCGCGCTCGTGGAAGGAGACGGGATCGAACGAGGGGTCGCTCATCGCGGGTCGGCGGGCAGGCTCCCGGTGAACTCGTGGGCGACCGGACCGGTCAGCGTCGCGTGGCCCGCGTCGGGCACCGTGATCTCGAGTTCGCCGCCCGGCGGGCGGCTCACGGCCGACTCGCCGTCGATCAGGCCGAGCCGGCGCGCGGTGGCGACGACCGCCACGGCGCCGGTGCCGCAGGAGCGCGTCTCGCCCTCGACGCCGCGCTCGAAGGTGCGCTGGTCGAGGACCGCCGGCCCGTCGCCGCTCCCGTCGTCGACGACCGCCGCGAGGTTCACGTTCGCGCCCTCGGGGAAGACGTCGGCGCTCCGGACCGGCGGAGCGACGGCGTCGAGGTCGACCGCGTCGATGCCCTCCGGCTCGTCGCGCCCGCCGTCGACGAACGCCACCGCGTGGGGGACGCCCGTGTTCACGGCCGTGACGGTCAGTCCCGCGACCGGTTCGTCGATCAGCGGTTCGTCGCGGGCGACCGGGACCCGACGGGGGTCGAACGTCGGCTCGCCCATCTCGATGGTCGCCGCGGTCGCGTCCGCGTTCACCGAGGCGCGCCGCGTGCCCGCCTGCGTGTCGATCATGAACTCGCGGTCGCCGGTCCGGTCGTGGGCCCACCGGGCGACGACGCGCGCGCCGTTGCCGCACATCGTCGCCGTCGAGCCGTCGGGCTGGACCAGCGTCATCACGACCCGTGTCGGGTCGAACCGCTCCTCGATACTTAAAAAGAGGACGCCGTCCGCGCCGCGGCGGCCGGCGGGCGCGTCGCCTCCCGTGCCGCTCGCCGCGGCCGCGCCGCGGTCGGCGTCGAAGTCCGCCCCGTTTACGCCCGTCTCGCGGTCGCAGTGAGCGCGCGCGAACCGCGCGCGGTCGCCGACGCTCTCCGCGGCCGCGTCGACGACGAGGAAGTCGTTGCCCGTGCCGTGGTACTTCTCGATCGGGACTGCGTGGGTGCTCATCGCTCCCCCTCCGTCTCGGGCGCCGCCGTCGCTCCTGAACGGTCCCCCGTCCGTTCGGCCGCCGTCACGTCCGTCAGACTCTCTCGTCGTCGGGCGACCGTCGCGGTTCCGTCGTCGAGCGCGACCTCCGCCGGCCGCGGTCGTGAGTTGTATTGGCTCGCCATCTCGTATCCGTACGCGCCCGCGATTCCGACCGCGAGGAGGTCTCCTCGGGCCGGATCGGCGAGCGCTCGGTCTCTACACAGGGTATCACCGGTCTCACAGATAGGTCCGGCGACCGTGACAGGGGTTGCCTCCCGCTCGTGGGGGGACGGGGCGTCGCTCCCGTCGCCGCCCCGTCCGCCGCCGAGGTTCCTGATCGGGTGGTACGCGTCGTACATCGCCGGACGCAGCAGGTCAGTCATCCCGGCGTCGACGCCGACGACGCGCTCGTCGGGGGTCGGCTTCACCGTGTTCACGCGCGTCAGCAGGACGCCCGCGTCGGCGACGACGTACCGGCCGGGCTCGATCGCGAGGTCGGCGCCCGCGGGCAGCGGTGCGACGGCCTCTCGGGTGGCCGCCGCGACCGCACCGAGGTCGAGCGGCGGCTCGTCCTCCTCGTAGGGGACGCCGAACCCGCCGCCGACGTCGACGTACTCGAGGTCTAGGGGGGCGGGCGCGTCGCCGTCCCCGGCCGCGTCGCCGTCGGGCTCCGCGAGCTTCCGCGCCAGCGCTCCCATCCGCGAGACCATCTCGCGGTGGCTGTCCAGCTGGTCGGGGTCGATGCCGGAGCCCGCGTGGGCGTGGACCCCGACCACTTCGAAGCGCTCGGCGGCGTCGCGGGCCGCCTCGGCGGCGCGATCGTACGGGATCCCGAACTTCGCCGCGCCGCCGGTCCGGACCTTCGCGTGGTGGCCCGCGCCGACGCCGGGGTTCACCCGGACGCAGACCCGCCCGTCGTAGCCCCGCTCGGCGAGCCGGTCGAGGGTGTCGACCGCGCCGACGGTGACCGTGAGGGCGGGCTCCGCCTCGGCGACGCCGACGACGTAGTCGAGGTCGCGGGCGGGCGGGTTGACCGCGGTGTAGTGGAGCCGCTCGCCGCCGAAGCCGGCCGCGAGCGCGCGGTCGACCTCGCCGGCCGAGGCGCACTCGGCGTCGAGCCCGGCCTCGCGGACCGCTTCGAGGACCGCCCGTCCGGTGTGGGCCTTCACCGCGTACCGGACGTCGGCGTCGGGGAAGGCGTCCCGGAGGCGCTCGCAGTTCTCGCGAACGCGGTTGAGGTCCTGCGCGTACAGCGGCGTGCCGTGCTCGGCCGCGAGGTCGGCGAGGCGGTCGGCGTCCCAGTCGCTCACGCGTCGGGCCGGGGGGTCGCCGTCGGCGGCGACGGGGCCAGCGGCGGAGTCGCCGTCGGCGGATTCGTCGGACGATCCGCCAGCGTCGCGGTCGCTCATTCGCGGAGGGCGTCCTCGCGCCGCGTCGCCTCCAGCGTGTCCTCCTCGACGTGGGTCGCGACGACCGCGGGCTTGTACGCGCCGCCCTCGAACAGGTCGTGGTCGCCCACGGAGGACTCCACCATCCGGGTGAACGCCCGGCGGTCGGCCGGGAGGTGGCCGTAGAGGACCTCCTCCTCGACGAGGTCGTAGACGGGGATCCGCGGCGTCAGGAGGGTGTTCTCGCCCACGATCGAGTTCTCGCCGACGCGGAAGCCCGAGGTGACCCGGCAGCCCGCGCCGAGCGAGACGCCGTCCTCGACGACGACCGGCGCGTCCTCGACGGGTTCGAGGACGCCGCCGATCAGCGTGTTGGCGCCGAGCTTGACGTTCTCGCCGAGCTGGGCGCAGGAGCCGACCGTGTCGCAGGAGTCGACGAGGGTGCCGTCGCCGACGTGCGCGCCCATGTTGACGAACGAGGGGCTCATCATGATGCAGTCGCTCCCGAGGTACGCGCCGCGCCGGATGACGGTGCCGTCGGGGGTGTTGCGGGTCCCGCGCTCGCCGAGGTCGGCGGTGTCGCGGAGCGGGAGCACGTCGTAGTAGGTGACGCCGCCGTGCTCGCGGGGCTCCGTCTCGCGCAGGCCGAAGTTCAGCAGGATGCCTCGCTTGACCCACTCGTTGGCCTCCCAGGTGGTCACGTCGTCGCCGGTCTTCTCGGCTGCGCGGACCTCGCCCGCCTCCAGCGCGGAGAGGAACTCGTCGATCACGGCCGCGTCTTCGGCGGTGGCGTCGGCGGCGGTCAGTCCCTCCTGATAGCGGTCCCACAGATCGGATACGTCGGATTCGAGCGTCATTGCGTAGTGTAAGGATGAGTGTCGGTATTTATTCGTCGATATGCGGATGCTTCGTAGTTATTCGTTTCCGGCGTCGAGCACGTCGTCGAACCCGTACCAGCCGGGGTCGCGGCCGGCGAGCCAGGCGGCGGCGTCGAGCGCGCCCTCGGCGAACACCCCGCGGTCGCCGGCGCGGTGCGTGAGCTCCAGCGTCTCGCGGTTCCCCGCCACGAGCACCTCGTGTTCGCCGGTGACGTCGCCCGCGCGCCGGGCGTGTACGCCGATCTCGTCGGGTTCGCGCGGCGCGTCGCCCTCGCGCCCGTGGACGCGCTCGTCGAGGTCGGCCCGGACCGACTCCACGTCGTCGAGGATCGACTTCGCGGTGCCCGAGGGGGCGTCGCGCTTCCCGTTGTGGTGCGTCTCGGTGAGCTCCACGTCGTAGCCGGGGAGCGCGGCCGCCGCCTCCCGGACCGCGCGGCGGAGCGCGGCGACGCCGCGCGCGAAGTTGGACGCCTTGAGCACCGGGACCGCGTCGCTCGCGGCCCGGAGGCTGTCGAGCTGTCCCCCCTCGAAACCGGTCGTCCCGGTGACGAACGGGACGCCCGCGTCGGCGCAGGCCCCGGCGTACGCGACGGCCGAGGCCGGTCCGGTGAAGTCGACGAGGACGTCGGGGGACTCTGCCGCGAGCAGCTCCCCGAGCCGGTCGGCGTCCTCGACGTCGACGCCCGCGACGGGCTCTGTCGCGGTGCGGTTGACCGCGACCGCGACGGCGACGCCCTCGCGGTCGGCGGCCGCCTCGATAACCTCGCGGCCCATTCGGCCGCCGGCGCCGGTGACGGCGACGGAGAGGGAGGGGGAGTCGGCCGCGCCGCCGCTCATTCGGCGCCCCCCGTTGCGGGCTCGACGACCTCCGGTTCGACGGTTCCGGGCGCGGCCTCGTCGTACTCGGCGAGCAGGTCACGCAGGATGTCGCGGCGCTCCTCGGAGAGCCGCGAGAGCGGCGAGCGGACCAGCGGCCCGCCCCGGTCGCGGATGTGCATCGCCTCCTTCACCGGAATCGGGTTCGTCTCGGCGAACAGCTCGCGGACGAGCGGCGAGAGCTCGTGGTGGAGCGCGCGGGCGCGGTCGTAGTCGCCGGAGAGCGCGGCGCCGACCATCGCGCAGGAGCGCTCCGGCTCGACGTTCGCAACGACGCTGATAGTGCCGGTGCCGCCGATGGAGAGCACCGGGAGCGTGAGCCCGTCGTCGCCGGAGAGCACGGAGAAGGACTCCTCGCGGGTGCGCTCGATCACCTCGCTGATGAGGTTCAGGTCGCCGGAAGCGGCCTTGTACCCCTGGATGTTCGGGTGCTCCGCGAGCTCGACCGTGACGTCGACCGGGATCGACTGACCGGTCCGACTTGGGACGTTGTAGACGATCTGTGGAAGGTCGACCTCGTCGGCGATCGTCCGGTAGTGGTTCAGGAATCCCTGCGCCTCCGGCTTGTTGTAGTACGGGGAGATGAGGAGGAGGCCGTCGGCGCCCGCGTCGGCGGCCCGCCGGGACAGCGAGAGCGCCTCGGCGGTGTTGTTGGAGCCGGTGCCGGCGATGACCGGGATGTC
>NZ_NHOY01000050.1 GCF_002252755.1 Halorubrum sp. Hd13 | reverse complement strand
CTCCTCGCGGAGGTCCTCAATCTCCTCTTCCAGTCCCATTGGCGTACAGTCGGCCGTTCGGCTCGTTAAAGTTGTTCCTTCGGCCCGCCTGGGGATCCGACCGCGAACCCGACGCCACCCCGGACCGTGCGAACCCGCCACGATCGTGTCGACGCTTCGACACGGTTATATCCGCGACGTGCGACGAGTCTCGCACGTCGAATGCCCGACCCGTCGAGCCTCCGTGACAGCACCCAGATCGTCCTCCCGTGTCACGCCCTCGAGGGCCTCAGAGAGCGGCTCCGGGAGCGGTTCACCGTGACCGTCGTCGAGGCCGACGGCTACTACCGGATCATCGGTAGCCCCGTCGAAATCAAGGCCGCGAGCGACTTCCTCGCCCGGAACGGCGTCGCGGTCGCGTAGCGCGTCTCCCCGCTGCGGGGCGTGCCCGTGGTCGACGCGAGACGATCGGACGGCCGTGGTCGAAACGAGACGATCGAACGGAAAACGAGGAGCGGAACCGTACTCAGCCGACGACGCCGACGAGGAGCTGGACCGCGATGAGGACGAGGAAGACGAGTCCGGCGGCGAACGAGCCCGCCGCGACGCCGTGTGCGTTGCCGAGCCCGCGCCCCCGGGCACTGAAATAGGCGCCCAGGAAGACGAACCCGGTCACCAGCAGTCCGACCGCGGCGTACGTGACGCCGAGGAGGCTCCCCGAGAGCCCCTCCGGGAGTCCGAAGTCGCCGACCGCCAGCAGGGCGAGTCCGCCCACGCCGACCGCGATGGCGACGAACGCGACGGCCCAGACGACCGGTTTCTGCGAGACGTCCCGGAGCGCCCCGACGACCGCGGCGTATCTGTCGGGCGACGCGTCGGTTCCGGGCGCCGTTCGCTGCGCGCCGACCTTCGCGACGGCGAGGAATGTGGCCGCGACGAGCAGCCCCATTAGTGCCGTGCTCAAGAGCGTGAGTGAGACCATGGTGGGTTTCGTTATTAGGCGGTCCGTTCGCGTGTACAAATAGCCTTCGTATACACGCCCGGGACGACGTGCCCGAACCGCTCGGTCAGGCGCGGATCGACCCGCCGTCACCCTGCGATGTCGACGTCGTCAGGGCGGCTCGGTCGGGCGCGCGAGCTGGCTCTTCCGGTCACGCTACACAAGAGCTAAGTGTGCCATCGCCAAGGGTGAAACAAGAGCAGACAGACGAACATGATAGATCCAATTATCCTGCAACAGGGGAGCGACTGGCGCGCGCAGGCGGAGGTCTTCGACGAGATCTTCTTCGTCTTCCTCGCGCTCGGTACGCTCGTCGGTACGATCGTCGTCGCGTACACGCTGTGGAACGTGTACAAGTACCGCGACGACGGGGGCGAACCGAAAGAGGGCTTCGACGCGCCGACGGTCGGCGAGCTCCCGACGGGACAGGGCGGTCCGAAGGCGAAGAAGCTCTTCCTCTCGTTCGGACTGAGCGCGATCGTCGTCATCAGTCTCGTCGTGTACGCGTACGGGATCCTCCTCTACGTCGAGGAGGGCCCCGACACCGGCGAGGAGGGCGACATCGAGATCCTCGTCGAGGGGTACCAGTTCGGCTGGGAGTACGAGTACCCGAACGGCCACACCACGACCGGCGAGATGATCGTGCCGGCCGACCAGCGGATCGACATCGAGGTCACCTCGCGCGACGTCTGGCACAACTTCGGCTCGTCGGAGTTACGGATAAAGTCCGACGCTATCCCCGGAGAGACCAACTCCAACTGGTTCTCCGTGAGTTCCGAGGAAGTCCAGGCGCAGGGCGGCGAAGCGACGTTCAGGGTCGAGTGCTTCGAGCTGTGCGGGTCCGGACACTCGGCGATGAAGGGCCAGATCACGGTCCTCCCGCAGGACGAGTGGGAGGAGTGGTACGAGGGCACCGAGGGTGACGACTCCGGGAGCGGCAACGAATCCGCCACCGGCAACGAATCCGCCACCGGCAACGAATCCGCCAGCATCGACGACGCCGTCAGCGTGAGCGGCGCCGTCGCCGGAGGTGTTCCCGTATGAGCGAGCTCCCGCCGACGACTTCGGTCAAGCGCTGGCTCGTGACGACGAACCACAAGGACATCGGCATCCTCTACACGATCACCGCGCTGTTCTTCCTGCTGTTCGGGGGCGTGCTGGCGCTCCTGATCCGCGTCCAGCTCTGGGACCCGGCGAACCAGGTGCTCTCCGGGCTCGCGTACAACGAGGCGGTCACGGCCCACGGGCTGATAATGGTGTTCTGGTTCCTCTCGCCGTTCGGCTTCGGCTTCGCGAACTACTTCGTTCCGCTCCAGATCGGCGCTGACGACCTCGCGTTCCCGCGCCTGAACGCGGTCTCGTACTGGATGTACCTGTTCTCCGGCGTGCTGCTGGGGATCAGCTTCTTCCAGGGCGGCACGCTGAGCGCCGGGTGGACGATGTACGCCCCGCTCAACATCCCGATGTACACGCCGAGCATCGGGTCGACGGGGGCGGTGCTCGCGCTCGCCATGTTCACCATCGGGATCACCGCATCCACGGTGAATTTCCTCACGTCGATCCACCACTCGCGCGCCGAGGGGATGGGTATCATGGACATGCCGATGTTCACCTGGGGGATCCTGGCGACCGTGTGGATGATGCTGTTCGCGTTCGCCGCGCTGCTCGCCGTCGGCCTCATCCTCGCGGCCGACCGCGTGCTCGGGTCGGTGTACTTCTCCGCGACCGAGGGCGGCTCCCTGCTCTGGGGGCACCTCTTCTGGTTCTTCGGTCACCCGGAGGTGTACATCGTCTTCTTCCCGGCGCTCGGGGTCATGTTGGAGCTGTTCCAGACCTTCTCCGGGCGTCGGCTCGTCGGCCGGAAGTGGGTGATCATCTCCATCTGTCTCATCTCCGTCCAGTCGTTCCTCGTGTGGATGCACCACATGTTCCTCACGACGATCAACCTAGAGATCAAGACGCTGATGATGGCGACCACCATCGGCATCTCGCTCCCATTCGACCTCGTCGTGTTCTCGCTGATCTACACGCTGATTAAGGGGCGGATCCAGTTCACGACGCCGTTCCTCTTCGCGTTCGGCGCGCTGCTACTCTTCATCCTGGGCGGCATAACCGGGGTGTTCCTCGGCGCCATCGTCCTCGACTACGAGTTCCGCGGCACCTACTGGGTGGTCGCGCACTTCCACTACGTCATGTTCGGGGGTGCGACGGCGCTGTTCGGCGGCGCGTACTACTGGTTCCCGAAGGTGACCGGGAAGATGTACGACGAGCTGCTGGGGAAGCTCCACTTCGTGATCTTCTTCGTCAGCTTCAACATGGTGTACTTCTCGATGTTCCTCGGTTGGGAGACCCCGCGCCGCGTCTTCGAGTACAACCCCGCGTTCCAGACGTTCCACCAGATCGGGACGATCGGGGCGTTCATCCTCGGGTTCTCCTTCTTCATCATGTTCTACAACTTCGCGAAGTCCTACGTCGCGGGCGAACCCGCCGGCGACAACCCGTGGGACTACTCGCGGACGGCCGAGTGGGCCGTTTCCTCGCCGCCGCCGCTCGAGAACTGGCCGAACCGCCCCTCGTACGCGTCCGGCAAGCTCGAGTTCGTGAAGGATTACGTGCCTGACGGCGGTCCGGCGGTGAAAGCCGACGGCGACGGTAACGCCGCGACCGACGGCGGCAACAGTCACTCCGATCACATCAAGGAGTACCCGTACTGGGACAAGCACCCGAGCCACGCGAGCATCTGGCCGTTCGCCCTCTCGCTGATGACCGGGTTCTTCCTGTTCGGACTCTCCGGGTTCGCCGACTCGGTCACGTTCATCGTCGGCGAGTCGATCGCGTCGACGAGCGTCGAAATCTCGAACGTGGTGTACCCGGTGTTCATCGTCGTCGGCCTCGTCGGGATGATCGCCAGCGGCGTGAAGTGGGGGTTAGAAGACTTCTACGCGCCGCCGAGCGAATTCGCCGAACGGTGGCCGTTCAACGGCGTCGAGAAGGTGAAGCTGGGGATGTGGTTCTTCCTCGCATCCGACGTGATCGTCTTCGGCGCGTTCCTCTCGGCGGCCATCTTCGTCCGGTACAACGCCGGGTGGATGACGTGGGAGCCGCTGACGGAGTCGCTCCCCGGCCTGATCAACACGTTCGTGCTGATCACGTCCTCGTTCACCGTGATCCTCGCGCTCGTCGCCGCTCACCGGAAGAGCCGACAGGGGATCCTGGCCTCGCTCGGCGCGACGATCCTGCTCGGGTTCACCTTCCTGGCGATCAAGCTGTGGGAGTGGGAACACGAGATCTTCGACCGCGGCGTGATGATCGCGTCGAACGCCCACGGCGACCCGATCCAGGCGTCGATCTACTACGTCACGACGGGGCTCCACGGGCTTCACGTCGTCATCGGCCTCCTGATCGCCTGCTACCTGTTCGTCCGGACCTACCAGGGACACTACCTGGAGGACGAGCGGCCGATCGAGTACTTCGGCCTCTACTGGCACTTCGTCGACATCGTCTGGGTGTTCATCTTCCCGCTGTTCTACCTCTTCTGAGGCGGCGTTCGCCGCCGCGTTCCGTTTCCGTCGCTCTCGCTTTTCTCGTTCGACCGCGCCCGATAGCCCGCGCCGTACGCCGCGCGGCTCTCACTCGGGGACCGGCTCGGCACACCACTGACAGAAGTCGAACGACGGGTCGGTCTCGCGGCCGCAGTGCGGACACGACATCGCGTCGGGCTCTCCGTCGCGGTCGGCCGTCGGCTGACCGGAGCTGTCGGGCGGTGCCGCGGCTTCCGTTCGCCCGGAGGAGGCTTCCGGCCGGGCCCGCTCCGCGGCCGCCGCGCGTCGCTCGCGTTCGTGATCGCGGTTGTTCCGAAGCGCGAGGACGTACGCGTCGATCACGCTGGCGGCGACGACGAGCAGTGCCGGCGCGACGTCGGCGACCGGCGGCGCGTCGCCGGCGATGAGTCCCTCCACCGCCGCGTCGGGCACGATAACGACGAGCGTCGCGGTCACCGCGACGTACCACCCGAGCGCGCGCCCCCACCGGCGGAGGTACGCGTGTCCGAGGCCGGAGACGACGAGCGCGAGCACGGCCGCGAGCCACGGTCGGCGTCGACTGCGGTCTGTCATGGGGCGACGTTCGCGCGCCGGGACCGTGTAACTGCCCCTCGCTCGGAGCGTTTATGTGGCCGAGACGCCGAGTCGTGATATGTTCGGACTCCCGGCCGGAGAGTTCCTGATCGGGATCGGGTTCGCGCTGTTCGGGGTCGGCACGTGGTTCCTCGGGCTCGGGATCGCGTACCTGCTCTACCGGCGCTGGCGCGGCGACGGGCCGCGCGCGAACCGCGACGACTGAACTCCGGTCGTCGCCTCCGCACGCCGGGTTCCGGTTCGGTCACGCTTTTGAACTCGCTGGACCGAGAGAGGATATGACCGACACGGCGCTCGTCATCGGCGGCACGCGGTTCATCGGGCGGCACACCGTCTCCGATCTGCTCGCGAACGGCTACGAGGTGGCGATGCTGAACCGCGGGAACCACGAGAACCCGTTCTCGGACGACGACCGCGTCACGCACGTCGAGGGCGATCGGACGAACGAGCGCGACCTCCGGACGGCGAAGCTCTCCGCGGAGCCCGAAATCGTGATCGACTGCGTCGCCTACCACCCCGGCGACGTGGAGACCGCGGTCGACGTGTTCGCCGACGTCGACGGCTACGTGTACGTCTCGTCGGGCTCGAGCTACGCCGCCGAGGAGATCCCGAAGCGAGAGGGGGAGACGCCGCTGCACCCGTGCTCCCCCGAACAGGCGGCCGACGAGAGCATGGAGACGTACGGCAACCGGAAGGCCGAAGGCGATCGGATCGTGTTCGACGCCGCCGAGGCGGGAGTCAACGCGACCGCGGTCCGCCCTTGTATCGTCTACGGCCCGTACGACTACACGGAGCGGCTCGACTACTGGATCGACCGCGTCCTCTCGCACGACCGCGTGGTCGTCCCGGGCGACGGCCAGAACCTCTGGCACCGCGCGTACGTCGAAGACGTCGCGAGCGCGCTCCGGATCGCCGCCGAGCGCGGCGAGCCGGGCTCGGCCTACAACGTCGGCGACCGGCGAGCGCTCACCCTCGAAGAGACGCTGGAGGCGATCGCCGAGGCCGCCGGGACCGACTGCGAGGTCGTACCCGCGAGCGGGGACGCGCTCGCGGCCGGCGGGCTCGAACCGGACGACTTCACGCTCTACAGGGAGTACCCGCACCTGCTCGACACGTGCGCGCTCGCCGGTCTCGGCTGGGAGTCGACGCCCGTCGACGAGGCGATGGCGCGGACCGTCGCCGAACACCGGGAGACCGACCGAGACGGAAGCGAGTGGGACCCCGGTCGCGAGGCTGAAGAGCGCGTGTTAGGCGTGAAAGAGACGCTGTAGGTCGGCCGGCTCGTCGCGTACCGATCGGTCGATCGCCGCGCGCGGCTCAGTAGGCGGCGTCCCAGCGCGACGGCTTCCGCCGGTTCCCGCAGTCGCCGCACTCCATGCGGTCCATCGTGTCGATGGCGACGTCCGTTCCCTCGCAGTTCCCGCAGAAGTAGCCGTAGCGCCGCTCCCGCTCGGGGTCGGAGTACGCGACGTAGAAGGGGCCCTCGGAGCCGCGCTCGCTCTCGTCGAAGGCGACGTAAACGGTGTCGCCGGTGCCCGTCTCCACGACGCCCTCGGAGATGCCGGTCAGGCGACTGACCTGTTTGCGGTACTCGCGCTCGTCGAACGTCTCCTCGCCGATCTCCACCCGGCGCTCCCCGACGAGCTCGTACCCCTCGGCCTCGTAGAACGCGGTGCCGGCCTCGTTGGCGACGAGCACGCGCGCCTCGATGCGGTCGACGTCCGCCTCCTGGAGCTCCGCCTCGACGCGTTCGAGGAGCGCGGAGCCGAAGCCGGAGCCGCGGTGGTCGGGGTGGACGTGGAGCCAGTCGATCTCCCCGACCCGCTCGCGGCGGCCGACGACGTAGCTCTCGGCGAACCCGACCACGTCCTCGTCAACGACGGCGACGGGACACACGGTCCCCTCGTCGCCGATGTCCGCGACGAGGTCGTCGGGGTCGTACCACTCGTCGACCGCCTCGGCGAGCAGCGCCTCGTCGACCGCGTGCCCGTAGGAGGCGAGCAGTGATTCGCGGGCGACTTCCCGGATCGCGTCGACGTCGGCTGCGGTGGCGTCGCGGAGTTCCATACTGTACCGTTCGCATACGACTACAAAAAACACGGCCGAACGTGTCAGAACTGCCGGGTCGGTACGGTCGTGACTCGGAGCGGAGAGAACGAGCGCGGCGGCTCGACGGGACGGAGCGGAGCAGAAGCGAGCGTGCCGGGGACCGAAGAGACGGCGGGGTTAAGAGATGGAGTAGGTCGCCGCGGCCATCAGCAGCATCGTGAGCGCGAGCGCGAGCGCCATCACGTAGCTGAGCGAGCGGTTCTCCCACCGGAGGTGCTGGAAGTAGGCGACGATGAGGAGCGTCTTGACGGTCGCGATCACCAGCGTCCCGCCGAGCGCCTGGGCGTACGTGAAGTTGAGGAACTCGGCCTCGAAGAGAACGAAGTTCAGCGTCGCCGCGACCAGGAGCGCGACGTAGATCGCTGTGTACAGTTTGAGCGAGTCGTCCGACATTGCTTGAATGAGCCTTCGGCCGCGTGCTTAAAGAATTAACCATCCGACCGGGCGGCGGCGCGTTCGAGGCCCGCACGACCCCGAAACGCCTTTGGCCTCGACGCGCCGACCTCACGGCGATCACTCCCCGAGGCATCACCGTGGACCCGCTCGAACCGACGGACGACCTGCTCGAATCGCTGTACGTGGTCAACAAGGTCGCGAAACAGTTCGCCGACGAGGCGACGGCCGCCTACGACCGCGGCGACGTCACCGAGAGCAACGTCCGTTCCGCCCGGAAAGACGCTCTCTACCGGACGAAGACGGCTGTCCTTTCACGTATCGTCGCCCACGAGGACGCGCACGTCACCGGCGAGTACCACGCGATCAACGGCGACGTCTGGCTGTTCCTCGCGGTCGGCGACTGGCGCTTCCACCAGCCGCCGCGCGCCATCGGCGGCGACCTCGCCGACGGGGTCGACCTCGCGAACGCGCCCGACGAGCCGATCGACGCCCCCTACGAGCGCGACTCCGCGGTCGAGCGCTCGGACCGGTCTCTCGAAGACGCCCTCACCGGACTGGCGGAGGCCGGCGTCAACGCGAACGACCACCTCGCTCGCCCGACCGTGACGAGCGAGCACGACCGCATCGTCGACGTGCGCTGGTCGTTCCTCCCGTGAGTCCGACGCCGATGCCGGCGATTCGACCTGACCGGTGCTTCCGCTACGGGTGTCGTCGCCGTCGCGCCTCGGAAAAATCGAACGCCTACTGAGGAGCGCGCAGTGCGGCGTTAGCTCTCGACGACTTCGATGCCGCCGAGCATCCCGACCCCCTCGTGGGGCGTACACTTGTACAGCTGGATGCCGGTGTTGTCGAACGACTGCTCGAAGGTCGTCCCCTCCTCGCTGACCGCGCTCCCGCTGTCGAAGTCGGACTCGGACCCCTCTACGGAGGCGACGTTGTGGGCGCCGCCCTCGCCGGTCCACTCCCAGACGACGGTCGTGCTGGAGGTGATCCGGATCGCCGCCGGGTCGAACGCCAGCCCCTCGCCGGCGCCGACGGAGACGGTGACCTGGTCCTGTCCGGTGTAGTCCGCGATGGTGCCGTCGTACATCCGGGCGTCCGCGAGGTAGTCGTCGATCTCGCTCGGGACGTCGTCGCGCGCCTCCCCGGAGCCGCCCGAGTCGCCGCCGTCGGAGCCGTCTCCGCCGTCGGAGCCGTCAGAGCCGTCCCCTCCACCGCCGGAACAGCCGGCGATCGTTCCGAGGGCGAGCGCGGCTCCGGTTCCGGCGACGTACCGCCGTCTACTCAGCTTATCAGACATCAGTTTAGATACGCCGTCGAGCCTTACAAACCTCTTGATACACACCGGATCGCCGGAACGGCCGCAGGGGTTAAGTAGCCCCTCTGCCGGTCGGCCGGGACCGCGCCGTCGGCGGATTTATTCCCCGCCGGCGCCCTGAACGGGACGTATGCGGGAAGACGAGCTGGCGACCGCCGTGGTCGACCACTACGCGGCCGCCCACGACGACCCCGAGGTCCGGCTGGAGGAGCCGTACGACGCCGAGGGGCGACGCGGCGTGGTCGACGCGTACGTCCGGCTGCGGACGCCCGAGCGCGTCGACCACGTGATCGAACTCAAGGGCGACGCCGCCGTGCGCCGAGCGACCGGCGCGAACGAGGTCCTGCGGCAGTACCGGCGCATGGAGCGGTACTTCCACGCCGACGAACGGCACGCGATCCGACCGAAGCTGGGCCGCACCGAGCCGGGCGCGCGCTATCTCCTCTGTTTCGCGCCCACGCCGACCTGCGTTCACCACGTCGCCACGCACCGGTCGCTGTACGGGTCGGTCGACGTCGCGGCCCGCGTCGACGACGTCCCGGCGGTCCGCACGGTCGCGTTCCTCACCGGACTCGACGGCGATCCCGCCGACCTCGGGATGGTGTCGGTCAACGGCGACGTCCCGTTCGGCTCCGCGGCGTTCCTCGACGCCGTGCCGCGGGACTCGCGGCTCGCGGAGAGCCTCCGGGGCGTCGACGACGACCTCGTCGAGTCCCCGTGACCCCCGCGCGGTGGTGACGGCGGAGGAACGCCGACCGCGGCGCGTGCGACCGAAAGGCGCTTTTCGCCGCGCCGCGACCCTCGACCATGATCACGGTCGCGTTGGCGGGGAAGCCGAACGCCGGGAAGTCCACGTTCTACACGGCCGCGACGATGGCCGACGTCGACGTCGCGAACTACCCGTTCACGACGATCGACGCGAACCGCGGGGTCACGCACGTCCGGACCGAGTGCCCGTGTCTCGACCGCGAGGAGCGGTGCGGCAACGAGAACTGCCGCGACGGGAAGCGGTACGTCCCCGTCGAGCTCCTCGACGTGGCCGGGCTCGTCCCCGGCGCCCACGAGGGGAAGGGGCTCGGAAATCAGTTCCTCGACGAGCTGACGAACGCGGACGTCGTGCTCAACGTCGTCGACGCCTCGGGGGCGACGAACGCGGAGGGAGAGCCGGTCGAGGTCGGCTCGCACGATCCGCTCGACGACGTGGACTTCGTCGAGGAGGAGATGGACCTGTGGCTCGCGGGCATCGTCGACCGCAACTGGGAGGGCGTCGAGCGCAAGTCGCGCTCGCCCGACTTCGACCTGGAAGCGTCGATCACGGACCTGTTGACCGGGTTCGGCGCGACCGAACACGACGTGACGGCGGTCCTCCGCGGGCTGGAGTACCCGGACGACCCGAAGGCGTGGACCGGCGAGGACCGCGAGGCGCTCGCGCGGGCGACCCGCCGGCGGACCAAGCCGATCGTCGTCGTCGCGAATAAGATCGACGCCGCGCCCGAAGGCGCGCTCGACCGGATCCGCGAGGGAACGGACAAGCCCGTCGTTCCGGCGACGGCGGACGGCGAGCTCGGCCTCCGACGCGCGGCCGAGGCGGGCGTCGTCGACTACGACCCGGGCGACGAGGAGTTCGAGATCCTCGACGAGCTCTCAGACGGGCAGCGGGAGGGACTCGACGCGATCCGCGGCGTGATGGACGAACACGGCGGCACCGGGGTCCAGACCGCGCTGAACGCCGCCGTCTACGACCTGCTCGATCGCATCACCGTCTACCCGGTGCAGGACGCCTCGAAGTGGACGGACGGGACGGGGAACGTCCTCCCCGACGCGTTCCTCCTCCCGTCGGGGGCGACGCCGCCGGACTTGGCGTACGCGGTCCACACCGATATCGGTGAGGGGTACCTCCACGCGGTCGACGCGCGCTCCTCGCGGCGGATCGGCGAGAGCCACGAGCTGAGCGAGGGCGACGTGATACGGATCGTCAGCACGAACTGAGACCGTCGGGGGCCGCCGTCGGTCTCACTCCACCCGCTGTGCGTACGTCACCTGCTTCGGCTCGAACCCCGCGTCGCGATAGAACCGTCGCGCGCCGTCGTTGTCCCACTCGCAGGAGACGGTGAGGTAGTCGCAGTCGCGGTCGCCAACCATCGCCCGCACGCGCTCCACGACCGCCGCGCCGTAGCCCCGGTTTCGGTGCTCCTCGTCGACGGCGAGGTTCACGATCTTCAGGTACCGGGACCGCGCTCGGGAGGGACGGTGACCCGTTTCGAGCGTCACGAACCCGACGGTGTCGCCGTCGACGGAGACGAGGTAATCGGTCGTCGACGGGTCCTCGAGGTGCTCGCGAAACCCCTCGTCCGGGACCTCGCTCGCGTCGGCGTAGGCGAGTTGGTTCAGCTCCGAGTACGATACCATCGACGTCGCGAGGTCGTACCACCGCTCGACGAGCGCGTCGAGGTCGCCCTCGGTGGCTTCGACGAGTTCCATGCCGGCCCACCGCGGCGACGGCCCTTCAGTATTGGTCCGGCGCGCGTCGCCGTCGCGTCCGGCGCCCGCGCCGCGGTCCGGTCCGGATTCGCGGATCGATCCGGCGTGAGACCGACAGGCACATGCGGATCCCCCGAGACGGGCCGATAGATGCTCGGGCTGGAACACGACTTCCGGATCGTCGACACCCGCGCGACGCTGGACCCCGACGAGTCCTCGGTCGCCACGCACGGCCGGGACATCTCCCCCGAGCGGTTGGAGCGCGAGATGCTCCAAGCGGGCGTCGTGCGCGCGGTCGCGAGCCCCGGTCGCCGTTCGCCCGGCCGGAGCTACCTCCGCGCGAACAACGCGGTCGCGCGGCTCTCGATCGACCGGCCGTTCGTCGCGTTCGCCCGGCTCAACGGCCCGCGCGATCCGGGGACCGGCCCCCTTCCGGCGATCCGGAACCTCTACGCCGAGCGCGACGACCACCACGCCCGCCCGGACGACGTCGAGCAGTACTCCTACGACGACCGGTTCCACGGGTTCACGCTCGTCCCCCACGTCGACGGGCTCCCGAACGAGGACGTGTTGCGGCGGCTTGAGGCGGCCGACCTCCCGCTCATCGTCCACGCCGGCAGGGAGTTCCCGCCCGAGGCGGTCGAGCGCGAGCTGCTCGACTACGACCTCCCGGTCGTCCTCGCGAGCTTCGGCGGCTACCCGCTCGACGCCGACCTGATGAACGAGACCCTCGACCTGCTCGACGATCACGACCGGCTCTACGTCGACACGAGCGCCGTGCGCTACCGAGAGGTGCTCGAACGCGGCGTCTTGGAGCACCCGGACCGCGTCCTCTTCGGCTCCGGCGCGCCGGACGTCCACCCGAACGTCGGCGTGATGGAGGTGCTCACGCTCGACGTCTCCGAGGACCTGATGCGCCGCGTGTTCGCGAAGAACCCGGCTCGGCTGATCCCCGCGCTCGCCGAGGGCGCGGACGTCTGAACCGACGGTCACTTGTCGCGGCACCGCCGACCCGACGAGCATGAGCGACGCCGAGAGCGAAATCGACGACGGCGACGACGCCGACGACGACCCCCTCGTCGAGGTCGTTCGCGCGGCCGGCCACGAGCACGTCACCGCCGAGCACGCGAGCACGTTCGAGTTCACGACGGACGACTGGCTCACGCCCGCCGGCGACTGCATCGTCGGCGTCGCGGCCGACCGCGCGCCCCGCGACTTCTCGGCGTCGTTCCGAGAGGCGTGTCGAGACGCGGACGCGACCGTCTCTGCGACGATCGCCGTCGGGGAGCCGGGCGACGAGGCGGTCGACCTCGCGGCCCCGGCGCACGTCGACCGGATCGCCGGACGCGGCGACCCCGACCTGACGCTCCTCGACGACCGCTCGATGGTCGGACGGACGAGCGACTACACCGACGACGAGCGCACGATCCTGGTCGACGGCGACGGGGCGGCCGCCGACCTCGACCGCGACCTCGTCGCCGCGCTCGCCGAGGGCGCGCCGGTCGCGCTGCGGCTGGCCGTCGAACCGGCGGAGTGAGGCGGTGCGAGGCGAAGCGATGCGGACTGAGACGAAGAGAGGCCGAGTTGAGCAGTGAACGCGAGTCCCTCGTCCGGTCCGGTCAGAGCCGGCCGGCGGCGTCGATCAGGTCGGTGGTCGGGAACGGGTCCTCGCGATCGAACGACGCGAAGACGGCCTCGTAGCGCGCCGCGGGCAACACGAGCACGACGACGTTCTCGAAGAACAGCGTCTGGGCCTCGAACTCCTCGTCGATGAGCTCCCTGAACTCGTCGCCGGTGACCTGACTCGCCATGATCAGCCGATACGCGGATTCGAGGTCCCGGTCGGAGTAGCGCGACTCCAAGTCAGCTCGGATGTACTCGACCGTGAAATCGAGGGAGTCGAGAGAGGCTATCACGCGAGCCTCGGCGCCGTCGACGCCGCGGAGGGTCTCCACCAGTTCGGACACACCGGCGGATTTTGCTGGTACGTACTAAAATCGCACGTTCGGGACCGGCCTCAGATCGGGAGCTCCGCGTCCGCTCCGACGACTCGGTCGACCTCCTCGGGGGCGCGCCAGTCGGTCGTGCGCTCCAGCAGCTGCACGACCATCCGACCCGTCACGCCCCAGACGGTGTAGCCGTCGACGTGGAAGAAGTGGACTCGGTGGTCGCCGTACTCCGGGTGGCCGATGCGACGCTCCGACTCGTAGTTCGCGGCGTCGGTCAGCCCGCTTACGGGGAGGACCGCGACCTCGGCCACCTCCGACTCGTCGGGGACGTACTCCCGGTCGGGCGCGACGCCGACGAACGGCCGGATCCGGTAGGCCGAGGAGGTCCGCGTGTCGTCGAGCCGCCCGACGACGTCGACCTCGTCGGGCCGCATCCCGACCTCCTCGTTCGCCTCGCGGAGGGCGGTGTCGGTCAGGGTCCGGTCGATCGGCTCGCGGCCGCCCCCGGGGAAGCTCATCTGCCCCGGGTGTTCCCCGAGGTGTGCGGCGCGCTTCGTGAACAGCAGGTGGGCCTCGCCGCCGCGCTCGACGACGGGCGCCAGCACCGCCGCCTCGCGGCGCGCCCGAGTCACTTTCTCGGGCGTGTACCGACGCAGCCCCGACAGGTCCATACCGGCCGTAGGCGCCGGGAAGGGGTTAACGTTTCTCCGCGTTCCTGCGGTCTGAAACGATCGGCGGCGGCGAGGGAGACGCCGCGTTCTGCCCGCCGCGTCCGGCCCATCGCGTCCCAACGGCCCGCACGGCTTCGGACGTTTTAAGCCCGCGACCGACCCTTCACACGACAATGAGCGACGACGACCAAGAGCTCGGTATCACCGAGTCCAAGTCACACAACACCGGCGAGTGGTACGCCGAGGTCGTACAGAAGGCCGGGCTGGCCGACTACGGCCCCGACGGGATGAGCGGGTTCATCGTCACCCGGCCGCGCGCGTACGCCGTCTGGGAGCGCCTGCAGGGGTTCCTCGACGCGAAGTTCAAGGAGACCGGCGTCCAGAACGCCTACTTCCCCCTCTTCATTCCCGAGTCGTACCTCGAACGGGAGAAGGACATCGTCGAGGGGTTCGACCCCGAGGTCGCGTGGGTGACCCAGGCGGGCACGAAGGAGCTCGAAGAGCGGCTCGCCGTCCGCCCCACCTCCGAGTCGATCATCACGCCGTACATCAGCCAGTGGGTGCGGAGCCACCGCGACCTCCCGCTTCGCGTGAACCAGTGGTGCTCGGTCGTGCGCTGGGAGGCGACGGAGACGAAGCCGTTCTTCCGCACGAAGGAGTTCCTCTGGCAGGAGGGCCACACCGCGCACGCGACGAGCGAGGACGCGTGGGACGAGACCATGACGCGGCTCGACCAGTACGAGTCCGTCTACGAGGACCTGCTGGCGATGCCCGTCCTGAAGGGACAGAAGCCCGACCACGACAAGTTCCCCGGCGCGGACACGACGACGACCGTCGAGGCGCTGATGCCCGACGGCAAGACGGTACAGGCCGGGACCTCGCACCACCTCGGACAGTCGTTCGCGGAGGCGTTCGACATCACCTTCTCCGACGAGGACGAGGAGGAGCGGCTCGCGCACACCACCTCGTGGGGGCTCTCGTGGCGCGCGCTCGGCGCGCTGATCATGACCCACTCCGACGAGCAGGGGCTCGTGCTCCCGCCCGGCGTCGCCCCCGAGCAGGTCGTCGTCGTCCCGATCTGGCAGGAGGACACGAAAGACGACGTGCTGGAGTACGCCGAGGGCGTCGCCGACGACCTCGACGCGGCGGGCGTCCGCGTCGAGCTCGACGACCGCGACGAGCGCAACCCCGGCTTCAAGTTCAACGAACACGAGCTCAACGGGATCCCGCTCCGGATTGAGATCGGGCCCCACGAGGTCGAGGACGGCGAGCTCACGCTCGTTCACCGCCCCGACGGGGAGAGCGTCGTCGAGGACCGCGAGGGCGTCGTCGACACGGTCCGCGACCACCTCGACGAGGTGTACGCGAAGCTGTACGCGGCCGCGGAGGAGACGCTCGACGGCGAGGTCCGCGAGGCCGAGGACCGCGCCGAGATCCTCGGGACGCTCGGCCAGCACGGCGGCTACGTGAAGACGCCGTGGTGCGGCGACGAGGCCTGCGAGGAGCCGATCAAGGAGCCGATGGCCGCCGAGATCGTGATGGTCCCGTTCGAGGACGACGACCCGCTCGTCGACGGCGAGGGCGACGAGACGTGTGCGATCTGCGGCGAGGACGCCGAACGGACCGCCTACTTCGCGAAGTCGTACTGAGGCGTAGAGCCGACGACGCTCCCCGGCGTCGTCGCCGGTACCCGCACGGTCCGCGAGCCCGCTCGCGAACACCCCGCCGCTGTCCCGCGTTTAATCCGCGTTGATCCGACTTAACGGAGATCGGTTTATATACGGATACGTCGCCTACCGTCAGGTGATGAACCGAGGTATCGCGCTCCTCGTCGTCGCGTTCGCGGTAGTCGGCGTCGTCGGGATCGCCGCGGCCGGCCCGGTCGGGACGGCCGTCGCGCAGGAGGACCCGGGGGCGACGAACGAGACGGCCGAGGGCAACGAGACGGCGAACGTGACCGACATCAGCCCCGGTGAGCGCCTTTCAGGCGTGATAGGGGTCCAGCGGGCCGAGATAGCCGGCGAAGTCGATTCGCGGGCGTTCGAGGTAGCACTCAACCGGACGGAGAACGCTGAGGACCGGGCCGACCTAGTCGAGGAGCGGTTGAACCGGACCGAGGGGCGACTGACCGATATCGAGCGGCGGCAGCGAGAGCTCCGCGAGCGCCGCGACGCCGGTGAACTGACTCAAGGCGAGTTCGCCGCGCGGATGGCGGAGCTCGGCGCCCGGGCGGAGACGGTCAAGCGCGAGGCGAACCGAAGCGCCGACGTCGCCCGCGATCTCCCCGAGTCGGTTCGGGCGGACCGCGGCCTCGATGAGGAGCGACTCGGCGAGCTTCGCGAGCGCGCCAACGAGGCGAGCGGCCCGGAGGTCGCGGCGATCGCCCGCGGCGTCGCCGGCAACGACGTCGGTGGGCCGTTGGCGGCCGAGCGACGCGGCCCGCCTGAGAACGCGGGTCCCGAGAGCGATCCGGGTCCCGGTGAGGGGGGCGACGGCGGCGACGGCGTTCCCGGGACCGGTGACGGGACGGCCGGCGAGGGTCCGCCCGACCGCGGCGACGGGAGTGACGCCGACGGCAACGCGACGAACGCGACCGGCGACTCGACGAACGCGGTCGGGACGCCGACCGACGGTTCGGGGAACGCGAACGAGGGGGCCGGTCGCGGTGACGGCGGCGACCGCGGTGACGGTGCGGACGGAGGGAACGCGACCGCTCAGGGCGACGGGGGGTCCGCGCCCGCCGGCGACGACCGCGGCGCCGGCGACGACCGCGGCGCCGGTAACGACTCAGTCCCCGGTGCCAGCGCCGCGAGCGCCGTCGACGCCGTCGCTGACCGTCTCGCCGGATCGCTGACGGACGGCACCGACTTCTTTCGGGGGGTCGTCGGCGGTGTCGATGGCTGAGTCGCGGCGGCTCCGGCCGCGGTCCGAGGCGACCGAGACGGAGCCGAGCGGCTCCGTCGCGCGCCCGCCGAGCCGCCCGAATCGCGGGCGGTCTCGTTTTGAAGATAGGAAGCGATTTATCCGAGCCTCGTAACTGTCCGCCCGTGCAGCGAACGGTACTCCTTCTCGTCGTCGCGCTCGTCGCCAGCGCCGGCCTCGCGTCGGTCGGGGCCGCACAGACCGGGGCGGGGCTCCCGTCCGGCGGCTTCGATCAGATGGACGTCAGCCCGGACGACGTCCTGATAGCGGTCACAGTCGAACCCGACGGCGACGCGGTCTGGGAGACCCAGTACCGGATCCGCCTCGCGGACGACGACGAGGAGCAGGCCTTCGAGGAGCTCCGCGCCGACGTGGAGTCGGACCCGGACGCGTACACGGGCCGGTTCGGCGAGCGGATGCGCACGACTGCGGGGGCCGCCGAGAACGCGACGGGCCGCGAGATGAACGTCACGAACGTCAGCGTGAGCGCCGAGCGACGCGAACTCCCGCAGTCGTACGGCGTCCTGACGTACCGGTTCGAGTGGAGCAACTTCGCGGCCGTCGACGGCGACCGACTCCTCGTGGGGGACGCCGTCGACGCGCTGTTCCTCGACGAGAGCACGTCGCTCATCGTCTCGTGGGAAGACGGGTACCGACTCGGCGAGGCGTCCCCGACCCCGACGGAGACCCGTGACGACGCTGTCGTCTGGCAGGGGCCAGTCGACTTCACCGAGGGGGAACCGCGCGTGACGATCGAACAGGAGGAATTCGCCGCCGGAGCGCTCCCGTTCGTCGCCCTCGGACTGCTCGTGGCGATCGTTGCGGTCGTCGGCTACCGTCGCCGCCCCTGGGGAGCGTCGGCTTCGGGCGAGACACCGGTGGCGTCGGCGGAGTCGACCGAGCCCGGGGCGACCACTTCGACCGCGGCTGACGGCGCGAGCGCCTCGCCCGATTCGGCTTCGGGCGAGGACGACGCGACCAGCGACTCGGCCGCCGGAGAGGACGAGTCGGGCACGGACGCGGACGAGGACGCGGACGGCGCGGCGCCGCCGGTCGACGAGGACCTGCTGAGCAACGAGGAGCAGGTGATCCGACTCGTCGAGGAGAACGGCGGCCGGGTCAAACAGAAACGGGTCGCCGAGGAGCTGGACTGGACCGCCGCCAAGACGAGCCAAGTCGTGACTGGGCTCCGGGACGACGGGGACCTCGACGGGTTCCGGCTCGGCCGCGAGAACGTGCTCTCGCTGCCCGAGTACGACGCGGCCGGCGGGGGAGACGCGGACGGCGAGGCCGACGGTACGACGGACGAACGCGAGGAGTGACGCGTCCGAGCGCCGCTCTCGGACCGACTCAGGCGGCCGGTAACGACCGGCCCCTCACTCGCTCTCCGCCCGCGTCAGAGGTCCCGCGACCGACCGAGGTGCTTGAGTTCGCCGCCGCACTCGCACGTGCCGCCGGAGTCCGTCCGTTCCCCGCATTCGAAACACTCGTACAGTTCTTGTCCGTCGCTCTCGTATTCTGGTCGCATATCAAGTCTTTTGATAGCAAGTAACATAGCTTCGGCCCTATTATTCTTTAAAGAATACGATATCATATCGGCGAGTGGTTGGACGAACGATCAGACCCGGTACGGGGCGCGCTCGGCGTCGACGGTCCGCCGGTGGGCCGATTCCGTGCCGTCGAGACGATCCGGGAAGACGGGACGAACGGCCGGAACCCGTTCCTTTTTGACTCGAATCGGCGTAGTTGAGGTATGGAGCTCGGCTTCACTCTCGGATCGAACGCCCCGACCGGCGTCTTCGCCCTCCACGCCGCGGTCGCCGCGTTCTTCCTGTACCTCGGGGCTGTGAACGCGGCCGCCGGCGAATCGCTCGGTCTCGCGTTGAACGCGCTCATCGGCGCCATGCTCCTCGTCGCCGGCGTCGTGACGGCGCGGATAACCGAACGGCGAACCTGAGTCACGGCGCGTTCGCCACCCTCGGCCCCGTCGAGTCCGAACGTCACGCGTCGCTTCTCGGCTCCACGTCGTTCCGTTAGAAGAGCCGGAGGAGGGATTTGAACCCCCGACCTATTCCTTACGAAGGAATCGCTCTGCCAGCTGAGCTACCCCGGCGCGCGTCTAACAATTCCCGAACGGCAAAATAAGGGTTCCGAAACGACGACGGCTCGGGGACCGGGCGCGGGCTCGATGCCCTCGACATCTCGCGATCCCCGTGCCCTCAAATTGTTGTCGTTCGTCTCGGTTAAAGTCTAATTCTACCTAGATACGGCGGTTTCTATCGATACTATCACAGGTGTATAAGGAAAAAACATAAATACTTGTTCAGGTCTTCAGTACAGTGTGGTCGCGCCGCGACGGCGGAGATCGGCTCCGTCGGTGGTGCGTGCCCGGTCGAAGCCCGTGCCGGGTGCCGATACTCTCGTCGGTCGCTTCCCCCACGGCGACCCGACGTGGCGGTCACCACTATCAGCGATCCACCGCGGCCGTCGTCCACCCACGTCTCCGACGTGTCAAGCGCGAAATCGCCTCTGACCTCGACGCTCCGACGGCCGCGAACTCTTGTCATGTGACGGGCCGTGTCGTCCCGACCCGCTCGTTCCCGGGCGGGACGACTGCCGCGCTGTCGGTCAGTCCATCCGGTCTCCTCGGTAGTTATCGGTGCGAGAGCCACTCGGCGAGGGGCGGCGCTCGTCCGACGCTCGCCGCGCCCCTAGGCGAAGAGCCGCCGCGGCTCGCTCGCGATTGCCGAGAGACCGCTCGCGCCGGCCCCGAGAGCGCCCGCGACCCGCACCTCCGCCGGTGCGACGCCGAGCTCGCGGGAGAGGCGCCCCGGGCGCGCGTCCGCGCCGATCACCGCGACCGTCCGACCGCGGACCCGGACCTCGGTCGTGAGGCGCGTCGCGGTCAACAGCGCGGCGGGGGCGCGTGTGTCGCCGTTCTCCGGTAGCCTCCGGACGACCCGGATCGCGTCGCGGACGGTCGGTACCTCGACGAACAGCCGCTCGCCGGTCGAGCGGACGTCGAGATCGACGCCGTCGACGGTGAGCGTGAGGTCCTCCGTGACGACCGAGAGCGGCGCCCTCGCGTCAGTCCCGCTCACGGGTCGTGACCCGCACGGTGCCGTCGAGCCGCCAGTTGGCGTGCTCGACGTCGTCGCCGGTTCCGCTGGGGACGTCGACGCTCATGTCCTCGAACTCGTACACGATCTCTGCGTTGCGGCCGGTCAGCCGGTCGTAGAGCCCGATTGCGAGGTCGGGCCACGTGGTCGTCTCGTCGATGCGCTCCTCCGGGTCGACTGTGTCGCTCATAGTCGATGGATACCACGTACCACAGTACTATAAAATTGTCACTCTGTCGAAACCACCGGCGGCGCTGGCGACGGGGAGTCACCGACACGTGATGACGCCGGCGTCGCAGGCGCGACCGACCGAACCGCGCTTCAGAGCCGCGTCAGCCGGACATCGAGGCAGACGTTGTACTCGTGGGGCGCGTACGACCGGACGACGCGCTCCGTCTCGATGTCGACCGCGTACTCGTCGCCGGCCGCCTCGCGGATCGCCCGCGCTCCGGGGCCGAACGGGTCGTCCTCGTGCTGAATGTCGTAGTAGTGGACCGCGCAGTCGTCGCCGGCCAGCCGAACGGCGGTGTCGAGGAACGCGTCGGCGGAGTGCGGGAGGTTCATCACCAGCCGGTCGGCCGCGTCGGCGTACTCGTCCGCGATCTCCCGCACGTCGCCGGCGATCGCGGTCACGCGGTCGGCGACCCCGTTCCGGGCCGCGTTCTCGCGGAGGTAGTCGACGGCGCGCTCGTTGAGGTCACAGGCGATCACGTCGGCGCCGCGGGACGCCAACGGCACCGCGTAGGGGCCGACGCCCGCGAACATGTCGACGGCGGTCTCGCCCGCCTCGGCCCGATCGATCACGCGGTGGCGCTCCGTGGCGAGCCGCGGCGAGAAGTACACCTCGGCGACGTCGAGCAGGAACTCGTGGCCGTACTCGCGGTGGACCGTCTCCGTGCCGTTCCCGGCCAGCACGTCCCACCGCCGGACGCGGAGCTCGCCCTCGATCGGCGACGCGCGGTTGAGCACCGTCTCGCAGGGCACGTCGGAGGCCATCACCGCGTCGGCGATCTCGCGGGCGCGCTCGTCGTCGTCCTCGTCGACGATGACGATGTCGCCGAGGCGCTCCAGCGAGGGCTCGTATCCGAGGATGTCGGCCGGCGTCCGCGGACGGTCGCGCTCGGCGGCGTCGCGCTCGACGACGGACGCGTCGAGGTCGGCAGGCACCGCTTCCGGGTCCGTGACGGGGATGTAGATGGCGTCGCCCTCGACCGCGATCTCGTGGTCGCCGTCGAGGACGCCCGCCTCGGCGAGGCGCTCGCGGACGGCCTCTCCGCGCTCGCGGTCGACGGCGACGCAGGGAACGCTCATTGTCGCGGAGAGGCGGAGCGAGCCATAAACGCTGACGCTTTCGGCCGTCCGGGACGGCCGGGCCGACGATCCGGTGCGACCGCGGCGCCGGAGTCAGTCGTCCGCGGTCGCCTCGGGTCGATACGCCTCGCTTATCCCCTTCCACTTCCCCGACCGGAACCGCCAGTAGTTGATCGCGGCGGGGATCGTCGTCTCCGCGAGGAACGCCGTGTAGAGGCCCCACAGCCCGATCGCAGGGAGCGCGACCTCCGGGAGCGTGAGCCCGGTCAGGGGCACGTCGAGCGCGGGGGTCACGTCGTTAGCGCCGACGTACGCGAGCGGGATCGAGACGCAGAACATTCCCAGAAACTGGCTCGCGAAGGGGATCTTCGTGTCGCCGGCCGCGTCGAGCGGTCCCGCCGCCCCGCCGGAGACGCCCTGGAACACGACGGCGACGCAGGCGGCGTACACGAGGTTCACGGCGATCGGGACCTCCGGGCTCTGTGGGCTCTCCGCGAACAGCACCACGATGTCGGTCGCGAACGCGGCGATCAGCGCCGCGGAGACGACGTACGTCGCCACGGAGAAGCGGATGATGTCGCGGGCGTACGCCTCCGCTTCTCCGGGGTCCTCGCCGCCGAGTTCCTGTCCGACGAGGCTTGAGGAGGCGAGCCCGAACCCCCAGCCGGGCGTGTTCATGAGCCCCCAGATGCGCCGTGCGATGACGAACGCGGCCACCGTGTTCTCGCCGAACACGTCGAGGATGGCGAGCATCGGGAACTCCGCGGCGGTCCACACGAGGTTGCGCGCGCCGACCGGGAGCCCGATCTCGACGAGGTCGCGGAGCATGTCCGGGTTCAGGTAGGAGCCGAAGGGGTCGACGGCGACCGGGAACTCGCCGATCAGGGGTGCGCTGCCGCGCACGAGCCCCGCGGTGAAGCCGGCGACGGCGAGGACGTTCGAGAGGACGGTGCCGACCGCGGCGCCCTCGACCCCCCACCCGAACCCGAAGATGAACAGCGCGCTGAGGACGATGTTCGCGAGCGCGCCGCCCGCCCGCACCTGCATCGCGGTGTACGCGTCGTCGCAGCCGACCAAGACGCGGCTCCCGACGAGGTTGAGAGCGGCGAACGGCACCCCGAGCCCGACGACGCGGAGGTAGTCGGCCCCGAGCGCGATCGCGGCCTCGTTGCTGCTCAGGACGTCGATGAACGCCGGCGCGTACAGCCAGAACGCCGAGCTGACGGGGAGCGTGACGAGCACGACGAGGAGGGCGCTCGACCGCACGGCGTCGCCGAGCTCGCCGTACGCCGCCGCGCCGTACCGCTGGGAGACCAGGGCGATGGTACCGCCGGCGACGCCGCCGCCGATCGCGAACGAGAGCCCCCAGTACGGCCCGGCGAACCCGACGCCGGCGACCGCGCTGGTGCCGACCGCGACGCCCACCATCGCGACGTCGACTGCGTTCTTCGACATTCGAGCGATCCCCGTGACGATCCGCGGCCACGCGAGGTCCGTCGTCCGGACCACCCGGTGGCGGTCGATCAGTCCCGCCCTCGCGAGGGCGAAGCCGATGTACAAGATGAGCGCGCGGAAGGGGTTCGGGAGGCGGACCACTGCGAGTACGCCTCTTTCCCGGTGGGCGCTAAAGGGATTTCGTCACGCGGCGGTCGTTTCCGGATCGGGGGGACTCGACCGCGACGTTGAGGCGGAGACAGATCTCAGGCGCCCGACACGAGGTACACGGCCGCGGCGGCGAAGACGATCCCGACCGCCTTGCGGGCGGTGAACGACTCGCCGAGGAAGAGGAAGCCGATCACCGACGAGAAGACGAGGAACATCGCGAAGATGGGCGTCACGACGCTCACCGGCCCCAACGCGAGCGACCGGTACAGCGCCAGGATGCCGATCCCGAGGAACACTCCGGCCGCGAGCACGTGGAGGATCTTCGGCGACCCGAGGTGGACGGCGAACCCCTGGCCGGTGTACGCGAGCACGCCGACGGCCATGCAGATGAGCAGGGTGTTAGAGACCACGACGGCGACGTCGCTCGGGACCGCGTCCGGTCCCGTGGTCGCGACGCGCATCAGCGGCGAGACGAGCGCGTACGCGCCCATCGCGAGGAGCGCGTAGGGGAGATACGTAGCGTCCATACCGGCGGGTCGACCGGGGCGAACTAGTGCCTACCGACCTGCGACCGACGGCCGGCAGCTACCGACTCGCGACCGCCGGACGGAGTTTACCGACCTGCGACCGTCGGCCGGCGGCTACCGACCCGTGCCCGCGGAGCCGGCGGACGCGTGGGTCTCGGCGCCGGCCGACTCCTCCCCGCCCGCCGGCGCCGCGTCGCCGGTGGGGACGGAGACCGTGACGACCGTCCCGCGGGGCTCCCGCTCCGCGAAGGAGACGCTCCCGCCGACCTCGTCGATCCCCCACTTCACGATCCAGAGGCCGATCCCGCTGCCGTGTTCCAGCGGCGTCTCCGTGCCCTGCGCCAAGACCTCGTACTCGGCCGGGTCGATCCCCGGGCCGTCGTCGGCGACGGAGACCTCGACCCAGCCGTTCGCGACGGTCGCCTCGATCCACACGGACGGCGCGTCCGCGTCGTTGTGCTCGACCGCGTTCGAACAGAGGTTCGCCGCGACGACGCGGAGGGTCGACGGAACCGGCACGTCCGGCACGTCCCCGTCGATCGACACCCGAGCGTCTGGGAACTCCTCGCGGAGGTCAGCCGCCGCCTCCTCGACGACCGCGGACAGCGCGACCGGCGGCTCCGGCTCCGAGACCGGGTCGAACAGTTCGCTCGCGGTCCGGGTCCGCTCGCTGAGATCGAGGATCCGCGATGCGCTCTCCTTGACGACCGACAGCGCGCGCTCGTCTCCGGAGTCGGCCGTCAGTCGGTCGGCGTACCCGTGGATCAGGTTCGTCTCGGTCCGGACGTCGTGTCGGAACACCCTGTTGAGCACGTTCAACCGCTGCTGCTGGCCGAGGTACTCGCCAACGTCGTGGAAGACCATGAGCCGCCCGACCGCCCGACCGTGGTTGTCGGTCACGCGTCGCACCGTGACCTCGTACGGTCGGCGCCCGTTCCGTCCCACGATCGAGAGGGGCCCGACGTCGCCCCGTTCACCGTCGAGCGTGTCGTAGCGGGGCACGACCGCGCCGGCCGCCTCGCCGACCGCCGTTCGGCGGTCGACCTCGAACACGTCGGCGGCGCTGCGGTTCAGGTCGAGCACGTGGCCCTCGGTGCCGACGACGAACACGGGGTCGTGGAGCTGCTCGAAGACGAGCTGGCGCGCCCGGCGGCGCGGCGCGGGCGTGAGCGTGAGCAGCCGGAACCGCGACAGCGCGAGGAGGTACGCGACCCCGGAGGCCGCGAACGCGACGGGGGTCGGGTCGAGTCCGGGGATGGGGATCGCCCCGGTGAGATAGAGGACGCTGCTCACCCACGGCACCGCCGTCCCCACGAGCAGCGCCGCGCTCTGCCCCCGGAACGGACGGGCGTCGTCGCGGACGAGCTGGAGGATCGGGACCGACCCGATCAGCCCCATCAGGTAGGTGTAGCCGGCGATGACGTAGTACCAGGGACCGACGTCGACGCGGAGGAACGACCCGACCGCGGTGTCGGCGACCGCGCGGTCGGTGGTGATGAGCCCCAACGGGTCGCCCGTCGCGACCACGAGGACGGTTATCGCCGGTGCGACGCAGGCCGCCGCCACGACGCTCGGCCGCACGTACCGGTCGCGGCCCGTGTACTCCAGCGCGAACAGCAGCCACCCGACCGGGACCACTACCACGCCGACCCACTGCACGTCGTACCAGAGCGCCTTCGCGGCGAGCGTCGACGCCTCTAACTCGAAGACGAGGAACGTCGTCCACCACACCTGCCCGACGAGGAGCAGCGCGAGCCACGTCGCCCCCGCCTCCGGCCGCTCCCGCCACGCGAGGATCGCCGCGGACGTCCCGGTCACGACCGCGGCGAGAAGCGCGATGGAGAGCGGACTCAGCCCGATCACACTTAATTACATGTAAAGGTAATATAAATCATTTTGTTTCCCTGATTCGACATCCGCGCCGCGATCGGGCGGACGGCGGGAGTCGGTCAGCCGACCAGCGACACCCCCGCGATCGCGGCGCCGACGACGAGGTAAGTGCAGTCCGGGGCGACGCCGAGGACCGCGGCGTCGTCGACGCGGCCGGCGAGGGCGGTGACGCAGACCGACGCGGCGATGCCGACGCCGAGCGCCCCGACGAGCGGCCACGCGAGCAACCCGGCGACGGCGGCGGCCGTCACGGCGCCCGCGACGATCAGGTCGACGCTGTACAGCACCCGCCGGGTCCGGGCGACGCCGAGCACGACGGGGAGCGTCTCGACGCCGACCGCCGCGTCCGCCTCCACGTCCCGGACGTTCGGGAGTTCGGCGTCGACGAACGACCGGAGGAGGAAGTACGCGAAGACGACCGGGACGGCCGGCCCTACCGCCGCCTCGGCGAACGCGATCGGGAGGAACGTGAGGGCGGTCGCCCACCCCACGGCGACGACGATCGAGTTGACGACGAGCACGTCCTTCAGGCGGGGGACGTAGCTGTGCCCGCCGTCGGTGACCCCCGCACCGACTCGCCCGACGGGCTGGTCGTCGGGCGCGACGCTCGCGAGGACGTCGCCGACGGCCCGGCCGAGGTCGGGCAGCCAGTCGGAGGCGTACACGACCCAGAACGCACCGGGGAGCAGCGTGACCGCGAGCGCGACCGGTCCGCCGATGACCGCGAGCGCGACCGCGGTGCCGTACGCGAGCGTGGCGGCGACCATCAGCTGGTCTCCGTAGCGCCGGGCGAGCAGCGCCCGCTGCGGGGTCGAGGCCGCGTCGGCGTCGGCGTCGGCGACGTGGTCGACGGTGTACACCGCGAAGGTGACCAGTGCGACGACCACCGGGGCGGCTGTCGGCCGGACGCCCAGCAGAACGGTCGCGATGAGCGTCTCGACGGCCGCGACGAGCGCGATGAACGGGGCCCCCGACGCGAACGCGCCGAGGAGGCGCGCGGGGTCGGTAGTCGTCCCGACCGCGGCCGGAGACGTGCCTTTCGGCGCCGCTGACTCTCGACGCGGTGGCGTCGACTCCGTCGAGGCGCGCGCCGGCGTCTCGGACGGGAACTGTTCGGTGTGATTCTCCGAGTCGGTGCCGTCGATGAACTCCGACGGCGGATCTGTCCTGTTTGACATTGTTTGCGGCCGGCACCCCGACTGTCGGTGGCACCCGCCAGCTATACTCAAACCACCGAACCTATTTATACATAATAAAATGAATAAACAAACTGATAATAGTGGGCGTTTTATCTCCGACTGAGCCGATTCGATCTCGCGTGCGTCGCCCACCGGCGGATCGGCGGCGTCCCGAGTCCTCCGTGCCCCCTTCAGTACGCTTTTGAGGAGAGCGGCCGATCCGTCCCCTATGGACGGAACCTTCGACCACACGATGATCCGCGTCGAGGACTTAGAGGAGAGCCTCGACTGGTACCAGACGCACCTGAACTACGAGGAGAAGGGACGCTGGGAGGCGGACACGTTCACCAACGTCTACCTCGGCCCCGAGGACGTCCACGAGGACGGCGCGCTCTTAGAGCTCACCTACAACCACGGCGACCGCACCTACGAGATCGGCGACGCGTGGGGTCACATCGCCGTGCGCGTCCCCGAGGACGCTCTCCAGGAGTCGTACGACCAGCTGATGGCGGAGGGCGTCGAGGACTACCGAGACCCCGAGTCGTGCGGCAACCGCTACGCGTTCGTGAAGGACCCGGACGGCCACGAGATCGAGATCGTCAAGCGCGACTACGGCGAGAAGTGGAGCATCGACCACACGATGATCCGCGTCGAGGACGCCGACGAGGCGCTCGGCTACTGGACCCGCAAGTTCGAGTACACGGAGCAGCCGGGTGGCCGCTGGGAGGCGGACACCTTCTCGAACTACTTCATGGCTCCCGAGGACGCCCCGAAGGAGGCGATGAAGCTGGAGCTCACGTACAACTACGACGGCCGCGAGTACACGATGGGCGACGGCTGGGGCCACCTCTGCGTCCGCGTCGACGACCTCGACGAGGCGTGGGAGACGCTGATGACCCGCGAGGCGCCGGACTACCGCGACCCCGCCTCCTGCGACCACAACTACGCGTTCACGAAGGATCAAGACGGCCACGAGATCGAACTGCTCGTCCGGGAGTAGGCGTCAGCGCCCCTCGTTTCTCGCCGCTCGCTCCGCGACGTCGACGCCGTGCACCTCGAACCGGGCGCCGCCCAGCTCGGGGTCGTCCGTGACCCGCACGTCCCAGCCGTGAGCGGTCGCCACCTGCTCGACGATCCGGAGGCCGAACCCAGTCCCCTCCCGCGAGGTCGAGTAGCCGACGTCGAACACGTCCTCCCGGTCGTCGGGCGGGATTCCGGGTCCGTTGTCTGCGACGAAGAACCCGTCGCCGTCGGTCAGGCCGCCCACCGTGACGGCGACGCGATCGCCGCCGTGCTCGACGCTGTTGCGCATCAGGTTCTCGATCAGCTGTTGCAGCCGGCTCTCGTCGGCGTGCAGCGTCAGGTCGGTCTCGACGGCGAGCGTCGCGTCCGCGGTGTCGACGTTCAGCCAGCAGGACTCGACGACCGCCGCGAAGGCAACGAGCTCCGTGTCGCTCACGCGCTCCCCCTCGCGGGCGAGAGTGAGCAGGTCGCTGATCAGTCCGTCCATCCGTTCATGGGCGCCGGCCGCGGCGTCCAGGTGCGGCGAGTCGCAGTCGTCTCGGGCCAGCTCTACCCGGCCCTGAGCCACGTTGAGCGGGTTTCGGAGGTCGTGGGAGACCACGCTTGCGAACTCCTCCAGCCGGTCGTTCTGCCGCTCTAGCTCCGCGCTCCGCCGGTGGAGCCGCTCGGTACGGGCCTCCGACTGGAACGCCGTCTCCGCGGCGGTCGCGAGGATCTTCGCGAGGAACACGTCGGTCCCGTCGAAGACGCCGGGGTCGGTTTCGCCGATCGATACCGTCCCGTACTCGCCCGCCGGGAGGATCATCAGGCTCCGGAGCCCCGTCCCGTTGTCGGCGGCGTCGAGAGTCTCGATGTCGTCGTACACCCGGACCTCGTTCGCCTCGTAGGCCGCCCAGTTGAGGCTCCCGCCGTCGGGCGTGAACACCTCGCGCTCGGGGAGCGTCGCCTCGACGGCCTCCGACACGGCGACCGGGACCAGCCCGCCGGCGTCCTCGTCGTGGATCCGGACGGTCGTCACGGAGAAGCCGAGCACTTCGGCCGCGGCGTCGACGACGCGCTCGGCGATCGCCTCTCGAGAATCCGCGCGGATCAGGTTCCGCGTCGCGTCGTGAAGCCGCTCCAAGCGCGTCTCGCGGTCGACGCGGTCGAGGGCGGCCTCCAGGTGGTTCGCCAGGATCTCGGCGATGAGGACGTCCGTGTCGGTGAACGCGTTCGCCGCCGACGCGGAGATGACGAACAGCCCGTGCCCCTCGATCGGGTGGAGCACGAGACTCTCCGCTGGCGTCTCCTCGTCGAGGCGGTCAGACTCGGAGAGCTCGTCGATCGCGAGCGGCTCGTCGCCGCGGTACGCCTCCCACGCGAGGGCCGCGCGCGACCCCGGCGGCCCGCCTCGGTCGTACGACGGCTGCTCGTCGAAGAACATGGGGACCGACTCCGCGAGCGCGATCGGCTCCAGCGCATCTCCGGCGTCGTTCTCTAGGTGGATCCCGCTCAGCTCCGCGCCGATGATCGCCGACGCGGCGTCCACCGCCAGCTGCGTCGTCTCCTCGACCGTGCGGGTGTAGTTGAGGTCCCGCGTCCACTCGCGGAGACGGGCCAGCTTCTCCTCGCGCCCCTTCCGGTCGGAGACGTCCCGCGTGTTGATCACGTACCCGTCGATCCCGCTGTCGTCGAGCCTGTTGCTGCCGACAGACTCCACCCACAGGTAGTCGCCGTCGGCGCGCTCCAGCCGGTGCTCTATCGTCGGATTCTCCGCGTCGCCGGCGATCGACTCCCTGAACCCTTCGAGGACGCGTTGGCGGTCGTCCGGGTGCACGTACTCGAACGCGTCCTCACCGAGGAGGTCCGCCGGCTCGTAGCCGAGGAGCGACTCGACGGACGGGCTCGCGTACTGGAACGTCCCGTCCGCGTCGAGCGCCGAGACGATGTCGTTGGAGCGCTCGAGGAACGCGCGATGCCGCTCGCGTTCGGTCACGTCTCGGATGATCCCGACGAACCGGCGCTCACCGTCTTCCTCGAACTCGCCGAAGGAGATCGACAGCGGCACCTCGTGGCCCTCGCGGTGCTGGCCCGGGAACTCGACGGCCGACCAGTCCATCTTCGGGTCACCGCCGGAGACGTACCGTTCGACCCCAGCGGTGTGATCCGCGGCCTTCCGGTCCGGCATCAGCTTCGTCAGCGGTTCTCCCTCCAGCTCGCTCGGCGCGTAGCCGAACAGCCGTTCGACGGCGGGGTTCGCGAACCGGATCTCGCTGTCGGCGTCGATGGTGACGATCGCGTCCATCGAGTTGTCGGTGATCGCGCGCAGGTGCGTCCGGGTCCGTTCGGCCTCGCGCTCGGCGCGGCGCTTCATGACGGCGTCGGCGATCCGGTTCGCGAGGATCTCGTACTTCTCGGTACCCCCGCCCTTCTGGAGGTAGTCCGTCACCCCGGCGGAGATCGCCTCGCTGGCGACGGTCTCCGACCCCTTTCCGGTGTACAGGACGAAGGGGAGGTCGGGATCGCGCTCCCGGACGCGCTCTAAGAACTCGATCCCGTTCGGTCCGGGCATGTCGTGGTCGGAGACGACGCAGTCGATCCCGCCCTCGTCGAGCCGCTCCAGCCCGACCGTCGCGTTCGGGGCGGCCTCGACGGCGATCCGCTCGTCCTCGCGTTCGAGGAACGATCCCGTCACCTCCGCGAGGTCCGGGTCGTCGTCGACGAGGAGGACGCGGATCCGGTCTCTCATTGATCCCGAGTACTGGTGACGACGGTATAACCATTTGGTCGGCCAGCGGAAACATCGACCACCCTAGGGCGGGCGGATCCGCGGCTCCTACTCGCCGTCATCCGGCCGGAACGCGACCAGCGGCTCCCCGTCCGTCGCTCGCTCCTCGACGCCGGCCGTCACCGACAGTCCGACCTCGACCGCGTCGCCCTCGGGCTCGACGCCGCGCAGGACCCCCGTCGCTCGGACCGGCCCGAGGTCGACGACCGCGGTGACGTACGGGGCGTCGTCGGCGAACCGCGGCGAGGGCACGTGGACGACGCTGAACGTCTCGACGCGTCCGGTCTCCGCGAGCGGTTCCCGCGAGAGCGCGTCCGACCCGCAGTCCGGACAGATCCGGCGCGGCGGGAGCGACCCGTGGCCGTCGGGGCAGACCAGCGCGTACCCCTCGCCCGCCGCGAGCGCGTCGAGCCACTCGTCGTAGCCGGCGTCGCTGACCGGCGTCGGCGTGGGGCCGGTCCCGTCGGCGTCGCCGCCGTCGCTCCCCGCGTCGCCGTCGTCGCCGGCACCGTCGTCGCTCATTCCGCCACCTCCAGCACGTGGACGACCGCGCTGGCAACGGTTCCGCCCGCGTTGTGCGCGACGCCGACCTCGGCGTCTGGGACGTGTTCGCTGTTCGGGTGGTCGCCCCGCAGCAGCCGCGTCAGTTCGGCGATCTGGGACCCGCCGGTCGCGCCGACCGGGTGCCCTTTCGCCTTCAGGCCGCCGGAGAGGTTCACCGGGAGGTCGCCGTCGGCGGTCGTGATCCCCTCGCGGGCCGCCGAAACCCCCTCGCCGACCTCGAAGAGCCCGAGCGACTCCGTGGCGAGCACCTCGGCGATGGTGAAGCAGTCGTGGACCTCGGCGACGTCGACGTCGTCCGGGCCCACGCCGGCGGCCGCGTAGGCGGCCTCGGCGGCGTCGTCGGCGGCCGGCGTTCGAGCGAGGTGTTCGCGGTCGCCGAGCGCCATCCGGTCGGTCCCCTGTCCGGTCCCCGCCACCGCGACGGGGGCGTCCACGTCGTGTTCCGCGGCGTACTCCGCGGAGACGACCACCAGCGCGCTCGCCCCGTCGGTGATCGGGCAGGCGTCGTAGAGGTGGAGCGGTTCGGCGACCGGCGGTGCGTCCATCGCCTCGTCGACCGACACCTCTCGGCGGTACTGTGCGTACTCGTTCGGGAGCGCGTTCGCGTGGTTCTTCGAGGCGACGTGGGCCAGGTCCCGTCGCTCCCCGCCGTACGCCTCGAAGTAGGCGGTCGCCATCAGGGCGTACGCGCCGGGGAACGTGACGCCCGACCGGACCTCGAAGAGGTCGTCGGCGGCCATCGCGAGCCCCTCCGTCACCTCGGCGGTCGGCAGGTTCGTCATGCGCTCCATCCCCCCGGCCAGGACCACGTCGGCGTCGCCCGCGGCGACGGTCCGGACGGCCTCGCGGACGGCGACGCCCGCGGAGGCGCACGCCGACTCGTACCGGGTCGCGGGACAGCGCACGCCGGCGGCCTCGGCCATCAGCGGCGCCTGGTGGCCTTGATGCTCGGCGAGCGCGCCCATGAAGTTCCCGTAGTTCAGTTCCTCGACGTCCTCTCGCGGGACGCCGGCGTCCTCGAACGCGCGCTCCGCGGCCGTCGCGAAGAGGTCGCGTCCCGCGCGGTCCGCGTGGCTCCCGAAGCGCGTGAGCCCGACTCCGGCGACGCGTGCGTCGGTCATACCTGAACGATAATCGGGGTCCGGTTTATCGCTGCCGGAAGGCGCGGTCGCTCTGTATAAAAAGCCGGTCGGACCGCGTCCTACCCGATGTACCGCAGGTCGTCGTCGGGCACCGCGGGACCGTCCTGCATCTCGCGGATCTTCCCGACCACCTCCTCCATCTCCTCGGCGCGGTCCTCTAAGCTCTCGTAGTCGACCGAGAAGTCGAGGACCGCCTCGAGTGTCTCGAGCACCGCCCGGGCGCTCTTGGGGTCGACGAGGTAGCCGCTCGTCTCGCCCATGAGGCAGGCGGCGTCGAAGCCCCGGCGGCCGCCGAGCCCGAGCACGAGCCCGGAGACGCCGACGATCCCGCCGGCCGGCTCGTCGGGCCGGAACTCGACGCCGGCGTCTTTCAGCCCCTCGACGAGGTCGGCGTCGGAGACCGCGCCGAGCACGGTGTACTCCTCGACGAGCTCGCCGGTCGGCACGCCGCCGAGCGCGTACGCCCGCGTCGCCCCGAACTCCTCGGCGATGTCGAGGAACGTCGTCGTGAGCGTGTAGTGGCCCGCGTTCGAGCCGGCCTGGTGGTCGCCGGTCAACACGAGCAGGTCGGCGCCGTCGGTCTCGACGGCGTGGAACTCGGCGCAGGTCAGCTCCGCGACCCCGTCGCCGTCGACGCTCACCTGCGGCGGGAACTCCGTGGTGTACACGCGGCGGACCAGCTCCCCGTCGAACTCCTCTAACAGGTGCTCCGCCGCCAGCTTCCCCACGTGGCCGACGCCCGGGAGGCCCTCGATGAGCACCGGGTCGTCGAGCTCCGGCGTCGCTACCTCGTCGATCTCGATGTCGTCCATACCGGACTGGTCGGGGCGGCGGTCACAAGAGGGTGGCTATTCCGGCGGCGCGAGAGCCGGACGACCGTCCGACGGCCTACTCCGAGTCCCGCCGCCGCGCCCGCCGCCGGTACTCCCCGTAGGGGTCCTCCGGGCTGAACGGCGCGGGCGCGCTGTTGGCGGTCGGGCCGTCGCACTCGGGACAGCAGTCGCCGAGCGTGTACACCGGCCGATCGTGGGTCGCCTCCCAGTTCGCGCAGACGCGAATGTCGGATTTCACGGGTAGAAAGGTGTCCGCGGAGGGGTTACTCGTCGTCCTCGCGGCGCTCGCGGTGGAAGTCGCCGGCGCCGCCGCGGCCCTCGATCGCCTCGCGGGCGCGGGCCGCGGCCGCCTCCAACTGGTCCTCGGCCGTCTTGTAGTCGGGCGCGCGGACCTTGATCCGGTACTCGGGCGAGCCGACGTAGCCGACCTCCAGGTCGACGCCGTCCGGGACCTCGCCGTTGCCCTCGGCGGCCTCCAGCGCGGCCTTCACGTCGTCGACGCCGTCGGGGGCCGCGGACTCGAGGTCCACGTAGCCGGTCACGTCGACGTACGGCACCGAGACGTTGTCGCGGGCCGCCTCGACGATCGCCTCGCGGGCGTCGTCGTCGAGGTCGACGCCTTCGAGCGCCTCGCTCCCGCTTATCGCCGCCGCCTCGAAGGCGTCGTACAGCGAGTCGTACTCGGCGAGGAGCGCGTTGGCGACCGTGGTGTAGCGGTCGTCGTCGACGTCCTCGCCCAGCGCGATCAGCATCCAGTTGTCGGCCTTCTGCGAGTTCTTCCAGGCCTGTATCTTGTCCTTCCGCTGGTGTTCGTTGACGTCTTTGATCGACAGATCGATCTGGTTCGCGGACTCGT
The DNA here is from genome assembly GCF_002252755.1 of Halorubrum sp. Hd13. GTDB lineage: Archaea > Halobacteriota > Halobacteria > Halobacteriales > Haloferacaceae > Halorubrum. The sequence continues at coordinate 49,587 of NZ_NHOY01000050.1, read as the reverse complement.
CGACCTCGAGCACCTTCGCGACGACCGTCTGTCCCTCGCGGACGTGGTCGCGGACGTTCTTGATCCAACCGGAGGCGACCTCGCTGATGTGACAGAGGCCGCGCTTCTCCTCGTACTCGTCGAGGTCGACGAACACGCCGAAGTCGGCGATCTCGTCGACGTCGCCGACCACCAGCTCGCCGGGTTCGGGCCAGCCGCTGTACTTCATACGGGGTGGGTGAGGCGGTTACCGCGCCTCAACGGTTTCGACGATCTCGCCGTGGAGCTCCGCCTCCCCGCCGGTCGGGGTCGCGAGCGTCGTGCCGCAGACCGCACACGACACCACGGAGGAGGCCTTGCCGAAGACGACCTGTTCGTTCTCGCAGTCGCCGCAGGCGACGCGGTGGAAGCTTCCCGCCATGCTTACTCCTGGAACGTGAGCCGGCCGGCGCGCCATCCCTCGCGCATGTGGGCCTTGCCGCAGTCGCCGCAGCGGTACTTCAGGTGGGTCTTCTTGGTCGGCTTGTCGCCACCGGGGACCTTCGAGTACCCGCCGGCGTTGCCGATCGTCGCGAGCGCGCGGCGTCGCTGGCGCGCGTCTCGCTTCATTCCGGTCGCCCGACCCGATCGAACCTTCTCCACTTCGTGCTCCTGATGGGAGTCACAGTGTGGACAGTACGTGTTGAAACGACGTGGCATCTCCATGGATATCGACCTTGAGTCGCGGTTCGTCGCCGACGCTTAAAACGGGTTTGGTCTGGCTCCCGGCCGGCGATCGGGCCCGCGGAGCGGTCGAGATACCCGCGCGCCGCCCGGCCAGTTATCCCTCCCACTCCGCGACCGCCCGCACCGGCGACCCGTCCCCGCCGCGCAGGCGGAGCGGGAACGCGTACAGCCGGAACCGCGCCGGCAGCCCGTCGAGCCCGCACAGGTTCTCGACGATCGGGAGGCTCTCTTTTAAGAGGACGTCGTGAGCGGGCGTGCCGTCGGGCTCGTCGCTCGCGGGCGCGACGTTCGTCCTCGCCGCGGTCGGCGTCGGATCCGGCCCGAACGCGTCGACGCCGACGCCGACGCCCCGGTCTCGGCACCGCGCCGCGGCCGCCTCGGTCAGGTACGGGTGGTCGCGGTACCGGTCGCTCCCCCAGTGGGCGGCCCAACCGGTCCGCAGGACGAGGAGGTCGACTCCGAGATCGACCGCGTCTCCTCCGTCCCCGAGGAACCTCGCCTCGTTCTCGAGCGCATCGGCCGTGATCGCCTCCCGCGGCCTCAGCGGCCGGAGGTCGACGAGGCGGGCGTCGAACGCGAACCGACCCGGGTCGATCTCCTCGACGGTCGCTCCCTCCGAGAGCGTGTGGCGCGGCGCGTCGAGGTGGGTCCCGGCGTGGGTGCCGGTCCGGAGCTCGCTCGTCGCGTAGCCGTCGGCCTCGTGGGTCGCGTCGGGCGCGAGCGTCACCTCGGGGTCGCCGGGGTAGGTCGGCATCCCCGTCTCGATCGGTCGCGAGAGGTCGCGGAACACGGGTCGGGGTGGGACGCGGCGACGCTTAAAACGGCGGGCGAACGGGCGCCCGGCCCCGGCGGCACCGTCCGTCGACCGCGGGCTTCGTTTCTCGATCGCGCCGACGCCGTTTTCCGGCCGGTGGCGCCGTTCTCCGACCGCCGGCGCCTCCCCCGACTTCCGCGGCCAGAACGTATTTCCTCCGGCCGCCGTTCGGTGCGTCCATGTCGAAACTGCCGCTCGACGCCTACTACGACCTGACGCAGATCGGCGAGGTCGCCGTCTCTCCCTCCGGGGACCGCGTCGCCTTCACCGCCACCGAGTACGACCAGCGCGAGGACGAGGCCGTGGCCTCGCTGTTCGTCGTCCCGACCGACGGCTCCCGCGAGCCGCACCGCCTGACGAGCGCGTCCGGCGCCTCCGCGCCGGCGTGGGGCCCCGAGGGCGACCGCCTCGCGTTCGTGGCCGCCCGCGACCGCGACGCCGAGCGGCGCGTCGGCTGGCGGGACCGGGAGGAGGAGAGCGACGGAGACGAGGCCGAAACGGCGGACGACGAGAACGGCGCGTCCGGCGACGACGCGTCCGGCGAGGACGACGAGGCGGGCGACGACGAGGGCGAGGGCGCGCCCGGCGACGACGAGCCCAAGCCGCAGGTGTGGCTGTTCGACCTCGCGCTCGGCGGCGACGCGCGGCAGGTCACGGAGCGCGACGAGGGCGTCGCCGACTTCGACTGGTCGCCGTCGGGCGACCGGCTAGCGATCGAGTCGCGCGACCCGACCGACGAGGAGACCGACTACCTCGACCAAGTGCGCGAGGAGGGCGGGCCGATCGAGACGACCCGCCTCCAGCACAAGCTGAACGGCGTCGGCTGGACCGACGAGGTGACGCCGTACCTGTTCGTCGTCGACCTCGACGATCCCGAGAGCGACCCGCGCCGGCTCGACGACGCGTACGGCGGCGGCGCCTTCCAGGACGTGACCGGGATGGACCCTCACTGGGGCGACGACGGCCGGATCGCGTTCACCTCCTGCCGGCTCGACCGCCCCGACGACACCACGGTCCGCGACGTCTACGCGGTGTCGCCCGAGGGCGGCGACGCCGAGCGGCTCACCGGCGGCGACCGCTCTCACGGCGTCCCGACGTGGCGCCCCGGCGCCGGCGAGCTGGTGACGGTCGCGGGCGACCCCGACGACCCCCCCGCGCCGGCCGAGGTGTACCTCGTCGACGGCGACGCGGACGGCGAGGGGGACGCCGAGAGCGTCGCCTCTCTCACCGTCGACCTCGACCGGACGGTCGCCCGCGGCGGCGCGCCGCGCTGGGTCGACGGCGCCATATACGTCCCGATCGCCGACGAGAGCCACACGCGGCTGGTCCGCGTGGAGACCGACGGCTCCGTCGAACGCGTCTTCGCGGCGCAGGGCCGCGACCGCGCGCTGGCCGGCTTCGACGTCTCGGCCGACGGGTCGACGTCGGTGATGATCCTCTCGGACCCGATCGACGGATCCGACCTGTACGCGGTCGACGTCGACGACCTCGATTCGGAGACGGAACCGAACTCGTTCCTGCGGCTCACCGCGGTCAACGAGTCGCTGATCGACGAGTTCGCGATGCCGGAGGCCACGCGCGTCGGGTGGGAGTCGGACGGCTGGACGCTCGACGGCGTCGTGTATCACGACCCCGAGATCGAGCCGACCGGGGGCGACCACCCGCTCGTGGTCGCGATCCACGGCGGACCGATGTCGTACGACGAGCCCGTGTTCAGCTTCGCGCACGCCGCGCTGACCAGCCGGGGGTACCTCGTGTTCCGACCGAACTACCGCGGGGGCACCTCCCGCGGCCGGGAGTTCACCGCGGAGCTGACCGGCGCCTGGGGAACCGCCGAGGTCGACGACATCGCTGCGGGCGTCGCGTCGCTCGCGGACCGGGGCTGGGTCGACCCCGACCGCGTGTTCGGTCACGGCTTCTCGTACGGCGGGATCGCGCAGGGGTTCCTCGTCACCCGAGAGCCCGACCTCTTCGCCGCCGCCGCGCCGGAGCACGGCATCTACGACCTCCGGTCGGCGTTCGGCACCGACGACACCCACACGTGGTTCGAGGCCGAGTACGGGCTCCCGTGGGAGAACCCGGAGGCGTACGACGCGTCGACCGCGATCCTCGACGCCGGGAGCATCGAGACGCCGCTGCTCGTGATGGCCGGCGGCGAGGACTGGCGGTGCCCGCCCTCCCAGTCCGAGCAGCTGTACGTCGCGGCCCGGAAGCAGGGGGTCGACGCCGAGCTGGTCGTCTACCCGGACGAGCACCACAACATCGGCGACCCGGACCGGGCGATCCACCGGCTGGAGAAGATCCTCGACTGGTACGAGACGCACGACTCGGCGGCGGACGGCGGCGACTGAACCGCGGTCGGCGTCGCCGCAGAGGGGCCTTCGGGCTCAGTGCTCGACGAACTCCACGAGTACCCCGCCCGTCGACCGCGGATGGAGGAACGCGACCTCGTGGCCCCACGCTCCCGGACGCGGCTCCTCGTCGACGAGGTCGACGCCGAGGTCGCGGGCGCGGTCCAGCGCCCCGCGGAGGTCGTCGGTCGCGAGCGCGACGTGGTGGATCCCCGGCCCCTCCCGGTCGAGGTAGTCGGCGATCGCGCCGCCGTCGTCGGGCTCGAGGAGTTCGAAGTAGCCGCCGTCGAGTTCGAGGAAGACGACGTCCATCCCGTCGAACGTCTCCTCATGCGCGATCGGCGCGTGGAGCAGGCCCTCGAACAGGTCCGCGAGGTCGGCGGCGTCGCGCGTCGCGACGCCGACGTGATCGAATCGCATACGACTCGGATCCGGCGCCGCCGACTTATAAGAACCGAGCGACGGTCGGGTCCCTCGCTCCGCTCACCGGAATCAAAAGGTTTGGGTAGGCCCCGCGGGAATCGGGGATCGACTCTACCAGTGAGCGACTCACAGACCGACGCGGCGACGGAGCAGATGACGTCGCGGAACATCCTCGGCTCGCTGCTCGAGAGCGCGCTCCACGAGATGAATCGGGAGCGCTCGGGGCTGCTGCTCTCCGGGCTGTCGGCGGGGCTCGACATCGGGTTCGGCCCGCTGATGATGGCGGTGATCCTGACGCTCTCGCCGGGGAGCTTCGGCGACCTCGGGACCGAACTGCTGTTGGCGAGCGTCTACTCCATCGGGTTCATGTTCGTCATCCTCGGCCGCTCGGAGCTGTTCACCGAGCACACGACGCTGGCCGTGATCCCGGTGCTCGATCGGCAGGCGTCGGTCAGGCAGTTGGGCCGGCTCTGGGGGTGGGTGTACGTCGGGAACCTCGCCGGCGGTCTGCTGTTCACCCTGCTCGTGACCCTGTTGATGCCGGAGCTCGGCGTCGTCGATCCCGAGTCGTTCGAGACCATCGCCCTGAAGCTCGTCGACCACGACCTCCCGTGGCTGTTCGTCGGCGGGGTCTTCGCCGGCTGGCTAATGGGCCTGCTGGCGTGGCTCGTGACGGCGGCGCAGGAGACGACCGCCCGAATCCTCCTCGTGCTGATCGTCACCGGGACGATCGGACTGCTCCACCTCCCGCACTCGATCGCGGGCAACGTCGAGGTGCTGTTCGGGCTGATCGTCTCGGACGCGATCTCGCTGTCCGACTACGTCGGGTTCCTCGTGCTGTCGACGGTCGGCAACGCCTTCGGCGGCGCGGTGTTCGTCGCGTTGCTGAAGTACGGTCACGTCGTCCGCGGCGCGGACTGAGGACCGGCGGCGCGGCGGCGGCCGGAGCGGTCGACCGTCGTCGAGATTTATATCGGTGGTCGACGAATCGGCCTCACATGGAGCTCTCCAACACCGAATCGATCGCCGGCAAGGAAGTGACCGAGACGCTCGGGCTCGTCCGCGGGAACACGGTCCGCGCTCGCAACGTCGGCCGCGACATCACGCAGGGCCTCCGCAACCTCGCGGGCGGCGAGCTGAAGGGGTACACCGAGCTGATGACCGACGCGCGGGACCAGGCGCAGGACCGCATGATCGAGGAGGCGGAGGCGCTCGGCGCCGACGGCGTGATCAACGTCCGGTACACGACCTCCTCGATCGCCGACAGCGGCGCGGAGATCCTCGCGTACGGGACCGCGGTGCGGCTTCGGTAGGTCGCCGCCCTACCGCCCCGGCTTGTACTCGCCGAACTCGTCGCGGAACACGTCCGATATCTCCTGGACCGTCGCGTACGCCTTCACGGCGTCGACGACGTGCGGCATCACGTTCTCGGTGCCCCGCGCGGCCTCGCGAAGCGACCCGAGCGCGTCCGCCACCGCGTCGTCGTCGCGGTCGGCCTTCACCTCCTGCAGGCGCTCGCGCTGGTTCTGCTCCTGCTCGGGGTCCACCTCTTCGAGGTCCATCTCCGGCTCCTCGTCGACCGCGTACTCGTTGACACCGACGATGATCCGCTCTCCCTCCTCGACCTCCCGCTGGCGCTCGAAGGCGACGTCCTGTATCTGCCGCTGGACCCACTGGCTCTCGACCGCCTCTAACATTCCGCCGCGGCGGTCGACCTCGTCGAGGATCTCGAACGCCTCCTCCTCGATCCCGTCGGTGAGGCTCTCCACGTAGTACGACCCGGCCAGCGGGTCGATCGTGTCGGCCGCGCCGGACTCGTGCGCGAGGATCTGCTGGGTGCGAAGCGCGGTCCGGACCGACTTCTCGGTGGGGAGCGCGAGCGCCTCGTCTTTCCCGTTCGTGTGGAGGCTCTGCGTTCCGCCCAACACGGCCGCGAGCGCCTGATACGCGACGCGGACGACGTTGTTCTCGATCTGCTGGGCGGTGAGGGTGGAGCCGCCGGTCTGGGTGTGGAACTTGAGCTGTTTCGACTTGGGGTTCTCCGCGTCGAACCGCTCCTCCATGATCTTCGCCCACATGCGCCTGGCGGCGCGGAACTTCGCGGCTTCCTCGAAGACGTTGTTGTGGGCGTTGAAGAAGAAGGAGAGCTGCGGGGCGAACTCGTCGACGTCGAGGCCGGCGTCGATCGCGGCCTGCACGTACTCGATCCCGTCGCCGAGCGTGAACGCGACCTCTTGGGCGGCCGTCGAGCCCGCCTCGCGGATGTGGTACCCCGAGATGGAGATCGTGTTGAATCTGGGGGTCTCCGCGGCGCAGAAGTCGAAGATGTCCGTGATCAGCCGCATCGACTGCTTCGGCGGGTAGATGTAGAGGTTCCGCGCGATGTACTCCTTCATGATGTCGTTCTGGATGGTGCCCCGGAGCTCCTCGCGCGGAACCCCTTGCTCGTCGCCCATCGCGACGTACATCGCGAGGAGGACGGCCGCGGGGGCGTTGATCGTCATCGAGGTCGACACCTCGTCTAAGGGGATCCCGTCGAAGACCGTCTCGAAGTCGTCGAGGGTGTCGATGGCGACGCCCGAGCGCCCCACCTCGCCCTCGGCCATCGCGGCGTCGGAGTCGTACCCCATCTGGGTCGGGAGGTCGAACGCCATCGAGAGCCCGGAGGAGCCCTCGTCGATGAGGTAGTTGAACCGCTCGTTCGTCTCCGCGGCGGTGCCCATCCCCGCGTACTGGCGCATCGTCCAGAGCCGGCCGCGGTGCATCGTCGAGTAGACGCCGCGCGTGTACGGCTCCTCGCCCGGGTTCCCGACGTCCTCGCGGTAGTCGTGGTCGGGGACGTCGGCGGGGGTGTACAGCGGGTCGACCTCCTGGCCGCCCGTGTCGGTGGTGAACGTCTCCTTGCGCTCCCCGAACCGGTCGACCGTCTCGCCGTAGGTCCCGGACTCCCACGACTCCTTGGCCTCCCGAATCTCGGCCAGTTCCTCAGGATCGTACATTAGTGAACCAGTCGTCCGAACACGACTTAACCCTTTTCGGGAATGGCGTAACGCCGACAGTTCGACGACGGCGACGGGGCGAGGGAGAACCCCTCCGCCTGCGACCGGGGCGGACCGCCGGCGACGACGCGACCGGCGGGGTCAGACGGGTCGGCCTCCGGTACTCAGACCCCGAAGGTGGCTCGGAGCATGTCCCGCGTCCCGGGTCCGAGCCCGACGGCCAGCACGGTGATGAGCAGCATCAGCGTGTAGCGCGGCGACTCCTCGAACATCTCGCCGTTGAACACCCAGACGACGAACGTCGCGGCCGCGAGCTTGACGAGGAGGAACGGCCACGCGTCGCCGGTGACGGCGAGGACCGAGTCCGGGAGGAGCCGCCCGGTCCAGTTCACGATCAGCGCGTTGACGACGTGTTTCGGCACGAGGTTCGCGGTCCCGGTCAGCGCCGGCATCCAGTTGAGCCCGATCACGTTGGCGACGCCGTCGATCGCGTGGCCCCAGATGATGACGATCCCCGCGGCCCCCGTCCCCTGCCGGACCGTCGGTTCGTACGCCGTCGCGAGCTTCCAGGTGGCCGCCGTCGAGACGGTCGCGAGGAGCAGCGTGAGCGCGAGCACCTGCGGGTAGAACTCGACGTAGTCGGTCGCGGCGGCGAGGTACGAGAGGTAGCCGAGCGAGGCCGCGAGGGCGAGCGTCCCCATCGCGAACAGCGGTCGGGCGTAGTCGTCGACGACCCCGCGGTCCGCCAGCGCGTACGCCGCGATGACGCAGGCGAGGGTGACCCCGAACGCGGTGAAGTAGATGAACGGGCTGATCAGCACCGCGCTCGCGGGGAAGGGGATCAGCGGCTCCGTGCCGGCGCGGACCGCGGCGACCCCCGAGTCCTCGACGGTGCGGAGCGCGCCGCCGAGCAGCATGAACGGGAACAGCGCGTAGAAGAACCGCAGCTCGTCGCCGATATCCAACCGGCGGAGCAGGAAGACGACGCCGATCAGCATCCCGAGCAGAACGACCACGTAGCTCACCGTCGAGACGGTGGTGTACCCCGGGAACGCGACGACTTCCCCAGCGTCGACGGCGGCCTGACACGCGCCCGAGCCCCCGAGCAACTCCGTGCCGCCAGCGTCCCGGACGGCGCACTGCGCCCCCTGCCCGTCGGCGACGACCGGTCCCCAGAAGTACCGCCAGACGAACCGATCGTACACGGCTCGCGGGAAGACGACCGATCCGACCGCGAGCAGGAGCGCGACCCCGCCGACGACCGCCGCCCACGCCCGCTCCGGAGACTGCCTGATCCGTCCGGCGACCGGTGTGCTCATGACTCCCGTTCGGAGTGTTCCCGAGTTGAGCGTTCCGGTCCCGGCTCGCCTCGTCGTCGTCCGCGACGGGTCCCCGATGGCGCGACGCGGCGCGGAGCCCCGCTCAGATCGGCGGGCCGTCGGCCTCGAAGTCGGTGCCGAGGATGATCATGGTCTGCGACCGCGAGAACCCGTCCATCTCCGCTATCTCGTCGAACATCAGATCGCGGAGGCTGTCGGTGTCGGCGGCGACGACGCGCAAGATGACGTCCCACTTGCCGGTCGTCAGGTGGATCTCGCTGACGCCGTCGATGTCGCGGAGCCGGTCGAGCGCGTCCTCCTCGCGTCCCTGCTCGATGCGGAGTCCGACGAACGCGCTGACGCCGTAACCGACGGCCTTGGGGTCGACCTCCGCGTGGTACCCCTCGATGACGCCGGCCTCCTCCATCCGCCCCACTCGGTCGTGGACGGTCGCGCTCGACATGTCGATCCGCCGCGCGATCTCCGAGAACGGCGTCCGAGCGTCCTCTTGGAGGATCCTGAGGATGGCGCGGTCCGTCTCGTCGAGTTCCATGGCCGGGCCTACGTCGGGAGCGGACTTTGCAGTTCCGGCGTTTCGACGTCGCTACGGGTTGTATTCTCAACACCTCCGGCCACGCGCCGGGCGGCCGATCTCCGCCCGAGACGCCGGCCGAGGCGATTCGTCTGAGTACGTCTCGGGCGGGATTCCGTCCGATTACGCCTCGGCCGGAGTCTCGAACGACCCCTCTCGGATGGCCGCTTCCGCCGCCGCGAGCGCCTCGTCGGCGTCGAACGCGTCGACGATCTCCCGCAGCTCCTCGTGAGACGCGTCCGCGAGGTCTCGCGCGTGCGACGCGACGTTCGGCACCGCCCGGATCAGGTTGTCGACGATCGGAACGTCCGCGGTCCGCGGCGACCGACTCCCGGGATTCAGGTCGATCACGATCTCCGTCTTCCCCATCGCGTCGAGCGCCGCCGCGCGGTCGCCGTCCTCCAGCGGGACGACCACGACGTCGGCCGCCTCGATCCCGTCGGCGTCGACGACGCCGCGAGCGTGCGACAGGCCGGGGATCTCCCCGTCGCCGGCCATGCCCTTGACCCGGTCGGCGCCGTGCTCGCGGAGGTGGTCGGCGATGCGCCGGACGCGCTCGTCGGTGTGGTTGAAGAGGTTCACCTCCAGGTCGGCGTCGACCGCCTCGGCGAGCGCGACCGTCTCCGCGGGGGCGAGGGCCGCGACGTTGCCGTTCACCGAGATCACCGGACGGTCGGCCGCCAGCAGGGTCGCCGCGGCGGCGCGCGCGGCGCGGTCGGCGCTCGGGAGGGTCCGCTCGCCGAGGAGGTAGTCGAAGGCCTCCGCGCGTCCCTGGGCGATGAGTCCCTGCTTCGATGTGATCCCCTTCTTCACCCCCTCCTCGATCCGGTGGCGCGTCACGAGCGAGGCGTACCGCGGGTGGTCCTCCGGGACCTCCGTCTCCGTCATACCGGAGCGAGGCGGCGCGCCGATTAAAGTGGACCGTTCGCGGCCACCGTGTGGCTCCGGTACCCGTACGCACAAACGTTAACATGGGTTACTTCGTAGCGCCACACGGGATGGATCGCACTGGCAAGTACACGATCGTGGACGCGTGCAACGACCACGGGGCGATCACGCTCCGTGAATACCCCCGGAACGGGACGCTGTACGTCGTCGAGTACGACGATCCCGACGTGGAGGCCGAGCTGTCGTCGCTCGACGCCGGCACGGTCGTCGAGCTCGACCTGCGGCGCGCTGGTCGCCGGGGCAACGCGTGGTGCGCGGAGTCCGCGCGGCCGGTCGATCCGGCGTAACGCGGCGGATCGATGCGGCTTCGCGCGCGGTCGGTCCGTCCGCTTCGACGTCCCCGCTTTTTCCCCGCTCAGGCCACCCCGATACGCTCGCGGTACGTCCCGTACTCCGCCTCGAACACCGCCATGATCTCGCCCATCGTCGCGTACGCCTTCACCGCCGCGACGATCGCGGGCATCACGTTCTCGCCGGCGTCGACCGCGTCGCGGAGGTCGTCCAAGGCGGCGTCGACCGCGTCGTCGTCGCGCTCCGCCTTCACCGACTCGAGCCGGTCGAGCTGGCGCTCCCGGGTCGTCTCGTCGACCCGGAGCAGGTCCGGCTCCGTGTCCTCTTCGACCTGATAGGCGTTGACGCCGACGACGGTCTCCTCGCCCTCGTCGACCCGCTCTTGGTACTCGTAGGAGGCCTGCTGGATCTCGCGGTGGAAGTACCCCTGCTCGATCCCGGCGAGCACCCCGTCGCGGACCGACCCGTCGCCCATCTCTCGGATCTCTTCGATATACGCGGTCGCCTCCGCCTCCACCTCGTCCGTGAGCGCCTCCACCGCGAAGGAGCCGCCCAGCGGGTCGACGATGTCGGCCGCGCCCGACTCCTCCGCGATGATCTGCTGGGTGCGGAGCGCGACCCGCACGGCCCGCTCGGAGGGGAGCGCCAGCGCCTCGTCGAAGGAGTTGGTGTGGAGGCTCTGGGTTCCCCCCAAGACGCCCGCCAGCGCCTGTAGCGTGACGCGGACGACGTTGTTCAGGGGTTGCTGGGCCGTCAGCGACTGGCCCGCGGTCTGGGTGTGGAACTTCAACTGCTTCGAGGCGTCGGCCTCGGCGTCGTACCACTCGTCCATGATCCGCGCGTAGATCCGGCGAGCGGCCCGGAACTTCGCGACCTCCTCGAAGATCGAGTTGTGCGAGTTGAAGAAGAAGGAGAGCTGCGGGGCGAACTCGTCGACGTCGAGCCCGCGGTCGAGACACGCCTCGACGTACGCGAACCCGTCGGCGAGGGTGAAGGCGAGCTCCTGGACCGCGGTCGAGCCCGCCTCGCGGATGTGGTACCCCGACACCGAGATCGGTTTGAATTTCGGGGTCTCGTCGGCGGCGAACTCGATCGTGTCCGTCACCAGGTCGAGGGAGGGCTCCGGCGGGATCACCCACTCCTTCTGCGCGATGAACTCCTTCAGCATGTCGTTCTGGAGGGTGCCCCGAAGCTCCTCGCGCGGGACCCCTTGCTGGTCCGCGATCGCGACGTACATCGCGTAGATCACCGGCGCGCTGGGATTGATGGTGAAGGAGGTGGACACCTCGCCGACGTCGATCCCGTCGAAGAGGACCTCCATATCTCGGAGCGTGTCGACGGCGACGCCCTCCTTGCCGACCTCGCCGAGCGACATCGGGTCGTCGGAGTCGAGCCCCATCAGCGACGGCATGTCGAAGGCGGTCGAGAGCCCGGTCTGGCCCTCGTCGATGAGGTAGCGGAAGCGCTCGTTCGTCTCCTCGGCGGTGCCGAACCCCGCGAACTGCCGCATCGTCCACGTCCGTCCGCGGTGCATCGTCGGGTAGACGCCCCGGGTGTACGGCTCCTCGCCGGGGAAGCCGAGGTCCTCGCCGTAGTCGAGGTCGGCCACGTCCGCGGGGGTGTACAGCCGGTCGACCTCGTGGTTCGACACCGTCGCGAACCGCTCGTTCCGCTCGCCGTGCCGGTCGAGGGTCGGGTCGAGCGTCTCCGCCTCCCACGACTCCTTGGCCTCGCGGATTTCGGAGAGCTCCTCGTCGTCATACATGCCGCCCGCTACCCGCCGGACTCATATAAATATTCATTACAATTTGCCGCGCGGCCGGCCGGATTCGCCGGCGGTCCGAATCGCCACCGACCGTTATGAGGGCTCGGAGTCAATCCCCACCCATGACCGACCCATCGGAGTCCCCGACGCCGTCCGAAGGATTACCGCCGAAGCTCGTCAAGCAGCTGAAAAACTGCACACCGGAGGAGCTCCGTAAGGCGATCGTCCACGCGCAGGAGCTGCTGCACTACCACGAGGAGACGGAGCTCCCGGTCGACGCGGAGGCCGGCGAGGACATCCTGCGCGTCACCGAACACGAGGGATACACCGAAGTCGTGAAACAGTACTCCTGTCAGGAGGGCTGTGACGACTGTCCGCACGGGCCGTACCTCTACCACGTCACCGAAGAGACCCTTCCGAACGGAACTCACGAGACCCACTGGTCGTTCATCGGTCGCGTGAACGCCGACGGGGAGTGACCCCGACCGCGCCGTGGGTTCGATCGCCGTCCGGCGGTGACCGTCGGCGTCGAGCCGGTCACGGGTTCAGCCCCCAGATACCGGCTCGGAGGAACACGAGCACCGGAATGATCTCCAGGCGGCCGATCCACATGTGGAAGAGGAACATCGCCTCCGCCGCCGGCGACATCGACGGGCCGGTGATCCCGGACGAGAGCCCGACGTTCCCCTGTGCGCTCGCGACCTCGAACAGCGCGTCGGCGTAGCCGAACTCCGAGCCGGCGACGTTGACCAGCACGAGGCTCCCGACGACGAGCGCGACGACCCACAGCAGCGTGACGATGGCGGCCTCGCTGAACTCCCGCTCCATCGTCTCGCGGTCCAGCGTGCGGTCGCCGATGCGCGCGGTGACGACGGCGTTGCCCGGGAGGAACACGCGGGAGAACTGCCAGATGATTCCGCGAGCGGCCGTGTACGCACGAATGATCTTGATGCCGCCGACCGTGGACCCGGCGGCGCCGCCGAGCACCATCGCGACGACGACCAACACCTTCGCGCCCGCGACCCAGCTCCCGATCGGCGCCGACTGGAAGCCGGTGGCGGTCAGCGCGCTGATCCACTGGAACGCCGAGTCCCGGACCGCGTCGAGCCCCGCGCCGTCGAGGAGCGGAACCGGGAACGAGAGGAACGACTCCGTCGCGAACGCGCCGGCGGCGACCGGAACGGACGCGACGTTCTGTATCGCGAGCACGGCGACGCCGGCCCCGAGCAGCGCGAACAGCCACCTGGTCTGGAGGTCTGCGACCAGTTCGCGTACGCTCCGGTCCCTGAGCACGACGTAGTGGACCGGGAACGCGATCGCGCCGAGGACCATGATCGGCAACAGCACGACCTCGACCAGGGGGGAGCCGTACGTCGCGATCGAGTTGTCGGTGACGGAGAACCCGCCCGTCGTCAGGCCGGTCATGGCGTGGTTGAGCGCCTGCCAGGCGATTTCGCCGAGCGAGAGCGACTCGGCGTAGTCGCTCTCGCTCGCTCGGATCGCGACGAACAGCATCGCGAACGCCAGCAGGGTGTAGCCGACCACGAGCTTCCAGACCGTCCGGACCGTCGAGACGACGCTCGGGTGGATCTTCTGCTCCCGGGCCTCGCTCCTGTAGAGCGCGTAGCTCCCGCTTCCCGGACGCGAGAGGATGGAGACGGTGAGGACGATGACGCCGACGCCGCCGACCCACTGGATGAACGACCGCCACCACTGCACTGCCCGCGGCAATGACGGCTCGTGGACGGCCATCGTCAGCCCGCTCCCGGTCCAGCCGCTCATGCTCTCGAAGAGGGCATGCAGGGGGTCGCGGAAGTAGGCGAGACTGGAGACCGTCGTGGTCCCTCCGACGGCGATCGGCTCCCACGAGGCCGTGTCCGCGGCGGCGGGGACGAACGCGTCCATGACGGCGGACGGCGTCAGCCACGCCGTGAGGAACAGCGGGAGCGCCCCGAAGACGGCGACCATGAGCCACCCGCCGGCGGCGATCACCATGCCGTGTTTCATCTTCGGGTCTGGGGCGTCGGCGAACCGCCGATTCGCGAGCCCGCCGACGAGGGCCGTCGCGCCGCCCGCGACGAGGAAGCCGAGCGCGGCGTGAAACTCCCGGAACGCGAGGGCGACGACAACGGTGACCGTCATCAGCCCGGCCTCCATCAGGAGGAGCGAGCCGACGTCGCGGGCGATGACTCCCAGGTCGGTCGGGAGCCGGCCGCCGTTCCGCTCGGACATCTCAGTCGTGGTCCTCCTGGTGGCCGAACACGTCCGTCACCTCTGGCGTCGCGCCCTCTCCCGAGTACACCGTGAGCAGGTCGCCGGCCTCGATACGCGTGTTGCCCCGGGGGGTTATGGGCGTCCCCTCCCCGTCGCGCTCGACGGCGATGATGAGGGTCTCGCCGCCGATGAGATCCGCCTCGTCGGCCTCGCGCAGCGTCTTCCCGGCGATCGGCGCGTCCGGACCGACGGTGATCTCGAACACCTCCGCCTCCTCGCCGATGTGCATGAAGTCGACGACCGACGGTCGGCTCACCGCTCGGTAGAGGTACTCCGCGATCAGACTCTGCGGGTTCTGCATCGTGTTGATGCCGATCTGTTCGAACACGTTCATGTGCTCGGGGTTGTGGACGACCGAGACGATGTTCGGCACCGACAGCTCTTGCGCCAGCAGACAGACCATGATGTTCGTCGCGTCCTGATCCGTCGTCGAAATGAGCGCGTCCGCGCGATCGGCCCCGGCGTCGAGCAGCGTCTCCTTCGAAGTCGCGTCGTCGTTGATGACGAGGCAGTCGTACCCCCGGGACGCCCGCTCCGCCCGTTCCTCGTCGCGCTCGATCACGACGACCTCGTTGCCGCTCTCGGTCGCGAGCTTGACGAGCGGCGTCCCGATATCGCCCGCGCCCACGACGATCAGATACATGTGTCAGCGGTTCAGGAGCGACAACCGAAAGCCTACCGCAATCCGCCGAGAGGCGCGGGACCCCGCCCTCAGCGCCACCCGAACAGCCGCTCACGGAGCGACCGCGACGAGGGGCGCTCCGCGAGCAACACCGGCGTGTCGAGGGTCTCGATGGTCTCGAACGCCAGCGACCCGCGGACGATCCGCGAGAGCAGTCCGCGCTCGGTCGCACCGACGATAACGAGGTCGTACTCCTCGCCGACGCGACCGATCGTCTCCTCGACGCCGCCCGCCTCGATGCGCAGGTCGGCGTCGCCGAGGCCGTGGCCCGCCGCCCAGTCGGTGAGGAATTCCCGGCCGGCCGCCTCGTCTCCCGGGTCGACGACGTACAGCAGCGAGACGTCCACGTCGATCTCGTCTCGGAGCGCCCTCGCGACTTCCCCGGAGAGGTCGGAGGAGGGGCCGCCGGCGGTCGGCACGAGCACCTTCGAGAGGTCCAGCCGCTGGCCGTCCAAGACGAGGAAGTCGCACGGGAGATCGCGGGCGAGTTCGTCCAGCGAGCCCTCGACGCGCCCGCCCACGAACCGCGTCCCGCCGTAGCCCATCACGACGGTGTCGGCGTCGTTCGTCCGCGCGGCGTCGAACACCTCCTCGATCCCGCGGTGCGAGAGGATCGTCTTCGTCTCGATCGGCACGTCGAACGCCTCGGCGTCGGCGGCCGCGGCGGCCAACAGCTCCTCGGACGAGTCGTCGAGGTCGGTCCGGTTCTCGGCCGCCTTCTCCAGCGACGTCTGGTCCGGAACGGTGACGATGTGCGTCGCGAGCACGCGACCCCCCTCGTGACTCGCGACCGCGCCGGCCAGCGTGACGAGCGCGCTCTCCGTGCGCGGGTTCGACACGGCGACCATCACCGTCGGCCCGTCGGTTCCGACCCCGTTCGCCGCCCCGAACGCGGTCACGACGCCCTCGGTGGCCGCCCGGTCGCTCGTTCGTCCGGTTCGCTCATTTCTCCGTTCGGCTACTCCTCCGTTTGTTCGTCCGCTTCCGCCCGTCCGACCCCGCCGTCACCCCGCGCCTCGGCGGTCGCGTCGCCCGCCTCAGCGGCGTCGGCCGTGACATCGTCAGGGGCGTTCTCCCGTGCCCCGCTCCCGAACAGCCGAGCCCAGACGCCGCGGTCGTCGCGCTTCTCCGCGAGCAGCACGGAACACTCCACGTCTTCGAGCACCTCCAACACGAGCGAGCCGCTCACCAGCCGCGAGAGCAGCCCCTTCTGAGTCGCGCCGATGATAACCATCGTCGCGTCGCGCGCGGCCCGTTCGATCGACTCCTCGATGTCGCCGCTCTCGACGCGGAGCGTCGCGTCGGCGAGGTCGTGCTCGGCGGCCCACCCCATGAGGAAGCGCCGTCCGGCGCTCTCGTCGTCGGCGACGTGCAGCAGCGTGACCTCGCCGTCGAACTCCGTCTGGAGCATCTTGGCGACCGCGCCGGAGAGGTCCGAGGCCGGTCCGCCGGCGGTCGGCACGAGGATCCGCGAGGGGTCGAACCCACGGTCGCGGAACACGAGGAAGTCCGACGGGAGCGAGTGCGCGAGCTCGTCGACCGCCGTCTCCGCGCGCCCGGGCGACCCGTGCGAGTCCTCGCCCCAGCCCATCACGGTCATGTCGGCGCCGTAGGTCCGGGCCGCGTCGAACACCTCCTCGAACACGCGGTGCGAGAGGACGACGTGCGTCTCCACGTCGACGCCGAACGTCTCGGCGTCTTCACGGGCCTTATCGAGGAGACTGTGCGCCGCATCGTGGGCGCCGCGGTCGCGGGCGGCCTCCAGCGACGTCTGGTCCGGGACGTTCGCGATGTTGACCGCGACGACCGTCCCGTTTCGCTGCTTGGCGATGGCCGACGCGAGCGTGATCAGGTGCTCCTCGGTCGCGGGGTTCGCGAGCGGCACCATCACGCGGTAGTCGTCGCCGCTCGGCTGGACCGACGTGGCCGCCGACACGGCGGCCTTGGGCAGCTCGTCGGAGCGGTCGAGGATCCACGCCCCCAGCACGCCGCGCGCCTCCACCTTCCGGCGGGCGTACAGCAGGTACCAGAGCAGGGCGAAGGCGACGAGGCCGAACGAGATCAGGATGATCGTCGGCTCGATGTAGATGATCAGCGCGAACGACGACAACGTTCCGATGATCGGAACGAACGGATAGAAGGGGACCTCGAAGTCGGGGTCGTACCCCTCGACCCCCGACTCGCGCATCACGATGAGCGCGATGTTGAGCAGGCCGTAGACGATGAGGTGGAGCACGGATCCCATCGTCGACAGCGACTCGACGCCGCCGGCGACGAGGAACACGAGGATGAGCGCGCCTGTGAGCGCGATCGACTTGTACGGGGTGCCGAAGCGGTCGTGGATCTCGTTGAGCTTCGGCGTGACGATCTTCTCGCGGCCCATCGCGAAGTTGATCCGCGACGACGAGAGGATCGAGGCGTTCGCCGAGGAGGCGGTCGCGAGCAGGCCGCCGATCAGGAGCATCCCGGCGCCGACGGCGCCCAGCGAGAAGCCGAACACCTGGTAGTTGCCGAAGAGGAGGCGGGCGGCGTCGACCACCGCGGTCTCGTTGTTCGCGACGAGCTCGTTCGGGACCGCCGCGAGCAGCACGACGAGGAACAGCGCGTACACGACCGTGACGATCACGACCGAGCCGAGGACCGCGAGCGGGAGGTTCCGCCCGGGGTTCTTGATCTCCTCGGCGACCGAGGTGATCTGGACGAAGCCGAGGTACGAGACGAAGATGATCCCCGTCACCGGGAGCACCTGGCTCGTCGTCCCCGGCGGCGCGATCGGCCGCAGCGACTCCATGTCGGCGTTCAGCAGCCCGACGACGGTGAAGACGGCGAGGATGCCCAAAAGCGACATGACGATGACGATCTGGAGCCCGCCCGTCTCCTTCGCGCCGAAGTAGTTGACGGCGATGAACAGCAGCGCGCCGGCGAGCCCGATCACTTGGGCGGCCTCCAGCGTCACCGGGCCGAGCCCGACCGGCCCGAGCCCGAGGAGCGCGTTGACGTACTCGCCGAAGCCGTACATGTAGAACGCGGAGGCGAACGCGAGCCCGAGCCAGTTCGCCCACCCGGCGACGGAGCCGAACATGGGCCCGAGCGCCCGGTTGACGTAGAAGTACGCGCCGCCGGACTTCGGCATCGCCGTCCCGAGCTCGGAGGCTGAAAGCGCCGTGAACAGGGCGATGACGCCACCGAGGACGAACGTGAACGCCGCGAGCGGACCGGCCCGCGCGACCGCGGTCCCGGGGAGCACGAAGATGCCGGCCCCGATCATCGTCCCGATCCCGATCGTGAGCGCGGCGAGGGGACCGAGGTCCTTGGCCAGCTCCTCGTCGCTCATTCGGTGGATCCCTCGCGCGGGAGCGCGACCACGGGCACGTGCGACTCCGTCACGAGCTTCACTGAGAGGTCGCCGGAGAGGAACTGGACGAGCCGGTTCCCGCCCCGAGACTGATAGGCGATAGCGCTCGCATCGACCTCGTCGACCGCGTCGAAGATAGCGCCCACGATGTCCCGCGAGTAGGCGGTGTGCTCGCCGGCGTCGGGGAACACCGATCGGACCGCATCGTACGACTCTGCGGCCAGTTCCTCGGACTGTTCGACGGGCGTCTTGTCGGGGACGCCGTCGCCCTTCTCGACGACGTGCAGCGCCGTGACCCGCTCCGGTCGATACGGTTCCAGCGCCAGCGCCGTCGACATCGCGTCCTCCTCGTGAGCCACTGGCAGGAGAACGTGATCGAGTAGGCCTCCTCCCTCCGGTTGGTCGGTGCTCGTCATACCCACATTCATACTCTCGTCAGTTAAGAAGATACGCTCTGCACAACCGAGCAATTAAACGCGGTTAGAAGCTGTTTTCGGCGCTGAAAACGCACCGCTTGTAGTTTTTGACCTCCTGTCACCGGCCGTCCATCGCCGAGATGAACACCGCGAGCACCGGGACGATCTCCAGCCGGCCGATCCACATCAGGAACACCATCAGCAGCTTCGACGTGTCGGGGAAAAAGAGGTAGCTCCCGAACGGGCCGAGCCGACCGAACCCCGGCCCGATATTCCCGATCGTCGCGAGCGAGGCGCTCGTCGACTCCAGCATCGTCAGCTGGATACCGACCCGGGTGGTGTCCAGCGAAAGGAACACCGCCGAGACGCCGAACAGGACGAGGTACAGCAGCGTGAACGCCATGATGCCGCGGATGGCGTCCTCGTCGACGACGCTTCCGCTCAGGCGAACCGGCTGCACGACGTCGGGGTGGGCCGTGGTGAACAGCTCGCGGCGGATCGCCTTCCCGACGATGAGCCACCGGACGATCTTGACGCCCCCGCCGGTCGAGCCGGCGGAACCGCCGATAAACATCGCGAACATCAGGAGGATCTGCGCGTCGGTGTCCCACTGCACGAAGTCGGCAGTCGCGTACCCGGTGGAGTTCAACAGCGACCCGATCTGGAACGCCGCCTGCCGGAGCGAGTTCTCGGTCACCCCCTGCGTCGCACCGCCCAGTTCGATCGGCGGCGCCGCGCCGCGGAACAGCATCACCGCGAGAACGGCCGTCACGACCGCGACGGCGCCGGCGTACGCACGGAATTCCGCGTTCTCCAGCATGACCTCCGCCTCCCCGCGCAGCACGTGCCAGAACAGCGCGAAGTTGACGCCGGCGATGAGCATGAACGGGATGACGACCCACTGCACGATCGCCGAGAACGCCGCGATGCTGTCGGCCTGCGGCGAGAACCCGCCGGTCGGGAGGGTGGTGAACCCGTGGGCGATCGCGTTGAAGAGGTTCATGTTCGGCGCCATCCCGGCGAGGTGGAGCCCGTACAGGATGGCGATGTACACCACGGTGAAGCCGAAGTAGATCAGCCAGAGCGCGCGCGCGGTCTCCGCGATCTTCGGCGTGAGCTTCTGGAGTTCGGGGCCGGGCGCCTCCGACTCCATCAGCTGGGCGCCGTTGACGGCGACCTCCGGCAGGATGGCGATCATCAGGACGATGATCCCCATGCCGCCGAGCCACTGCGTGAGCTGTCGCCACATCAGCACGGCGTGGGAGTGGCGGTCGGTGCTGATCTCGCCGAGGACGGTCGCGCCCGTGGTCGTGAACCCGCTCATCGACTCGAACAGGGCGTTGATCACCGACTCCGTGAACGCGCCGACCGACCCGACCTGGAGCCCGATCGTCGACTCCGTCCCGTAGCCGGCGAGCAGGTACGGAACGGTGCCGATCGCCGCGGCCGCGATCCACGCGAGCGAGACGAAAAGCAGCGCCTCCCGGGGCCCGAGGTCCGGGTCCGGGTCGACCCGCTCTACCGCGAACCCGATCGCGGCGACGAGCGCCATCGAGACGAGGAACACCCAGATGTCCTCTCCGTACACGAGCGCCACGACCAGCGGCACCAGCATCGTGACGGCGAGGTACTTGATCCCGACCCCGAGAAGCCCCACGCTCGCCTTCCAGTTGACGCCCCAGGACATGTGTGTTGGATCGCTATTGGAGAGGCCCGTTCGCTGTATTAAACTGTCGAAGGAAAGCCGATCACGGTGGCGTCGCGGGACTGTCGATTCGTCCGCCTGCCGGCTCTCACGACGTCCAGAACGCCTTCGTGAACAGCACGAGTACCGGGATTATCTCGATCCGCCCGATCCACATCAGGACGATCATCACGGCGCGCGTGCTCATCGGGAACGACGCGAACGTCCCGTACGGGCCCGCCTCGCCGAAGGCGGGACCGATGTTGAGGAACGTCGTCGCCGCCGCGCCGAGCGCCTCGAACTCGGTCACCCGGAGACCCGCCCGTTCCGCGTCGACGACGATCACGACGGTGAGCAGGAAGAAGATCACGATGCTCAAGAGGAGGTACGCGTAGATGTCGCGGATCGCCCCCTCGTCGACCGGTTTCCCCGAGACTCGAACCGGCCGAACCGCCTCCGGGTGGATGGCGGTGTAGAGGTTCCGGCGGAACGTCTTCAGCGCGACGAGCCACCGCAGCGACTTGATCGAACAGGTCGTCGAACCGACCATCCCGCCGATGAACATCCCCATGAACAGCATGTGCTTCGCCGCGGGCGCCCACGCCACGTAGTCGGTGCTGGCGTACCCCGTCGTCGTCACGATCGACGCGACGTTGAACACGGCGTGGCGTACCGTTCCCTCCGCGCCGAACGTGACGCTGGGATCGAGGAACAACGCGAAGGCGACGATCGACGCGAGCGTCCCCATCGCGCCGAGGTAGAAGTGGAACTCCTCGTTTTTTAACAGGCGCATCGGCTCTCCGTTGATGGCGAAGTAGATGAGGACGAAGCTCGTCGAGCCGATCACCATGAACGGGACCACCGCCCACTGGATGACCGGGTGAAACGCGCCGACGCTCTGCGGCTCCGGGGAGAACCCTGCGGTCGCGACCGACGTGAACGCGTGCGCCACCGCGTTGTACAGGTCCATCTGCGGGTCGAACGCCAGCCCGAGCAGGAAGTAGACCGCGATCGCGAGCCCCGTGAGCCCGACGTAGATCCCCCAGATGAGCTGCGCGGTCCGGGAGATCTTCGGTGTGAGCTTGTTGACGTCCTGGGTCTGCGACTCCGTCTCCATCAGCTGCGCCCCGCCCACCCCGATCTCGGACAGCACCGCGGTCGCTAGGATCAGGATTCCGAGCCCGCCGAGCCACTGGATCACCTGTCGCCACATCATGACCGAGCGCGAGTGGAGCGAGAAGTCGACGAGGACGGTCGCGCCGGTCGTCGTCAGCCCGCTCATCGCCTCGAACATCGCGTTCACCGGGTGCGCGACCGTCCCGACGCCCGCGACGACGAACGGGATCGCGCCGACCGCGGCGACGAGGAACCAGATCAGCGCCACCGCGAGGAACGCCTCGCGCGGCCCGAGGTCCTCCGCCGGGTCTTGCACCGACCGGAACGAAGCGCCGAGCGCGAGCGAGACCGCGATAGCCGCCACGAACGGGAGCGGCGACTCGCCGTAATAAAACGCGGTCAGCAGCGGGAACGCGAGCGGAACCGGGAGGGCGGCAAGGACGTCGCCGGTGAGACCCAAGCTCGCCCGCCAACCGACCCGGATCCCGGTGGTCACGGACCGCTCACGCCATCGACGCGATCTCGCCCACGGAGTCGGAGTCCACGAGCAGGATCACGTGGTCGCCCGGCCGGAGGACCGTGTCCCCGCGCGGCGTCACGAGCTGGTGATCGCGGGTGATCGCGCCGATGACGAACCGGGCGTCGGTGTCGGCGACGAGCTCCGAGATCGGTCGCCCCACGAGCCCGCATCCCTCGGTGAGCTCCAGCTCGAGGACCTCCGCCTGGTCGTTCTCCAACACGGCGATGTTCTCCGCGACGCTCTCGTAGGTGAACCGCGTGATCTCCTCGGCGGTCACGGTCCGCGGGTTGATCGCGATGTCGATCCCGATCTCCTCGAAGACGGTGACGTAGTCCGGGCTGTCGACGACCGCGATCACGCGGTCGACGCCGAGCCGTTTGGCGAGCACCGACACGAGGAGGTTCTTCTCGTCGGAGCGGAGCGCGGTGACGACGATGTCGGCCTCGTCGACGTGTTCGCGGGAGAGGAACTCCGTGTCGGTCGCGTCGTGTTCCATGACGACCGCCTTCGGAAGCTGCTCGGCGAGCCACCGCGCGCGGTCGGGGTCCTGCTCGATTATCCGGGGTTGCAGTTCTCGCTCCCCGAGGAGACGGGCGGTCTGATACCCGATCTCGCTTCCGCCGACGATCACGATGTCGTCCGCGTCGTCCGGCGTCGTGCGCGGGTCGACGTCGGTCGCGAACGCTTGGACGCTCTCCGGGCTCCCGATTACCACCGCGCGGTCGCCGGCCTTGATCCCGGTGTCGCCGCGCGGGATCGTCAGTTCCCCGTTGCGGAACAGCCCGACGAACGTGAGCGACTCGAAGCGGTCCGCCTCGGCGACGGTCTGCCCGGCCATGGGGCTCTCCTCCGCGATCTCGAACTCGGCCATCTGGACCATCCCGCTCGCGAACGGGTCGACGTCGATCGCGGCCGGGAGCCCGATGACCCGGACGATGTTCTCCGCGGTCAGCAGGTCCGTACACACCATGAAGTCGACGCCGAAGGCGCCCTCGCTCCCCTCCCACGTCCGGAGGAAGTCCGTGCTCTTCACGCGGGCGATGGTGAACCCGTCGCCCAGCGTCTTCGCGGTGCCGCAGGCGACGAGGTTCGTCTGGTCGTTGTCGGTGCAGGCGATGACCATGTCCGCGCGGCCGACCTCCGCCGCCGTCTGGATATCGGAGGTCGTCCCGTCGCCGGCGATGGTGAGCACGTCGATCTCGTACTTGAGCTGTTCCGCGCGGTCCTCGTCGACGTCCACGACGACGACCTCGTGGTCCGACGAGAGGCTCCCAGCGATGCTCGTGCCGACCTCGCCGGCCCCGATAACGACCACATGCATGGACACAACGAGTTACCCGACCCTCAAGTTCGTTACTATCGGTGTCGCCGCGGTCGCCGGGAGGAGCGGGCTACGAGTCCCCGCCGATCCCGGCCTCAGCCGCCCCGCCGAACGACGTGGGGTCCGTCCACTCGTTCCGCCCGGAGACGGTGCGCTGCGGGAACGGGATCGAGATCCCCTCCTCGTCGAACCGCTTCTTGACGGCCTTCACGTAGTCGGCGCGCGCCTTCACGAAGTCCGCCCGCGACGGGTCGTCGATCCAGATCCGCGACTGCAGGCCGACGTACGAGTCCGCCAGCTCCGTCAGCCTGACCGACGGCGCGGGGTCGTCGAGGATCGCGTCGCTCTTCTCGGCCTCCTCGACGATGATGTCGGTCGCCTTCTCGACGTCGTCCTCGTAGTCGATCCCGAAGACGAACTTCAGCCGGAGCGTCTTCTTCGCGACCGGGTTCTTCACCACGTCGCCGGTGAGCACGGCGTTCGGCACCGTGAGAAGTTCGTTGTCGAACGTGCGGACGCGGGTGACTCGAAAGGAGATGTCCTCTACGACCCCCGAGTTCCCCTGCCACTCGATCCAGTCGCCGATGCGGAACGGCTTGTCGGTGTAGATGAACACGCCCGCGACGAAGTTCTTGATCACGTCCTGAAGCGCGAAGCCGATGGCGAGCGTCGCCGCCGCGGCGATCGTCGCCAGCGACCGGAGGAATCCCTGATATCCCGCCGCCCCGAACGCGACCGTGACGCCCGCGAACAGCACGAGGAACGCGACGATCTTCTGGAGCGGTCGCCGCGCGTGCTCGTCGAGGCCCTGCCTGTCGAAGAGCCGCAGCACGAGCGGCGCGATGACCGCCTTATACAGCAGGTACGTCGCGAAAACGACGGCGAGGAAGATCGCGGCGTCGATGACGATCCCGGTCAGCGGCCGCAAAAACGGCTCCAGCGTCCCCGCGACGGCGACGACGTCGCTCGTACCGCCCGCGGCGCTCATCAGTGGAGTACCGCCGTGTTCCCTCGCGTCTCTACGAGTTCGGCGTCGACGGCGTCGGCCAGCTCCGCGGCGAGCTCGTCGGTCGTGGTCCCGCCTCGGGCCGCCCGGAGGAACTTCACCTTCACGAGCTTGGCGTCGTCGAGCTGGTCGGCCGTCTCGTCGACGACGGCGTCGACGCCCTTCTTCCCGACCCAGACGGTGACGTCGAGGTCGTGCGCTTCCTTGCGGAGCTGTTGATCGCTCATACGTCGTTCACTCGGTCGCGGCAGTTGAAGCTTGAGGTTCGCGGACGACGGGGCCGCTCGGAGCCGCGGGCGACGCTCGCGTCCGGATCGGCCGCGGTCCCCCTACTCGCGTTCGACCTCGCGCGCCGGTTCCCGGGAGCGCTCTCGACGCACGTACTCGGCGGCGTCTTCCGGCGTCTCCGTCTCGAGGAGCCGGTCGAGCTTCCGCTCGAACTGCTCGTCGGTGAGGTCGCCCTCGGCGTACCGGCTCCGGAGCCGGTCGAGCGCGTCCCGCGTGCCCGCCGGCTCCTCGTCGACCGCGTCGCTCTCCGTGGTCCGGTCGACCGCGGGTCCCTCGGCCCGCTCCGCCTCCTCGTCCCCGTCGAACAGCATCCCGACCACCGGCACGACGACGACGTAGCCGAACAGCATGAGCGGGAGCCACCACTCAAAGCCGAGGAACAGCGCCGCCAGCCACGCGCCCGTCACGACCGTGCCCGCGATCTCGCTCGCGTTTCGCTCGAACCGCTCGCGCAGGGAGGACTCCGCCATCGTGGGGGTCCTCTCGGTGTGGCGACTAAATCGTATCGGCGGCGTCGGGGCGCTCCGTCGGCGCTTCTCCCGTCCGCGGCTAGAGTTAGACTTGTCTAATCTTTTTCTTAGACCCAAAGCGTATTACGTTCCCACCGACAAACGGCTGGTAATGCGCACCGACACGAACGAGGCCACGGGCCTCTCTCGACGGCGGTTCGCCGGCATCGGCGCCGGCGTCCTCGCGGGGGGTCTCGCCGGCTGCACGGGAAACGCCGCCGATCCGGGAGACGGCGGCGGCGGAAGCGACGGTGAGGGCGCCGACGCCGGAGAGTACACGGTCGTGGCCTCTTTCTTCACGTTCTACGACTTCGCCGACACGCTCGCCGAGGGGACGGTCCTGAACGTCGAGAACCTCGTGCCGACGGGCCTCCACGGTCACGGCTGGGAGCCGGACCCGTCGATCCAGCGGCGGATCACCGACGCCGACGCCCTGGTCCACGTCGGGCCCGACTTCCAGCCGTGGGTCGACCGCGCGATCGACACGCTGGAAGCGGAGACGACGGAGACGGCGCTTATCAACGCCCGCGCCGGGGTCGAGCTGCTCGACCTCGCCGACTCGCTCACCGAGGACGAGGCGGTCGAGGACGCGAAGGACCCGCACTTCTGGCTCGACCCCCAGCGCGCGAAGGTCGCGGTCGAGAACATCGCGGACGGGCTCGCGGCGCTCGCTCCCGACGACGAGGCGACGATCCGCGAGAACGCCGACGCGATCGACGCGGAGCTCGACGCGCTCGACGAGGAGTGGACGGCCGTCTTCGACGCCGCCGAGCGCGACGTGGCGTTCCTCGCCGCACACAACGCCTTCGCCTACGTCTCGGAGCGCTACGGCGCGACGATCGAGCCGCTGGTGGTGAACCTCGCGGCCAGCAACGACGTCCGGCCGGCCGACATGCAGCGGGCGCAGGACACGATCGCCGCCAACGACATCCGACACATCGGCGCGGCCGTGTTCGAGCCGATCCGGCCGGCGAGACAGCTCTTGGAGCAGACCGACGTCGAGGCGTACTTCCCGGTGACGCCGTACGCCGGCACCGCCGAGTCCTGGGTCGAGCGGGGGTGGGGGTACTTCGAGATCGCCCGTCAGGTGAACCTGCCCACCTTCCGGATCCTCCTCGGTCTCGACGACCCCGAGGACGTGACGTTCGCCGACTACGGTCGAAACTTCGAGCCATGAGCGGTGACACCCCCCTCGTCGACGTCCGCGGGCTGACGTTCGGCTACGCCGCGACGCCGGTCGTCGAGGACGTGGACCTGCGGGTCGACCGCGGCGAGTACGTCGGGATCGTCGGACCGAACGGCTCCGGGAAGAGCACCCTGCTCCGCCTCCTTCTGGGCCTCCACGAGCCCGACGCGGGGTCGGCCGAGCTGCTCGGTCACCCCGCCCGGGCGTTCGCGGAGCGCGAGCGCGTCGGCTACGTCGCGCAGGACGTGACCGAAGACGAGAAGCGCATGCCGATCACCGTGAGCGAAGTCGTCCTCATGGGGCGGTTCCCGCACGCCGGCTTCGGCCGGGTGACCGCCGCCGACCGCGACCGCGTCCGCGACGCCCTGGCGACGGTCGGCATCGAACACCTCGCCGACCGGAAGATCACCGCGCTCTCGGGCGGGCAGCGCCAGCGGACGTACATCGCGCGGGCGCTCGCCGGCGAGGCCGAACTGCTCGTCCTGGACGAGCCCACCGTCGGCGTCGACGCCGAGTCGGTCGACGCCTTCTTCGACCTGCT
Organism: Halorubrum sp. Hd13; assembly: GCF_002252755.1. Classification (GTDB taxonomy): domain Archaea; phylum Halobacteriota; class Halobacteria; order Halobacteriales; family Haloferacaceae; genus Halorubrum. The sequence continues at coordinate 22,482 of NZ_NHOY01000050.1, read as the reverse complement.
CGACGAGCTCGTCGACGACGGGATCACCGTCCTCCTCGTCGAACACGACATCGGCGCCGTCATCGAGCACGCCTCGCGGGTCGTCTGTCTCAACCGCGAGGTGTACTTCGACGGCGAGCCGGCCGCGTTCGCCGAGAGCGACGCGCTCGACCGCGCGTACGGGACGAACGTCCGCCGCGAGGAAGGGGGGATCGTCACGTGACCCCCGCCGGTTCCGCGGCCGTCGCGTCGGCGGCGTCGCCCGCCGCCGTCGTCCCGCTCCTCTCCGCGCCGTACGACCTCCTCTCGCGGCTCGTCGGCCTGTGGAGCGACGGGCTCGGCTGGGTCGGCGACCGGCTCGGGATCGCGATGCTGGAGTACGTCTTCATGCACCACGCGTTCCTCGTCGGCGCGCTCATCGCCGTGATGGCGCCGCTGATCGGCACCTTCCTCGTCCACCGGCAGCTCGCGCTCATCGGCGACGCGCTCGCCCACACCGCGTTCGCGGGCGTCGCCGTCGGGCTGTTCGTCAACTCGCTGCTCGGGACCGGGATCTCGCCGTACGTCACCGCGATCGTCGTCGCCGTGATCGCCGCCCTGGCGATCGAGCTGATCGCCGAGACCACCGACGCGTACAACGACGTGTCGATGGCGATCGTGCTCTCGACCGGGTTCGCGCTCGGCGCGGTCCTCATCAGCCTGAACACCGGCGGGCTCGCGGTCGGGATCAACCAGTACCTGTTCGGGAACCTCTCGACGGTCTCGCGGGAGAACGCGGTCCTGCTGGTCGTGCTCTTCGCGATCGTCTCGCTGGTCGTCACGGTCACGTACAAGCAGCTGCTGTACGTCACGTTCGACGAGACGGCCGCCCGCGTCGCCGGGATCAACGTCCCCTGGTACAACCGCCTGATGACGACCCTGACCGCCCTCGTCGTCGTCGGCGCGATGCAGATCATGGGCGTCATCCTCGTCGCGGCGATGCTCGTCGTCCCCGTCGCGGCCGCCGCCCAGCTCGCACGCGGCTTCCGCGAGGCGCTGCTCGCGTCGGTCGTACTGGCGCAGATCGCCGTGGTCGCCGGGATCACGCTGTCGTTCAACTACAACACGACCGCCGGTGGCACGATCGTTCTCGTCGCCGTCGGCGTGTACATCGTCGCGGTGCTCGCCGGGAAGGCCCAGTCGCGGCGGGCGGGCGACGAGGCCCCCGAGCGCGTCGACGGCGCCGAGCGGGCGACGGGCGAGGCCACCGACGTCGGCGGCGACGACGTCGCCGGAGCAGAGTCGACCGACTAGTCGGCCCGCTCCGTCGGCTCGTCGCAGAGGGTCCCGTCGAGCCCGAGACCGACGCGGTCGCCGTACCGGCTCCAGACGACCACCAGCGACGGGACGAGCAGGATCGAACAGAGGTACGCGTACAGCACGCCGAGCGCGAGCAGCACGCCGAAGTCCCGCAGGAGCGGGATCACGGCGAGCCACAGGACGCCGAGCCCGCAGACGGTCGTGAGCATGCTCCCGGTGAGCGCGCCGCCCGTGCCCGCGATTGTGATGTCGAGCGCGTCCTCGACCGCGTTTCCGGCCTTGAACTCGTCGACGAACCGGTGAACGAAGTGGACGGTGTAGTCCACGCCGAGTCCGATCGAGACCGAGAGGATCGGCGCGTTGATCGGCGTCAAGGGGATGTCGAACAGCCGCATCGAACCCACGAGCAGGCCGACCGTGACGAGGACGGGCACGAGGTTGAGCAGGCCGTACACGGCCTTCCCCTCCAAGTAGGCGTAAGAGAGCGCGAGGAACACGGCCGTGAGCACGAACGCGGCGATCAGGCTCCGGATCGCGGACTCGGTCAGCCGGTCGATCACGGCCTCGTTGACGACGAGGTCGCCCGTCGGAACCGCCTGCAAGGGAGTGCGCTCCGCGAGCGCCCGGACGCCGGCCACCGCTTCCGAGTCGTCGGCGCCGGGGCGGATCGTGTAATCTATCCGCGCGCTCCCGCGGTCGGCGGCGAGGTACCCGCGCGCCCGGTCCCGGTCGGGCGAGTCGAGCAGCGCGTCGTACACCTCGTCGACGTTGCGGTCGGGGACGCCCGTCCCGAGCCGGTCGTTGCGGTCCACGAGCGCGCCGAACTCTGGATCGCGCGCCGCCCGGTCCTCGATGACGGTCACGACGCTCGTGGAGGCGGCCCGGCGCTCGTCGGTCGTCTCGAAGGCGTCCGGCGGATCGCGCGTTGTCCGGTCGATCAGCTCCAGGGCGTCGTCGTCGCGCACGGACTGGTCGACGTACAGGGTCACGCTCCCGACGAAGCTCTGCTCGAACTCCTCCTCGAACAGCGTGAGCACCCGGAGGAAGGTGTAGTCGGTCGGCGCGAGCGGCTCCGGCAGGTTCGAGTACGTCTCCAGCCGGTCCTCGTCTGGGAAGAACGCCTCCTCCGAGAACTCGGTGTTCACGCCGGTCCCGTACGCGCCCCCGACCGCGCCGCCGACGAGCAGGACGGCGACGACCGCCACGGGCGCGACCTTCGAGAGGTCGACCCCGACGCGGAGCACGCGCCCGAGCCGCGAGCCGCCCGACCCGAGCGGCGTCGTGCCGAACGCCGGGATCGGCAGCCGCTCGCGCCAGCGGTCGACCACCACCTTCGTCGCCGGGAGAAAGACGCCGAACACCGTGAGCGTGAACGTGATCCCCGCCGCGGCGACGAGCCCGAAGTCCCGGTTAGGCTCGAAGGGACTCACGAGGTTCGAGGCGAGCCCGAACACCGTGGTGATCGTGACCAGCAGGAAGGCGATCAACAGCTGATCGGTCGTGGTCCGCATCGCCGCCGCGATCGAGAGCCCCTCGCCGCGCTCCTCCCGGTAGCGGTTGACGATGTGGATCCCGAAATCGATCCCGACCGCGAGCAGCAGCGGGAAGACGGTAATAAGGGAGTCGGAGAAGGGGATCCCCGCGTATCCCATAAACCCGAAGGTCCACAGGAGCGACATGAGCAGGGCGGCGAGGCCGATCCCCATGTCGATCGGGTCGCGGTAGGCGAACACGAGGAAGCCCAATATCAGGAGCAGCGCCGCGGGGAACACGATGACCGCGGTGTCGGTCAGCAGCGCCGTGACCTCCGACTGGAGGATCCCGTCGCCGAAGAGGACCGCGTTCTCGCCGGCCTCGTTGCCCGGCACCGAGTCGACCACGTCGACGCTCCGCGTCTGTAGCTCTGTCACTCGGGCCGTCGTGGCCGCCTCGGGCAGGTCGTAGGTGACACCGACGATGGCGGCCCCGGCTCGCTGGGCTGTCGGGTTGTAGTCGACAGACACCTGCGCCGCGACGGCGCCGGACGCGTCGGCGTCGGCGATGGCCGTCCGCAGCTCGCTCGGCGTCGCCTCCGCGACCGCGTCGCGGCGCTCGCCCGGCGTCTCCGCGGTCGGGTCCAACCGTCGGGCGACCGCGTCGGCGTGGCTCGTCGTCGAGCTCACTCTCAGGGTCGACCGCGACTCCAGCCGCTCCTGAGTCTCTAGGACCCGTATCAGCGCCGATCGCGAGAGCACGTTGTCGCCGGTGACGATCACCTGCGCCGACGTCGCCGACCCGCCGATCGACGTCTCGAACTCCTCGTCGATGTCGTCGAGCGCGCGCTGGGCGGGGATGTCCTGCGTGAACTGGTCGGCGCCGGCCGAGGTGGTGATCCCCCCCACCCCGCCGACGGCGACGACGCTGATCAGGAGGAAGACGGCGATCACCGCCACCGGTCGCTCCGTGACGAGCTCGTCGACCCGCTCGACGAGCCGGTCGGCCGCGGTCACCGTCGCCTCCGTCGACTCAGGGCCCCCCGGTCGCTCGGAGACGCGCGGGCATTGGTGTCGCCCATCCGGTCACCGCCGCCGGTACCGGACGAGCGCTCCCGCGCCGGCGACCACGACGAGGAGGCCGACGGCGAGCGGTAGGAGTGGGAGCCCGCCGTCGTCGGTCGGTTCGGTCACCTCGACGGGGTACTGGGTGACGTCCGATATCCGGTCGTTACCGCGCTCGTCGTCGTAGCGGAAGTCCAGCTCGATCGGGTGGGTCTCGACGGTCGCCCCTGGCGCGGCCGCCACGTCGAAGGCAATCTCGGTCGACTCGCCGGGCGCCAGCTCGTCGACGAACGCCTCGTCGTCGGGGGCCGACAGCGGGCTGTCGGCGTACAGCCCGGCGTTGATCGACGAGAGCGTCTCCGGGCGCTGATTCGTGATCTCGAAGGTGATCCGCCGGGTCTCGCCCGCCGGGACGGTCGCGTTGTCGGCGGCGAGCTCGAACTCGGGCTGCCGCGGCGCGACCTCGATCCGCCGGGTCTCCTCGACCGCGATGGCCGAGTCGCCGTTCGTGTACTCGGTGGTGAACCGGAACTGCCGGGGGCCGGGGTCGGCGCTCCCGCTCACCTGGGCGTCGAACGAGAAGTCGACGGACTCGCCCGCCGGGATCTCCGGGAGGGCGTACCGCCGCTCGCCGACCGTCACCCGGTCGCTCTGCGGGTCGGCGACGAGCACCGCGTCGTCGACGTCGAGCGGCCCCTCGTTGGTGAGCGTCCCGCTGACGCTCCCGGAGTAGCCGACCTCCAGGCTCCCCTCCACGCCGTCGATCGAGAACGACTGCTCGGAGATCGGCACCACGCCGGCCCGGGACGCGGGAGAGGTCTCGTCGATCCCGTCCGCGTCGCGGTAGTCGACGGTGGAGACGAGCGCGTACGCCCCGCCGCCGAAGTCGGGCGAGACCGTCGACTCGAACGTCACCGTTCGGTTCTCGCCGGGCGCCCAGTCGCCGACGAACGACTCGGCGCTCCCGTCGCTTCCGATGACGGCCTCGCTCCCGGTCGTCGTTCCGGTGACGACCGCGTCGCGAGCGACCTCGTCGCCGACGTTCCGCATGGTTGCGGTGACCTCGCCGCCCCCGCCGACCTGCGCCTCGGTGCCGGTCTCGACGATCGCGAAGCGCGCGCCGTCGTCGACGACGATCGTGACGTCGAACCGGTCGGTACCGCGCCGGTCCTTGTGGTCGTTGAACTCGGGGATGATCTCGAAGGTGTACCGGTAGCGGGCCGTCACCTCGACCTCGTAGGAGCCGTCCGGCACGTCGTCGGGGACCGTCACCTCGAGCGGGACCTGCACGGGGCTCGCGTCGGTCCGCACGTCGCCGACGACCGTCCGGCCGTCGCCGACCTCGATCGGCACGTCGCCGTCGTCGACCGAGAGCGTGAGTCCGCGCGCCGTCGTCACCCGCGGGTCGAGCTGGTTGCCGAACTCCATCTCGCCGGTGTTGAGGACGTCCAGCGTCACCGTCGATTCCGCGCCGCTCGGCACCGTCCGCTGGGAGGCGAACAGATCGAGCGCGGGCGAGCCGCGGATCTGGCGCTCCGTCGTCTGCGCGGCGATACCGCCGTCCGCCGTCGGACCGACCGCGGCGGTCCGCGCGCCGTCGACGTCCTGCCCGGCCGTGGAAGCCTGTCCGACCGGCGCCGCGGCCCCGGCGAACGCGGCGGCGCCGACGAGGGCCGTGACGGCGACGACCGCGAGAGCGAGCGCGCCCGCCCGCGCTGGCCGGCTCATCTCTCGCCTCCGCCGTTTCTCCCATCGACCGCGTGGGGGCGCCGAATCGGGGACCGACCGCCGGACGCGTCGCGTCGAGTCATACGGTCGTGTGGGTCGCTCCCGTGTTAAGCGTGTTGAATGAACGTTCAATCAAGAGCGTTTTGTGCGTGGCCGCGGTGGACTCACCATGCACGACCCGTTCGCGGAGCCCGCCGACACTCGCCAGGCCATCTTGGGGGCGGCGTTCCGCGCGCTCTGCGAGCACGGGTACGCCGACCTCACGATCAGCCGGATCGGCGAGGAGTTCGACAAGAGCCCGTCGCTCGTCTATCACCACTACGACGGGAAAGACGAGCTGCTCGTCGATCTCCTCGGGTTCCTGCTCGACGGGTTCGAGGCGTCGGTGTCGGCGGGCGAGTTCGACTTGACGCCCCACGAACGGCTCGACATCTACCTCTCGGCGACGACCGACCCCGGCTCCGTCGACGACGAGCACGCGCCGGACGCGCAGTTCCTGACCGTCATCGTCGAGCTCCGAGCGCAGGCCGCCAGCGACGGCGCCTACCGCGACCACTTCGACCGCAGCGACCGCGTGTTCGAGGCGTTCCTCGAACGGACCGTCCGCGAGGCGGCGGCGGAGATCGACGGCGGCACCGACGTCGACGCCGACCGCGACGGGGACGATTCGACCGATCCGCGCGGCGACGCGTCCGCGATACCCCCCATCGAGGTGGCCTCGACGCTTCAGACGCTCGCGACCGGGGGAATGCTCCGCTGGGCGACGACCGCCGACCGGGACTGGACCGACGACACCCGTCGCGGCGCCCGTCGATATCTGGAGGCGATGCTCCCGCGGGTCGATGTCGAGGGGTGAGCCTGGAGCGAAGCCGGGGCTGACCGGGAACGACCTCTCGGGGGATAGGTGGCCCGGGAACGAGGGGTCCGGCGGTCAGCGTTCGGTGACGCCTTCGACGTCCATCCGCGTGACCTCCTCTTCGAGCCACTCTTTCAGCCACTTCACGCGCTTGATGCGCTGGTGGGCGATGCTCTCGGCGCTGTCGGAGACAACGCGCTCGGTGTGGTCGTGGGCGCGCTGGAGGACCCGGTCGACCATCTTCGCGGCGTCCATGTGCGTGCGGGACTCGTACCCCATCCGCAGCAGCATCAGCACGGCGCCGTTGGCGCCGACCTTGTCCAGCACGTCGGCCTCGATCAGACACCGACTCTCCAGCGGCACGTCCGCCAGATCGCCCGTGTACGAGTGGTCGACGACCGCCCCGCACACCTCCTCGATGAACGACTCGGGGTAGTTGCCGCGGCTCTGGAGATACTCTCGGGCGACCCGCGCGCCGGCCTCGGCGTGCACGTCCTGTTCCGCCTCAAGCTTCGCGACGTCGTGGAACACCGCGGCCACGCGGACCACGTCGACGTCGGCGCCCTCCGCCTCGGCTATCTCGGTCGCGAGGTCGACGACGTTGACGATGTGGTTGAACCGGTACTCCGCGGAGTGCCAGGGGTACCAGCGCATCCGCCCGCCGTCCTCCTCGCTCTCGACGCTGGCCGCGAGGTAATCCCTCACAAACCCCATCATCTCCTCGAAGTCCTCGTCGCTCACCTCCGTTTCCTTAATCTCGACGCCCACGGAGACCACCCCGGGCGAAAAACTCGTGATTCATTACCGGTACCGAGGAGCGTTTCGTTCTTAGTCGTTACGACGGGGGGCGATCGGCTCCGCTCGGGCCCGACGCGTCGGCCGCCGGCGGTCTCGGCGCTCTGGCCGTCCGCGGACTCGCGGCGCGCTCGCGGCACCCCCGCACTCCGTCCGTGCCCCCGGAGGAAGTGACCCGCCGGGCGACGCGGCGAGGCTCTTAAGAACGGCCGGCGACGACCCGAACGTATGTGGCGCCCCTGGGGTGACGGCGAGAAGGCCCGCTTCCAGCGGGCCGCAGGGGTGAACATCTTCGGCAACGCGCTGAAGATCGCGGTCGTCGGCGCGACCGGACTGGCCTTCGGCAGCGTCGCGCTCCTCGCCGACGCCGCGCACTCGGTCGCCGACCTCGTCGCCAGCGCGGTCGTGTTCGTTTGGGGGGGCTCCCGGTACGACGCCGCCGACGAGACGCACCCGCACGGCCACCAGCGGATCGAGCCGCTGACGGCGCTGTTCGTCGGTGCGGTCATCGTCCTGCTCGGCGTGCTGCTGCTGCGGGAGTCCGTCTCGGAGTTCCTCGGATCGCCGGATATCACGGCCAGCCCGATCCTCGTCGCGGCGCTGCTGTTCGCGCTGATCGACATGTACCTCCTCTACTGGTACACGGAGCGCGTCAACGCGACCCTCGGGTCGACGGCGCTGACCGCGCTCGCGGCCGACTGTCTCAACGACATCTACACCACCGTCGCGGCGCTGTTCGGCGTGTTCGGCGCCCTGCTCGGGTTCCCCGTCCTCGACCCGGTCGCCGGCGCGCTGGTCAGCGTCCTCGTCGTCTACCAGGGCGTCGAGATCGGTCGCGAGAACGTCACCTACCTCGTCGGCGCGGTCCCCGGCCGTCGAAGGCGTCCACGACTTGACGGTGTATTACGACGGGACCGAACTGGAGGTCGAGGTCCACGTCGAGGTCGACGGCGGGATGACGCTCCGCGAGGCCCACGAGGTCGAGACGGCGCTCGTCACCGGCCTCCGCGACCTGGACGACGTCGGCGATGTCCACGTTCACCTCGACCCCTCCGGACTCGGCGAGTGGAAGGACGCCGAGGACGCCCCCGACGGGATCGACCTCGGTACCTGAGCCCCCGCAGGCGGGGACGACGACCGTGTGCGGCGCCGTCGGAGACGGAGCCGGCGCGATTCCCGACGGAACCGACGCGACTCCCGACGGAACCGACGCGACTCCCGACGGAGCAGACGCACTCTCGATCCGGGGAACCGGCGCGACTGATCGGCGAGGGGACGCATCCGACCGCGCTTCGGACCGCCCGTCCGAAACCGGAACGCGCCTCGACGGTCGTGCGGGTTTTGCCCCTCGCGGCCCTACCGATCGCATGTTCGGACGCCGCTGGCTGGAGATGACGTGGCGCGACGGGCTGTTCTGCCACTGGCCGGTCGATCCGGCCGTCGTCGACGAGACGCTCCCCGAGCGGCTCACGGTCGCCACGCACGACGGAGACGCGTACCTCGGCGTCGTCGCCTTCGTGATGGATGACATCCGCCCGCGAGGCGTCCCCTTCGGGCTCTCGTTCCCGGAGCTCAACCTCAGGACGTACGTCGAGGGGCCGAGCGGCCCCGGCGTATATTTCTACAACCTCGACGCCGACGACCGCCTCGGCGTCGCGGTCGCCCGGCGGCTGTTCGCCCTGCCGTACTACCGCGCCGAGATGAGCGCGACCCGTCGAGACGACGGGGCCGTCCGGTTCCGGAGCCGTCGGACGCACCGGGGGGTCACGGACGCCCGCTTCGACGCCACCTATGGTCCGGCGGGCGAGCCGTTCGCGGCCGAGCCGGGGTCGCTCGCGGCGTTCCTCCTCGAGAACTACCGCTTCTACGCGGACGGAAATCGCCTCTACCGCGGCGAGATCGCCCACGAGCCGTGGACGCTGCGAGAGGGAACCGCCGATCTCCGAGAGAACACGCTCTTCGAGGCGAACGGCTTCGAGCGCCCCGCGGGCGAGCCGCTCGTCCACTACGCGGAGCCGGTCGACGTGAGCGCGGACCGGCTCCGGCGGGCCTGAACTCGGAGTCTCGGCGCCACCCGAGAGGCCGCCGACCGGGGCGCTGACCGGGAGGCCACCGACGGCGGCGCCGACCGCGACGACGCTGACCGCGGCGCCGGCCCTCTACGGGAAGAGACCGCGGTACTCGTGGGCGCTCGCCGTGCGTTCGAGCGCGAGGGTGTACGCCGCGGTCCGGAGGTCCGGGAGCCCCTTCTCGTCGTACTGGTCGATCGTCTGGTCGAACGCCGTCCCGATGCGGCGTTCGAGCTCCGCGTTTACCGTCTCAAGCGGCCACGAGAACTCCTGAGCGTTCTGGACCCACTCCAAGTACGAGACGATGACGCCGCCGGCGTTCGCGAGGATGTCCGGCACCACTTGCACGTCGCGCTCGGTCAGCGCCTCGTCGGCGGCGACGGTCGTGGGCCCGTTCGCGGCCTCGACGATGGACGACGCGCGCAGGGAGTCGACGTTGTCGGCGGTGATCACACCCTCGACGGCGGCCGGGATCAGGACGTCGACGTCGAGCCTCAGCAGCTCGTCGTTGCCGATCGCGTCGGGGTCGTCCCAGCGCTCGCCGCCGTCGGTCGCTCGCCCGCTGTCCGGCGTCGCCCGCAGATCGCCGGCCACGTACTCCTCGATCAGCCCGCCGGCGCTCACGTGCGCGGCGAGCGCGCTCACGTCGAGCCCGTCGGGGTCGTAGGCGGCGCCGGTCACGTCGGAGGTGGCGACGATCCGGGCGCCGGCCTCGTCGAGGAGTCGGGCCGCGTTCGACCCGACGTTGCCGAACCCCTGGATCGCGACGGTCGCCTCCGAGAGGTCGCGGTCGAGGTACTCGAAGAGCCGCTCGGTGACGATGGAGACGCCGCGTCCCGTGGCCTCGACCCGTCCGGGCGTCCCGCCGACCTCCAGCGGCTTGCCGGTGACGACCTGCGGGACGGAGTGGCCCTCGTACATCGAGTAGGTGTCCATCATCCACGCCATCGTCTGCGGGTTCGTGTTCATGTCCGGCGCGGGCACGTCGGTCTCGGGGCCGATCATCCGCCGGATGCCCTCCGTGTACCGACGGGTGAGGCTCTCCAAGTCGTTCTGGGTGAGGTCCTTCGGCTCGCAGATCACGCCGCCCTTGGCGCCGCCGTACGGGAGGTCGACGAGCGCGGTCTTCCAGGTCATCCACCCCGCGAGCGCCTCGACCTCCCGCTGGCTGACGGTCGGATGGAACCGGACGCCGCCCTTGAACGGCCCGCGCGCGCTGTCGAACTGGCAGCGGTACCCCTCGAACACCTCGACCTCCCCCGAGTCGAGTTCGACCGGGAGGGTGACTTTGAGCGTCCGCTCGGGGTGTTTGAGCCGCTCGAAGACGCCGTGATCCACGTCGGCGTACTCCTCCGCGCGGTCCATCTGTGCCAGCATGTTCTCGAACGGATCGTCCGCCATATTCGGCCCGACTCGGGCCCGGGTGATATCGGTTTCGGCAATACTTGACCCCGGTAGAGAGTACCTCTCAAATGCGTCGAGTGCGCCCTCAGTGCGAGGACTATCACGGGCGTCTCCGGGGCCTGACGGCGACCCGTTTCGCCCGGACTTATACGTCGGCGCCGACAACGACGGCGTATGATACGCGGACACGCGGCGGGGGAGCCTCGATGACGGCACAGTCGCTGCATCCCCGGATTCGGATCGTGTGGATCCTCCGCGCGGTGATCGTCGCGGCGGTCTTCTCTCTCCCCTTCGCCGGCGGGTTCTACATCGGCCGCCTCCCGATGTGGGCGCCCTTCGCCGCCGGCGGCGTCGTCCTCGCGCTCGGCGTGGTCCACGCCGTGCTCAAGTACCGACGGTGGAGCTACGAGATCCGCGAGGACGCGCTGTACCTCGACCGCGGCGTGGTTACGCAGGTCCGGACGACGGTGCCGCTGGTGCGGATCCAACACGTAGACTCCCGGCGCGGCCCGGTCGAGCGCGGCGTCGGGCTCGCCTCCTGCGTCGTCTACACGGCCGGCTCCCGCGGCGCGGACGTCCGGATTCCGGGACTGACGCCGGACGGCGCGAGCGACCTCCGCGAGGAGCTGAAGCGACTGGCGATCCGCGCGGACGGGGAGGACGCGGTGTGAAGCTCGCGCCCCAGTCGGTCCCGTACCGCGCGCTCCAGAAGGTGTCGGGATTCGTCGTGGTCGCCTTCTTCGTCGCGAACAGCAACGACTGGGGGCTCCCGGCGGCGGCGGCGGCCGGCGGCGCGATCCTCATCGCGGCGCTCGCGTACGAGACCGCCTACTACCGGCGCTTCGACTACGAGCTCACGGCGGACACCCTCGACATTTCCTCCGGGGTCATCTCGCGGCGCGAGCGGGAGATCCCCTACCGCCGGATCCAGAACGTCGACGTGAGCCAGAGCGTGATCCAGCGGGCGATCGGGATCGCCGCGGTCGACTTGGAGACCGCCGGCGGCTCCTCCACCGAGGGGTCGATCCGCTTCGTCAAGCCGGCGGAGGCGACCCGGCTCCGCCGCGAGGTCCAGCGCCGCAAGTCCGGCTCGTCGGCCGGCGAGGCGAGCGCGACTGAGGGCAGCGCCGACGGCGCCGACCGCGACGCCGTCGGTCCGGCGGAGGAGGAGCTGTTCGCCATCTCGCCGGGAGAACTCGCCCTGGTCGGCGCACTGTCGTTCGACGGCCGGCTCATCGGTCTGCTCGTCTTTCTGAGCTCGGGATCGGTCCCGGTGCTCTCGGGCTTCATCCCCGAGGCGTCCGCCACCGCGCTCACCGCGACCGCCATCGTCGCAGTCGGCGGGCTGTTCCTCGTGTCGTGGATCCTCGGCGCGGGGGTCGCGTTCTCGAACTACTACGGTTTCCGCCTCTCGCGCGCCGGCGACGAGCTCAGGTACGAGCGCGGCCTGTTCCGGCGATACAGCGGCTCGATCCCGACCGAGAAGGTCCAGACGCTGACGGTCTCCGACAACCCGGCGAAGCGGGTGCTCGGGTACGCGAGCCTCTCGATCGAGACCGCCGGCTACGCCCCCGGCCAGTCCGGAGACGGGGGGAGTCAGGCGGCGGTCCCCATCGCGACGACGGACCGCGTCTACCGGCTCGCCCACGAGGTGGAGTCGTTCGGGACGCCGACGTTCTCCCGGCCGCCGAAGCGGATCCGGTGGCGCTACGTCTTCCGGTACGTCATCGCCGTCGCGGTCCTCGTCGGGGTCGCCTTCGCCGTCGACTGGTTCGTGACTCCGGACCTCCCGTGGTACGGCCCCGCCGTCCTCCTGCTTGCGGTGCCGCCGGCGGCGCACCTGAAGTGGAAGCACCGCGGCTACTGGCTCGGCGACGACCACCTGCTCACGCGCAACGGGTTCTGGAGCCGAACGGTGACCGTCGTCCCCTACTACCGGATCCAGACCGTCATCGACAGCCGGACGATATTCCAGCGCCGGTGGAACGTGGCGACGATCGTCGCCGACACCGCCGGGAGCAGTTCGTTCAGCGGCACGTCGGCGGCCGCCGTCGACTTCGAGCTCGACGAGGCGATCGAGCTCAGAGAGGCGTTACAGGAGCGGCTCCAGTCGGCGCTCACCACCCAGCGGAACCGCCGCGACCGCTTCGAGTGGTTCGAGGGCGACGTCGACGAGGCGGTCGAGGCGGGTCCCGACGACGACGCCGACGGGGTGGACGTCGCAGACGCCGAAGAGGCCGCCGGTGCCGGACGGGCCGGGGCTGGCAACGACGCCGACACCGGAGACGACGACGCCGCGACCGCGAGAGACGCCGGGATCCCCGACGCCGACCGAGATGCCGAACGCGGCGACACCCAGAGCGGGGATTCCTCCGACTCCGGCTCCGACGCCGACTCCGACCCCGTCGACGCCGAGGACGAACCCGCGATCCCCGACGACGGGGTGGTCCGGCCGGACTTCTCCACGACCGACCGCGACTACTCCGAGCCCGCGGAGCGGATCGACACCGGCGAGTACGCCGTCGACCGGTTCCCTTCGGACGCCGACGTGGCCCATCAGCGGGGCGGACGGAACGGAGAGGCCGACGAGGGGACGTCGGACGAGGAGACCGGCGAGGAGAGGACGTCGGACGAGGAGACCGGCGAGGAGAGGACGTCGGATGGAGGGACGTCGAACCAGGAGAGCGCGGAGGATCCGGCCGAGAGCGACGGCGGATCCGCGGGCGACGAAAAGTAGCGAGGCGTCCGCGGCCGCCTACTCGTCGAGCAACTGCTGAGCGATGGTGTTCCGCAGGACCTCGCTCGTCCCTTCGTATATCTCCGAGAGCTTCGCGTCTCGGTAGAAGCGCTCGGCGGGGAAGTCCTTCGTGTAGCCGTAGCCGCCGTGGATCTGGATTCCCTCGTTCGCGACCTCGCGGGAGATCTCCGAGGCGTACAGCTTCGCCTGCGCGGCCTCTTTGATGTAGTCCTCGTCGCGCATCTTCAGGTCCGCGGCCTCGTGCATCAACAGCTCCGCGGCGCGGGCCTTCGTGTCCATGTCGGCGAGCTTGTGCTGGATCGCCTGGAAGTCGGCGATGGCGTGGTCGAACTGCTCCCGCTCCTGCGCGTACGACTTCGCCTCGTTGAGCGCGGCCCGCGCGATGCCGACGGACCGCGCCGCGATCGTGATCCGGCCGCCGTTCAGCGTCTTCAGCGCCTGCACGAACCCCTCCCCCTCCTCGCCGAGCCGCCGGTCCTCGGGGATCCACATGTCGTCGAAGCGGAGCTCGGCGGTCGGACACCCCTTATCGCCGAGCTTGTCCTCCGTCCCCTCCACGATGAACCCGTCGTCCTCCTCGGGGCGCACGACGAACGAGGAAATCCCCTTCCGGCCGGCGTCGGGGTCGGTCTTCGCGAACAGGGTGATCGTGTCGGCGACGGAGCCGTTCGAGATCCAGAGCTTCCCCCCGTCGACGACGTAGCCGTCGCCGTCGGGCTCGGCCGTGGTCGTCATGGCTGGCACGTCCGAGCCGGCCTCGGCCTCAGAGAGCGCGAACGCCCCGACGTCCTCGCCCGTGTTCAAGGCGGTGAGGTACTCCTCCCTCTGTCGCTCGTCGCCGAACTCGTACAGCATGTTCCCCGCGAGCGACGTGTGGGCGGCGACGACGGTCCCGAGCCCGCCCGAGCCGCGCGAGATCTCGGCGAGGCCGATCGCGTAGCTGTGGTAGTCGAGCCCGGCGCCCTCGTACTCGACGGGGAACGGCATTCCCATGAGCCCGAGTTCGGCCATCTCGTCGATCAGGTCGGCCGGGAACTCGTCGGACTCGTCGATCTCGGCGGCCCGTGGGACGACCTCCTCGTCGACGAATTCCGCGACCGTGTCGCGGATCTGACGCTGTTCCTCGGAGAGCGCGAAGTCCATGCCGTACACTCCCGCGCACGGCGACTTATCGGTTTCTACACGATCCTACACGGGGGCGAGGTTTCTCGCCGCCCTTCGGAGCGCAGTCGGTCGATCCCGTCCCTCGAACCCCGTCGGAATCGACGCCCGTCGGGGGTGCAGAGCCCGGCTCGTTCCACGAGGCTTTTTATGCGTTGTGCCGTAAGTGTCGGTAACCGAATGAGCGGACGAGCACACGGTCCCGCCGAGCCCGACCTTCCGTGGTGTCACGAGGCGGTTCAGGGCGTTTCTCGGACCTTCGCGCTGACGGTCGACGTGTTAGAGGAGCCGATGGCCTCGCAGATCTGCGTCGGGTACCTCCTCTGTCGAGTCGCCGACACCGTCGAGGACGCGGGTCACATCCCTCCCGAGGCGCAAAGCGACGTACTGCGCACCTACCGCGACGCCGTCGACCCGGGTTCGGACGTCGACATCGCCGAGTTCCGCGACGCCGTCGACGAGTGGCTCCCGGCGCCCGCCGAGCGCGACGAGGACTGGGAGGTCGTCGCCGAGGCCCCGACGATCGTGGCGACGTTCGAGGACCTCGATCCCGAGGCCCGCGAGGCCATCGTCCCGCCCGTGCTGGAGATGGTCGACGGGATGGCGATGTTCGTCGACCGCCACGCCACCGAGGGCGGGCTGCGCATCGACGACCGAGACGAACTGGAGCAGTACTGCTACTACGCCGCCGGCACCGTCGGCAACCTCATCACGAACCTCCTCACCCGCGGCGACGTCGGCGAGGAGCGGGCGCGGCGCCTCCGCGACACCGCCGAGGAGTTCGGGCTCCTCCTCCAGCTCGTCAACGTCTCGAAGGACGTGTACGACGACTACACGGAGGAGAACAACGTCTACCTCCCCGCCGAGTGGCTGGCCGACGAGGGGGTCGAGCAGGAGCGCGTCGTCCACCCAGAGAACCGCGAGTCGTCGGCCCGCGTCGTCGGACGCACCGCCGAGTACGCCCGGTCGTTCCTCGACGACGCGCAGGCGTACCTGGAGACGATGCCCCTCTCGAACGGGAACACGATGGAGGCGTGGACCGTCCCGTACCTGCTCGCGGTCGGCACCCTCCGCGAGCTCAACTCCCGGCCCGAGGACGCGCTCACCGAGACCGGCGTGAAAGTCTCCAGACAGGAGGTGTTCGCGGTGATGTCCGTCGCCGGCGAGGTCGGCCGCGACTCGCTGGCCGACCTCCGGCGGACGATCTCCCGGACCCCGTTTCACCGGGCCGTCGAGCCCGCGGACTGACGGACGACTCTTCTGACGGATTTCAGAGCCGCGCTCTCGCCCGCGAGACCGCCGGCACGCTGAGGCCGGTCGTCTCCGCCAGCGCCTCGGCCGCGCTCAGCAGCCACTCGGCGCGCTCGATCCGCGAGTCGAGGTCGCCCGGGCCGATCCGGTACGCCTCCACGAGCGCCTCGACGGTCGCGCCGCCGATCCACTCGTCGAGGATCCGCGCGGTCTTCACCGACTCCAGCCACTCCTCGAAGTCGTCGGTCTCGCCCATCGCCGTGGTCAGCTGTCCCGCGTTCGCCCGGGCGAAGCGGTAGATCTCGGCGCGCTCCTCGTTGCCGAGGTAGGTGTCCTGCATGTCGGGCGTGTCGCAGATCACCTCGAAGACGGTGAGCGTCGTCGCGCTCGCCATCTCGGCGGCCGTCCGGAGGCCGGCGACGATCCGCTCGCCGGTCTCCGGCCTGACGTACTGCTTCGAGGTGGTCTCGCCGACGGGCGTCGCGACCAGCCGGTAGGCGTCGACGCCGCCGGTCTCCCGGCGGACCATCCCGGCCGCGACGAGGTCGTCGACGGCGACCGCGACGGCGTCCGCGAGGCCGCCGGCGCCCGCCTCCCGCGCGTAGAAGGTGCCCTCGAAGACGCCGAGTATCTCCTCTTCGGTCTCGGCGAAGCCGGTCGCGATCGCGGAGAGGACGTGCGTCCGGAGCGACGCGGGGTCGGCGAGCTTCGACTCGACGGCCTCGGGCTCGCCCTCCACGTAGCGCTCGACGAGCTCGGCCTCGGTGTCCTCGTCGCCGACGAGCACCGCCTCGCCGTGCGGGTCGAGCCCGGGCCGGCCCGCGCGGCCGCACATCTGGTGGACCTCCAGCGTCGGGAGCCACTCCATCGCCGAGCCGGCGTAGCGCTTCTGGTCGCGGACCACGACGCGACGCGCGGGGACGTTGACCCCGGCCGCGAGCGTCGGCGTCGCGCAGATGCAGGCGGCGTCGCGGTCGCGGAACGCCGCCTCGACGACGGACCGGTGCCCGGAGCGGAGCCCGGCGTGGTGGAAGGCCACGCCCGACCGGAGGCAGTCGGCGAGCTGTCGGCCGGTGACCGTGCCGTCGACGGCCTCGACCTCGTCGGCGGCGGCCTCGGCGGCCGACCCGATCCCCATCTCGCCCGCGAGGCCGTCCTCGGCGAGCCGCTCCGCCAGCGCGACCGCCTCGGTCCGCGACCGGACGAAGGCGAGGCACTGCCCGCCGTCGGCGACGGTGTCGGCGACGAGGGCGGCCGTGACCTCGGTGTCGTCGAGGCCGTCGTCGTCGTCACCGTCGGTCTCGGGGTTCGACTCGTCCGCGACAGCGACGTCGATCGCCGTCCCGTCGTCGAAGTCGACGTGCCCGCCGACGGCGACGCCGGTCCGGAGGTCGACCGGGCGCCAGTCGGACTCGACGAGCGTCGCGTCCAGCCACCCGGCGATCGCCTCCGGGTTGTCGACGGTGGCCGAGAGCGCGACGACCTGCACGTCGGGGTTCCGGCGGCGGAGCGTCGCGAGCGTCACTTCGAGGGTCGGGCCGCGTCGCTCGGCGCCGAGGAGGTGGACCTCGTCGACGACGACGCAGGCGAGCTCGTCGACCCAGTCGGCGCCGTTCCGGATCGCCGAGTCGACCTTCTCGCTGGTCGCGACGACGACGTCGTTGCCGGCGAGCGCCTCGCCCGTGGCGTCGAAGTCGCCCGTGGAGATGCCGACGTCGACGCCGGGGAGCGACGCGAACGCCTCGTACTTCTCGCGGGCGAGCGCGCGGAGCGGACAGACGTACAGCCCCGGGCCGTCCGCGGTCAACAGCCCGAGCTCGGCGACGAACGTCTTCCCGGAGGCCGTGGGGATCGCGGCCACGACGTTCGCGCCGTCGCAGACGCCGGCGTCGACGGCGGCCGCCTGCGGCGGGTACAGCTCGCGGATCCCCCGCTCGGCGAAGTGGTCGACGTACGGCTCGGCGAGCGGGAGGTCGCTGACGCGCATTCGGTCGTCGGTTCGGCCGGACCGTATTTAAACAGTCGGCGGGGCGGAAGCGGAGCCGCGTTTCGGTTCCGGACGCCGGTCGCGTCGCGTTCCGAGCCGCCTCGGGCCGTCAGTTCCCGTCGTCGAAGTCCTGAAACAGCTTCTCGAAGTCGTCTTCGTCCTCGGTGACCGCCTCCAGCGACTCGTCGGCCCGCGACCGGAGCTCGTTGATGCGGTCGGTGAGTCGCTGATACTCGTCGTTGTCGGCGAGTTCCGTGGCGCTCTTCTCCGTCTCCAACATCGCCTTCTTGGAGGTCAGCGAGAACAGCTCCTGCATCTCCGTGTCGTACTCTCCCCGTCGCAACAGCCCCGCGACCGTCTCCCTGAGGGTGTCGCTGGTGACGGGTTTCACGAGGTAGTCGTCGAACCCCATCTTCAGGATGTCGAAGTCGGGCTCGACGGCGGTGACCATCGCGACCCGGCAGTCGATGCCGCGCTCGCGGACGGCAGACAGCACCTCGTCGCCCGAGAGCCCCGGCATCCGCCTGTCCAACAGGATCGTATCGACATCGTCGTCGACTTCGTCGAGGTTCTCCAGCGCTTCCTGGCCGCCGTACGCGGTTCGAACGCGATACTCGTCGCCGAGCCACGCGGCGTACAGGTCGGCCAGATCTGGTTCGTCCTCGACCACGAGGACCAGCGGCGGTTGCTCACTCATGGATTCTCGGAGCGACGACGTGTTCGCTCACACGTTTGGTCTCTTCGCGGACTATATTAAAATACCTCTTCGGGACCACGCCGCCGCTATCGAACGCCGTCGGACCGTGGGCCGACCGTCGGCCGATCCGGCGAGCGATCACTCGTTCGGGCTGTAGTTCGGCGCCTCGTCGGTGATCATCACGTCGTGCGGGTGGCCCTCGGTCTGCCCGGCGCTGGAGACGCGGACGAACTCGGCTCGCTCGTGCAGCTCGGGGACGGTCGCGGCGCCGACGTACCCCATGCCGGAGCAGATCCCCCCGGTGAGCTGGTGGAGCTCCGAGGCGAGGCTCCCCTTGTACGGCGTCGCGGCCTCGACGCCCTCGGGCACGAACTCCTCGTCTTCGTCCTCCTCCTTGAGATAGCGGTCGCCGCCGCCGGACTTCATCGCGCCGACGGAGCCCATCCCGCGGTACTGCTTGTACTTCTTCCCCTGCATCGTGATGACGCGCCCGGGCGCCTCGTCGGTGCCGGCGAAGTACGAGCCGAGCATCACGGCGTTCGCGCCCGCGGCCAGCGCCTTGATCGCGTCGCCGGAGTAGCGGATCCCGCCGTCAGCGATCACCGGGACGCCTTGCTGGGACGCCACGTCCGCGACCTCCGAGACCGCGGTCATCTGCGGCATCCCGGCGCCGCTCACGACGCGCGTGGTGCAGATCGACCCCGGCCCGATCCCCACCTTCAGCCCGTCGGCGAAGTCGATGGCGGCCTCGGCGGCCTCGCGAGTCCCGACGTTGCCGACGACGACGTCGGCGTCGACGGTCTCTTTGATCGCGCGGGCGGAGTCGAGCACGTTGAGGTTGTGGGCGTGCGCGCAGTCGATGAAGATCACGTCGACGTCGGCCTCGTCGGCCGCGATCGCGCGTTCCTCCTCGAAGGGGCCGACGGCGACGCCGGCCAACAGGCGGCCCCTGTCGTCGCGGGCGGCCTCCTCGTGCTCGCGGCGCTGGAGGATGCCCTGCATGGTGATGAGCCCGACGAGGCGGTCTTCGCCGTCGACGATCGGGACGCGCTCGATCTTGTGGTCGTACATCAGTTCGAGCGCCTCGCGCGCGTCGACGTCCTCCGACGCGGTGATGACCTCGTCCGTCATCGCCTCGCCGACGGCGTCGTCCTCGCCGACCTCCAGGTAGGGGCGGATGTCCGTCCCGGAGATGATGCCGAGGACGGCGTCCTCCGCGTCGACGACCGGGGCGCCGGAGACGCCCTGTCGCTCCATCACGGCGTCGGCCTCGCGGACGGTGTCGTCGGGCGAGACCGTCACGACGTTCTCGCGGCGGATGACGAGCTCGTGGGCGCGCTTGACGCGCTCGACCTCGGTGGCCGTCTCCTCGACGGTCATGTTGCGGTGCAGGACGCCGAGGCCACCCTCCCGGGCCATCGCGATTGCCAGGTCGCTCTCGGTGACGGTGTCCATCGCCGCCGAGAGGACCGGCACGGTGAGTTCGACGTTCTTCGAGACGCGCGCGGAGAGGTCGGCGTCGTCGGGCTCCACCCGGCTCTCCTTGGGGCGGAGGAGCACGTCGTCGAACGTCAGCGCTTCCGGCACGTCGAGCTTCGCAGAGAATCGACCGGAGTTGGTCTCCATATAAACCGTCGTGAGTGCCGCATCAAAAACGTTGCGAGTCCGCACGGACGTGCACCTCATTCTCATTCGAGTTCTATATATATGCACGGGCGTGGATCATATCGCGCGCGGCGGAGCCGATATCGAACCTGACCGGCACGGGTGCTCGTCAGGCGTTCGGCGCGAGTGCCAGCCTCGCGCTCTCCACGGACGAGGCGCCTGCGACCTCCCTTCGATCACCCGCACTCGACTCTCGCCTTCGATCACCCGCCCTCGGCTCTCGCGTGTCACAGTTCGACGGGCACGTCCGCGAGCCGTCTCCCACGGATCGGCGCTCTAACGCCGGCGCCGTCGACGGATCGCCGGCGAAATCCGGGATTCGTCACCGGTTCGTACCCGCCTTTTTAAATGAGATACAGCGATCGTCCGTGTCGTGCGGACAGGTCTCACACAACCTTTAACGCAACCGAAACGCGTATATAGAGTATGGACTCCGACAGTCCCGTGAACGCGCGCACCGCCGGCCAGCCGATCCGCACCCTCGGCGCCTCCTTTACAGCCGGCAATCCGCGCAAACTCTTTACATGGGCTGGTCGGGCCGCTCGCGGCTTCGACTCCGCACGCCGGGCCCTCGGCTATCGCGGGTCGTCTGCTTCCCACCGTGTACCCGTCGGTCAGGGACATCGCCCCTGAATGAGCGTTTCACGCCACCCGATAGCGCTCCGCTTAGAGCGGCAGGTGGGCAGCGCGACGAAGCTGCTCGCGACCGTCATGGTGCTGCCGCTGATCGACGGCATCTTCCCGGCGTTAGTCATCGCCGGCGTGTTGGGCACCGCCACCGGCGTCGTCGAGACCGGGATCCTCATCTTCGGCGGGTCGGCCACCGCGGCCGTGATCCTCGCCGAAATGGACGGGAGCCGCCGGGAGATGGCGACCTCCGTGCTGTTGATCGGCGCGGTGGTCGTTCCCATCGCGGCGATCGAGGCGGCGTTCGCGCCGACGTTCAAGGCGTTCCTCGACCTCCACGTCTTCGAGCGGTTCGCGGGGCTGGTGATCCTCACGATCGCCGCCAAGACCGCGAGCTCGGAGATCGGCGAGTACCTCCCGAGCCCGGGCGTCATCATCGCGCTCGGGTTCGTCGCGAGCTTCGACCCTGCCGGCTTCGCCGTGCGCCCGGGCGAGATGACCTCGCCGGAGTACGTCGTTAACGGCGCCGCCGCGGCGGGCGTCGGCGTCTCGTTCGCCCTCGCGGTCGCGCTGCTGTCGCCGCACCTCCGGGGCCGCGTCGACATCGACCGCTTCCGGTTCGGCTCGGCGGTCGCGCTCGGCGTGCTCGCGCTCCCGATCCTGCTCGGTCCGTTCGACCTGATGCAGACCGAGGCGCCCATCGCGCTGGCCGTCCTCGCCGTCACCACGCTGTTCGCGTACGACCCGAACGCCGGTCCCGTCGCGGACTCCGGGGACGACTCGCCGGGCGACGAGGACGGGCCGGGCGACGGTCCCCGCGACGGCGACGACGAAGACGCCGACGAGGAGGGAGGCTCCGACGAGGCGCCCGCGGACGGAGATCCCGCGCCGACCGACCCGCCGCTCGACGCCCCGCCGGACGCGCCCGGACCGATCGTGGACGACGACGTGGCGGTGCTGGCCAACGGCGGCGACCGCGACGCGGGCGACGACGAGTCGGACCCGTTCACCGACGACGACTCCCGGGCGCCCTGGCTGTAGGCGTCGCGTCGCGATCGGCGGCTCCCCACACCGGCGTGTCGCCGGGGTTTAGGTGCTCCGCCGTCTACGCGACGTATGTCCAATCGCGTCGTGCAGGGCCGAATGGTGACGCCCGAGAAGCTCGCGGAGCTGGTCGAAGGCGAGTCGGTGCTCGAAGCCGAGTCCATCGCGGACGCCGAGCGGGACTGCCCCGAGTGCGGCGGCGACGTCATCACCGTCGGCTACATGCCGAGCGTCACCGAGTTCGTCACCGGGTTCAAATGCCAGGAGTGCGACTGGAGCGACGACGACCGCTGAGGCTATCGCCGGGAACAGCGGTCGGACCTCGCTCGGTAACGGCGCCGCTCGCGTCGCCCTGTCGTCACTCGATCGCTCGCGTCGCCCTGTCGTCACCCGATCGCTCGCGATCGAAACCCCTTTATCCGCGTTTCGGCAACCACCTAATGCGATACCGCGTGGGGCTGTGGCCAAGCCAGGCATGGCGACTGACTCCAGAGGTTCGTGCCCGGGACGACACTCCAGACTGATATACCGAGCGGGCGACTGATCATCGCTCGCGTTGACGACCCTCTGGAGTTCCGAGGCGCACCGGAGATATCAGTCGATCGGGGGTTCAAATCCCTCCGGC
>NZ_NHOY01000051.1 GCF_002252755.1 Halorubrum sp. Hd13 | reverse complement strand
GGGGGGGGTGGCGGTTCGCCCTCAGATGACGATGGCCGACGGCTACCCGCTGATGGAACTCGTCTCCGTCGAGGGGGACTGATCCGTTTCGTCGAGGGGGACTGATCCGTTTCGTCGAGGGGGACTGAACTGTCCCGTTGAGGCCCAATCCGTCGATTCACTCCGCCGAATCCACGTCCCGAATCGTCCCGACGCCCTTGCTCGACCCCTCGCGGAAGACGAACCGCTGGCCCTCCTCCACGAGGTAGGGCCGGAACTTGAACCGGACCCGCGTCTGTCCGGTGTCGCCGGGCAGGAGCCGGCCGCCCTCGGGCGCGAAGACGGCGGCCTCGGAGACGGTCTCCACGTGGACGACCGGCTCGTACCCCTCCTGGATTCTGGTCGGGTGGTTCAGCACCATCACCTCGGCCTCGAACTCGCGGACGGGGTCGGGGTCGCTCTCGCGCGGCACCAGGGCCATCCCGCGCTCGATCTCCGCCTCGTCGACCCCCTTCAGCGCGATGCCGACGATCCGGCCGGCGCTCGCCTTGTCGACCCGGTGGTAGTGCATCTCGATCGAGCGCGCCTCCACCTCGCGGAAGGAGCCGTCGGCCATCGGGCCGAGGAGGAGCTCGTCGCCGGCCTCGACGGTGCCGGAGTTGACCGTGCCGGACGCGACGGCGCCGACGCCGGTCACCTTGTAGCTCCGGTCGACGTACATCCGGAACTCCGCGCGCTCCGGGGTCGCCCGCTTCGGAAGCGTCTCGAACAGTCGGTCGAGCGTCCCGAGCCCGTCCTTCGTCACCGCGCTGGTCCGGAGGAGCGGCACGACGCCGTCGCCGACCTCCGCGACCGCCGCGTCGATCCCGTGGCGGTCCACGAGGAGGGGGGTCTGCCCGGCGTCCCGTAGCATCGACTCGGCCTCGCGCTCGACCTCGGCGACCCGGTCGTCGCTCACGGCGTCCGCCTTCGTGATCGCGACGATCGTCGGCAGCTCGGTCGCCAGCAGGATGCCGAGGTGCTCGCGGGTCGTCTTCGTCGGCCCGTCGTCGGCGGCGACGACGAGGAGCCCGTAGTCGAGCTTCTGGCCGACGAGCCCGCGGATCGTCGTCCGCAGCCACGGCTCGTGGCCGACCGTGTCGACGAAGGAGACGAGTCGGTCGGCCTCCTCGACGATCCGCGCGCGGTCGGACTTGCGGTGCGGGTTATCCATCCGGACCGGCTCGCCGCCCGCCTCCTCGAAGCCGTAGACGGCGTACGACAGGTCGGCGGAGAGCCCCCGCTCGACCTCGTGGGGCTGGACGTCGAGGAAGCCGCGCGTCCCGCCCTGGCCGTCGTCGGCCCGCCCGGTCACGAGGGTGCCGACGAGCGTCGACTTCCCGTGGTCGACGTGGCCGGCCGTGCCGACCACGAGGTGGTCGTCGTCCGTCTCGAACATCCCGCCGTCGCGGAGGGTCGCGAGACCGACGAGTCCCTCCGAACCGCCGTTGCCGGCCGAGCCGGCGCTCCACGTCTCCACGTCGGCGATGTGGGCGTCCGCCTCGTCGGCCAACAGCGAGAGGACGTCCATCGTCTCGGAGAAGGTCTCGGGCGCGATCCCGGCCAGCCCGCCGTCGTCGGTGACGCCGAGGACGTACGTCGCCTCGCCGTCGCCCGAGAGCACTCGGTGGCGGAGCTGGGCCACGAGCGACTCCATGCGTCCCTCCGCCAAGTGGACCTCGCGTGTCAGCCGCTCTTTGAACTCGATCGCGCCGCCGTCGCGCTCGCCGCGCTCGATGGCCCGCCGTAACGCGGACCGGTCAGCGCTCATACACGCTCGTAGGCGACAGCCGGGCTTAACGGTTTTCGTGCGATCCGTCCCCACGTCACGTGATCGCTCCCGAGCGCTCGGGAGCGCTCCCGAGCCGATACACTCAGGTCAGTTCGGAATACTGATTTACGTAACAAGATGAGTTTGGATCGCATCTCGGCCGACTCTGGGGCCGACCCGTTCCTGGCGCGGCTGGCGATAAAAGCTCCCTCTCCGATCCTCGCGGCGGAGGCCGACAGCGGCACGGTCGTCGCGGTCAACGAGGCCGCGACCGAGCTGTTCGGTCGCGACCGCTCGTCGCTCGTCGGCATGCACCAGACCGAGCTTCACCCGCCGGAGGCCGAGCAGAACGTGCGCGAGGGGTTTCAGGCGGTCCGAGACGCGGGACGGGAACGCGCTTCCGGCGAGGCGGCGGAGCCGGTCACGATCCTGCGTGCGGACGGGTCGACGGTGCCCGTCGACGTGCGGTCGACGCCGTTCACGCACGCCGGCACGGAGTACGTGCTCGGCATCTTCACGGACGCGAGCGAGCGGGTGGCGCACCTCACCCGGGTCGAACGGCAGGCGACCGCGATGGACCTCACGACATCCGGCATCGCGCTGCTGGACGCGGACGGCACGTACACGTACCTCAACGACGCCCACGTCACGATGTTCGGCTACGACGACGCCGACGAGCTGCTCGGCGGGACGTGGCGACAGATCTACGCGGACGATGTCATCGAGCGGATCGAACGCGAGGTCCTCCCGGTCGTCGCGGAGACGGGATCGTGGGACGGGGAGCTGGTCGGCGTCAAGCGGGACGGCACGCCGATCACGCAACGCGTGTCGCTCGCGCAGCTCCCCGACGGCGGGATCACCTGTGTCAACCTCGACCTCACCGAGCAGGAGCGCCGGCTCCGCCGCCTCGGTGAGACGCGGTCGCTCGCCGAGACGCTGATGACCGCGGACGAGTATGAGGACGTGATCGACACCGCGATCGAGGGGATCGCGGAGATCATCGACCGACCGTTCTCCGGCTACTGGGCGGACGGCGCCGCCGAGACGGACTCCGCCGGGCCGAGCGCCCCCGACGACGCCCTCGTCCCGGTGTCCGTCTCCGACGAGGGGGCGTCGATCGTCGACGACGTGCCGCGATTCCGCCCGGGCGAGTCGCTCGCGTGGGACGCGTTCGACGCCGGGACGCCGGCGTACTATCCGGACGTCGCCGCGGAGCGCGGGGTCCACAACCCGGCGACGCCGATCAGCACGGAGTTCATCGTCCCCGTCGGCGACGACGGCGTGTTCATCGTCGGGGCGCGGGAGTCGGACGCCCTCGACGAGGACGAGCGCGAGCTCATCCTGATCGTCACGCAGTACCTCCGGACGGCGATCGAACTCGTCGCGCAGCGCCGACAGCTGCGCGCCGCACGCGACCGCATCGAGGCCGAGCGCAACCAGCTCGAACGCGTCATCAACACGGTCCCGCAGCTGATATTCGCGAAGAACACCGACGGCGAGTTCCTACTCGCGAACGAGGCGGTCGCCGAGGCGTACGGCACCACGGTCTCGGACCTGATCGGATCGACCGACGCCGACTACGCGACCGACCCGGACGAGGCGGACGCGTTCGCCGCCGACGACAGGCGGGTGATCGAGACCGGCGAGCCGCTCCATCGCACCGAGGAGGCCCTGACCGACGCCGCGGGCAACGAACGCGTGTTGGAGACGTGGAAGATCCCGTTCTCTCCGGTCGACGGCGAGGGAGACGCGGTGCTCGGCGTCGCCAACGACATCACCGACCTCACCGACGCGCGCGACGAGCTCGACCGTCAGCGCCGGCTGACGAACCTCTACGCCGTGAGCAACCGCGTGTTCCAGGCGACGGACCCGCAGGACGCGTTCGACGCCTGCGTCGAGGCGGTCGCCGACGTGGTGACGGCGGACGAGCTAGCGATATACGACCGCGACACCTCGGAGGGGGAGCTGGTGCGGCTGGCGACCGCGGGCGACGAGGCCGCCCCGCCCAGTCGCCGACGCATCGAGCCGGGCGAGACGGACCTCTGGCGAGCGTTCAGCGAGCCCGAGACGTGCTGGCTCCCGGCCGACGCCGTCGTCGACTCGGCCGACGCGGCCGGGAAGCAGGCGCTCGCCACGCAGCTCGGTGACACGAGCCTGCTGAGCGTGGTCGTCGACGAGCGGAACGAGTCGCTGGAGTCGTTCATCCGAGCGGTGAGCCAGCAGGTCTCGGCCGCGCTCACCCAGCTCCGCCAGGAGACGTCGATAGCGGGCCTCTCGAACGACGTCGCCAGCACCCGGCGACAGGCGAACCGGCACAGGGACCTGCGGGAGGGCGTCGTCGACGCCGTCGAGACCATCGCGACGGCGGAGACGCCGGCTGCGGTGCGCGAAGCGATCGTCGACGTCGGCGGTCGGGTGGCGGAGTACGCGTTCGTCGGCACGTACGACCCGGCCGCAAAGCGGGTCGACCCGGTCGAGGTGACCGAGCCGGGCGGACCCGCGAAGCTGTACGAGACCGACGAGCAGTCGTTCCCCGCGGTCGTCGCCGCCACGCGCGACGAGCGGCAGCACGCCGTGGACGGGCAGGCGACCGCGGCCGGTCACGGCGAGTGGATCAACCGGCTGCTCCACTTCGGCTACCGGGAGTCGTTCGCGGTTCCGGTGAGCCACTACGGGACCGTCCACGCCGTCGCCGAGTTCATCAGCACGGACGCCGAGCGCTTCGCCGAGCCGGAGCGGCGGGCGCTCGGCGCGGTCGCGGACGCCGCCGGGATGCGCCTGTCGACGCTCGAGTCCGCCACCGCGTCGAACGCGCCTATCGCCTTCGCCCTGGAGTGCCGGCGGCCGTCGCCGCTCTTCCCCGGCCTCCCGGCGGACGGCTCGATCGCCGTCGAGCACGTCGCGATGACCGGCGGCGAGAGCTTTCACCTGACCGGCCGCGTCGACGGCTACACCGAAACGGCGTTCCGCGACTACGTCGCGGCGACGCCGGGCATCGAACTCGACGGCGTCGACTCCGTCGACCGCGACACCCACGAGGTCGCCGTGCGGATGCGGGACACGCCGGACCGCTCGCTGGCCGCCGTCCGCGACGTGCTCGCCGGGACGGACACGCGGCTGCGCGGCGTCCGTTCCCGCCCGGACGCCGACGTCTTGGCGTTTCGGACGACGGACCCGACGGTGATCGGGCGGGTCCGGGCGGCGCTGGTTCCCGTCTCCGACTCGTGTCGGCTCGTCTCGAAGCGGCACGTCTCCGAGCCGTCCGGGGGCCCCGACGGGTGGACCGGGGAGCCGGACCTGACCACCCGCCAGCGAGAGATCGCGGAGACGGCGCTCCGAGAGGGGTACTACGACGATCCGCGCCGCATCAGCGGCACCGACCTCGCTGACCGATTCGACGTGTCCTCGTCGACGCTCCACCAGCACCTCCGCGCCGCGGAGTCGAAGATCATGCGCGGCTTCTTCGAGTGACGGCCGCCAGCCGACCGCGGCAACTCACACGGACATATTCGGTATCACACCGGCCTGCCACATATCTTCGGACGTAGAACTATCGGCGATACTACGACAATAACAGGTATGAACCCCGCTCGAAACGGCGCGGTGCGAACTCCTGTGGCGCCCCTCACACGGGCAGTGTCGACCGGGGGTGAGGATCGGTGAGCGCCGACGGATCCGAGCTGCCGACGCTGGTGTACGAGTACCTGAACCGCTCTACTGACCCCCTCGCGAGTGCGGCGGGCGACGACCGGTCGTCGTGGGTCCACCCCTCTGTCTCCGTCAACGAACGGGGGGACGACCTGGTCGAGAGGCTGCTCGCCGCCGAGCGACGCCCCGGAGAGGTGTTCGAAGCCGTGTTGAACCCCTCTCCGGAGACGGTCACGCCGGCCTTTATCGCCGACACCGCCGTTCAGTACGACGACGTCGTCGGCTTCGCGGCGCCGAGCTCCCAGCTGTACGACGACCTGTTCTACGCCGTGTACGAGGCGATGGCGGAAACGGGCGCGGTGTTGACGACGAAGTACCCGCGTCACGAGGTCTACGGCCGACTCTCGGCGATGGACCCGCTCGTCATCGACTCGACGCCCGGCGCGGAGGCCGACGGCGGCGTCGACATCGCGACGAGCGACGCGGGGTCGGTCCGGTGCGGCGACCTCACGTCGCTCGGGGTCGCCGCCGAGCGCGCGACGATGCGGCTCGTGACGGACGACCGACCCGGGACCTTCGCGATCGCGACGATGACGCAGCTGCTCGCGCACCACGACGCCCGCACGCTCGACAAGTTCCTCCACGAGCTGGTCGGCCAGTGGCGCAATCAGGGCGTCGGCGGACTCGTCCACCTGCCGCCGACAACCGACGTCGACGGCGCCGACCGGTTCGGGGCGGCGCACCTCGATTACGTCATCGAGATGCGAACCGGCGACGGCCAGATCGAGGCGCGCGTGTCTGGGAAGCAGGACGTTGCTCCCACATGGCAGGTGGTTGGCTCGGCGCCGTGCTCGGATAGCGAAGCGTCGGTCCGGTTGGTGGACCGACAGCTCTCCGGGACAGCCGACGAAGGTGGCGGCGAGTCTACCTCGGAATAGCACCCGGCGAATCCGGGCCACGAGCCGGCCTCGATCGCTGGATTTCGGCTCGCTGATCTTCGTCGTGAGGCCGCGCTTTGTTCGTCGACCACCCCATACTCCTCGCGGTTTGTACAGTACGCTCTTTAGGCCATCCGGCTGGGTTCGACCGAAGCCGGGTTGCGGTTTGCTGGCGCCGTCGGAACGCGAAGCACGACCTCGGTACCTGTGTCGGTCACGTCGACGTCGACCTCCCCGCCAAGCATCGAAACTAACATACGAATCAGCCAGATCCCGAGCGCGGAACCGTGCTGTAACGGCGTCTCTTCGCCGGTGACGAGTACCCCCCGCTCGATATCTGGCATGCCAGGCCCGTCGTCAGTCACGACGATCTGGAGCCAGCCGTCGTCTGCCTGTCTCACCGATACGTTGACGTGCGGGTCTTCTCTGTCTCCTGCGGCCACCGCGTTCTTTATCACCTCGGTAAGCGGGTGTGTAAGCCATCGTGAGACAGTCCCGTCGGTCGCGTCGACAGAGACGGCGATCGTTGCGTCCGAGTGGTCATCCCGTACCGCCGTCGCGGCCTTTTCAGTGACCTCAGCGATGTTAACGGTTGACTCGTCGTGTGGTATCTCCCGTATCGCGCGATCGATCACCTGCATTTTGCTCGTAAGCCGTTCCCATCCGTCGAATATACGCGTCAGTCGGCGGAGGTGATCGTGACGACAGTCAGCGTCCGGTTCCTCGGCGAGCATCGTTGTCCATCCCACGAGCTTGTTTAAATCGTTGCGGACGTTGTGTCGGACGACCCGCTGGAACACCTGTAAATGCTGTCGCTGTCGCGTCTTCACGGTAATATCCTTCCCCTCAACGGCGATCAGCGTGATTTCACCAGCGGCGTTACGAATTGGCTTGAACGACACGTCGATGCGTGCGAGACCATCTGGACCCTGTAGTTCTCCTTCGGTCTGGACGAGTTCACCGTCACCCGCGCGGTTGACCGCCTCAGAAACCGTGAGTTCGTGGTTCGGGTCAAGGCTCAGCCACGGGAATTTGTCGATCGGTTCACCAACAATTGCCGACCGATCAACACCGATGCGTGCGACCAGCGTATCGTTCACGTCAGTCACGGTTTTATTGGGGCGGACTAACGCGGTAAGCTGGTGTGGGCTGTTAAACACAGCCTCCAGTCGCCGAGTGTACTTCTCGCGTTCAGAGATATCAATAAACAACACATCGGTACCGACGACTTCGTCGTCAACGGTGCGTGGGATCGCCCGTAACAGACACGGGACCGTGTCGCCGTCCGTCGTCACGAGCGTGCGTTCTGCGACGGTGAGATCACCGCTAAGCGCGCGTTCGTAGCCGTCTGACTGGAGTGAATCAGTCGAGCTATCGTCATAAAACTCACTGAGCGGCTGTCCAACCACCGCTTCGCGCTCGCACCCCAGCGCGTCGGAAAACGACCGGTCACAGGCCTCAATGACTGCTTCGCCGCCAACGGCCCGAGTTTGAACGAACAGCAGCGGGCCCTGATCAAACAGTTTCGACGCCCATTTCACACGCTCGGAGCGCTTCGTCGCGTCCCGCCCCATCGCCAGCACACTGGCAGAGCCATCACCCGCATCACTCACAACGGTGTGTAGATCTATCCACGTGACTTCGCTGTCATCCGTCCCGATTCGTATCGTCTCAGCAGCCGGGTCACCGGTCTCGATCGGGCGCCGCAGGGCGTCAGCGGCACGTTCGCGGTCCTCCGGATAAACTACTGCTTGCCATTCGTCTATCGTCGTCGGGCTCGCTCCGACCGTCTCTCGTAAAGTGGCGTCCAACGTGACTGTGTTGGTACTGAAGTCCCACTCACCGATGCCCGTCTCCGTCCCGCTGAGGACGAGTTCCAGCCGCTCAGTCTGGTCTCTGAGCTCTCTGATCCGCCGTCGTTGCTCGGTAATATCGTGTTGAACCCCGATGTAGTTTGTCACGATTCCGTTTGCGTCTCGAACCGGCGTCACGGAGAGCTTCGCCCAGTACGGTTCACCCTCCGCGGTGTAGTTTCTCAGCTTAGTCGTTATCGGTCGCTCGGTTTCGATCGCCGTACGGATGCGCTTTGTCGTCTCCGAATCTGATCCGGGGCCCTGGAGGAATCTCGGGTTTCGGCCGAGAGCCTCTGACCGCTCGTATCCGGTTAGCTGTACAAACTCCTCGTTGACGTACACCAACGGGTTCCCCGGTTGGGTCGGGTCCGTAATCTGGATGCTGGTCCCTGCTTCGTCCAGCGCCCGCTCTTTTAATGCGAGTTCGTGTTCCCGCGCTTCACGATCGCTCACGTCACGCACCGTACAGACCATTCGGGATGGGGTGACCATCGTCAGGGACAGCTCCGCCGGGAACGTCGTTCCATCTGGCCGACTTCCCGTTACTCGCCCCTGCCAGTGACCATCGCGTTCGAGCGCGTCGAAAGCTTCCTTCTCGATCCGTGCCGCTTCATCCGCAGCGTATAGCTCTCGCCAACTTCGACCGAGCAACTCCTGTTTGCTGTCGAATCCGTACATGTCGACGTGCGTCTGGTCGATATAGACGTACGACTCGTCGTCAAGAATGGCGACGCCATCGGCGGCGTCCTCAATCGCTTGTTGAAACGCCCCGAGGCGAATCTCAGAGGCGATCTCGCCTGTCGGCTCACGTGTCTGGGAGCCAATGCGGTCGAGTGCCGCGGCCAGTAACTCCGCTGCTCGCTCTAGGACATCGCGGACGGCGGCCCCGTCCAACGCGGTCGCAGCGTCGCGGTGACCCCATCCAACCGACAGCACACGCTCGGGACCGATCGGAACGAACAGTTCCTCACGCGGCAGCCAGCGGCTGTCATCCGGTGCGATTGGTCCGGCCACCCCGTCGGTTCGAGCCGGCGCATCAGTCGTGAAACATCGCTTGATAAGAGCTGCGTCCGGTGGGGGTGTTCGGCCCGGCCGACCGATATGACGTTCGGAACTAAACGCCGGTTGGGACGGCTGTTCCGGCGGTTGGGCGTTCTCAACGCTGCTGTCGCGCTCGTTGTGGTTTCGCCACACGGTAATCGCTGCGTCTCCCAGTGTGGCACGGATCGCGGTCAGTGTCCGATCAACAGCGCCGCCTACTGTCTCTTCCCGGTTGAGGTCGACGCCGAGGTTGAACAGCGCGTCCTCGGTCACCTCGTCACCGCTCGTCATCGACCCGTGTTGCCAGCGGTTCAGTCGAACACGGCCGAGCGGTCAGGTCATCGATCAATGTCTGAATGGCCCAGAGCCGCTCCACCACTGCCCAGAGCGGGTCGACGAGTTCACTGTCCGACGCGTTGGTAGCGGCGGTCCAGACGTGTTCTTCAGCCTCGGCGAGTGCCGTTGCCGCCACTTCGAGAGCCGCTTCGGTCGACTCCCGTGCGCGTGCGTCCGCTGAGAGTCCGTAATGCAATGGCCGTGAGCGGAACGCGTCGGCGTCGATGACCTCGATCAGCTCGTCGTGCGTCATCGTCACGAACACGTCGTCGTACCGGAACGACAGCGTTCCCTCTTCGAGACGCGTCGCTGAACCGCCCGGCCCGCCGAAGAGGAGGTTTATGCCATCGGGGCTGACGTACCTATCGAGGCGTCGGAGCTCGTCGCCTTCCGTGTTTTTGAACGCCGAGACCGCATCGAACATCGCGTCGAGCGCGGACGGTGCACTCGCCGCGTCGAACCGAGTAACTGACACGTCCGAATTCATGCCGAATAATTTCACCGAATCAGTATGTCACGTTTCACGGAATAATCCGCTTCTCGCGGGCGATACCGAATATGTACGCGTGTGCGGGACTCGACGGCCGTTCAGCTCTCCGTCTCACGCGACCGGACGAGGTCGTCTGCTCGGCCTCACACTCGGCCCGATCTCCCACCGACGTCCTCCGAGCGGCGACCTGCGTGACTCGCTGTCCTCACCGAGTCACGCGCCGTGCCTCTGACAGCGTTCCCCGTTCCGGGGACCGCGTCGACCGATATTCCCGGTCGACATCCGTATATCAGCAGATAGGATCATAAGTGGTATGACAGAAATATCAGGTAATGGCCTCTGTGACCTCACATTTTTGGTGCGCTCGCCAGAGCGCACCGCGTGCACCACGCGCCTACCGCGCCGCCGGCCGTACCGCGTTCCTCTCGTACCGTCGGCCGCTCCGCGCGCCTCGGCTCGCGGCGTCCCCGCTGACGCCGCGCGCCCGCCCGACGGGGCGTCACGGACTGCGGCTCTCTCGGCCCGTCCGTCCCGGATTCGACGCCCCGATAGCGCTCCGCGAATCGCGTCCTCGGCGGAACAATTATCAATTAATACAATATAGTTATTAATGCACAATGGTGTCTTTCGAAGACATCGCCGACCGGGCGAACGGCGATCGGGTCCCGCTGTCGACCCGCGAGCGGGCGATCGGCGGCGCCGGCGTGCTCGCGCTCGTCGCTCTCTCGGCGCTCGCGCTCGCGACCGACGTCACGTGGAAGCTACCCGCGATCTCGTGGGTGGCGTTCGGTGCGATGGCGCTCGGCGCGCCGCTGGGCGCCCGGGCGGCGGCGGCCGATCACCCGCTCGAACCGGTCTGGGGGTACGGGCTGGCGAGCGGCGCGATGGTGACGAGCACGGCGTTGTTTCTGATCCCGCAAGCGCTCGCCCAACACGGGCGCTTCGGTAGCCTCGGCATCGCCGTCGGCTTCCTGGCGGGGTACGCCGGTCACTCGCTCGGACACCGGTTCACGCACCTCGATCTCCCGGTCGACCACACGGCCGCGGAGCTGACGGTCCACGCGCTCGCGGCCGGCGCGATCATCGGCGCCATTTACGGCGCGATGCCGTCGCTCACGTCGCTGCTCGGTATCGCGCTCGTCTCGCACAAGGCGCCGGCCGGGTACGCCGCGGCGCGCCGCCTCGCCGGGCGGGACCGGTCGGTCGCCGTGCTCGCGCTCCCGGCGGCCGCCGTCGGCCTCATCGCCCTCCCGGTCGCCGCGGTCGGCGTCACCCCGTCCAGCACCGTCCGCGGTCTGCTGTTCGGCGTCGGGGCCGGCGTGTTCCTCCACGTCGCCGTCGATCTGCTGCCCGAGTGCACGGCCGGAAGCGAGACCTGCCCCGCGGACGCCGCGGCCGACGGACACCGCCTCCGCGACCGACTCCGCACTCACGCGGCCGTCAGCTCCGTCGTCGGCGGGACCGCCGTCGTCCTCGGCTGGCTCCTGATCGGCTGACGGCTCCCCCCGCGGCGCCCCGGTCGCGCCCGGCTCACTCCCCGGTCAGGTCCACGTACGTCCGCCGGACCGTCACGGGCGTCACGTCGGCGACGTCGGCCGCCTCCCGCTGCGTGCAGTCGGCGCCCAGCTCGCGGGCCGCGGTGTACAGGCAGGCGGCGGCGACGCCGACCGGGTTGCGGCCGTTCGCGATCCCCTCTTCCACGGCGCGCTCCGCGAGCTCGCCCGCCCGCCGCTCCACGTCGGCCGCGCAGCCGAGGTCGCTCGCGAACCGCGGGAGGTACTCCGCGGGTCCGGTCGGGCCGATCGGGAGCCCGAGCTCTCGGTTCATCGCGTCGAAGGCGGCCTGGTGCTCGTCCTCGGTCGCCTTCGCCTCGGCGCACACCTCGCCCACCGTGCGGGCCACGTCGGCGGTTCGGCAGGCGACGTAGACGCAGGCGGCGGAAAAGCCCTCCAGCGACCGCCCCCGCAGCAGGCTCTCGTCCTGCGCCGAGTCGAACAGCGCGCAGGCCGCGTCGCGGACGCTGTCGGGGAGCTCCAAGACGCCGGTCAGCCGACGGATCTCGGTGTACGCGTACACCTTGTTGCGGTCGCGCTTCGTCGAGATCTGCGCGCGGTTGTGCTGGGTCCGCATCCGGGCGAGCCGCCGGCGCTTGCGCCCCTTCACGCGTGTCGAGCGACCGATCTCCGTCGAGAGTCCGCGGTCGTGCCGCGAGCGCGTCAGCGGCGCGCCGGTGCGCTTGGGGTTCGCGTCGTCGTCGTCGAACGACCGCCACTCCGGGCCGTGGTCGATCCGATCGGCCTCGACGACGAGTCCGCACTCCGTACAGACGCGTTCGGCGGAGTCGACGCGGGTCCGACCGCCGCACTCGGGACACTCGTCGACGGCGGTCGGTCCGGTCGCCGGCGTCCCTTCGGCCTCTCTCTCCCCCGCCGCAGCGGTCGTCTCGCTGTCGGCGGTCGCCTCGCGATCGGCGGTCGCCTCTCCGTCGGCGGTCGTCTCGGCGGCGCGGTCGGCGGTCTCGGTGCGGTGCGAACGGACGCGGGTCGAGCGTGCCTGACTCATCACACGTCGAACTCGGGCCCGATGCCTTACTTAAACCCGGGCGAATTCGGGGGTGATCGGCCGGATCGACGCGTTCGAACCGACCGGTTACCGGTCGGTGATCGGCGGTCTCGCACCGCCGCAGTACGGTGGTTTTAACCCGCTGACCGAGCCATCGGTTCGCATGACGCTGTCGGAGATCGCGGACGGGGTGGAGGTGACCGCGAGCCAGCGCGACCGCGGTGTCGCCGTCGCCGACGACACGGAGACGCCGCTCGTCGACCGGCTCGCGGCGCACGCGGACGACCTCCCGTGTACCCCGGCCGCGACCGCGACGCTGGTGGACGCGTACACGGCCGGGCGGAGCGTCGGCGACGCCGCCCGCGAGGCCGGGGTGACGCCGATGACGGGCGCGAAGGCGCTCCACCGCTGCGGCGTCGAGGGCGTCTGCCCGCTCGCGCCGAGCCGCCGGAGCGTCGTCCGCGACTGGCTCGACGGACGGACCGCCCGGAGCGAAGCGGTCGCGCTCGCCGGCGGCGACGAGGCCGACTTCGCGCTGGCGACGTACGTCGAGACCCACGACCCGGTCCCCGCGGTCGCCGAGGCCGTCGACGCGCACGTCGCGGGCTCCGCGCCGCTCGGCGACGGCCTCCGCGGCGACGGCGACGCTCTCGGCGGCGCGCTGGGGTCGCCGGACGGCCTGCGCTGACCGTCTCGACCGCCTTCGATTCCGCTCCTCACCGTCCTTCCGACCGCCTCAGGACCGAATCCGATCGACCAGCCCCGGCTCCTCGAACTCGATCCCGAGCGCCGCGTCGAAGGCGCGCTCGTACGTCTCGGCCAGCGCCGCGACGTAGTCGCCGGTCCCGGTCGCCGCCGCGGGGGCGCTCTCGACCGCGGGGTCGACGGCCGGAAGCCGGGTGTCGGCGTTCTCCCCGACGTCGCTCTCGGCCGGCCCTTCCGCGCGAGCCACCGCGACCGTCCCGTCGACGCTCCCGCCGACGTCGGCCACGCGGCCGCGGAGCCGCTGGAGCGCGTCGCGGCCGTGCGCCGTCGCCGGGGTCACCGCCTCGACGCGGTCGGCGGCCGTGACCGCCGCGACCGCCTCGTTCGACCCCACGGGGGCGGCGTCGACGACCACGGCGTCGTACGCGGTCGCCGCCTCGTCGATCCGTCGCTCCAACTTCCGCGCGGCCTCGGCCGTCTTCGCGCGGGCGGCGCGCTCGAACGGCGCGCGGGCCGGGAGCAGATCGGCGCGTCCCG
This sequence comes from Halorubrum sp. Hd13, assembly GCF_002252755.1. Taxonomy (GTDB): domain Archaea; phylum Halobacteriota; class Halobacteria; order Halobacteriales; family Haloferacaceae; genus Halorubrum. The sequence goes on along the minus strand of NZ_NHOY01000051.1, from coordinate 41,269 downwards.
AGAGATCGGGTTCCCCGTCACGATCGCTCGACCCGGTGTCGGTCGCGTACGCCGCCGCCGACAGCGACGCGCCGGTCTCGTCGGTGACGAGCGCCGTCACGTCCGGGTCTATCCGCCCCGAGACGTACTCGGAGAGCCCCTGCGTCGTGAACGCCGCGTCGACCACGGCCACGTCGCGGCCGTCCCTCGCGCCCAGCGCGGCCAGTTCGACGGCGGTCCGTGTCGTCCCCGCGCCGCCGGTCGCTCCGACGAGCGCGAGCGTCGTCGCCTGCATGCGGTCGGCTACTCGGAGTTTCGCTGTTAACTCTGTCGTACGCCGGCCGTCGACGAGGGCCGCCGTTTATCAGGGGCGCGGTACTCGGCCGTCGACGAGGGCCGCCCTCACCCGGCGATCGCTTCGGCCACCGCGTCCAGTTCGTCGTCGGAGAGGTCGGGTCGCGTCCCGCCCACCGCGTGGAGGGGCGCGCCGCCGTCGCCCTCGAACCGCGGGATGACGTGGACGTGGACGTGCGGGACCTCCTGCCCGGCCGCCTCGCCGTCGTTGATCCCGACGTTGGCGCCGTCGGCGTCGACCGCGGCCTGCACCCGCGGGGTGAGCTCGGTCACCGTCGCGAACAGTTCGCTCGCGAGGTCCTCGTCGAGGTCGCCGACGTGCTGCGCGTGCGACTTCGGGATCACGAGCGTGTGCCCGCGTGCGAGCGGGTTGGCGTCGAGGAACGCAAGCACGTCGTCGGTCTCGTGGACGGTCCGCGCCGGGATGTCGCCGGCGACGATCGAACAGAAGATGCAGTCGTCTGACATACGCGAGGGGTCGGCGGCGCGACTCATCAAGCTTTCCCGGAAGGGGGAGTCGATCCGGGCCACGATTCGGCCGACCCTACTCCTCCGCGTCGGGGAACGGCACCTCGACGAGGTCGCCGTCGTCCGGGAGGAGCACGTCGCCGTCGAACGCCTCCATCGCCTCCCGACGGATCGGCGAGGCGTCGGCCGCGTACCGCGAGGAGATGTGGACGAGCGCCAGCCGCTCCGCGTCCGCGCGCTCGGCGATCTCCCCGGCCTCGCGGCCGGTCGAGTGGGCCGTGTCGCGGGCGCGGTCGGCCATGTCGTCGCCGAAGGTCGCGTCGTGGACGAGGAGGTCGGCGCCGGCGGCGGCCTCGACCGTCCGCTCTCGCGGGCGCGTGTCGGCGGTGTAGACGAGCGTCCGACCGGGCCGCGGCGGGCCGACGACCTGATCCGGCTCGACGACCGTCCCGTCCTCGGCCTCGACGGGCTCGCCGTCGTGGAGCCGGCCGAACTTCGGGCCGACGGGAACGCCGAGTTCCTCCGCCCTCGGGCGGTCGAACCGACCGGGCCGGTCGTCCTCGTCGAGGACGTACCCCTGCGAGACGGTCCGGTGCTCCGTCTCGAACGCGCGGACCGCGTAGCCGTCGGCGTCGAGCGCGACCTCGCCGGGCGCGACCTCCTCGATTCGCACCCGGAACGCGGGGTCGTGCCCGACCGCGTGGACGAGGTCGCGGAGGTCCTCGCCCGTCCCCGGCGGGCAGTGGACCGTCAGCGGCGCCGATCGGTCGTTGAACCCGAGCGTCTGGACCAAGCCCGGGATCCCGAGGACGTGGTCGCCGTGGAGGTGCGAGACGAACACGTGGTCGATCCCGAACCCGGTGCCGTACCGCATCATCCCGCGTTGGGTCCCCTCGCCGCAGTCGAAGAGGAGGCGGTCGCCCTCGCGGTTGACGAACAGTGCGCTCGGCGCGCGCTCGGTGGTCGGGACGGCGCCGCCCGTGCCGAGGAACGTGACGCGAAGGGACATGCCCGCACGTCGGAGCGGCGGTTGTAAACCGGTATCGATGACGGCGGGAGGCGCGCCCCGACGGCGACACCCACATGTGTCCGCCGGCCCGAGCGCGCCCATGCACGACTCGATCGCCGCGCTGGTCGGACGGGAGGGGTGGCGCGCCGAGGGCGACGCCGCCCGCGTCCACTACGACGGTGGCGGCGGGGACCGGTTCGCGGTGGAGTTCTACGCCGACGCCGAGCGGGTCATCTACTGGACGGTGCCGGTCGCCGATGGCGACGGCCCTGAGGCGACCGACGCCGCGACGGCGACCGCCACGGCCTCCCCGGTGCCCCGCGACGATATCCCCGATCCCCTCCGACGGCGTATCCGCGAGGACCTCGCCGCCGCCGACGTCGACCCGTCCGTCGAACGCCGGCAGGTGTGAGGGGCCGCTCGTGCTCGCAGGGGTAGCCGACGACAGAAACGCGGTCGTTGGCCTTCGAAACCGGAGATTTCCGCCGATGTATTTCGGTTCGAAGGAAACCTATTTGCGGCGCGATACGATATGAAACGGTAATGAGTAGCGTCGAATGGGAAGAAGACGACCCCTTCGAGGAACAACGGGACAAGATCGATAACCCGATGAAACGCCTGTTCCTCGAGTACGGTCGCGACTACCTCCCGCAGGTCTCCGTCGGTGTCCTCGCCAGCGTCTTCGCGCGGCTCCTCGACCTCCTCCCGCCGCTTATGCTCGGTATCGCCCTCGACGCGATCTTCCGCGGCGAGGCCCCGTTCAACGAGCAGATCCCGCTCGTGTTGCTACCGGACGCGTGGCTCCCGACCGCGCAGACCGAGCAGTTCTGGTTCACGATCGCGGTGCTGGCCGGGGCGTTCCTCTTCGGCGCGGGGTTCCACTGGATCCGGAACTGGGGGTTCAACGCGTTCGCGCAGAACATCCAACACGACGTCCGGACGGACACCTACGACAAGATGCAGCGGCTCAACATGGAGTTCTTCTCTGACAAGCAGACCGGGGAGATGATGTCCATCCTCTCGAACGACGTGAACCGGCTGGAGCGGTTCCTCAACGACGGGATGAACTCCGTGTTTCGCCTGTCCGTGATGGTGGTCGGGATCGGTGTCCTGCTGTTCTGGATCAACTGGCAGCTCGCCTTGGTCGCGCTGCTTCCGGTCCCGATCATCGCCGGGTTCACCTACCTGTTCATCAAGACCATCCAGCCGAAGTACGCCGAGGTGCGGTCGACGGTCGGCAAGATGAACTCCCGGCTGGAGAACAACCTCGGCGGTATTCAGGTGATCAAGTCGTCGAACACCGAGCCGTACGAGTCCGACCGCGTCGACGATGTCTCGATGGACTACTTCGGCGCCAACTGGGACGCGATCACGACCCGGATCAAGTTCTTCCCGGCGCTCCGCGTGCTCGCCGGGATCGGCTTCGTGATCACGTTCATCATCGGCGGACTGTGGGTGTTCCAGGGTCCGCCCGGCCCGTTCTCCGGCGAGCTCTCCGAGGGGATGTTCGTCGTCTTCATCCTCTACACCCAGCGGTTCATCTGGCCGATGGCGCAGTTCGGGCAGATCATCAACATGTACCAGCGCGCCCGCGCCTCCTCCGCGCGGATCTTCGGTCTGATGGACGAGCCCTCGCGGCTCGCCGAGGACCCGGACGCCGAGGAGCTGGTCGTCGACGACGGCGACGTGGTCTACGACGACGTGAGCTTCGGCTACGACGAGGAGACCATCGTCTCCGACGTCGACTTCGAAGTCGAGGGCGGCGAGACGCTCGCCTTGGTGGGCCCGACCGGCGCCGGCAAGTCCACGGTGCTCAAGCTCCTGCTCCGGATGTACGACGTCGACGACGGCGCCATCCGGATCGACGGGCAGAACGTCCGCGACGTGACGCTCAAGTCGCTCCGCCGGTCGATCGGCTACGTCGGCCAGTCGTCGTACCTGTTCTACGGGACCGTCCGCGAGAACATCACGTACGGCACGTTCGAGGCGACCGACGAGGAGGTCCGCGAGGCCGCGAAGGCCGCGGAGGCCCACGAGTTCATCGAGAACCTCCCGGACGGCTACGACACGATGGTCGGCGAGCGCGGCGTGAAGCTCTCCGGCGGGCAGCGCCAGCGCGTCACCATCGCGCGGGCGGTCCTCAAGGACCCCGACATCCTCGTCCTCGACGAGGCGACCTCGGACGTCGACACCGAGACGGAGATGCTGATCCAGCGCTCGCTCGACCGGCTTACGGCCGATCGGACGACGTTCGCCATCGCGCACCGGCTCTCCACGATCAAGGACGCCGACACCATCCTCGTGTTGGAGGGCGGCGAGGTCGTCGAGCGCGGGACCCACGGGGAGCTGCTCGACAACGGGGGGCTGTACGCCCACCTCTGGGGCGTGCAGGCCGGCGAGATCGACGAGCTCCCGCAGGAGTTCATCGACCGCGCGCAGAAGCGCACCGCGCGCCTGATCGAGGACGCGGAGACCGACGACGACTGAGGCGGGACGGGACGGGCCGAAGCGCCCCGACGCCTCCCCTCGGGCCGCTCACGTCGACAGCTGACTCCAGTCGTCGGCGCCGTCGGCCTCGCTCTCCTCCCCGCGCTCTCCCGCGGTCGGTGCCTCCCCTCTCGGCTCCTCGCCCAGCGCGTCGAGGATCGCGTCGCGCACCTCGCGCGGCTCGTGGAACCGCGTCCGCTCGCACCGCTCCAGCGTGGTTTCGAGCCGCTCGCCTCCGCTCCCGGTCTCCAGCTCGAAGCCGCCGTACTGCTCGATCAACTCCGCGACCGACACCGGATAGGCGTGCTCGCGAAGCGCCCGCTTCAGCGGTCCGAACGTCACCCCCGCCGTTCGACCGCGGTCTTCGTTCTCATTACTCATGAGGTGACTGTCATCGCGGATCGGAATAACTCCCGGGGCGACTCGCGGTCCGTTCGCGGTCGATCCCCTCGTCCGACCGTCGGCTATACGGCGCGTCCCGTCGAAGGGACCGCATGCGACTCACGGACGCCACCTGGACCGACGTGCGCGACGCCGACGTCGACGTCGCGTTCGTCCCCGTCGGCAGCACCGAACAGCACGGCCCCCACGCGCCCCTCGGGACCGACACGCTCGACGCCGTCGCGGTCGCGGAGGCCGGGGCGGCGGCGTACGAGGAGACGGAAGGCGAATCGGCGGACGGAGACGCGACGGAGGGGCCCGGCGATACCGCCGGCGAGGTCGCGGTCGCCCCGCCGATCCCCGTCGGCGTCGCCGAGGAGCACCGCGCCTTCGACGGGACGATGTGGGTCTCGCCGGACGCCTTTCGCGCGTACGTCCGCGAGGCGGCCGAATCGCTGCCGCACCACGGGATCGACCGGATCGTGTTCGTCAACGGCCACGGCGGCAACGTGGCGGCGCTCGCGGAGGTCGCCCGGCGATTCTCCCGGGACGACGCCCACGACGGCTACGCCGTCGCGTTCACGTGGTTCGAGGCGGTCGGCGAGCACGGGGCCGACATGGGCCACGCCGGCCCGCTGGAGACGGCGCTGCTGCGCGCGACGAACCCCGACCTCGTCCGCGAGGACCGCGTCGCGGCCGCGGGCGAGGGCGCCGCCGACCGCTGGGGCGAGTGGGTCTCGGGCGTGAACCTCGCGCACGACTCCGACGAATTCACCGAGAACGGCATCGTCGGCGACCCGACCGCCGGCGACGCCGAGCGCGGCGAGGAGCTCCTGAGCCTCGCGAGCGACGCGCTCGCGTCGCTCGCGGCGGCGGTCGTCGAGCGGGAGTCCGAGTGAAAACGGGGGACCCTACTCGTCGCCTTCCTCGGCGGCCTCCGCCGCGTCCTGCAGGGCCCCGCGGATCGCGGGGACGGTGCCGGTGAGCGAGGCGACCTCCTCGGCGGCGCTCTCGATGTCGCCGACGAGCGACTCCAGCTCCTCGATCTCGGCTTTCAGATCGTCGGCGTCCTCGAAGGCGTCGGCGCGCTCCCCGAGCACGTACGCCTTCTTCGCCGACCGGACGGAGCCGATCGCGTCGCCGACGTCTAGGGCGGATTTGAGCCCGTTGAGGGTGCCGAGCACGTTGTCCGCGTCCGTCTCCCACACGTCGTCCGCGTCGGGGAGCTCCGCCCGAGCGGCCGCGAGGTGCTCTTCGACCTCCGCGCGCGTCTCCGCGGCCGCCTCCCCGAACAGGTCGTCGTCGTCGAACGTGGACTGGGCCATACCCGTCACGTCGTCCCGACGCCTTTTAAAAACGCGCCCGAAAGCGGAAGTGAAATCGCGACGGACGGGACGTCAGGGTCGCGGTTCGGTGCGACGCGGCGTTCAGTTCCGCCTCGGGCGACGGCGGGGGCTCGGCGACGTCGCCGCGGCGATTCCGCCGCGACCGCCGCGCCCCGCTCAGAGCCGAACGAGGAGCTCGAACGCGATCAGCGCGAGCAACAGCGCCGTCGCGCCGGCGAGCAGGGCGAGCGCGCGGAGCCATCCGGCGACCCACTCCGCGCTCGGCGTCGCGGCGAGCAGCGCCGGCCGACCGGCGGGATCGGTCTCGGGGTCGGTCACGGTGTTGGCGTCGGCCGGAACCGACGTAAAACCGACTATGAGAGGGTCGTAGCGGTGGGATCGGCTCCGGACGGCTATATACCGAACCGGCCGGGAGGTCCTCCCGTCACCCGTGATTCCACGGCGCCTCGTCGAAGTCGACGACTCGATCCTCGCGGTCGAGAGCGTCGATCCGCTCGACGTCCACGGGATCGAGGTCGAGGTCGCGCGCCGCCCAGTTCGCCTCGACGTGATCGGCGCTCGCGGCCTTCGGGATCGGCGCGACCCGCTCTTTCGAGAGCAGCCAGGCGAGGCTCACCTGCGCCGGGCTCGCGTCGTGCTTCGCGGCGATATCTCGCAGGACGTCCACGTCGGCGACTCGGTTGCGCGCGATCGGCGAGTACGCGACGAGCCAGTGGCCGTGCTCGACCGCGAGCTCGCGAAGCTCCGGCTGGCGGAGCAGGGGGTGGCACTCGACCTGGTGGGCGAACACGTCGTGGTCGAGCCGGTCGATAGCCGCCTCGAGCTGGTCGGGACGGAAGTTCGAGAGCCCGATCCGGTCGGCGACGCCCTCGTCGACGAGGTCGTCGAGGGCGGGCAGCGTCTCGTCGGGGTCGTAGGTGTTGATCGGCCAGTGGACGTACAGGAGGTCGATCGAGTCGACGCCGAGCCGGTCCCGGCTCACCCGCGCGGTCGCGGTGGCGTCGTCGTACGAGAGGTTGTCCGTCGAGAGCTTCGTCGCGACGAACAGGTCGTCGCGATCGACGTCGGTGCGGTCGATCCCCGCCGACACCGACGCCTCGTTGTCGTACCCCTGCGCGGTGTCGACGTGGCGGTACCCCGTCTCGACCGCGTGGGCGACCCCGGCGACGCACTCCTCGCCGTCCGCCAGCTTGTACGTCCCGTACCCGAGCCGATCGAACGCGTCGGACATACCTGCCCGGGGGGCGCAATCCCTGTGAACGTACCGGTCCACCTCGTTCCCCTCGATCTCGGGTCGGCGTCGGGCCGCCCGTCGGTCGACGGGGTCTCCGACCGACTTCGCGCCGCAGGGTTCTCATGATTGATATTTTTGCCCAAGTTATTATCCTGATGCTTTCCCTGTGGATCGATACATCATGCAAGAGGGACCGTTCTCCGGCGTCCGGTCGAGCTACGGCGCGAAGCTCGCGTTGTCGCTGATCGGCGTCACGGGGATCTCAGTCACGTACGGGGCCGTCGTCTACCTCCGGACGGAGGGAATCGGCGCGGTCGGCGCGGAGATCCGCTCCGGCCTCATCGGGATGACGCTGCTGACGGTGATCGGGCTCGCGCTCATCGGCGTCACGGTCGGGTCGAACACGGTCATCTCGCTGCGCCAGCTCACGACGAAGGCGGAGCGGATGGCCGAGGGCGACCTCGACGTGACGCTCGAGACCGGCCGGACCGACGAGATCGGTCGGCTGTTCGAGGCGTTCGACGCCATGCGCGGCTCGCTCCGCGCCGAGATCGACGACGCGGAGACCGCCCGCCGGGAGGCCGAGGAGGCCCGCCGGGAGGCGACGCAGCGAGCCGAGACGGTCGAGCGCAAGGCGACCGAGTACGAGTCGGCCATGCGGGCGCTCGCCGACGGCGACCTGACCCAGCGCGTCGACACCGAGAGCGACAACGAGGCGATGGCTCGGGTCGGCGCCGCCTTCAACGAGATGGCCGACGAGCTGGAGGGGACGGTGGCGTCGGTCGCGACGGTCGCCGAGGACACCGCCGACGTCGCCGGCACCGTCGACGACCGCACGGAGAGCCTGCGGGCGACGACCGGGACCGTGAGCGAGGCGGTCGAGGAGATCGCCGAGGGGGCGCGCACCCAGCGCGACGACCTCCAGGCGGCGACCGACGAGGCGGAGAACCTCGCGTCGTCGGCCGAGGAGGTCGCCTCCACCGTCACCGACGTGGCCGAGACCGCGGAGCACGCCGCGGCGGTCGGCGAGGAGGGACGGGAGGCCGCGGAGGAGGCGCTCGCGGAGATGGACGCGGTCGAGGAGACGACCGCGGAGACGACCGCCGAGGTCGAGGCGCTCGCCGCGGAGGTCGAGGAGATCGGCGAGGTCGTCGACACCATCTCGGAGATCGCCGAGCAGACGAACCTGCTCGCGCTCAACGCGTCGATCGAGGCGGCCCGGTCCGGCGCGGAGGGCGCCGGCTTCGCGGTCGTCGCCGAGGAGGTGAAGGCGCTCGCCGAGGAGACGCAGGAGTCCGCGAGCGAGATCGAAGCGCGGATCCACTCCGTACAGGAGCGCGCGGAGACGGGCGCGAACGCGATGGAGCGCACCGAAGAGCGGATCTCCGCCGGCGTCGAGACCGTCGAGACGTCGATCGACGCGCTCGAACGGCTCGCGGAGGCCTCCGAGCGCACCGACACCAGCATGACCGAGATCACCCGCGCCACGGAGACGCAGGCCGACTCCGTGGACGCGGTCGTCGGCCACGTCGAGGACGTCTCCGCGATCAGCGCGCAGACCGCCGGCGCGGCCGGCGACGTCACCGGCGCGGTCGACGAGCAGGAGCGGACCCTCGGGGCGGTCGAGACCGCCGCCGAGTCGCTCTCCGACCGGGCCCGCAGCCTGCGCGACGCCGTCGGCGGCTTCGAGTTCACGGCCGACGACGCGCTCGGAGGGGGCCCGGAGCCCGCGACGGCGACGGCGGTCTCCGACGGCGGGACGGCGGGCGGCGGCGACCCCGGAACCGACGGCGGGGGAGACGACTCCGCCTTCGACTTCTCGTCCGGCGCGCCCGACGACGGCGCCGCCGGGGAGGGAGGTGACCCGAGATGATCGCCGACACGACGATATGGGCGTGGCTCGGCGTCCTCGCGATGGGCGCGGGCACGGTCCCGCCGCTGTGGGCGTGGCTCACGGGGTCGTCCGAGACCGGCGAGTCGCACGCGCGGTACTACGCCACTCTCACCGGCGTCACCGGGGTCGCGGCGCTCGCGTACCTCGCGATGGCGCTCGGCTTCGGCGTGCTGTCGACGCCCGGCGGCGACCTCGAGGTCGCCCGCTACGTCGACTGGCTGATAACGACGCCGCTGCTGATCCTGTACCTCGGGCTGCTCGCGCGGCCGTCGCGCCGGCTGCTCGCCGGGCTGATCGCGGTCGACGTGGTGATCATCGCCGGCGGGACCGCCGCGGTCGTCACCGCCGGCACGCTCTCGTGGGCCCTGTTCGGCGTCGCCGCGGCGGCGTACGCCGCGCTCGTTTACGGCCTGCTCGCCGCGCTCCCGCGCTCGGCGTCGGCCGAGGGGGACCGCGTCCGCGCCGTCTTCGGGACGCTCCGGAACATCACGGTCGTCCTCTGGACGCTGTACCCAGTCGTGTGGGTGCTCGCGCCCACCGGGCTCGGGCTCCTGACGGGCTCCACGGAGATGCTCGTGTTCGTCTACCTCGACGTCGTCTCGAAGGTCGGTTTCGTCGTCGTCGCGGTCGCCGGCGCGGACGCGCTCGATCGGCTCGGCGCGGGGAGCGGGCTCGACGCCGGCGTCCGCGGCCGCGGCCGCGACGCGCCCGGCACCGACACGGACGGCTCGTCGCCGTCGCTCGGCGACGACTGAACCGACTGAACCCCGATAGACCCCTTCCTCACTCCTCTTCGTCGGCGACGAGGTCCTCGTACTGCGCGCCGGTCTGTTTCAGCGTCTCCGTGGAGTAGAGCCGCTCGTGGTCGAACGGGAGGTGCTCGGCCGCCAGCTCGTCGATCTTCGCGTCGACCGCCTCGGCCTCGCGCCCGTGGATCATCGTGAACAGGTTGTACTCCCACTCCTGTTCGGGCCGGCGCGGGCGGTGGTAACAGAGCGTGACGTACGGGAGGCTGCCGACCGCCTCGCCGCGCTCGTCGAGCTCGTCGTCGGGCACGTCCCAGACGACCATGCAGTTGTTCGTGAACCCGGTGACGACGTGGTTGACGACGCAGCCGATCCGCTTGATACAGCCGTCCGCGAGGAGGCGATCGACCGCCGCGAGGACGTCGTCGAGGGGGGCGTCGATCTCGGCCGCCACGTCGGCGTAGGGGGTCGCCGACAGCGGGAAGCCGTCTTGGATCGCCAGGAGGAGATCGGCCTCCAGCGCGGTCAGGTCGCCCCGGGCGTCCTCCGAGATGCGGGTGGCGGAGACCGCCGTGTGGTCGAGCGACTCGCGCGCGAACCGGTCCCCGTTCACCACGGGGAACTCCAGGTCGATGTAGTAGTCTGTCAGCATCGGGAGGGCCAGCACCTCGCAGCCGGTCCGATCCTCGATCTCCGCGAGGATCGCGTCGCGCGTCTCGCGGGAGCCCGCGGTGACGACGAACCACTGGTTCCACTCGTGGTCGCGACGATAGTTGTGGTTCACCTGCCGGTAGCCGTTGATCACGTCGGCGATCTCGTCGAACCGCTCGTCGGGCGCCCGCACCGCCGCCAGCGTCGACGAGCCGATGACGGGCGGATTGAGCACCGCGCCGAACCGCCGGAACACCCCCCGCTCGCGGAGGTCGCGGACGCGGTCGAGCACCGCCGCGGCGTCGACGTCGACGCTCGTCTCGGCCGCGATCTCGCCGGCGACCCGTTCGAACGGGCGCGACTCGACGGGGAAGTCGCTCTGGAACTCGTCGATGAGCACGGCGTCGACCGAGTCGATGTCGGCCCGCCAATCGGCGTCCAAACTCATTGCGTTCCGTTGGGACCGCGCGTACCTACCGGTTTCGGAGGTGGTCAGCGGTTCCGGGAACCGTCGGTCGTCGCGGAGGAGTCAGTCGTCAGCGGGGGCCGCTCCGGGCGCCGGCGCGAACGCCCGGGCGCTCTCCTCCAACTCCGCCGCCGAGCAGCCGCCGACGGTGGCGGCCTGTTCGAGCGTCAGGGTGCGGGCGCGATACAGCGTGAGTGCGGTGGCCACGGATTTGGACGTCATCGGGAACAATTCTTTACTGGATGGACATACATATAACTCTAACGCTTACCTTGGTGTGTTACAAACTCTAGTGACGATAGAGTACTTAGAATGTACAGTGTAAGAAGAGAAAACACAACGATTGGTGGTTTAGTGTGTGTGATTCAGTACCACGGAACCGGAGAGAGACGGTCGCGTCGGCGGGCTCGTCGCTCGCGCGCACTCGCCGGGCCTGCACCCGCCGGGTCCGCTCTCGCCGGGCCTGCACTTGACGGGGCCGCTCTCGCCGGGTTCGATCTCGGCCGGTCGGTTCCCACCGCACGGGAGCCGAGCGAGGGACTTTTCGTCCGAGGACCCGAACGACGCGTATGGCTCAGGCGACTCAGGAGTTCGGCGACTGGCCCCTCAAGCGGCTGATGACCGAGGTCTGCGGCTCCGGCCACAAGTCGGCCGACGACCTGACGCGCGCACAGGCGACCGAGGCGTTCGAACGCATCCTCGCGGACGAGCCCGACCCGACGACGCTCGGGGCGTTCTGGCTCGCGAACCGCTGGAAGCGGAACACGCCCGAGGAACTTGGCGCGTACGTCGACGTGATGTGCGAGCGCGTCGAGTACGCCGAACCCGACGCCGACCCCGTCGACTGCGGCGCCAACTACGACGGCAAGGGGCGCTCCGCGATCCTCGGCGTCGCGGCCGGGGCGGTCGCGGCCGCCGCGGGCACCCCCGTCGTCGTCCACTCGGGCGACCGCGTCCCCACGCAGAAGCAGGACGCCTACAAGCACGTCTTGGAAGATCTCGGCGTCCACACCGAGTTGACCCCCGCGGACTCGGCCGACATGGTCGACGAGACCGGCTTCGGCTTCTACTACCAGCCCGCGTTCAACCCCGCGATCGACGACCTGTTTGACCGCCGGGACATGATGGGGGTCCGCACGTTCGTCAACACGATCGAGACGCTGGCGAACCCCGCCGGCGCGTCCGTCCACCTCGGCTCCTTCTACCACCTCGCGTTCGCGAAGAAGGTGGTCGACACGTTCGTCGAGAGCGAGTTCCACGACCTCGACCGCGTCCTGATGTTCCAGGGCATGGAGGGGTACGACGACGTGCGGCCCGGCTACACCAAGGTCGCCGAGTGGGACGCGGCCGACGGCGACGTGGCCGGCAGCGAGGGCGCGTCGTTCGACGACTTCGAGATCGAGACCGCCGAGTACGGGATGGACCTCGAAGAGGCGGACCTCGCGGTCGACGACGTCGCCGTCGACTCCGCGCGGATCACGGAGGAGGTACTGTCCGGCGAGCGCGACGACGCCTTCGCCGACGCGGTCGCGGTCAACGCCGCGCTCCGGATCTACGCCCGCGAGGACGCCGACTCGATCGAGGAGGGACTCGACGCCGCCCGCGGGGCCATTGACGACGGCTCCGCGCTAGCCGTGCTCGAAGACCTGCGAGCGTTCTGACCGCCCCCGTCTCCCGGCGACCGGCCGGAGTTTTGGGCGTAATTTGGGCCGGAGTTCGGAAAGCCCACTTAGGTGTTCGTGACCAACTCTCACACGCACAGAACACCATGATACACGACGCCACCTCACACGAGGGGAGCCCCTGCCATGCCCACGTGTGAACACTGCGACGCGCACGTCTCCGACCGGTTCGCCCGCGTGTTCTCGGACGCGCGCGGCCGGATCCACGCGTGCCCGAACTGCTCGGCCAACGCCGGTATCGCGGAGGTCACGAAACAACGGGCGCACGACGCCTGAACGGCCCGCTCTCCGTTCCGACTCCCTCCGCTTCGGCCCACTCTCCGCTTCGGCCCGCTCTCCGCTCCGGCCCTCGCCGTCCCCGCTGACGCCGCTTACCGCTCCGGAGCCGGCGGCATCGACCGCTTGTGAGCGCTGCGATCGTGGAGCTCGACGACGCGGTCGACGGCCTCGGCGGGCACGTCGAGCTCGCGGACCGTCGCCGCCCGGGAGAGCCCGCCGTCGACGTGGACGGCGAGGATCGCGTCGACGGTGTCGTAGTCGAGGCCAATCTCCTCCGCGTCGGTCTGGCCCTCCCACATCCCCGCGGTCGGCTCCTGCATCACGAGCTCGCGCGGGACGCCGACGTGCGCCGCCAGCTGCCGGACCTGCTGTTTGTAGAGGTTCCCGATCGGGTTGCAGTCGACCGCCTGGTCGCCGTACTTCGTGTAGTAGCCGGTCATCGCCTCCGCGCGGTTCCCCGTCCCGAGCACGACCCGGTTCTCCGCGTTGGCGACGAGGTAATTGAGGACCGCGCGGGTCCGGACGTACACGTTCCCGGCCGCCGTCTGATCGGCCGCGGCCTCCGGGAATGCGTCGAAGAAAGACTCCGCGATCGGCTGGATCTCGACCACGTCGTACTCGATCCCGAGCTCGTGGGCGACGCGCTCGGCGTCGGTCATCACGTCCGGGTCGTTCACCGCCGAGGGCATCGTGATCCCGTGGAGCCCGTCCTCGCCGAGGGCCTCGACGGCGAGGTAGGCGGTCAGCGTCGAATCGACTCCGCCCGAGAGGCCGAGGACGGCGCCCTCCGCGCCCGCGTCGTCGACGACGTCCCCGATGAACGCGACGACGCGCTCGCGGGTCGCCTCCAGCTCCGACTCCGAGAGACGGAGGTCGAGCGGCGGGTCGTCCGACAGCAACACCGACTGCTTCGAGGTCTGACTCATGGTAATAGACAGGGGCCGAGACGACTAATATCCCCGCTTCTCGCCCGTGAACTGGACGTTCGTCGGGTTTCGTCGCCTTCGCTCCGGGGCCGCACGCTCCCTCGTCGTCGTCGAAATTCGGTCTCCCCCTACAGCAGTCCCTCCCGCTCGGCGAGCAGCAGCCCCTCCAGCGTCGCGTCGTTCGTCGGCGGGTCGCGTGCGACCTCCAGCGCCTCCTCGATCGGGACCGCGCGCGGCGAGAGGAACTCGTTGCTGTCGTGGTCGACGTCGACCGGCTCCAGCCCCTCGGCGAACACGTACCCGCGCGTGTGCCGGAGCACGCCCGTCGAGCACCACACCTCCTGTAACAGCGACGTCGACGAGGGCTCGAAGCCGGTCTCCTCGGCGAGCTCGCGCGCCCCGGCCGCGGTGTACGACTCGCCGCGCTCGACGATCCCGGCGGGCAGCTCCAGCTGGGTGTTCCGCACGGTCGGGCGGTACTGCTCGACGAACAGCACGTCGCCGTCGGCGACCGCGATCACGACCGTCGCCGGCGACAGCTCCGCCCAGTAGTACTTCTTCTCCGAGCCGTCCGGCTGCTCGACGCGGTCGTACCCCCCGACGAACCAGCCGGGGTCGTACTCGACGGCGACCTCCCGTACCGGCCACTCCGGCTCGCCCGGCAGCGAGTGGTTGCGACCGTCGGAAAAGGCCGGGAGGTCGCGGAGGTCGGCGGCGGGCGCGTCGTCGCGGCCCGAGTCGTTGCGGCGGGGCGCGTCGCCCTCGTCGCTCGCGCGCTCACCGTCGTCGCTCACGGGCGAACCACCTCCACGCGATAAACCGTCCCCTCGTACCGCACGCGGACCGCGTCGCCGGTCGCGGCCTCTGGGGTCTGTCGCGCGAGCGCGTCCACCTCGTCGAACGGCGTGTGGGTGAACCACTTCTTGATCCCGTACGCGTCGGCCCGGTACGGGTCGGAGCGACCGTCGTCGCTCGCGAGCGCGCTCGTCAGGAACGGCCACCGGCGCTCCGAGACGTTGTTCGCGTCCACGGCCGGCCCGTCGGTCTCGATCGGCTCGGCGGTCAGGTAGTAGGGATCGCCGCTGCCGAGGTAGCTCGGCAGGGCCCCCAACGCGAGCAGGGCGACGATGACCAGCGCAATGGCGACGAGGAGGTTCCGGGTGACCCGGCGCATGGTCGACGTTGGCGCCGGCCGGGAATACCGGTTTCGACCGCGGCGGCGCGGTCCCGTTTCCCCGCCGCTCCCGTCGCGGTCCCGCCTTCCCGTTGCGGTCCCGTCTCCCCTGCCGCTCGCCGTGGTCGAACCCTGCCCGCGCCGACGCGCTTTACTCGCCGGCGCCCCTCACCTCTTTCATGGAGTTCCGGTTCGAGCTGGCCCTGTGCGCCGCGCTCGAATCGACGGACCAGGTCGTCGCCCGCCAGCTCGGCGCGGGGGTCACGAACCCCGGCGGCCGGATCGTCGACGTCTGCGTGCTGGAACCCGGACCGGAGTTCGATCGGCGGGCGGCGATCGCGCCCGAGCGGATCCCGGACCCCGCGATCGAGGCGGCGGTCGGGCCCGGGGAGGCGGTCCCCGTGACCGAGGCGTTCGACCTCCCGCCGGACCGGGCGGCGGCGGTCGTCGAACGCGCGGCCGAGGTCGGCTACCTCGAACGCGAGCGCCGCGACGGGCGCCCGGTCGTGCGCGCGACCGCCAGATACCCCGACGACTGGATCGGCTCCCTGACCGCGATCGAGAACAAGCCCGACCTCGGGACGCCGGGCGATCTGGCGGCCCAACTGCGGTACGACGTCGCGCTCGGCCTGTTCGACGAGGCGATTCTCGCCACCGCCTCGTACGTCACCCGCGCGCACTTGAACCGGATCCCCGACCCGGTCGGCGTCTGGCGGTTCGACCCGGAGACGGGCGAGCGCGAGGTGGTCCGCGAGCCGTCCCCCCTCGACCCCGATGCGCCCGGCGTCGAGATCCGCGACGAGCGGTCGCTCCGGACCGACGTGGCGCTCGCCGGCCCGGACGCGTTGGCCCGCAAGCGGCGCCGGATCGCGGAGCGCGCGTACGGAAAGGGGTGGCGTCCGGCGCCCCCGGGATGCGCGCACGCGACGGGGACCGCCGACGGCCGCCCGTACTGCGAGCGGTTCGACCGAGTGGTGGACCCGGGTCGCGACTGCGGCGCGGGCTGTGACGCGTACGACCCCGCCGACCCGCCGGCGGTCGACCGCGACGGGCTCCGCGACGAACGGACCGCGTGGGCGGCCGACCCCGGGGGCGACGGGCCGCGCAGACAGTCGGGGCTCTCGCGGTTCCTGTAGCCGTCGCGGACGATCGTTGTGGGAATCCTTATACCCCGAGCGACGGACTCACACGTATGGACGACATCGAAGACGTGTTCGTCGCGCGGTTGATGACGAGCGAGCTCCACACGGTAACGCCGGACACGCTGGTCGAGGACGCGGCCGCCGTGCTGCTCGACAACGACATCAGCTCGGCGCTGGTCGTCGACGACGACGGCGCCCTAGTCGGCATCCTCACCACGACCGACTTCGTCGACATCGTCGCGAAGAGCCAGCCGAAGGCGGAGACGACCGTCGAGCGGTACATGACGCGCGATCCCATCACGGCGAGCGCGCAGGACTCCGTCTCCGTGATCGCCGCGGTCATGGTCGAGCACGGGTTCCACCACGTGCCCGTCGTCGACGGCGACACGCCCATCGGGATCATCACGACCTCCGACTTCGCCGCGTACGTCTCCTCGCCGGAGACGGCGTCTCCGTAGGCCGCTTCCCCTCCGCACGGTCGTCCCGCCCCGTCGGGCTCACCGCCGCCGCTCCCCGCGTCCGCGACGCCGACAAGTGACGCCCCTTTCTGTGGGGTATTACCGGGGCCTCCCGTATCCGCGTCCATGCCCGACCACCTGCATCTCAACCTCTTTACCATGGCCTCCGTCGAGCACGTCTCGCCGGGGTCGTGGACCTTCCCCGGCGACCGGTCGCCGGAGTACGCGGACCGGGAGTACTGGACCGAGGTCGCCCGGACCGCCGAGCGCGGCGGGTTCGACGCGGTGTTCTTCGCGGACGTGCGCGGGATCTACGACGTGTACGGCGACGACCGGCACACGGCCGTCGAGAAGGGGGTCCAGACGCCCGCGAGCGACCCGCAGCTCGTCGTCCCCGCGATGGCGGAGGTCACCGACGACCTCGGGTTCGCCGTGACGCGGTCGACGACGTACACCCATCCCTACCAGCTCGCGCGGGAGTTCTCCACGCTCGATCACCTCACCGACGGGCGGATCGCGATCAACGTCGTCACCTCCTACCTCCAGTCGGCCGCCGAAAACCTCGGGCTCTCGGAGCGGATGGACAAGCAGACGCGTTACGACCGCGCCGACGAGTTCCTCGACGTCTGCTACAAGCTGTGGGAGGAGTCGTGGGACGACGACGCGGTCGAGGTCGACCGCGAGGCCGGGCGCTACACCGACCCCGAGAAGGTGTCTGCGATCGCCCACGAGGGGGAGCACTTCTCCGTGCCCGGCCCCCACGGCTGCGAGCCCTCGCCGCAGCGGACCCCGGTCGTGTATCAGGCCGGCTCCTCCGACCGTGGCCGGGAGTTCGCGGCCGCGAACGCCGAGGCCGTCTTCGCCAGCCAGCCGACCGAGGAGGGCGTTCGCGAGTATATGGCCGACGTGAAATCGCGCGCGGCCGACCACGGCCGCGACCCCGAGAGCCTGAAGTTCTTCATCGGCGTCGTCCCTGTCGTCGGCGAGACGCAGGCGATAGCGGAGGCGAAGCACGAGGAGTACACGCGCCACGTCGACGTCGAGGCGACGCTCGCGCTCCTCTCCGGCTTCCTCGACATGGACCTTTCGGAGCTCGACCCCGACCAGAAGGTCGAGCACATCGAGACGGACGCGATACAGGGGACGATGAACGCGTTCACGAAGGCGCAGCCGGACCGCGAGTGGACGGTCCGCGAGGTCGCGGAGTTCTGCGGGCTCGGCACCACTTCACCGACGATCGTCGGTACCCCCGAGGTGGTCGCCGACGAGTTGGCGTACTGGCACGAGGAGGTCGGCGTCCACGGATTCAACGTCAAAGAGGTCGTCCGCCCCGACTCGCTGACGGACTTCGTTGACCTCGTCGTCCCGGAGCTCCGCGAGCGCGGACTCGTTCCGGACCCGGACGACGCCGGCGACGCTCCCCGCGGCGACGGCACCCTCCGCGAGCGGCTGCTCGGCGAGGGGCAGTCCCGGCTCCGCGACGACCATCCGGCGAGGCGGTAGGTCGCTCGTGTCGGCCGATTCTCCTGTCGACTTCACTGGATCCGAATCCGATAGCCCTGCCGCCCCCGCTACCCTTAAGTGCGTTCCACTGCTTATCTCGGTTGACGCTTCGCTTGGAGGGCCGAAGCGTCAGCGGGGACCTACTGAACGGCACGCCTGTGCCACCTTTTCCCGGCACGGGCGTGCCGTTCGTCCTTTCGTATCGATGAGCGACGGCCTCATGTCGGCGAGCGACGGCCTCATGTCGGCGAGCGAAGACCGTCTTCCGCGGCCGCGCCCCCGGCGCGTGCGAGCGTCGCCGACTCCGCGCCCGTTTTTCAGCGGTCCTCCCCTGATATTCTCAGCGGTCCTCCCCCGACGCTCTCAGAGATTTTCCCCCTGATACGACCCCTCGTACGCTCCGTCGTGATCGGCGGCGGCGAGAACCAACTGGGCGATCCGCGCGCCGGGCTCGATCTCGAGAGCGTGGCCCACGTCGAGGCGGCCCTCGCCGACGCCCTCGTAGCCGGCGTCCCAGACGGCGGTGTCGAGGGTACAGGAGTTTCGCAGCAGCGTCGACCGCGGGAGCACGAACCCGACCCGCTCGCTCGGTATCCGCACCGGCTCCCCGTACCGGACCACGTACGTTCCCGGCTCCAGCCGGTAGACGCCGTCTTCGAGCGGTACCGGCTCACGCTCGCCGACGCGTTTCCCGTCGCGGCCGATCCGTCCGGGCGCCGTCTGCTGGAAGACCTCTCCGACCGTGAGGTCGACGCCGTTCGGCTGTCGCTGCGCGTCGTCGAGGTCGGCGTCGCCGGCTTCCAGCGCCGCCGCGACCGTCGCTCCCGAGTCGAACATGCCCGACCGAATCCGCGGGCGAGACTAAACGGTGTCGCACCCGGTCGCGACGCGGCCCGGCCCAGTCGCCGCCGACGTGGGATCCAGATAGTTCGGCCGATAACGGCCTTTATGAGCCTTATAAACTGGTTACGGATACCGCTCTCACGGGGAACGGTATCCCGCCGATCTCCCGCCAAGAATTGCCGGTCAGACGGATCCTACACGGTCGATCTTTCGGGAAACTCGCGGGTTTTATATCCACGGGAGAGCGACGTGCGGATGATATGGGACAAACGATTACGGAGAAGATCCTCGGTGACCACCTCGTCGAGGGCGAGCTGACGCCCGGCGAGGAGATCGGCATCGAGATCGACCAAGTGCTGACGCAGGACACGACGGGGACGATGGTGTGGCTCCAGTTCGAGGCGCTGGAGATGGACGAGATCCAGACGGAGCTCGCCGCGCAGTACTGCGATCACCAGACGTACCAGTTCGACTTCAAGAACACCGAC
The DNA here is from genome assembly GCF_002252755.1 of Halorubrum sp. Hd13. Classification (GTDB taxonomy): domain Archaea; phylum Halobacteriota; class Halobacteria; order Halobacteriales; family Haloferacaceae; genus Halorubrum. The sequence goes on along the minus strand of NZ_NHOY01000051.1, from coordinate 21,759 downwards.
GACCACCGGTTCCTCCGCTCCGCGGCCGGCACGTACGGGGCCTACTTCTCGCGGCCCGGCAACGGCATCTGCCACCAGGTCCACAAGGAGAACTTCGCGGCGCCCGGCAAGACGCTGCTCGGCTCCGACTCGCACACGCCGACCCCCGGCGGGCTCGGCCAGCTCGCGATCGGCGCCGGCGGGCTCGACATCGCCGTCGCGATGGGCGGCGGCCCCTACTACGTCGAGATGCCCGAGGTCGTCAACGTCCACCTCGAGGGCGAGCTCCCCGAGTGGGCGACCGCGAAGGACATCGCGCTCCACCTCCTCGGCGATCTGACGGTCAAGGGCGGCGTCGGCAAGATCTTCGAGTACACCGGCCCTGGCGCCGAGAACCTCTCGATCCCCGAGCGGACCACGATCACCAACCTCGGCACCGAGCTCGGCGCCACCTCCTCCATTTTCGCGACCGACGAGAAGACGAAAGACTGGCTCTCCCGTCAGGACCGCGAAGAGGAGTACGTCGACCTCCAGCCCGACGACGACGCGGAGTACGCGGAGACGATCGAGGTCGACCTCTCCGACCTCGAACCGCTCGTCGCCGCCCCGTCGATGCCCGACAACGTCGCCCCCGTCAGCGAGTACGAGGGCACCGACGTCGAGCAGGTCATCATCGGCTCCTGTACCAACGGCGCCTACGAGGACATCCTCCCCAGCGCGAAGATGCTGGAGGGACGCGAGGTGTCCAAGAGCACCGAGATGATCGTCGCGCCCGGCTCCAAGCAGGCGTCCGAGATGCTGGCCCGCGAGGGCTGGACCGCGGAGATGATGGCGGCCGGCGTCAACTTCTCCGAGGCGACCTGCGGCGCGTGTATCGGCATCGGTCACGTGCCCGCCTCCGACTCCGTCTCGCTGCGCACCTTCAACCGCAACTTCGAGGGCCGCTCGGGCATCGAGGACGACTCCGTCTTCCTCTGCTCGCCCGAGGTCGCCACCGCGGCGGCCATCACCGGCGAGATCGTCGACCCGCGCGACCTCGCGGACGACCTCGGCGACCTCGAGGAGCCCGGCCTGGAAATGGGAACGAAGTACGGCCCCGGCATGGGTGAGTCCGACTCCGACATCATCTCGCCCGACGAGGCGATCGACGACGGTCTCGTCAAGGGCCCGAACATCGGCGACGTGCCGCTCAAGGACGGGATCGACGTGGACGGCGGTGAGGCGCTCCTCAAGATGGAGGACAACATCACCACCGACCACATCATCCCGGCGACGGCGGACATCCTGAAGTTCCGCTCGAACATCGAGAAGCTCTCCGAGTTCACGCTCTCGCGCGTCGACGACACGTTCGCGCAGCGCGCGCTCGACGCCGACGGGGGCGTCCTCGTCGCCGGCGAGAACTACGGGCAGGGCTCTTCCCGCGAGCACGCCGCCCTCTGTCCGATGTACCTCGGCATCGAGGCGGTCTTCGCGCAGAGCTTCGCCCGTATCCACAAGGCGAACCTGTTCAACTTCGGCATCGTCCCGCTGGCGATCGACGCGGAGACGTACGAGGAGATCGAGCAGGGCGACGACCTCGAGATCGTCGACGACGTGCCCGCGGGCGTCTCCTCCGGGCAGGAGGAGTTCACCGTGAGCGTCAACGGCGAGTGGGAGTTCACCGCCGACCTCGACGCCTCCGAGCGCGAGCGCGACATCCTCGCCGCCGGCGGCAAGCTCTCGTGGGTCAAACAGCAGCACGTCGACGACGGCTCCGGCGCGGCGCCGGCCGACGACTGAGGCGACCGCCGACGCCGATCGTCCCAGCTTACTCCGTTTTTAATCGTCGCCGGCGGCGACGCCGAGGTCATCGCTCTTCCCGACCCACGCGCCCCGCGTGAAGTCGACCGCGTCGTTCCACTTCGCGACGATCGTGGTGACCGCCAGATCGCCGCTGATGTTGGTCATCGTCCGCAGCCGATCCAGGATCGGGTCGACGCCGGCGACGAACCCGACGACTTCGAGCGGCAGTCCGAGCTGCGTCAACACGAGCGTCAACATGATGAGCCCGGTCCCCGGCACGCCCGCCGCCCCGACGCTCGCCAGCACCGCCACGAGGACGACGGTCACCTGTTCGGCGATGGACAGTTGTACGCCGACGAGATTCGCGGCGAAGACCGCGGCCACGCCCTGGTAGAGGGCGGTGCCGTCCATGTTGATCGTCGCGCCAAGCGGCAACGAGAAGCTGTAGACCCCTTCGTCGATGTGGAAGTTGTCCTCGGCGTTCGCCATCGTCACCGGAAGCGTCCCACTCGACGAGCGGATCGACAGCGCGGTGATCAGCGCGTCGCGTCCCCCGGCGAGAAAGGCTGTTGGCGACTGTCCGGCGAGCAGCCGCACGATGACCCCGAGGTGGACGACCGCGATGTGCGCGGCGACGGCGATCGCTAGTGTGGCGATAAGCAGGGCGAACGGGACGATCGCGTCGACGCCGGCTTCCCCGAACACCGCCGCCATCAACGCGAACACGCCGATCACGCCGTACTCCATCACGCCCCAGACAACCTTGAACATCGCCTCTGCGCCCGCCTCAGCCAAGTTGTAGAACGATTCGACGCCCTCGCGGATGTCGGCCGAGTCGGTGGACTGCTCGACGAGCGCCAGCGCGAGTCCGAACACGATGACGAAGAAGATCGTCGGGAGAATGTCCCCGGCCGCCATCGCGCCGATCGGGTTCTCGGGAACGATCCCGAGGAGCACCTCGACGATGTCGGGCGCCTCTGCGGTCTGTGCTTCCGCGTCGCCCAGTTCGAGGTTGGCTCCCGGATCGATGAGGTTCGCGACTAGCAGTCCGAACCCGACCGCCGCGGCCGAGGTGAGCGCGTACAACCCGACCACCTGCCCGCCGATCTTCCCGAGGTTGCTCGGCGAGAGCCGCCGCGCCCCCATCAGCAGCGTGAACACGACGATCGGGACGATCAGCATGCTCAGCAGGTTCACGAACAGGTCGCCGAGCGGCTGGAGCACCGTCGCCGGCTGCCCCACGACGAGCCCGAACACCGAACCGAGCACGAACGCCAGTCCGATGCGATACACGATCGGTACCTCGCGGTACCGCCGCCAGGACTGCATCAGCGCGTTTGCCATACGGCGAGCGTGTTTCTGGAGGACCCACAAGTAAATATTGCCAGACCCGCAGGCTCGCCGGGACCTGTGACACGAGGCGGCGGGAGTCAGGAGTCAGAGCCTTCGCGGTCCGGACGAGGCCGTCGCTCGGGGGGCGCGGAGAGAGAATCGCTCGGCGCCGGTCGGCTCGCCGAGGTCCGCCTCGTTAGCGGGCCGCGGCGGCGACGCGCTCGCGCTCCTCTTTCTGCGAGATGGAGTAGGAGCGGTCGGCGTCGTAGTCGGCAGCGGTCGTAAGCTCGTTGGCGAGCGCCTCGGCGGCGGCGGTGCTCGACTTGTACGTCGCGCTGGCGACGCCGTCAGAGATGAACAGCAGCGCTTGGTCGACGCGGCGCTGGGGCGCGACGTCGACCGCCTTGGGGACGGAGATGCCGCCGTACTTCAGGCGGACGGTCTCCTCCCGCGGCGCGGCGTTCTCGACCGCGCGAACGAGGACCTGCACCGGGTTCTCCTCGGTCCGTTCGTGGACGATGTCGAAGGCGTCGCGGACGATCCGCGTCGCCTGCTGCTTCTTGCCCGTGTTCTCGTCGGTCTGCATCAGGCGGTTGATCAGCCGCTCGACCAGGGAGATCTCGGACTTCTTGAACTGCTTCGACGCGTGGCGCCCCATCGTGTGGGCGATGGGCGTCACGGTCATGTAGCGTTTCGTCGAGGGGTCCTCGTAGGCGATCTCGGTGACGTCCCAGACGCCGAACAGCTTGGCGTTCTCGTTGGCGGCCTCGCTGGACGCGGGCGCGTCCGGATCCGGTTCGTCGGCGGCGACGTCCTCGTCGGACGGCGCCTCGGTCTCCTCGCCGCTCATCTGACGGGCTTCTCCGCGTTTCCGCGAACCAGTTCGATCATGGAGACGCCGTTGACCTTCTCGACTTTGTAGTTGACACCGGAGAGGTCGCCCATCGCGCGACCCTTAGCCCCGCCGATCCCGGCGATCGTGACCTCGTCGTGCTCGTCGATGAACGAGATGGCGCCGTCACCGGGACAGAACGCGGTGACCTGCTTCCCGTTCTTGATGAGCTGGACGCGGACGCACTTTCGGATCGCCGAGTTCGGCTGCTTTGCTTCGATTCCGACCTTCTCCAGGACGATCCCGCGAGCCTGTGGGGCGCCCTCGAGGGGGTCGGACTTCTTCTTGAGCCCGCGCTCTCGCCGAGCGTACTCGGAGTCGGACCAGCGGCGCTTCTGCCGGTCCTGTTTGAGCTTACGGGCCGCGTATTTGCCGTTCGCCATCGTACGTCTACTTCCGAACGGAGCTACTTAAGCGTCGTCTTTCGACGCGGCGAAACGCCCTCAGATCGCCCGAGCGGTACCTCTCGTCCGTTCTGAGAGTGTTTCTCTCCACGAGCGCATTCGAAACGACCGCCGCTCGTCTCCGCTGAGACGGTAAGCCGTCGCGAGCGCCCGTCGTTCGCCGCCGACCGCGAGTCGCCGTCGCCGCCGGTCGTCATCACTCGCTCGTCGCCTCGCGGGCGTCGGCGACCCAGTCGGGTTCGGGGATCTCCGCCCCGGGATCGCGGTAGTCGATGTCGATGTCGACGGTCGCTTCTCCCCCGTCGTGTCCGCCGGCCCACGACTGTTCCAGCCGCGGGACGACGCCGGCTTCGTACACGTGCGCCGTCGCGGACGCGGTCTCGACGGTCTCGGGGATGTTCCGGTCGCCGTCGAACCCGTCGGCGGTGAACCGGGCGGTCGTCTCGCCGCGGACTTCGCCCGCCCCGTCGCTCGCCGTGTTCCAGCGGTTCAGTCCCTCGTACTGCGTCTCGCCGGTCTCCGTCTCCCCCTCGACGCGGATCCCCGTCAGCGCCTCCTGTCGCATCGCCTCTTCGAGGTCGCCCTCCGAGCGGTCCACCGACTGGCGGTCGTACTGCGTCTCGCCGTCGGTCTGCCGCCGGAACAGCAGTTCGTCGCCGGCGATGTACAGCTCCGTGACGTCCGGCTCTTCCGTCTCCGTCAGCTCCTGTCTCACGTACTGGCGACCGTTCTCGAGGTCGTAGCCCGATTCGTACACCTGCGACGGGAGCCACGGCGTCGGATCCGCGTCGCCGTCGTGACTCGTCTCGGCCGTCGAGAACAGGGTGAAGCCGCCCGCGTCGACGAACGCGTCGACGTGGGACTCGGCGAGCGCGTCGAGCGCGAGCGCGTCGCCGTCGCGCCAGTTCGCGTCGGTGAACGGGCGGTCGGACCCGTCGTCGGTCGGGTTGCCCGACCCGTCACCGTCGTCGTCGGAACAGCCGGCGCTCCCGACCGCGACTGCGGTCCCGAGGCTCGCGAGGAGGCGTCTGCGGTTCATGGGTCACAAAACGGAGCCGCGGTCAAAAGCGCGCGGATCCCCGGATACGGAACGTACGTTCGCGGACGGCTAGACGCGGGATCGCGACCTACGTCAGCTGCACGTCGTCGATGTCGTGGTGGCGCTTCGCCAGCGTCCGTGCCGTCTCGATGTTGGTCCCGTCGGCGCCGATGGCGACGCCGCGGTCCGGCTCCGGCACCTCGACGTACGCGACGCGGTCGTTCTGCTCGGAGATGGTCACGGCGTTGACCGCCGCGGGCGCGAGCGCGCTCGAGACGAACGCCTCCGGCGTGTCCGCGTCCTCCACCAGCTCGACCGACTTGCCCAGCCGCCGCTCCGCCTCCTCGACGGTCTCGCCCGCCTGTCCGATCGCGGCGGCCATCTCGCCGGCCGGCACGAGGAACACGAGCCGGTCGCCCTCCACGAGGCAGTCCTTCGGCGCGACCCCGGTCAGCTCGTCGAACCGACCGATGTAGCGCCGCGCCTCGTCGGAGAGCTCGACGTACATCAGTCGTCGCCCACGACGCGTGACCCCATCCGGAGGTCGACGTCGCCGGTGCCGAGCGAGATCGGCTTGCCGGCGATGACGTTCTCGATGACGCCGTCGAGCTCGTCGTACTCGCCGTGGATCGCGGCGTCGAGCAGGTGGTTGACCGTCACCTCGAACGCCGCGCGCGCGAGCACGGAGTCCTTCGATCCCGAGATGCCGTGGCGGCCGATCGAGTCGATCTCGCCGTTGGTCGTCATCATGTCCGCCACGAGCATCAGGTGGCGGACGTTCACGTCGTCGAGCCCCTGCTCTTCGAGCGTGTTCTTCGTCTCGTCGATGATCGTCTCGCGGGCCGCCTCGACGCCGAGGTTGCGGTAGATCTCGTGGATGTTGTTACACGTCGTGCGCGAGGCGTCGACGCCCTCGATGTCGAGAGTGTCGCCGAACGCCGATCCCTCGGTGTAGAGGACGAACTCCTCGTCGCCGTCGATCTCCTCTTTCCGGATGACGACGCGCTCGATCTCTTCGATCCCTTTGAACACTATCTCCCGGAGCCGCTCGACGAGCTGGAGCAGCTCGCGGTAGCTCGGCTCTCCGGGGCCGAACTCGATGACGGTGCCCGACTGCCGGGTGTCGACGCCGAGCGAGTCCTCGATCGTCTCGGCGATGATCTCGGCGACCTCCGAGGGATCGGAGTGGGTCGGCCACCGCTCGAGCAGGGTGTCGTCGTTCAGGTCGATCCGCACCAGCATGTCGGCGACGTTCGTCGACACGTCGCCGAGCGCGAGGATGCGCGTCGCCTCGATGGACCAGACGACCTCGTGGGCCTTCTCGCGGTCCGTCGCGTACTCGCCCTCGAGGTGGACGGTCATCATCGGCGTGTCCGGCGTCTTCCGGGCGTCCACCAGCTCGATGAGCCGGGGGAGCCCCTGCGTGACGTCGATCTCCGCGACGCCGGCGTAGTGGAACGTGTTCATCGTCATCTGCGTTCCGGGCTCGCCGATCGACTGCGCGGAGACGGTGCCGACGGGGTCGAGCGGGTCCACGCGCGTCTCGACGTAGCGGTTCTCGACGCCCGTCGCGACCTCGGTGGCCTGCTCGACCGTGATCTCGCCGGTCTCTTCGCCCTTCTTCTCGAGCGCCTCGTACACCTCGTCTTTGAGGCGGCTGGGCAGCTCGGTCGCCTCCACGACCGCCTCCATGTCGTCGGTGACGTGGTCGTACTCAGTCATCCGACTCCACCCCCGAGGCCTTGTTCAGGCCGGGTCCGGCGTGCTCCGACAGGTTCGTCGGCGGCGTGCGCTCGCCGAGGAACCGCTCCTTCTCGTCGTCGGAGTCGAACTCGGAGTCGACGACGCGGTCGACGATGTCGTCCACGTCGATGCCGTCGCCCTCGCCGGAGGACACCTTCACCGGCGAGGTGCCGTCCTCGCCGAACTCGAACTGGACGATCCGGCCCGAGGTGTCTCGGACCGTGCCGTCGTACTGCGCCTCCAGCTCGGAGAGCGCGTTGATGAGGCGGCGCTGCAGGTAGCCGGACTTGGAGGTCCGGACCGCCGTGTCGACCAGCCCCTCGCGGCCCCCCATCGCGTGGAAGAAGAACTCCTCGGGCGTGAGCCCGCCGCGGTAGGAGTTCTCGACGAAGCCGTGCGCCTCCGCGGAGAGGTCGTTCTCCTTGTAGTGAGAGAGCGTCCGGTCCTCGTAGCCGCGGTTGATCCGCTCGCCGCGGACCGCCTGCTGACCGACGGAGCCGGCCATCTGCGTCAGGTTCAGCATCGAGCCACGCGCGCCGGAGCGGGCCATCACGACCGCCGGGTTGTCGTCGCCGAAGTGCTGGTCGGCGATCTCCCCGGCCGAGTCGCGGGCCTTTCCGAGCGTCTGCATGATCTTCATCTCCAGGGTCTCGTCGACGCCGCGGCCCGGCAGCGACTCCAGCTCGCCGGCCTCGTACGTCGCGATCAGCTCTTGGACGCGGTCGTACGCGCTCTCGATCGCGTCGTCGACCTGCTCTTCGGCCTCCGGCGGGATCGACTCGTCGTCGATCCCGATCGAGAAGCCGAAGTGCATGATCGCGCGCATCGCGAGCGACGCGATCTCGTTGATGAACACGCGCGAGCGCGTCTCGCCGTACTCCTTGGTGAGGGTGTCGACGACTTCGCCGCCGAAGGCGCCGACCGCGTCCTCGTCGATCGTCCCCTCGACCAGCTGGCCGTTCTCGATGACGACGTCGTCGCCGGTCGACGACGAGAAGTGCAGCGTGAGGTCGTCGGGCAGCAGCTCGGAGAACAGCGTCCGGCCGGTCCAGTAGTCGCGGCCGTCGTCGTCGACGCCGTCGGCCTCGGGGAGCTCGTCCACTCGCGTCGCCCGGAGCAGGTCGAGCGCCTGCGTCTCGGTGAACTCGGGGTTCGAGTGCGTGAGCAGGTACGTCCCGGAGATGTGGTCCTGGATCGCGCCGATGATGTTCCCGCCGAACCGCGGCGAGAGGATCTGTTCTTGCACGCGCATGAGGACGCGCGCCTCGGCGCGGGCCTCCTCGTTCTGGAGCGCGTGCATGTTCATCTCGTCGCCGTCGAAGTCGGCGTTGTACGGCGGGCAGACGACGGTGTTGAGCCGGAACGTCTTGTACGGCATCACCACGACCTCGTGGGCCATGATGGACATCCGGTGCAGCGAGGGCTGCCGGTTGAAGATCACGATATCGCCGTCGACGAGGTGCCGGTTGACCTCCCAGTCGGCCTCCACCTTCTCGGCGAGCTCCTCGCAGTTCTTCTCGGTCACCTTCAGGCGACGCCCGTCAGGTCGTCGGACGTAGTTCGCGCCGGGGTGCGCCTCCGGGCCGTTCCGGACGTACTGGCGCGCCTCCTCGACGTTGCGCTCGGTGACGTTGAGCGTCTGCGTCATCTCCTTGGCGACGCGGTCCGGCACGCCGACCTCGTTCAGCGAGAGGGTCGGGTCCGGCGAGATGACGGTCCGAGCGGAGAAGTTGACGCGCTTCCCGGACAGCGAGCCGCGGAAGCGGCCCTCCTTCCCCTTCAGCCGCTGGCTGAGCGTCTTGAGGGGGCGGCCGGAGCGGTGTCTCGCCGGCGGGGTCCCGCTGATCTCGTTGTCGACGAACGTGGTGACGTGGTACTGGAGCAGCTCCCAGAGGTCCTCGATGATCAGCTGCGGGGCGCCCGCCTCGCGGTTCTCCATGAACCGCTGGTTGATCCGGATGATGTCGACCAGCTTGTGCGTGAGGTCGTCTTCGGAGCGCTGGCCGTTGTCGAGCGTGATGGACGGGCGCGTGGTCACCGGCGGGACGGGGAGGACCGTTAGGATCATCCACTCCGGCCGGGAGTCCTCCGCGTCGATGCCGAGGACCTCTAAGTCCTCGTTCGGGATGTCCTCGAACCAGTCGCGGATGTCCGAGGGCATCAGCTTGTTCATGTCCTCCTCGGTGAGGTCGACGTCGAGCGCCTTCTCGATGGACCGGCGGTCCTCCTTGCGCGGGCGGAACTCGCCGGCCATGATATCGTTGATCCGGTCTAAGGCGATGTCGGTCTTCTCGGCGAGCTCCTGCGGGGAGGTCCCCGGGTCGTCCTCCTCCTCGTCGGGCTGCATCGCGGCCGCGATCCGCTCGGAGTAGTCGCCCGAGAGCACGTCCTGCACCTCGTAGTAGGTGGTCGGCTTCTCGTGTTTGATGTCCGCCTGCGGCTCGCCGCAGAACGGGCACGTCGACGCCTTCCGGGCCTGCCGGACGGCGGCCTTCAGCACGTCGTGCTCGTCGTCGCCGAGCTCCTTCGCCCGCTCGTAGCGGTCGCGGAACTCGTCGCGCTGCGCCTCGTCCAGGGCGAGTCGGCCGCACTCGCGGCACGTCGAGCGGAGCAGGCGCCGGATGAGCTTCGTGAAGCCCACGTGGATGACGGGCGCGGCCAGCTCGATGTGGCCGAAGTGACCGTTACAGGAGCCGGAGTGGGAGCCGCAGGTCCGGCACTCCAGGCCGGGGTCGATGACGCCGAGCCGCGGGTCCATCAGCCCCATGTCGATCGGGTAGCCGTCGTCGTCGTACGTGTCGGCCGTGATCACCTTCGTCGCCGACATGTCCCGGTACGTTTCCGGGTCCATGAGGCCGAAGTCGATGCCGCCGAGCACTTTCGGTGTTTGCATTGACATTTAAATAGCGTCCTCCAGTTCGAGCTTCGGTCGGATTCCCAGGGCGATCATCTCGTCGAGCAGGAGCTTGAACGCGTAGCTCACTTCGAGCTCGTGGATGTCGTCCTCGTCGCCCGTGACCGGGTCGTACACCCGGCGCTGTTCGCGGTCCTCGACGGCGACGAGCCCCGTCTCCGCGGAGACGTGGACCGTCTCGGCGTCGGACGACTCTAACAGCCGCTCGTTGAGCACCATCGACGCGCCGTGGCCGATGATCGTGTCGCGCTCCATCTCACCGACGCGCAGGCCGCCCTCGCGGGCGCGCCCCTCGGTCGGCTGGCGCGTGAGCACCTGGACCGGCCCGCGCGAGCGAGCGTGGAGCTTGTTCGACACCATGTGGTACAGCTTGTGGTAGAAGATCGTCCCGACGAAGATCTCCGCGTCGATCTTCTCGCCGGTGACGCCGGAGTACATGACCTCCTTGCCGGAGGACTTGAATCCGTGTTCCTCGAGCCCCTCGCGGAGCTCCTCCTCGTCTTCGCCCTGGAACGGCGTGCCGTCGACCCGCGAGCCGCGGAGCGAACCGACCTTGCCGCCGAGCATCTCCAGCACGTGGCCGACCGTCATCCGGGACGGCAGGGCGTGCGGGTTCATCACGAGGTCGGGGACGACCCCCTCCTCGGTGAACGGCATGTCCTCCTGCGGAGCGAGGTGGCCGACGACGCCCTTCTGGCCGTGGCGGGACGCGAACTTGTCGCCCAGCTCGGGGACGCGCTGGTCGCGAACCTTCACCTTCGAGAGCTTGGAGCCGTCCTCGCCCTCCATCAGCGTCACGGTGTCGACGACGCCCGACTCGCCCGAGCGCATCGTGACCGAGGTCTCCCGGCGCTTCTGCGGGGAGAGCCCGCCCATGTCGTCGGGCTCCTCCAGGAAGCGCGGCGGGCTGGTCTTGCCCAGGAGTACCGAGGACTCGTCCACCTTCGTCTCGGGGTTGACCAGGCCGTCCTCGTCGAGGTGGGTGTACGCCTCCTCGCCGCGCGCGCCGCGGACGTCCTGGTCGGGGATCTCGAAGCGGTCCTCTTGACCGCCGGGGTACCGGCGCTCCTCGCCCTCGTAGGTCCGGAAGAAGTGCGAGCGGGTGAGCGCGCGGTCGACGGAGCCCTGGTTCATCACCAGCGCGTCCTCGATGTTGAACCCCTCGTAGGACATCACGGCGACGACGAAGTTCTGCGCCGCCGGCCGCTTGTCGAAGCTGATCTGGTCGGACGTCTGCGTCTTCACCATCGCCAGCTGCGGGTAGTGCAGCAGGTGCTGACGCGTGTCAGGCCGGATCCGGTAGTTGGCGGAGGGAAGCCCGAGCGACTGCTTCATCATCCCCGCGCCCATCGTGATGCGCGGGCTCGCGTTGTGCTCGGGGTACGGGATCATCCCCGCGCCGATACCGAACACGAGCTGCGGGTCGATCTCGAGGTGCGTGTGGTCCTCGGTCACGTCCTCCTCGTCGACGGCGACGAGGATGTCCTCCTCCTCCTCGGCGTCGATGAACTCGACGTAGCCGCGGTCGATGAGGTCCTCGAACTCGATGTCGCCGCGCTCGAGCGCCTCGATCTCCTCGTCGCCGAGCAGCGGCTCGCCGTTCTCGACGACGATCAGCGGCCGGCGGGCCCGCCCCGCGTCCGCGTTGACGATCACTTCTTGGGTCCGGTCCCTGACCGAGACGTTCACCATGTCGGAGACATCGCCACGGCGGCGCGCCTCGCGGATCTGTTCGGCGAGGGCCTCGGGGTCCGGATGGGTCCCGACGAGGCTCCCGTTGACGTACACCTTCGCTTCGCGTTCTGCCTGAGCCATATTAGTCGTCCGCCGTCTGTCGTTCGACGCCCTCGATGCCGGGGATCCCCTCGACACCCATCGACGCCAGTTCTCGTTTCAGCCCCTGTTCGTCCTCGACCGTCTGCGACAGCTCCATCGACTGCGCGAAGTTCTTCACGAGCCCGCAGTTCGGCCCCTCCGGCGTCTCGGAGGGACAGATGCGACCCCACTGGGTCGCGTGGAGGTCCCGCGCCTCGAAGTGCGGCTGCGACCGCGACAGCGGCGAGCGCAGGCGCCGCAGGTGCGAGAGCACGCCCATGTAGTCCGTCCGGTCGACGAGCTGGGAGACGCCCGAGCGACCGCCCACCCAGTTCCCGGTCGCGATCGGGTGTTCGAGCCGCTCGGTCAGCACGTCCGAGCGAACGACCGTGTTGACCGTGAGCTGCCGGTTCCGCATGTTCGCGCGCTCCAGCTGGTACTTCACGTCGCGCGCCAGCTTGTTCAGGGCGGTCCGGAACAGGTCGCGCATCAGGTCGCCGGAGACCTTCAGGCGCTTGTTGGCGTAGTGGTCCTTGTCGTCGGACTCGCGGCGGTTCAAGGCGAGCTCGAAACACGCCTCGGCCATCCGGCAGAGGTAGTACGCCTTGTTGATCCGGACGTCCTCCTCCTCGACGCCCTCCTCGTGGAGGTGCGGCAGGAGGTAGCGGTCGATGACGTAGTTCGCCCGCTTGAGCTGGTAGTTCTTCCCCTGGCCGGAGGCGACGCGCTCGCCGAGGGTCTCGATGGCCTCCTCGGTCGTCTGCACCTCCGCCTCCTCCAAGTTCTCCAGCATGAACTTCACGATCTCGGGGTCGTCCGAGACGCGGTGGACGATCTCCTCGTCCGACTCCAGTCCGAGCGCGCGGACGAGGGTCACGAAGTCGATCGAGCCCGAGACGGACGGGAACGACACTTCGAGCAGCCCCTCGCGGTTGCGCTCGCACAGCACCAGCGCGCGGTAGCCGCGGCGCTGGGAGAACGTCTTCGCGACCTGGATCTCGTCGCCGTACTTCGAGTCGTACTCCGCGAGGATCTTGTTCGGCGCGAGGTCCTCCGAGGTCATCAGCACGCGCTCGGAGCCGTTGACGATGAAGTAACCGCCGGGGTCGACGGGGTCCTCGCCGATGTCGATGAGCTCCTCGTCCGAGAAGCCGGCCATGTTACACTTGTCCGAGCCGACCATGATCGGCATCCGGCCGACCTTCGTCTCGGTGGTGTCGACGACCTGTTCGGGCTCGTCTTCGCCGCCGCGAACGATGGACATCTCCATGAAGACGGGCGCCGAGTAGGTGATGTTCCGCAGGCGGGCCTCCTGCGGGTACAGCAGCTCCTCCGAGCCGTCGGCCTCGCGAACGCGCGGGGTGACCATCCGCACGTCGCCGAGTTCGACGTAGACGGGCTCTTGGCCCTCCTTGTCACCGATGTCGGTCTCGATCGTCTCCTTCTCGTCGACGACTTCCTGCATGCCGCGGTCGAGGAAGTTGTTGAACGATCGGAAGTGGTGTTCGGCCAGCCGTTCGTCGGAGAAGTACTCGCGTGAAACCACGCGTCGGTCTTGCCTGTTCATGAGACGACTAATCGGTACACGACCGCTTCCTCCGTCGTGCGGGAGTTTCGAACGATCTTCACCACGTCGCCGACCTCGGCCTCGTCGGGGATCGCGGGATCCGTGCGTTTGATCTTCGGTAGGTTCGTCCGTTTCACGTCGTACTCCGCCAGGACTTCGTCGACCTCGTCGTCGTCGAGGAGGACGTGGTCCGGGACGAGTTCGTGTTGGCTTACGTCTACCATGGGTGGTGGTTATTGAAAGAAGCTATCACGAGATACTACAGATCGCTATATGCGCCAGCGACATAAGACTTGCCAACCGGCTCCGCCGCGCGCGGCTCACGACGACGGGGGCGTGCGATACTCACACTCATGCGGGTATTATACAAAAGGCTACCGCCGCGAGCGGCGACGCGGCCGGCCGTCTCGCCCTGTCACCCGTCCCCATCGTCGCCGGCGATGACAAGCCTTATTTGCCAGACAGGGGTACGAATGACTGCGACAAGCCCGGATGGTGTAGTGGCCCATCATACGACCCTGTCACGGTCGTGACGCGGGTTCAAATCCCGCTCCGGGCGTCCCCCGTTTCGGGGCTTTGTCGCTGTTTGCCCGGATGGTGTAGTGGCCCATCATACGACCCTGTCACGGTCGTGACGCGGGTTCAAATCCCGCTCCGGGCGTATTCTGTCGCCGCCAATCGACGAGCGCAGCGAGTCGATACCGGCGGCGACGAATCGTTTCGCAGGGAGTTGAATCTGAGGACGAGCGAACGGAGTGAACGAAGTCCTCCGGGTTCAACTCCCGCTCCGGGCGTTTTCTCCGAACAATACGGCGAGCGTAGCGAGCCGTTCGTCGAAATCGATCGCTGCGGGTGTGAATCAGAGAGTGACGCGAGCGAAACGAGCGGAACGATTGTGGTTCAAACCCCGCTCCGGGCGTTTCTGTCGACGCTAACCGACGAGCGAAGCCGCCTGATCGGCGCGTCCGTCGGGTCCCGGATCGCCGGTCGGTGCCGCCTATAGGTCGAGCAACTCCCGCAGGTCCGCCACTAACGACTCCGTCTTCGCGTCCGGCTCCTCGTCGTCGGTGACCGGCGTTCGACCGTCGTACGTCTCGTGAACCATCGAGACCCCTTCGGCGAGGGTGTCGAGCCCGTAGCCGCCCTCCAGCACGTAGGCCTCGACCGCGTCGGCGTTGTCGGCGACCGACCGGACTCGGTCGGTCATCATCGCGTACCCCTCCGAGGAGACGCGCATCCGCGAGATCGGGTCGTGGCGGTGCGCGTCGAACCCCGCGGAGACGATCAGCAGATCGGGGTCGAACCGGTCGATCGCCGGCCCGATCGCCTCGTCGATGGCGTAGCGGTAGTCGGCGTCGCCGGCGCCGGCCGCGAGCGGGAGGTTCACCGTGGTCCCTTCCCCGTCGTCGCGGCCGGTCTCCTCGAGGTCGCCGGTGTCCGGGTAGAGCCCGTCTTCGTGGATCGACGAGTAGAGCACGTCGCCACGGTCGTAGAACACGTCCTGGGTGCCGTTCCCGTGATGGACGTCCCAGTCGAAGATCGCGACCCGGTCTGCGGCGCCCTCGTCGAGGACCGTCTGGGCCGCGACGGCGGCGTTGTTGAAGAAGCAGAACCCCATCGCGTCGTCGGGGACCGCGTGGTGGCCCGGGGGGCGGCCGAGTGCGAACGGGGTGTCCCGGCCGTCGGCCCCGTCGAGCGCCGATCGGGCGGCCCACTGCGCGAGGCCGGCCGCGGTGAGCGCGGCGTCCCACGTCCCCTCGCTCGCGACAGTGTCCGGGTCCCAGCTTCCGCCCCCGTCGTCGACGAACGCCTCGAACTCGTCTACATACTCCGCGTCGTGGACGGCGACGACCTCCTCGCGGGTCGCCGGGTCCGCCTCGGCGTACTCGACGCCGTGCCGCTTGGCGAGGCCGCGGCGGATCGCGCGCAGTCGGTCCGGATTCTCCGGATGCCGCTCCCCCGTGTCGTGCGCGAGACACCGCTCGCTGTAGCCAAACCGCATCTACTCGAACAGCGCGAAGTACGTTTCGATGTCCTCGGCCTGTACGGTCCGTCGGTCGGCGTGTCGCGCGAGCGTCGCGGCGGCGCTCGCGACGTTGTCCGCGTAGTCCTCCAAGATGTCGGCCAACGCGATCCGCGCGTCGACGCCGACCCGGTATCGGTCGTCGATCCGGAGCCGCGCGATCCGGTCGATGGGGGCGACGGGCAGGGTGAGATCCTCTCGGGCGATCACCTGTTCGACGCCGAAATCCGACGCCATCAGCGTCTTCCGTCCGTCCTCGGTTGCCCGCTCGGCCGCGTCGATCGCCAGCTCCGCACCGTGCGATTGGATGCGGCGCGCCAGCTCCTCGGCGGCGTCGGCGCTGACGCGGAGCTCCCCGGCGTTCCGCCGGATGATCCCGTCGACCGGCGCGAACGGCAACTCGACACTCATACACACAGTCGCGTCCGTGTACCGTATAACGCTTTCCGTTACCGGCGTCTCCGCGCCCGAGCGCTGGCGTCGCGGCTACTCGTCGCGTCGCTGTTCGGCGCCCTCGAAACCGGAGTCAGTCGGGACGGAGCGGCCCGCGACGGTCAGAACACGTCGTCCGCGTGGATCGTCCCGTCGCGCTCCGCGCCCCGTACGGTGATCTCCTCGCCGAGCCGGAGGCTCGCGTCGGTCTCGACGCTCTTCGTCCGCTGGCCGTCGTCCAACACGACGGGGTCGCCGGTCTGCACGACGGTCCCCGTGAACTCGACCTCCTCCGTGGTCGCAGTCGCGGTCGCCGTGCCGCCGGATCCGGCGCTCTCCTCCCCGCCGGCCCCGCCGGAGACGGCCTCGGTCGCCGCCTTCTGTCCGTCCTCAGCGAAGGCGCCGAGTCCGGTGTCGCTCGCGGCGCGGTCGCTGTTTCCGGAACCGTCGCCGGACCCGGACGCGTCGGTCTCCGCGTTGCCCGCCGCCTCCGCCCCCTCGTCGAGAACGGTGACCGTCGAGCGCCAGTTCGCGGACGCCTCCAAGTCGTCCTGCCAGCCGTCTTGGATCTCCACATCGGTGAAGACGACGCGGTCCGCCAGGTCGATCTCGCGGTCGGCCTTGTCGCCCCACAGCGCGACGCGGATCTCGCCGGTCTCGTCTTTGATCCGGACGTTCCGCACCTGCCCCTCGCTGCCGTCGTCGCGGTCGAACGTGCGCTTCGGGTCCGTCTCGATGACGCCCCCGCCGACGTCGACCGTCTCGCCGATCTCCAGGTCGGCGATGTCGGTCGTCTCGGGGACGTACTCGACGTCCTCGTCGACGCGCTCGACGGTTCCGCGGTCGCCGACGTGGAGCTCCAAGTCACCGTCGCGCTCGCGGACGTAGCCGTCGCCGACCTCGACGACCTCGCCGGCCTCGAACTCGTCCGCGAGGTCGGCCTTGTCGTCCCACAGCGTGACGCGCACGCGGCCCGTCTCGTCGCCGACGGTGAGGTTGGCCACGCGCCCCTCGCTGCCGTCGTCGCGGTCGAACGTCCGGACCGAGTCGGTGTCGAGCACCTGTCCGACGAGGTCGACGTCGGAGGCGCCGAGCGAGAGGTCCTCGACGCGGTAGGTGTCGAGCACCTGCACGTCGACCTCGGCGTCCTCGTCCGGCTCGACCTTGTCGGCGCTCACCTCGAGGCCGCTGTACCCCTCCTTCGGGCGGCCCATGACGCGGAGCACCTGACCGACCTCCAGCTGCTCGACGGCCGCCGCGGCCATCTCGTCCCAGAGGGCGACCCGCACGGAGCCGGAGGCGTCCGCGACGTCGACGTTGCAGACGCGCCCCTCCTCGGCGTCCTCCTCGTCGCGCTCGAAGGTCCGGACCTCGCCGATGGAGGTCACCTTCCCGAGGAACTTCACGTCGTTCATCCCCGGCTCGATGTCGGCGATCGTGTCGGCCTCCTCGTCGCGGAGCTCGTGGGCGATCAGCATCGCGGCCGTCTCCTCGTCGGCGAGCCCGCCCATCTGCTCGACCTTGTCCTCGACGGCCGCCTCGAACTCCTCGAACTCGACGTCGGTGTCGAGGTCCTCGTAGACGTCCTCTATCACTCCCATACGCGTACCTCCTCGGTTGTCGAGTCCGCGGATAAGCGTTGTCCTTGCCGGGGTCTCACGGCCGAACCCACGCCCGCTTCTGGTCCGCGCCGGGGCGTCGTCGCCCGTCGGGTCCGCGGCGTCGCCGTCGCGGATCGGAGTTCCGTCATATGGGCTCATCGGTCCCCTCGATACAAAAGGTGTGCAATCCGTCCACGGCCGTCTCTCCCGACCGCGCCGCATGCGACCCTCCGCCACGCGGCCTACGGACCGTAACCGTCTTAAGTTCTACCGCGGTACGTTTGATTGAGTCCTGGTAGGGTAGTGGACTATCCTCTTGGCTTGCGGAGCCAGGGACCGGAGTTCAAATCTCCGTCAGGACGCTCACTTTGCGGCTGCCTCACTTCGTTCGGCAGCCGCGGCGTTCGGTCCTGACGTGCCTCACGCTCGCTTCGCTCGCGTGAGACTCCGTCAGAACGTTTTCGGACACACCAAACGGCGAGCACCGCGAGCCGTGCGTGTGTCCGAAAACGCCGCGGAGATTTGAGCAGGAAAGTCGCAGCGGCCGAGCGAAGCGAGACCTTCGGTCTCGCAGGCAGCCGGCGCGAAGCGCCGGCGACGAAGCGAGGCCGACGGTCTTTCCGAGTTCAAATCTCCGTCAGGACGCTCACTTTGCGGCTGCCTCACTTCGTTCGGCAGCCGCGGCGTTCGGTCCTGACGTGCCTCACGCTCGCCCGTTCGGGGCTCCGCCGCTCGGTCGCCGAGCCCCAACGTTGAAGAAACCGGACGAGGTGCAACGCGACATGGAGCGCACGCGGCGAGCGATTCTCGGGACGCTCGGAACGAGTGTGCTCGGGGCACTCGGCGGCTGTTCTCTCAGAGAGAGGTTCGGAGACCCACAGACGGTGACCATCGAGGTCGGCGGCGACTTCGACGCCGAACGAACGATCGAACTCGAAGTGCTCCCGGCCGCGGTGGAGTCGGGACTCTCGGAGAACGTAGTGTTCCAGCAGACCATCTCCGTCGGCCCGTCCGGTCCGGAGGAGGCCCTGTCGGTGATCGAGGACGCCTTCGAGTCCGCACGGGCGCTGATTCGCGTGCACGTCTCGGGACTCGGCCTCATCGGTGAGTACACGTTCGTCCCGGACTGTCCGCCGGGCGCCACCTACGGCGAGGTGCTCTACGTCACTCTGCAGTCGGTCTTCGACGTGACCTTCCGACAGAACCGGTGTCAGTGAGGCGGGAGCCGCGCTCGCGACGACGCCGACCGTGGCCCGCGTCGCCGATCAGTCGTGCGGGTGGAACCGGTTCATCGCCTTCCTGACGGCGTCCGTGTCGCCGATAAAGGTGACGTGGTCGCCGTACTCCAGCACGCTGTCCGCCGACGGCACGTGGTTCTCGCCGTTGCGGCTGACGACGGCGACGAACGTCCCGTCGGGGATCTGCGCGTTGAGGTCGCGGATGCTCTTGCCGGTGAGATCCTCCGAGGTCACCTCGACCTCCTGCACGTCGTGGCTGTCTCCGAGCTCGCTCATCCAGTGGGTGATCGCCGGCCGCTCGATCTCGTCGTCGATGGCCACCGCGGTCGCCGTCGGCGAGTCGATCGCCTTCACGCCGATACTGTCGAAGGCGTCGACGTTGTCCGGCTCGTTCACCCGCGAGTACACCGATTCCACGTCGAACTTCGTGATCGCCAGCTGGCACGCGAGGAGGTTGATGTCGTCGTCACCGGTCACCGTGATCACCCGCTTGGCGTCCTCGATCCCGGCGCCGCGCAGCGTCTCCGTGTCGCTGCCGTCGCCCTCGTACACGGTGAACCCGTCCGAGCGCGCTCCTTCGGCCTCTTCGTCGTCTATCTCGACGATGACGACGTACTCTCCCCGCCGCTCCAGCCGTGTGGCGAGCGCCCGGCCGACCCGACCGCCGCCGATGATTATCGTGCGCATTGGTGACACTCCGAGGAAGTCGCCGATCTGCCGCGCGAGCCCGGCCTCGATCGCGACTGTCGCGAAGATGACGGCGAACACCGTCCCGACCAGCAGCTGGCCCTGCGCCACGTTCCCCGCGAGCTCCAGCTCGATGGCGAACAGGGTGGCCACGCTCGCCGGGATGATCCCGCGCGGACCGACACCGGCGATGAACAGCCGCTCCGGCCACGTGAACCGCTCGACGCCGGCGGTGGCGATGATCGCCCCGAGCGGTCGGAGCACGAGCATGATCACGAGCACGAGCCCGACGGCTCCGACGCCGAGCGCCGCGATCGCTTGGACGTCGATCAGCGCGGCCAGCGAGATGAACACGAACGAGAGGACGACGAGCGTCGTGTTCTCCGCGAACCGCTCTATCTCCTCTCTGTGAGCGATGTCGAGGTTGCCGAGGAGGATCCCGCTCGTCGCCGCCGCCGCGATCCCCGCCTCGGCGGCGACGGCCTCGGCGGCCGCGAACGCCCCGACCGCCGCCGCCAACACGAGGAACTGCGACGCCTGCACGTCGCGGTCGGGGACGAACTCGCTGTCCAGCAGCAAGTAGATGATCGCCGTCGCGAGCACTCCGGCGGCCACGCCGACGCCGAGCCGCTCGACGAACGAGAAGAGGGTCGCCGGAACGCCGAGGTCGTCGAGCAGCAGCGTCTCGAAGATCACCACGGCGACGATCGCGGCCGTCACGTCGTTGACGATCCCCTCGGTCTCTAACGCCGTCGCGACGTGGTCCCTGACGCGGACGACGTTGAGTATCGGCGTGATCACGGTCGGCCCCGTCGCCACGAGCAGCGCCCCGATGAGCAGCGCGATCTCCCAGTCGGCGCCTTCGAAGAACCGAACCGCGGCCGCCGTTCCGAGGAACATCACGAGCGCGCTGACCGTCACGAGCCGGAGCGACACCGTGGACGCGCCGCGGATACGCTCGATCCGCAGGGCGAACGCGCCCTCGAAGACGATGATCGCGACGCTGATCCCGACGATGATCTCCAACCCGTTCCCGAACGTCTCGAGGGTCACGAGCCCCAACACCTCCGGCCCCAGCACCACCCCGATGAGGAGGTAGAAAATGACGCTCGGCACCTTCAGTCGGTGGGCGACCAGTTGGACGACGAGCCCCGACACAAGAATCGCCGCGATGACCGGCAACAGGCTGGACACGTCTACCACGTGTACGGTCGCCGGCATCCTTAGTGTATTGGTGATCCGAGGCGGAATCGTCCGCCGATGTCATCCCGTTTATTATACTCAATAGTCATATTTCACCGGCGTCGAATCACGCCATTGATCCCCACACTCGGGCAACTATTAATTCGGTTCCCCCTCTGCGTGAGTACACGTCCGAGCGGATCTCCCGCCGGGCGCCCCCACCATGACCGTCCGCGACCCCATTCCGACGTTCGCCCCCCTTCGGAGCGTCGGGAAGCGGGTCCGCGGGTCGGTCGTCGCTCGTCTCGACGCCGTCGCCGCGTGACCCCGACGCGGGGACGGTCGGCCCCCGCCCGTCGAGGCGCGTGCCGTCTTCTTTCCCCGTCCCCCGACGCTCTGGTCGTTTCGACCGTTAGACCCGGTAGCTCAAGCGGCAGAGCCTCGGGGTGAGGAATCGACTCCCTCCCGGGTCCGTATGGCAGCCCCACCCTGCCACCGCGCGACCGACGTCGCGCTCCGGGTGGCGGTCCCCCGCGACGCCGCGGGCGACCTCCACGCCGGCGTCCGATCGAAGCTCGAGGGTCGCGACGGCGTCGACGTCGAACGCGTCGACGTGGTCGACCTCCGCCCCCGCCTCAACGACCTCACGGTCGACGTCGACGCCTCGGTCCGGCTCGCGCCGGACGTCGGGGTCGCCGACCTCACCGACGTCGTCGGGGTCTCGGAGGCCCGCTCGCGAGAGCGAGCGGCGACCGACCGCGACCGATGACCGGCCCGCGGGCGACGACCTCCCGCGGGCGACGACCTCCCGCGGGCGACGACCGCTCCCGGACGCCGACCGGACCGCGACGCACTCGACACGGTCCCCGACCGACGCACAGCACCAGACCGCGGCGCGAGGCCCTCGCGCCACCCGCCCCC
This sequence comes from Halorubrum sp. Hd13, assembly GCF_002252755.1. Classification (GTDB taxonomy): domain Archaea; phylum Halobacteriota; class Halobacteria; order Halobacteriales; family Haloferacaceae; genus Halorubrum. The sequence continues at coordinate 208 of NZ_NHOY01000051.1, read as the reverse complement.
ATCCAATCATGAGACGAGACCGATCCCGCTCCAGACGCACCGTACACCCCGACCCGTACGCGGGTCCCGACCCGTCAGCCCCCCTGCCCTCGCCGCGCGTGATGGCCGCCTTCGCGGCGCTGCCCGTCGCGGTCGTCGCGGTCGCCTCCTTCCCGGTCGCGACCGCGGTCGCGTCGGCCCTCTTCGTCGGCGTCGTCGCCGGCGCGGT
>NZ_NHOY01000104.1 GCF_002252755.1 Halorubrum sp. Hd13 | reverse complement strand
GTCGACCGGCGCCGGCTTCGACGTCGAGCGAGCGCTCGAACAGTGACCCCGACGCGGTCATCGGATTACACGACGCGGTTTCCGCCGACGAGTCGCGGTCACTCGCGCTCGCCCACCCCCAGCGCCGCGAGGTCGACGTTATCGGCGACGAGGTCGGCGGCGCGGTCGTAGGGAGAGCGGTCGTCGGTCGCGGCGGCCGCGTCCCCGTCCTCCCCGCCCGACCCGCCCGGCGGGCGGGTCGGGCGGGGAGGACGGGGACGCGGCCGCCGCGACCGACGACCGCTCTCCCTACGACCGCGCCGCCGACCTCGTCGCCGATAACGTCGACCTCGCGGCGCTGGGGGTGGGCGAGCGCGAGTGACCGCGACTCGTCGGCGGAAACCGCGTCGTGTAATCCGATGACCGCGTCGGGGTCACTGTTCGAGCGCTCGCTCGACGTCGAAGCCGGCGCCGGTCGACGCGAAGTTCGCGGAGCTCGCGGCCACGAGCGCGAGAGCGGACGGCGGGACCGAACCGGAGTGGTAACGACGCCGAGAGAGCCACTGCTGTGTATCGACGGGCCACGACCGGCGAAAAACTAATTAGCGCGATATCGTGCTGGTCGGTATGCCGTCCCGTCGCAGATTCCTCGCCGGGGGACTCGCTGCTGCCGCGACGGGGATCGCCGGATGCATCGGTACGTCCGCGGACGAGACCTCAGCGCTCGACACCTTGGCCGTCGCGGGTTCGCCGGGCGGCTCGGTTCGGGTCGCCCCGGTCGACGACGTGGTATTGCTCGACTTCTGGGCGACGTGGTGTGCGCCCTGCGAGCCGCAGATGACCGAACTCCGTCGCATCGAGCGGGAGTATCCCGCGGTCCACATGCTCTCGATAACGAACGAGGCGGACGAGGCGGCCGTAGAGCGGTTCTGGCGCGACAACGAGGGGACCTGGCCGGTCGCGACGGATCCGGACCTGCGCGTGTCCGAGCGATACGACGTGACACGGATCCCGACGTTGATCGCGCTCGATACCGAGAACGCGGAGGTCTGGCGCCACAGCGGGTTGGCAGCCGCTGACACCATCGCCGACGCCCTTGACGACGCCGGCGCATGAGTCAGTTGGCGCCGCTTCGTCTGGGGTTCGCGTTTTCGGCCGGTGTGGCGACGTTTTTCGCCCCGTGTGCCTACCCGCTGTTGCCCGGCTACATCGCGTTCTACCTCGGCGACGCGGCGGGCGACGCACCGGCGGGGGTTCAGCTCCGACGGGCGGGGCTCGTGGCCGCCCTCACCAGCAGCGGCATGCTCGTCGTCTACGCCGCATTGGCCCTCCTCGTGGCCGTTGTCGGGACGGAACCGCTGTCGAACCTCGCCGCCCTAGAGCTGGTGGTGGGCGCCGGACTGGTCGCCCTCGGAGGCGCCGTCGCGACCGGCCGGTACGGCGTCTCCGCGGTGCATATCCGACTGCCGGCCCGTCGTCGGTCCAAGAGCGGCTTCCTGCTGTTCGGCGTCGTCTACGCGGCGGCGGCCGCGGGGTGTACCGCGCCCGTGTTCGTCGGCCTCGCCGGCGTCGCGTTCAGTGCCGGTCCCGTGGGCGCGATCACCGTCTTCGCCGCCTACGCGACCGGAATGGTCCTCCTGATGGTCGCCGTCACGGGAGCGACCGCGCTCGGCTACGACCGGCTCGTCACGCGGCTCGCCGACAGTGGCAACCGGTTCGAACGGCTCACCGGGGCGTTGCTGGCACTCGCCGGACTGGCCCAGCTCTACCTCTTCTTTTTCCGGTACGGCGGGCTGTCGCTGCTCGGTCTCGGCTGAGCGCGGCGGTGGTGCGGCGGCGGAACACGTCGGCGTATGAGTTTTGCGCACGCGGTTCCTGAGGCCGCCATGGACCGCCGTTCGCTCCTCTCGGCGCTCGGGCTGGGGATGAGTGGCTTCGCCGGGTGCGGCGGTGCCGTCGATAGCGAACAGTCCGAGACGCCGACCGACGATGGCCCCGACCGAAACGCGAGTGCGATGGCCGAATACGGCATTCCGTCTACGATCTGCGAGGAGGAGATCAGAGCCGATCCCGGTATCGCCGCCATCACCGACCCGGCCTTCGGTCCCGACTGGGACGAGATAACCCCGGCCCCCGAGTATCGCTTCGACGATGCGACGACGCTCAGCGCCGAACAGACGGTCATCGGGCTGGAGGGCCCCGACGGAACGCGGGCGTACCCGTTGGCGGTCCTCTACATTCACGAGATCGTCAACGACGCGTTCGGGCGGACCGATAGCGGTGAGCGTCGACCGGTGATCGTCACGTACTGTCCGATCTGCCGCAGCGGCCTCGTCGCCGACCGGCGACTCGACGGCGAGCCGACCACGTTCCTGGTTTCCGGCCTGCTCTGGCAGCCCGAGTCCATCCGGCAGGCCGCGAGCGAACGGGACAACCGGACGTTCGGTGCCGGACGGACGGGCGGGGAGACCGACCTAGCCCGAGGTGGCAACCTCGTGATGTACGACGAGGCGACGCTGAGCTACTGGAGCCAGATCCTCGGGGAGGCCATCTGCGGTCCCGAGGCGGGCGACCGGCTGCCGATCGTTCCGTCGACGGTGACCACTTGGGGCGAGTGGCGGAGCGAGCACCCGGGGACCGACGTTCTCCTGCCGCCGCCGCACTCGGAGATCGTCGATAGCTGAGTCGCCGCGTCCGGGGCCACGTCGACGTCTGCCGGGGCGAACCGAGGCGGTCTCAGACCGCGAGAATCCGGGGCGAGATTGTTTATTATCGCCTTCCTCTCTCCGCGGTCCGGTCGTTGCCCTCGAAACGTATCAGTCCTGAAAAACGGACGCACAACGTTATATTCCACCGACGTGCGGGCGACGGTATGAGTAAGTCCGGCGAGTACGGGAGCGGAGACTTCGGACGGGGCGAACTGAGCGCCGGTGTGGACGCCGCGGCGCTGGTGGACGACATCGGGCTCGACGCCGAGGAGATCCGGTGGCGCAAGGAGTTCGTCGGCTTCGACGAGGACGACAAACGCCGGCTGAGCCGGTACGAGGAGGCGTTCGCGGAGAACGCCGATCGGATCGCGGAAGACTTCTACGAGAATCTCACCAGTCACGAGCAGACCGTCGACGTCATCGGCCGCTCTGATAAGGGGATCGACCAGCTCAAGCGGACGCAGTCGGCGTACCTCGTGACGCTCGCGGGCGGCGACTACGGTGAGGAGTACTTCGAGGACCGGGCGCGGATCGGGAAGATCCACGACGTGCTGGAGATGCCGATGAAACACTACCTCGGCCAGTACGGCGTGTACTACGACCTCATTCTCCCGCTCATCGGCGACCGGCTCGTCGACTCGCTCACGGACCGGCTGTCGGGCGGGGCGGACGGGGTGACGCCGAGCGCACCGGACGACGCTGACGGCGGGGCCGTCGACGCCGAGACCGAGGCGGCGATAGAAGCGGAAGTCGACGACGCGATCGAGGACCTCCTCTCCGTCCTCCGGATCGTCAACCTCGACATGCAGGTCGTCACGGACACGTACATCCACTCGTACAACGAGAGGCTCTCGAAGGAGATCGAGCGGAACGAGCGCCTGATGGCCGAGGTGGAAGACGAGGTCCGGGAGCCGCTGGGCGACCTCCGGGAGTCGGCGTCGGACGCCGCCGACAGCGCCGCCGCGGTCGACGACGCCTCCGAAGAGCAGTCGCAGCGGGTGGCGGAGATCTCCTCGGAGGTGTCGAACCTCTCGGCGACGGTCGAGGAGGTGGCATCGACCGCCGACGAGGTCGAACGGACGAGCGGCCGAGCGGAGTCGCTGGCGGACGACGGGCGCGCGGCGGCCGACGACGCCGCGGCGGCCATGGACGACATCGGCGCCGCCGTCGACGAGGTGGCCGACGACGTCGAATCGCTCCAAGACCGCGTCGAGGAGATCGACGAGTTCGTCGACGCGATCAACGGGATCGCCGACCAGACCAACCTGCTCGCGTTGAACGCCTCGATCGAGGCGGCCCGCGCGGGCGACGCCGGCGCCGGCTTCGGTGTCGTCGCCGACGAGATCAAGTCGCTCGCGGAGGAGTCGCAGCGACACGCGAGCGACATCGAATCGATGGTCGACGGGATCCGGACCGACACCGAGGACACCGTCGGGAGCCTCTCGGAGACGACCGAGCGGGTCGACGACGGGAGCGAGCGAGTCGGCGACGCGACGGAGAGTCTCGCCGCCATCGCCGAGGCGGTGACGGAGACGGCGGACGGCATCGACGAGGTCTCGGACGTGACCGACGAGCAGGCCGCCGCCGCCGAGGAAATCGCCGCCACGGTCGACGAGGTGGTCCGGCAGTCGAACCGCGTCTCCGACGAGATGCGGGAGCTGGCGGCCGAGAGCGAGCGTCAGGCCGAGACGGTCGAGGAGGTGGAACGCGCCGTGCGCCGGTTGGGTACGGGCGACGACGTCGGGGGAGTCGGGAGCGCCGACGACGACGGGGGCGACGAGGCGGTCGCGATGGGGACCGACGGCGGGCGGTCGGCCCCGGCGGGGCTCCCCGAGGGAATGCCCGACTTCGTGATCGAGCGGCTCTCCGACGAGGAACTGCGGGCGATCGCGGACGGCGAAGCAGACGTGGACGACCTGCTGTGAGCCGCTGACGCGACCCGATGTGAGCCGGGATCAAGGCGCGAAGTAAGCGTCCGGCCCCCGGACGCCCCGAAGCTCGCGGAGCGGTGAGGCGCCGCACCGCCCGCAGGCGTCCGGCTCTTCGGGGTCGTCGGGCAGCGCGAACACCGTCTCGCAGGCGTCGCAGGCGACGTAGCGGAGCGCGAGCGACGGAGTGTCGGCCATGACGGTGGTAGGGGGCCGGCCCACTTGAACCGACGCCCGAGTCCGCCCCTACCGACCGGACCCCGCGTCGGCGGACGCGTCGAGCCGTCGCTCGTACTTCGCCAGCGACTCGGCGAGCGCGTCGCCGGCGTCGACGTCGGCGGTCTCGGCGAGCGCCAGCAGCGCGAACAGCGCGTCGCCGAGCTCGTCGCTCGCGATCGCGGCGGCGTCCGGGTCGCTCCCGTAGTCGGTCGAGGTCGCGACCTCCTTCGCGACCTCGCCGACCTCGCTCTCCAAGTCGAGGACGCGGTACGCGAGGTCGGTCTCCAGCCCGTGCTCGGCGACGAACGCGGCGACGCGGTCCTGCTCGTCCATGAGCGTCGCCTCTGCGCGGCCGGAAAAGAAGCTCCCGATCCGAACGGCGGTCCCCGATCCGAACGGTGGCGAGGACGGCCGGTCACGGAACCCATAAGACGCGAGCGGCCCCACAGACCGTATGAAGATCGCGATACTCGGCGGTACCGGCGACATCGGCGAGGGGCTCGCGCTCCGGCTGGCGGCCGACACCCCTCACCGCGTCTCGATCGGCTCGCGGGAGGCGGAGAAGGCGGAGACCAAGGCCGAGGAGTACACCACCGAACTGGAGAGCCGCGGCCTCGACGCGGCGGTCGAGGGCGCCGAGAACGCGGCGGCCGCCGCCGCGGCCGCGATCGTCGTCCTCGCCGTGCCGCCGTACCACATCGGCGACACGGTCGAGGCCGTCGCGGACGAGTTGGACGACGGCGACGTCCTCGTCTCGCCGGCGACGGGGATGAAACGCGACGACGAGGGGTTCCACTACCACAAGCCCGGCGCGGGCTCGGTGGCGCGGATCGCGGCGGACGCCGCGCCGGAGGGCGTCGCCGTCGTCGGCGCGTTCCACAACCTCGCGGCCGCCCGGCTCGCGAACCTCGACGCCGACCTCGGGATCGACACGCTCGTGATCGGCGACGACGAGGACGCGAAGCGAACGGTCGCGGACGTCGCGGAGGGAATCGAGGGACTCCGCGCGCTCGACGCCGGCGGGATCGCCAACGCGCCCGAGATCGAGGGGCTCACCCCGTTGCTTATCAACGTCGCGAGCCACAACGACGGGCTCCACGACCTCGGCGTTCGATTCACGTAGTCGCCCGCGGCCGCCGTTCCGTTAGGCCTTTGCGCGGCCGGCCCGTCCGGGCAATAGATGGAGTACCTGGAGCGCCGGGTCGCGCTGGTCGAGGACCGGCTGGAGGCCGTCATCGACGAGGTCGAGCCCGACGAGCTGTCCGACGAGGTCGGCCACGTCGTCCTCGCCGGCGGCAAGCGGGTCCGCCCGGCGGTGACGATCCTCGCCTGCGAGGCGTTCGACGGGGACCCCGAGGACGCCGTCGACTTCGCGGCCGGAATCGAGTTCGTCCACAACGCGTCGCTCGTGATCGACGACATCATCGACCGCTCGGAGGTCCGACGCGGCACCCCCTCCGCGTGGGCGGAGTTCGGATACGGCCCGGCGATCGTCGCCAGCGACGGCCTGCTGGGCGAGGCGTTCGGGCTGTTCTCCGCGGAGCCGCGCGCGATGCGGACCGTCGCCGAGGCGATGGTCGAGCTCGGCGAGGGCGAGGCGACCGAGCTCGCCGACCGCCCGACGACGGAGGCGGAGTACATGGAGCTCGCCCGTCGGAAGACCGGCGCGCTGTTCCGGGCCGCCGCCGAGCTCGGCGCGGTCGCCGGCGGCGCCGACCCCCACGCGATCGACTCGTTCGGCGAGTACGCCGAGCGCGTCGGCATCGCGTTCCAGATGCGCGACGACGTGCTCGACGCGACCGCCGACGCCGACGAGCTCGGCAAGCCGACGGGACAGGACGCGGAGATGGACCGGCCCTCGGTGGTGCAGGTCACCTCGCTGTCCCCCGAGGAGATCGACGAGCGGGCCCGCGAGCAGTCGGAGCTCGCCCTGGCCGCGCTCGACGACGCCGACCCGCCCGAGACGGAGGCGATCGAGTACCTCCGCGACCTCGCGGAGTTCGTCGTCGTGCGGGAGCGGTAGACGGCGACCACGCGACGAGGCCGCACGCGTCACCGTCGGTTTATCTCCTCAGACGACGTATACGGGGCGATTATGTCTTCGACAGTAGTCTCGTCCGACCCGGAGCAGTCGCTCGTCGCGACCGTCACCACCGAAACCGTCGCCGGCCGCGAGATCGCGGAGGTGCTGGGTATCGCCCGCGGCAACACCGTGCGAGCGCGGAACGTGGGCCGAGACATCACGCAGGGGATCCGGAACCTCGCCGGCGGTGAGCTCAAGGCCTACTCGACGCTGCTCGCGGACGCCCGGGATCAAGCGATCGAGCGGATGGAGGCGGACGCGATCGAGATGGGCGCCGACGCCGTCGTGAACGTCCGGATGGAGACGTCGGAGGTGACGCAGGGCGCCTCGGAAGTGATCGCGTACGGGACGGCCGTCAGGCTCGCCTGAGCGGTCGTTCGTCGAACGAGCGACTGCGCTCCGAAGTCGGGTTTCGGTCTGAATCGAACTTCGTTCGACGTGGGCGGTCCCCGGCGAGCGTCCCTGTGTCGCGACGCGACCGCCGAGCCCCGCGGCCGGGTCGGGTCCGCTCAGTCGTCGTCGCCCGCGGTCCGGGCGTTCTCCTCGATCGGCTCGCTCCCCCAGTAGGAGTGGTCCTCGTCGGCGCGGAAGCACGTCGCCGAGCGCCGAGCGCCGACGTCGTACGCCGGCGGCGACGACTCGCGGCAGGCCGCCCGCGCCTCTGGACAGCGGGTGTGGAAATGACAGCCCGCGGGCGGGTTCCGCGGCGACGGCACGTCGCCGTGGAGCGTCTCGAAGTCGCCGTCCCGCTCGTCGGTCGTCACCCGGGGGACGCTGGACAGCAGCGCCTCCGTGTACGGGTGCGCCGGGTCCGCGAAGATCTCGTCGACCGGCCCGGTCTCGACGATCTCGCCGAGGTACATCACGGCGACGCGGTCGCAGATGTGCCGGACCACGCTGAGGTTGTGCGCGATGAAGAGGTAGGTGAGACCGAAGTCGTCCTGGAGGTCGTCGAGGAGGTTGAGGATCTGCGCCTGCACCGAGACGTCGAGCGCCGAGACGGGCTCGTCGAGCACGATGAACTCCGGGTCGACCGCGAGCGCCCGTGCGATCCCGATCCGCTGGCGCTGGCCGCCCGAGAACTCGTGCGGGTAGCGGTCGATCTGGTCGGCCGACAGGCCGACGCGTTCGAGCAGGTCGCGGGCGGTCTCGCGCCGCTCCCCCTGATCGGCGATCCCGTGGATCCGGAGCCCCTCGGTGACGATGTCGCCAGCGGTCATGCGCGGGTCGAGGCTGGAGAACGGGTCCTGGAAGACGATCTGCGCGCGCCTGCGGAACGCCGTCAGCTCCGCGTCGGTCATCTCCAGCAGGTCCGCCCCGTCGAACGAGATCCGGCCGTCGGTGGCCTCGCGCAGGCGAAGCACGGTCTCGCCCGTCGTCGACTTGCCGCAGCCGGACTCGCCGACGAGCCCGAGCGTCTCGCCCTCGGCGACCTCGAAGGAGACGCCGTCGACGGCCTTCACGCTCTCCTCGTCGGCGCCGAGCAGCCGGTCGAGGAGCGACTGCTCGTCCGCGTAGTACTTCCGGAGCCCCTCGACGGAGAGGAGGGGGTCGGCGGCGTCGGCGGGCCCCTCGGCGTCGCTCATTCCGCGTCACCCCCGAAGTGGTCCTCCGGAAGCGCCTCGCTCGGGTCGTACGGGCGGTCCGCGAGGACGCACTTCGCCCCGTGTTCGGCCTCGGCGTCGACCACGCGCTCCGCGGGCTTCTCCAGACAGGACTCCATCGCCTTCGGACAGCGGTCGGCGAAGTAACACCGGTCGTCCATCTCGGAATCGACCAGTCCGGGGACGTTCCCCTCGATCGGTTGGAGCCGCGGGCGCGGGTCCTCAAGGTCCGGGATCGATCCGAGCAGCCCCTCGGTGTACGGGTGGACCGAGTCGTCGAACACCGCGTCGAGCGTCCCGCGCTCCACCACCTCGCCAGCGTACATCACGCAGACCCGGTCGCACATCTCCGCGATGACGCCGAGGTCGTGCGTGATGAGCACGATGCTCATCCCGCGGTCCGCCTGGACCTCCCGCAGGAGGTTGAGGATCTGCGCCTGGATCGTGACATCGAGCGCGGTCGTCGGCTCGTCGGCGATGAGCACGTCGGGCTCGCCGGCCAGCGCCTGCGCGATCATCGCGCGCTGGAGCATCCCGCCGGAGAACTCGCCGGGGTACTCGTCGACGCGTTCCGCCGGGTCGGGGATCCCGACCTGTTCGAGCAGCTCGATCGCCCGGTCGACGCTCTCGTCGCTGGTGTAGCCGCGGCCGGGGACGATACCGTCGAGGAGGTACTGGCCGAGCCCGTACCCCTGGGTCCGCGAGCGGGTCGATCGCGGGTTCGCCTTCGCGCGCCGCTGTACCTCCACCGCCTCGGCGATCTGCTCGCCGACGGTGATCGAGGGGTTGAAGCTGCTCATCGGGTCCTGGAAGATGGTGCTGAACGACGGGCCGCGGAGCGACCGCCGGACGCGCGGCGGGACGGTCCGGAGGTCGACGTGGTCGCCGTCGACGCCGACCGCGTCGCTCGCCCGGAACTCCTCCGCCAGGTCGGGGTTCCGGTACCACACCTCTCCATCGGTGATCCGACCGGGCGACTCGACGAGGTCGATGAGCGACAGCGCGGTCACCGACTTCCCGGAGCCCGACTCGCCGACGATCCCGAGGATCTCGTTGTCGCGGAGATCGAACGAGACCGACTCGACCGCGTTGATCTGCCCCTCCTCGGTGAAGAAGCGGGTCGAGAGGTCCGACACCGAGAGCACGTCGTCGCTCCGCAGCGCGGGGTCTGGCCGCACGCCCTGGCTCATGCGGCACCCCCTTCGCCCTCGATGCCCGGGTCGAGCGAGTCGCGGAGCCAGTCGCCGAGGAGGTTGATGCCGATCACGGAGAACATGATCGCGAGCCCGGGCAGCGACGCGATCCACCACTGGCCCGACGAGATATAGTCGCGCCCCTGCGCGATGTCGAAGCCCCACGAGAGCGTCGTCCCCGAGAAGCCGAGGAACGACAGGGAGCTCTCCAGGAGGATGATCGCCGCCACCTGCACCGTCGCGAGGACGATGATCGGCGTGATCGCGTTCGGGAGGACGTGGTTCCAGATGATCGAGGTGTCGTCGGCTCCGAGCGCCCGGGACGCCTTGACGTACTCCTGACTCCGCAGGGAGAGCGCCTCCCCGCGGGCGACGCGGGCGAACCACACCCAGTTGACGAGCCCAACGACGATAACCACGGTTATCGGGAGCACGAAGCTCTCCGGCATCTCCGGCGCGAGGCCGGCGACGACGAACGGGTCGGGGATGTTGACCGCCGCCCGCCCCCACAGCCCGATGAGCGCGACGGCCAACACGAGCGACGGGAACGCGAGGCTGACGTCGGCGATCCGCATCAGGACGTCGTCGACGTTCCCGCGGTGATAGCCCGCGAACAGCCCCACCGGGACGCCGACGAACGCCGCCAGAAGCGTCCCGAGCACGCCGACGACCAGCGACGTCCGGGCGCCGTAGATGATCCGCGAGAGCATGTCTCGCCCGAGGCTGTCGGTGCCGAGCGGGTGCGCCGCGTCGGGGGTGATCTCGACGGTCTCGGTCACGGTCTGGATCTCCCCCTCGACCATCTGCGAGGTCGTCCGCTCGGTGGTCTCGCTGAAGCCGAGCGGCGGGAGCTCGCTCTGGTCGAGCTGCTGTTCGGTCGGGTCGTGCGGCGCGATGAAGGGCGCGAACGCGGCGGTAAACAGGATACCGACCACGAGCAGCAGGCCGATCTTCGCGAGCGCGCTGTTCCTGAACTCCTTCTTGAGATTTCGGATGACACGTGCGGAAACCATCAGTCGTTCACCACTTGGGGGTCGAGATACGCGTAGACGGCGTCGACGAGGACGTTCACGAGGACGAAGCTGGTGCCGATGACGATGAGACTCCCCTGTAACACCGGCCAGTCGCGGCGGTTGATGCTGTCGATGACGAGGGTGCCGAGCCCCGGCCACGAGAACACCGCCTCGGTGATGACCGCGCCGCCGATCAGCGTGCCGAGCTGGAGGCCGAGCACCGTGATCACCGGGATGAGCGTGTTCCGGAGCGCGTGTTTGTAGCGGACCAGCGTGTTCGGGAGTCCCTTCGCCCGCGCGGCCTGCACGTACCCCTTACCGAGCTCGTCTAACATTCCGGAGCGGGTGAGCCGCGTGATCAGCGCCATGAAGTACGTCCCTAAGGCGATCGCGGGGAGAGTGATGTACGCGAGCCACGCGAGCAGCGTCCCGACGAACGGGTCCGATCCGACGATCGACACCGCCACGTCGCCGACGTCGACGCCGCGACCGCTGGTGTTGAACACGTCGAACTCCACCGCGAAGACCAAGATGAGCATGATTCCCAGCCAGAAGTTCGGCGTGCTGATCCCGCCGAGCGAGAACAGCGTCGCGCCGTAGTCGACCGGCTGGTTGCGCCGGGTCGCGCTGAGCACGCCGAGCGGGATCGACAGGGCGATGGCGACGACGCTCGCGGCGAGCGCGAGCTCGACCGTCGCCGGCAGCCGCGCGAACACGAGCCCGACGACCTCCTGCCCGCGGATGTACGAGAACCCCATGTCGCCGCGGAGGAGGTCGAAGATGTACTGTCCGTACTGGACGTAGAGCGGCTGGTCTAAGCCGAGCTCGGCGGCGATCGCCTGTCGCGTCTCCTGGCTCGCGTCGAGCGGTGCGACGGCGTTGATCGCGCTCCCGGGGGTGACGAAGCGGAGCGCGAACACGACGGTGACGACCCCCCAGACGACGCCGAGTCCCTGGAGGCTTCTTTTGAGTACGAATCTCCCAAATGACATTGATGAGTTCGGGGCGGTCGTCTGGCGTTACTGTTGGGTGGCCGTGTCGGGGTCGATGAACTCGTCGGCCCGCGGCTCCCACGAGATGTCGCTGGAGACGCCGTAGACGCTGAACTGCTGGTGGAGGAACACCCACGGGGCGAGGTCGTGGGCGAGCTGGTTCGCCTCCTGGAGGATCTCGACGCGCTCGTCGGGGTCCTCGGTGCTCTCCGCGTCGACCATGAGCTGGTCGAGCTCCTCGTTTTCGAGGATCGTGAGCGCGCCCTCCGTGGTCATGAGCGGCGTGATGGTCTGGCTCCCGTCGAACTCGCCGTTCCCCCAGCCGAGAAGGTTGAAGTGCGGCTTGTCCTCGATGTTCCCCGTCGTGATGTCCTGGACGAGCGAGGAGAACTCGCGCTGTTCGAGGCTACAGGAGACGTTCGACAGCGAGTCGATCTGGTTCGCCGCGGCCTGCGCGATCTCGACGTCGCCGAGGTAGCGCCCGATGGGCGTCTGCAGCGTGATCTCGACGCCGGCGTGGCCGGACTCGTCGACCAGCCGCTCCGCCTCCTCGGGGTCGTACGGGTACGGCTCGATGTCGGGGTTGTGACCGACGTGGCCCTCGAGGGTGGGCTGGCCGGTGATGTTCCCGAAGCCGTTGAGGACGTTCTCGATGATGCTCTCGACGTCGACCGCGTGGTTCATCGCCTGCCGGAACTGCTGGCTGGAGAACGGCTCGACGTCGTAGCGCATCTGCAGGAAGATGATCCGGGCGCTCGGCACGGAGTTGATCCCGGCGACGTCGGAGCTCTCGACGCGCGAGACCTCCTGCGGCGGCACGTTCGTCACGATGTCCGTCTCCTCCGCGAGGAGGCGGTTCACGCGCGTGCTCGACTCGCTGGAGGCGCTCATCGTGAGCGCGTCGACCGGGACGTCGCCGCCCCAGTAGTCGTCGTTCGGCTCGTAGGCGACCTCGTTGCCGGAGTCGTACTCCGTGACGACGAACGGGCCGGTGCCGTTCGTGTTCCGGTTGATGAAGTTGCCGTCGTTCTCCTCGATCCACGACTGCTGCACGATCTCGCCGTTCGTCGCGAACAGCTGGAAGGCGATCGGGTTGAAGCCCTCGAAGCTCACGGTCACCTCGCCGTCGCCGGCGACGACCTCGCTGACCGAACCGAGGTCGTTCTTCTGCGGGCTGGCGATACCGACGTCGTCGTCGACGATCCGCCGGATGCTGAACCTGACGTCCTCGGAGGTGACCGGGTCGCCGTTGTGGAAGGAGGTGTCGCGGAGCACGAACCGGACGCTGCCGTCCTCGGTGCGCTCCCAGTCGGTGGCGAGTCCTTCGATGATCCCGCCCTCCTTGTCGCGGTCGAGCAGGCCCTCGTACACCTGCCCGACGATGATCTCCGTGTTCGTCTCCGCGTGGTCCTGCGGGTCGAGCCCGGAGTCCATCTGGCCCATGGTGACGCCGAGTTCGAAGGCCTCGTCGCCGCCGTCGTCGCCGTCGGACCCGTCCGAACCGTCCGAGCCGTCCGTGCCATCGTCGCCGTCGGACCCGTCCGAACCGTCCGAGCCGTCGCCGCCGTTCCCGGAGCAGCCGGCGAGGCCGACCGCGGCCGCGGTGCCGGCGTACGTGAGCATCGTCCGCCTGTTGATCCGATCGTCGTTGTCAGAACGCATAGCATACCACATACGAGGCAACGTTATGAACCTAACGACGCGAACGCACCCGTCAGCCGTCACGTCGCGCGGTTTCTGTCACGGCGACTGGACAACTATTTACGATCCCGGCGGGTCCACGAGGACATGCGACGGACGGATCCGGGCGAGCGCTGGGGAGACGTGGTCGCCGACAGCGACGCGACGGCGACGGAGTACCGCGACCGGGGCTGGACGGCGGTCGCCGCCCACCCCGGCGACGTGAACCCGGTCGCGGACGCGGCGCGGATCGACGTGCTGCTCCCCGGCTCGGAGTTCGAGGAGACGAGCGCGGTCGTGGGCGACGCCGACGTCGACTCGGTTCGGGTGTACGCCGCCGCGGCCGGGGGCGTCGAGTACCGCCTCGTCGTCGCGGAGGACGGCGACGCCGGGGTCGCCGTCTGCGTGCCGACGTACCTCGGCGCCGACGAGCTGGAGTCGCTCAGGGCGGGCGCCGACGCGGCCGGCGCGCTCACGGTCCGTCTCCGCCCCCTCGACGACCGGGACGTGGTCGAGATCGACGTGAGCGATCCGGCCGTCTTCTTCGACGCGACGGCCGACGCCTGAGCCGAGACTCTCTCGATGCGACGGCGGATCCGTGAGCCGAGACTTCCCGGCGACGGATCCGTGAGCCGACCCCATGTCACGCACACACATGTGTATCTCCTCCGGAGAACACTTCGACGTATTCATACTTGTGCGATCACGATCATCTGCATGAACCGAGCAGAGAAGGCGGCCCTCCAGCTGCAGGCGGTCGCCGTGTTGCGGATGTTGAAGGAGACGCGAACGTACGAGGAGCTCTCCGAGGTGACCGGGCTCCCCTCCGGCGACCTGAACCGGTACGTGAACGGCCACGTGTTGCCCGGCGCCGACCGAGCGAGCGAGGTCGTCGAGGCGGTGGGCCGCGACGCGCTCGCCGACGAGCTGATCGCCCGCGTCGAGTTCGACGACGAGGGGTACGTCGACAACTCCGGCGTCGTCTTCGACCAGTCGTTCCTCGACCTGGTCGCGCCCGTCGCCGCGGAGACGTTCGCGTTCGAGTCGCCGGACGTCGTCCTCACCGCCGCCACCGACGGGATCACCCTCGGCGCGGCGATGGCCTCCTTCTTCGACGCCCGCCTCGCGTACGCCAAGAAGTCGAAGGAGACCGCCGTCGAGGAGTTCATCGAGTCGCGCCAGCGGCTCGCCTCCGGCATCGAGCTCACATACTACCTCCCCGCGAGCGCGGTCGACGCCGGCGACACCGTGCTCGTCGTCGACGACCTGATCCGGTCGGGAGAGACCCAGGAGCTCCTCCTCGACATCGCCCTCCAGGCCGACGCCGACGTCACCGGCGTCTTCACCCTCATCGCCGTCGGCGACGAGGGGATGGAGCGCGCGCGAGCGATCACGGACGCGCCGGTCGGCGCGCTGACGACGTTCGAGTAACCCGCCGGCGGCCGTCGGGTGACGCGCCGGTCGGCGCGTTCGCGACCCGCGGGGAGTCGCTCGCGCGGGTCGGCGGTCGCGCTCAGAGAAGGGGAGTAAACACGTTCGCGCATTTTCTTTAGATTATTGACGCCTAAAGCGGTGTATTAATACACGTGTATGTGTATTCTCCGCGCTCGTTCAGCAAGGCTTATCATCCGATACGAAAGTAGACACATCCGTTCAATGGGGCTTACAGATACGCTGGCTGCGCGGTTCGACGTGGAGGCGCACGACTCCGACGTCCGTACGGAGCTGGTCGCGGGGCTCACCACCTTCCTCGCGATGTCGTACATCATCGTCGTGAACCCGTTCATCCTCGCCGAGGCGATCCAGATCCCCGGCTACGAGTTCTTCGAGGTGGTCCAGATGATCGCCATCGCGACGATCCTCTCGTCCGCGCTCGCGACGCTGGTGATGGCGCTGTACGCCAACCGTCCGTTCGGGCTCGCGCCGGGGCTGGGACTCAACGCCTTCTTCGCGTTCACCGTCGTGCTCGGCTTGGGTATCCCGTGGCAGACGGCCCTCGCCGCGGTGTTCGTCGAAGGGATCCTCTTCATGCTGCTCACCGCGGTCGGCGCGCGCGAGTACGTCATCCGGCTGTTCCCCGAGCCGGTGAAGCGCTCGGTCGGCGCCGGTATCGGCCTCTTCCTCCTGTTCATCGGCTTCCAGGAGCTCCAGATCGTCGTCCCCGACGACGCGACGCTCGTCACGCTCGGCGGCATCTTCGGCAACCCGTGGGCGATCTTGGGGATCCTCGGGCTCGTGTTCACCTTCGGCCTCTGGGCGCGCGGCGTCACGGGCTCGATCGTGATCGGCATCCTGACGACCTCCGTCGTCGGCTGGGGGCTCACGCTCGCCGGGTTCTTCGACCGCGGCACGATCACGCCGGAGACGCTCCCGAGCGCACAGTACGACATCTCGCCGCTCGCGGGGGCGTTCGTCGACGGGCTCTCCGGGGTCGACCCGCTCACGTTCGGTCTCGTCGTGTTCACGTTCTTCTTCGTCGACTTCTTCGACACCGCCGGGACGCTCATCGGCGTCTCGCAGTTCGGCGACTTCCTCGACGAGGACGGCGACCTCCCCGACATGGACAAGCCGCTGATGGCCGACGCGGTGGGGACGACCGCCGGCGCGGTGCTCGGCACCTCCACGGTGACGACGTACATCGAGTCGTCGACCGGCGTCGAGGAGGGCGGTCGCACCGGACTGACGGCCCTCGTCGTCGCGCTGCTGTTCCTCGGGTCGCTCGCGGTGATCCCCGTCGTCGCCGCCATCCCGGAGTACGCCTCCTTCATCGCGCTCATCGTCGTCGGCGTGATGATGCTGCAGGGGCTCGTCGAGGTGGACTGGTCGGACCCGGCGTGGGCCGTCTCCGCGGGGCTCACGGTCACCGTGATGCCGTTCGCCTACTCGATCGCCGACGGGCTGGCCGCCGGTATCGTCGCCTACCCGCTTATCAAGATCGCCGTCGGCGAGTACGACGAGGTCGCGCTCGGCCAGTACGTCATCGCGGCGCTGCTCGTCGTCTACTACGTCCTGCAGACGCGCGGCGTCATCCTGTAGCCCGACCGCCGCCCGTGCGCGCGGCGCGCACCGCCCACCGTACTTCTTTACGCGTCTACGCCCTACCGATGGTGATGGCAAATCTGACGCTCTACGAACTGGAGGGATGTCCCTACTGCGCGAAGGTGAAGACGAAGCTCGCCGAGCTGGACGTGGAGTACGAGTCGGTGATGGTGCCGCGCTCGCACTCCGAGCGCACGGAGGTCGAGGAGCTGAGCGGGCAGACCGGCGTGCCCGTCCTCGTCGACGAGGCGAACGGGATCGAGGGCATGTCCGAGAGCGACGACATCGTCGAGTACCTCGAGGAGACGTACGGAAGCGCGAGCTGATCCGACGGAGCAGTTCCTGACCGTCAGCGGCGGCGATCGACGGTCGCGCCGGCGGTTCGCGGTCGCGATCGCGAGGCTATTTATCCGACGGTCGCCACGTGCGGAGCGTGCGACTCGTCCACCGCAGCGCGGAGTCCGACGGCGACGCGGGGCCCGACGCCGACGCGGGGCCCGACGCCGACGACCGGAAGTCGACCGTCCTCGCCGACGACGTCGACGTCGCCCGGTCGACGCTCGAACAGGGCCGCGGACTGATGTTCAGGCGCGCCGTCCCCGACGGCTACGCGCTCGTCTTCCCCTTCGAGGAGGCCGACGCGCAGTGGCTCCACATGCTGTTCGTCCCGTTCGCGATCGACGCGCTGTGGCTCGTCGACGGCGAGGTGCGAAAGCGGAAGCGGCTCGCCCCGTTCGTCGGACTGGGCCGGGGGCGGGCCGACACGGTCGCCGAGCTCCCCGCGGGCGCCGCCGCCGACGTCGCCGTCGGCGACGAGGTCCGGCTCGTCGAGTGACCGGAGCGACGGCTCGGGCGCGTCCGACTCACTCCCCGTCGACCGTGCGGAGCTCCATCTCGATCCGCGTGCCGCCGGCCTTGCTCTCGCCGATGTCGAAGCCCCCGCCGCCGGCGCTGACGATCCAGTTCACGTACCAGAGCCCGAGCCCGCTGGCGTGCTCCAGCGGCGTCTCCTCGCCGGTGAGCACCGCGCGCTCGACGGGCGGGATCCCCGGACCGTCGTCGGCGACGACCAGCGACGTCCACGACTCGCTGGGGAGCTCGGCGGCAGTAACGGTCACCGAGGGGCGGTCCGCGTCGCCGTGTCGGATCGCGTTGTCGACGAGCTCCGCGATCGCCTCGGCGAGGTAGCCGACCGCCGACACCGTGATCCCCTCCGGGACGTCCACCTCGATGTCGGCGCGGTCGCGGAGCTCCGACGGAACCGTCACCAGCGCCTCCTCGACCTCGTCCGCGAGGTCCGTCGGCCGGGGAGTGGGCCGGTCGGCGAGCAGCCGCTCGACCCGCCGCGAGGTCTCGCCGACGCGCAGCAGCCGCTCCGCGGTGTCGACGACGCGCTCGAGCTCCGCGGCGAGCGTCGGGTCCTCGACCTCGCCGATCGCCCGCTGCGTGAACCCCGTGACGACGTTGAGGTCGTTCCGGAAGTTGTGGCGGAGCACTCGCGTCAACACGGCGAGCCGCTCCTCCCGGAGGGACGCCTCGGTGACGTCCTCGCCGACCCCGACCGCGCCGACGACCTCGTCGCCGTCGGTGACCGGGCCGAGCGAGAGCCGGTACGGGACGCGCTCGCCCGAACGGGTGACGAGCGTCGCCTCGCACTCGGCGTTCTCGGCCTCGCGGTAGACGGACTGGAGCGCAGCGGCGACGGCGTCGTGGCTCTCGTCGTCGAACAGCGACGTCAACGCGGTCCCGGAGAGCCGCTCGTCCTCGTAGCCGGCGTCCGCGGCGAGCCGGTCGTTCCACCGCGAGAGGGTGCCGCGCTCGGTGCACTGGAACAGGGCGACCGGAACCGTCGCGGCGACCGCGTCGGTGACTCGGAGCTGCGACCGGAGGCGTTCCTCGGCGGTGACCCGGTCGGTGACGTCGGTCAGACCGACGATCAGCCACTCGCGGTCGGCGACCGTGGCGGCGCGGACGGCCAGTTCGAGGCGCCGCATCGGCGCGCTCGCGACGGTCCACTCGAAGCGGGTGACGCCGTCGCCGTCGGGCGGGGCGCGGACGGCCGCGCCGATCGGGTCGCCGGCGACGGTCGCCGCCGCTTCGCCGAGGTCGTCGAGCCCCATCAGCGTCAGCGTGCCGCGGTCGCGGTCGAGCAGATCGGCCGCCGGCGGGTTCGCCGCGCGGATCGCGAGGCTCCCCGGATCGCACGCGAGCGCCGGCGTCGGAATCGCGTCGACGAACGAGCGGAGGACGCGCGGGACCGCCTCGCCGCCGGGCGCGCTCAGCGACCCCTCATCGGCGGCGCGGTCTCTCTCGCCGGCCGAGAGGCCGCCGTCCGCGTCCCCGTCAGCGTCGCTGTCGCGACCCATACGTAGCGCGACTGACGCGTCCCGCGCTTATGTGTCTGTGGGTCGGAAAGTCGGAGACGCCGGGAGCGTCAGTCCGCCTTCGCCTGCCAGTCCCGAACGGTGTCGGCGCCGACGCCGTCGACGTCGGCGGCGAGATCGTCCGGGTCGGCGGATTTGAGATCGTCGACGCCGTCGACGCCGACGTTCTGCAGCTTCTCGGCCGTCTTCTCGCCGATCCCCTCGACCGTCTGGAGCTCCGAGCCCTCCTGGCGGGCGGTGAACTCGCGGTAGTTACAGATCGGACAGCCGAGCTCCCACGGCTCGTCGCCGGAGTGGACCCGGAGGTGCGGGAGGTCGTGTTCCTCGCAGCGCTCGTCGGTGACCTCGATCTCGCCGCGGCGGGGGAGCGGCAGCGAGTAGTCGCAGTCGGGGTAGCGCGTGCAGCCGACGAGCCGGGAGCCGGAGCGGAGGCGTTTGATGGCCAACTCTCCCCCGTGCGTCTCACCGCACTCCGGACACGCACCGATCACCTCGTCCTCTTGATCGTCGGCCTCGTCGGCCTTACACTGCGGGCACCCGTGGACGAACGTCTTCCGGCCCGCGAGCATCTTCACGTGCCGGAGGTCGTGCGCCTCGCAGGTCTCGTCGAGGATGAGCGGCTTCCCGGTGGAGGGGAGCGGGAGGGTGTGCTCGCAGTCGGGGTAGCCGTCACAGCCCACGAAGTACGAGCCCTGTCGGGACTTCCGGACGAGGAGGTCCGCGCCGCACTCGGGACAGGGGCCGAGCGTCTTGTCCGCCTTCAGCGACTTCTGCAGGTGGTCGCCGACCGCGTCGCGGGACTCGGTGAGGTCGTCGAACACGCGGTCGAGCAGCTCGCGGGACGCCTCGGTCACCTCGTCGTACCCCTTCTCGCCGGCCGCGATCGCCTGCATGTCCCGCTCCAGTTGGGCGGTCATCTCCTCGCTGACGATGTGCTCCGCGAACTCCTCGGCCGCCTCGACGACCGCCTCCGCGAGCCGGGTCGGCCGCGGCGGGTCGCTCTCGATGTAGTTGCGGTCGTACAGCTTCTCGAGGGTGCGGTGGCGGGTCGCCTTCGTGCCGACGCCGCGCTTCTCCATCTCCTCGATGAGCCGCGACTGGCCGTACCGGCGGGGCGGCTGGGTCTCCTTCGCGTCCGTGCGGCGGCCGTCGAGCGCGAGCCTCTCGCCGACCTCGACGTCGGGGACGATTCGCTCGTCGCTGGAGCGGTACGGGTAGACCTCGTGGTACCCCGCTTCCAGCAGGCGCTTCCCGTTCGCCTTGAGCCGGAGCCCGCCGTCGGCGGCGAGGTCGGCGGGACCGTCGGCGTCCGCCGGGTTCCGGAGGGCGGCCCGCCAGTCAGCGCCCTCGGCGACCGCGGTCGCCTCGCCGTTCGCGAGCGCGACGACGCGGAGCCGCTCCCACGTCGCGGGCTCGGCGCAGGTCGCGAGGAAGCGGCGGACGATAAGCTCGTACACCTCCCACTCGTCCTCCGAGAGGTCCGACGCCGACGGGAGCTCGCCGGTCGGGTGGATCGGCGGGTGGTCGGTCGTCTCCTCGTCTCCCTCGGTGGGCTCGATCTCCTCCTGGTCGAGGAGGGACTTCGCGTCTTTCCCGAACGTCGAGGCGGCCGAGAGCTCCTCGATCAGCTCGCGGGGCTCCAGGTCCTCGGGGTACACCGTGTTGTCCGTCCGCGGGTAGGTGACGTAGCCGGCGGTGTACAGGTCCTCCGCGAGCGACATGGCGCGCTGGGCGGAGTGGCCGAGCGAGCCCGCCGCCCGGATGAACGCCGTGGTGTTGAACGGGGTTGGCGGCTCGTCGGTCCGAGTCCGGCGGCGCACGTCGTCGACGACGGCCTCGTCGGCCGCCGCCAGGGCCTCGGTGAGCACCTCCGCGACGTTGCCGTCCCAGACGCGCTGGGCCTCGTTGCCCTCGTCGTTCAGGTAGAAGTAGCGCGCCTCGAACGGGTCGCCGCCGGACTTCGTCAGCTTCCCGTACAGCTCCCAGTACGACTCGGGATCGAACGCCTGGATCTCGCGCTCGCGGTCGACGATGAGCTTGAGAGTCGGCCCCTGCACCCGGCCGACCGAGATGAAGTCGTCGCCGAGCTGGCGGGCGGACAGCGAGAGGAAGCGGGTGAGCGCCGCGCCCCACGTGAGGTCGATCACCTGGCGGGCCTCGCCGGCGGCGGCGAGGTCGAAGTCGAGCTCGTCGGGGTTCGCGAACGCCTCGGTGACCTCGTTGTCGGTGATCGAGGAGAATCGGACCCGATCGATAGGGGCGTCCTCGTTGACCTCGCGCACCAGCTCGTACGCCTCCTTTCCTATCAGCTCGCCCTCTCGGTCGTAGTCGGTCGCGATGACGACACGAGAGGCGTTCCGCGCCAGCGTACGGAGCGCGGCGACGATCCCCTCTTGGGTCGGCTCCTTGGTGACCGGCGCGTCGATGAGCTCGACCGGCTCGACGTCGCGCCAGTCGTTGTACTCGGCCGGGAAGTCGACCCCGACGACGTGGCCCGAGAGGCCGATACAGCGCTTGCCGCCCCACTTGTACACGTTGACGTCGTTCTTCCGCTCCGTCGTCGCGGACTCGCCGCTCAGGATGTCGGCGATGCGGCGCGCCGCGTTGTCCTTCTCCGTAATTATCAGCTCGGGGCCGCGACTCATTGCACCGGGATACGCCGCTCTCCCGTCTAAAGGTTTCGTGATACAGCCTAAGATCGCCCGCACGCGCGACTGCGCGCGCGGCGACCGGGCGTTCTACTCCTCGTCGTTCTCGTCCGGCTCGGTCGGCACGCCGGCGAGGTTCCCGTCCCCGTCGAACAGCTTGGCGCGGAGGAAGCGCGTCCGGTAGCGGTTCGCGCCCTCCTTCGTATCGGCCTCCCGGATCTCGTCGATCCGGCCGTCGGCGACCGCGTCGATGATGTCTTCGACCTGCTCCTTCTCGCTCGGCGTCAGCTCGAACTCGTAGGTCCGGGGCTGCTCGCTCTCCAGCCGCGTCCACTTACGCGCGGCCGAGACGACGACCGAGCAGGGCTCGCGGCAGGGGAACGCGCCGTCGCCGCCGTCGACGTCGAGGTCGGTCTCGTCGTCGTACTCCCACTCACGGCGCTTCAGGCACTGCGAGTCGTCGCAGCACGCCTCCGCGACCCAGTTGACGTGCTCGTACCCCTCGCCGCGGTCCCACGTCTTCACGACGCCGTAGATGCCGGACTGCCGCGCCATCGTCTCGCGCCAGTGGTTCACGTCGAGCTCGCCCTCGCGCTCGCGGTGCCAGTTGGCGACCGTCGCGGGGTAGATCGTCTCGACCGCCTCGTAGGCGTCTCGCGGACCGAGCTCGGGGAAGACCCACCCGCCCGCGAGCGACGGCGCGGTCTTGAGGGGACGGTAGCGCCCCTGCTCGTCGTACCTGACGAGGTCGCGGGCGTCGAGCGGGTCCTCGTGGGCGTCGAGCTCGTCGACCGAGACGCCGGCGTCGTCGGCGTGGCGCACGTCGTACCGGCGCTCGCCGCGGTCGGTGAGAGTGGCCGTAATCCGCAGCTCCCCCCACGCGCGCTCGATCCCCTCCGCGAGCGCGGCGTACCGGGTCGCCACCGTCGCGCCGTCGGCGTCCTCCAGCCAGCGCAGGAACGCCCGACGGGGGCCGAACTCGCCGACGACGCGCTCGAAGGCGTACCAGTCCGTGACCGCGGGGGCGCGCTCGGCGAGCGCCTCGTGGAGTTCGCCCTCCGTCAGCCCGGTGCGGCGGTCGCCGTCGGCGAGGACGTACCGGTCCTCGTCGATGTCGCCGCGCAGGTCGGGCGCGACGCTGAACCCCTCGAACCGGAGCGGGTCGCCCGGGGTGTGGTCGCTGAGCGCGTCGAGCACCGCGTCGAAGGCGTCGCTCGGGAGGTCGATGTCGGGGGGCTCGGGGGCGGCCCCGGAGTCCGCCGACTCCTCGGCGGGTTCGGACATCGTCAGTCCCCCGTGGCGACGCGGGTGGTCTCGCGCACGTCGTCGAGCGCGGCACCGAGGTCGGCGCCCGCGTCGGCCGCGCGCTCCAAGACGACGTCGGCCATCAGGGGCTCGGTGCCGACGGCGCCGGCGTACCAGATCCGGGTGCCGTCCACCTCGGTCGGCACGTCGTACCCCTCCGTGTAGTCCTCGCAGAGCCCGACGTCCTCCGGGATGTCCTCCTGGGTGTGGTAGCCGTCGGCGATGAACAGCGGGACGAGGACGACGTCGTCGCTCTCGAAGAACTCGGGGAGGTCGTCGACCTCGGGGTCCTCGTCCATGTACAGCGCGCGCACCTCGTCGAAGCGGTCGCGCTCGGCGATCCGGTCGGCGTGGTACTCGATCGCCTTCGCCGAGTTCTCGTTGCGCTCGGTGCCGTGACCGACGACGGCGAGCCCGAAGTCGTCGCCCACGTCGGGGTCACCGGTGACCGACTCCGCGCGCCGGACGATCACGTCGGTCATCGCGCGGTGCGTCCCCACCGGGCCGCAGTAGTGGACCTCCCGGTCGATGTCCTCGGCGACGAGCGTGGCCTGGTCGGCCGAGAGGCCGTCCGAGTCCCACTCGGCGACGTCCCAGCCGTCGAGCCGGAGCTCGCGCGGGATCACCTGCTCGGTGAAGTACCCCTCCGAGACGAACAGCGGGACGACGTAGATCTCGTCGCCTTCGACGGTGCGGAGCACCTCCCGGAAGTGCGGTTCCTCCTTCCAGAAGCCGGTCTTCACCTCGTCGAACGCGCCGGTGGCGCGGATGGTGTCCGCGTGGTCGTACGTCGGCGCGCTCGACTCCGGATTGAGGTGCGAGCCGTGTGCGACGATGACGAGCGACTGCATACACACGCTGAGGGCGCGCCGCTCTTAGGGACTTCGGCACGTGCGGCGCAACGGGAACGCGACGGCGCCGCGTGCAGCCGAGGGGCGCTCCCCGAGCCCGACCGAAATCGCCATGCCGGCCCGCGCCGCACTCCCGACCATGTCGCTGGCAGCCGACACCCGCGAAGCGGCCCGGGCCCGCCCGTTCGTCCTCGACGCGCTCCGCGCCGGCGTGTTGAACCACAGCGCCGCCGCCGCGTGGCTCGCCGACGAGGCCGACCTCGGCGGCGACGGCGACGCCGACACCGACGCGATCGCGACCGCGCTCCGCCGATTCCGGGAGGACCTCCCGGCGTACGCGACCGCCGAGCGCTCGGCGAGCGTGTCGATGCGGAGCGGGGTCGGAGTGGTCGAGGGGGAGCGAGACACCGACGCCGGCACCGATCCCCTCCTCAGTGCCGGCGGTGCGGCGGTCGTCCCCGAGGGGCGCGACACGGCCATCCTCGCGACCGGGGACGTCGACGCCCGAGCGCTCGCGACCGCCATCCGCCGCCTCGACGCCGTCGACGTCGACGTCGCGGCCGCGGGGGTCGCCGGGGGCGCGCTCGCCGTCGTCGTGGGACGGCGCGACGGCGCGACCGCGGTCCGGGTGGTCGAGGCGGCGCTCTCGGCGGTGCCGAACGAGTGAGGTGTCTGCGGCCGCGAGGGCAGACGTGAACCACGTTCCGGACGAGGCGCTCGCCGCGCTCGACGCGTTCGGCGAGGGTCACCTCCGCGGCGACCCCGCGCCGGTCAGCGAGCGGCTCCGCTCGGACCTCCGGCTCCGGATCGCGACGCTCGACGACGGGCGGACGGCGCGCTGCCGCTTCGAGACCGAGCACACGCGGGCGCCGCCGACGCTCCGGGACCGGGGGTCGTTCCTCGCGACGTACGCGGACGGCGTCGACGACCGACTCCGCGCCTGGGGGATCGAACCCCCCGACGCGTACGAGTACGTCGAGACGGTCGACGGCTGGCACCGGTACGCCGGGCGGCTCCGACTGCCGTAGGGGGACCGCCGTGCGACGGCGTTCGCGCGACCCGCACGCTTTTCTAACGCGCTCTGATAGGTACGGGCGATGAACGCCGTCACGCTCGGTCCCGCCGGCACGTACTCACACCGTGCGGCGCGGGCCGTCGCCGCCGAGGTGTCGTTCCGCGAGTCGGTCACCGCCATCGTCGACGCCGTCGCCTCCGGCGAGTTCGAGCGCGGAGTCGTCCCCATCGAGAACAGCATCGAGGGGTCCGTCACGGAGAGCCTCGACGCGCTGGCCGACTACGACGTCGCGGTCACCCGCGAGGTCGTCACCCCGATCCGACACGCGCTCCTCGCGCAGGAGCCCGAGTTCGGGGTCGTCGCCAGCCACTCCCAGGCGCTCGCGCAGTGCCGCAACTGGCTGGAAGAGCACTATCCGGACGCCGGGCTCGAAGCGGTCGCCTCCACCGCCCGCGGGGTCGAGCGCGCCCGCGAGGACGCCCGCATCGCCGGGATCGGCCACCCGGACAACGCCGGCGACGACCTCGAAATCCTCGCGGAGGACATCCAAGACCGCACCTCCAACGCGACCCGGTTCCTCGTCGTCGCGCCCGCGTCCGCCCGCTCCGACGCGGGCGGAAAGACGACCCTGATCGTCTATCCGAACGCGAACTACCCGGGGCTCCTGCTGGAGCTTTTGGAGGCGTTCGCCGACCGCAACCTCAACCTCTCTCGGATCGAGTCGCGCCCGAGCGGTGAGCGCCTCGGCGACTACCTGTTCCACTTCGACGTCGACGCCGGGCTCTACGAGGACCACATGGCGGCCGCCGTCGAGGACGTCGAGGCCATCGCCGACAACGGGTGGGTGCGCGTGCTGGGCTCGTACGACACCGAACACGTGCTGGAGTAGCGGCTCAGCGTCCGATCGCGAAGCCCGTTCCGCGCCCGGCGCTCTCGGTCCGACGCCCGATCGAAACCGGCAACACTGACGGAGATTTGGGTCTCTTTGATGTGGGATTGCGGTTACTTTCACCAAATAGTTGATTGCATACTAAAACGATCTCTCTGACGGGTATATCCCATGAACGCTAACAGACGGACGGTACTCAGGGGCGTCGGCGCGGGAACAGCGGCACTGCTCGGCGGCGTCGGCACCGCCGCGGCCAAGCCGCCGAGCGAGGGCAAGACGATCGTCGACGTGGCCGACGACGCCGACGGCTTCGACGTCCTCGTCGCCGCGGTCAAGGAGGCGGGTCTCGCCGGCGCGCTGAGAGGAAACCGCCAGTTGACCGTGTTCGCTCCGACCGACGCGGCGTTCGATGACGCCCTCGAGAGCCTTGGCGCCGACAGTCTTGCTGAGGTCGACGACGAGACGCTAGCCAACATCCTCACCTACCACGTCGTGCCCGGCCGTCGGAAGGCGAACTCGATCGTCAACGTCGGCGAAGTGCCGACCCTGAACGGCGCGAAAGTCGACGTGGACGGCACCGACCTCAACGGCGATCAGGCCGACATCGTCATCACGGACATCGAGGCGTCGAACGGCTTCGTCCACGTGATCGACGGAGTGCTGCTGCCGTAGCGCGGCCGCGAGGCTCGATGGTCCCCGCCGGCGTCACGTGCCCTTCCGTCACCTCGTACGGCTATCCGTGTGTTTATATATCCGACTTCCGATGAGTATGTTCGATGGAGCCGGTGCTCTGGCAGGTGCTGGCAGGAACGCGGGGGGGCCCAACCGCGCGCGATTACTCCGGGCGCTCGACGAACGACCGCGGAACGCCAACCAGCTCGCCGAGGACCTCGACCTCGCATACAAGACCGTCAGGCACCACCTCGGAGTGTTGGAGGAGAACGACGTGGTCGAGAGCACCGAACAGGACTACGGCGCCGTGTATCTGCCGACGGAACGCACCCGGAACCACTGGGAGACCGTCGAGGACATCATCGATCAGGTGGAGTGAGTATGACTCGAATCTGGAACGAAGCGATCGACGGAGGAATCGGAGGGGACGCGGAATGACCCTGGTGCTCGACGTGGCGCGAGTCGCCGCCGCGGTCAACGTACTGCTGTTGCTCGTCCTCATCGGCATCTGGGGACGCAACTACCTCGAGATCCGCTCGAAGCACACGCTCGGGTCGGCGGTGTTCGCGCTCTTCCTCCTGGCCGAGAACGTGCTGGCGCTGTTCTACTACCTCAACCCGCCGCAGATGTCGGCGCCGGCGGTCCGGGCGATGATGTACCTCCAGATCCTCGAGTTCGTCGGGATCGCGTTCCTCGTCTACGTGACTTGGGACTGACGTCGCCGGCGGCCGCTCCGCCCTCGTTCCCGCCGCCCTACTCGAACCGGTACGTCGCCCCGTCCGGCCCGTCCTCGATCTCGATTCCCACGTCGCGCAGCGCGTCCCGGAGCTCGTCCGCGCGCTCGTAGTTGCCGGCCGCCCGCTCGGCCTCGCGCACGTCCAGCACCAGTTCGACGAGCTCGCCGGCCAGCTCCACGTCGCCGTCGCTCTCCGTCTCGAACTGGAGGCCGAGCACGTCGCCGCCGAGCGACTCGAACGCCTCGACCGCCTCGCGGAGCCCGCGGTAGTCGTAGGCCGCTCCCGAGCCGCCTCCGTCGGTCCCGCTGTCGCCCGCTCCGTCCACGTGGCGGTTCACGGCGTCCGTCAGCTCTAGGAGGGCGGCGGTCGCCTCCCGGAGGTTCAGGTCGTCGTTCATCGCCGCGGCGAACTCGTCGCGGGCCGTGTCGACCGCCTCGCGGAGGTCGCCGTCTTCGGCCGTCGCGCGGGCCTCGGTCGAGTCGAGCGCGTCGACGGCGCGGTCGTACGTCCGGGAGAGGCGCTCCCAGCGCTCCTCGGCCTCCGCGATCGTCTCCTCGGTGAGCGCCTGCTCGGAGCGGTAGGCGGCGCCGGCGTAGAAGGTCCGAATCACGTTGACGCCGAGCTCGTCTAAGGCGTCCGGGACGGTCCAGAAGTTACCGATCGAGGAGGACATCTTCTCGCCCTCCATCTCGAGGAGACCGACGTGGAGCCAGTGGCGGGCGAACGTCTCGCCGGTCGCCGCCTCGGACTGCGCGATCTCGTTCTCGTGATGGGGGAAGACGAGGTCGCGCCCGCCCATGTGGACGTCGAGGGTGTCGCCGAGGTGCGTCGTCGACATCGCCGAGCACTCGACGTGCCATCCCGGCCGCCCCTCGCCCCACGGGGAGTCCCACGTCTCGCCCTCGGGGACGACGTCGCCGTGGGCGTGTTTCGCGTGCTCGCGCGCGGCGGTCTCGCTCACGCCGCCGGCCTTCCACAGCGCGAAGTCCGAGGGGTTGCGTTTCTCCGACCGCTCGTCCGGCTCGCCCTGCGCCTCCAGTTCCTCGACGTCCTGGTTCGACAGCTTCCCGTACTCCTCGAACGTCGTGACGTCGAAGTAGACGGAGCCGTTCGACTCGTAGGCGTACCCCTTCCCGACGAGGGTCTCCACCAGCCCGCGGATCTCCGGGACGTGCTCGGTGACGCGGGGGTACACCTCCGCGCGCAGGAGGTTCAGCCCGCGCATCGCGTCGAAGGTGGTCGCGGTGAACGCCTCGGCCACGTCGCGCTCGGCGGCCCACTCGTCGCGCTCGCCGACGCGGGCCGTGATCTTCTCGTTGACGTCGGTGACGTTCTCGACGTGACGCACGTCGTAGCCGAGGTAATCGAGCCACCGGTGGAGAACGTCGGCGTGGAACCACAGGCGGGCGTGTCCAAGGTGGGGGTCGTCCGACACCGTCAGCCCGCAGACGTAGAGCGTGACGTCGCCGTCGGCCGTGAACTCGACGCGCTCGTCCGCCAGGGTGTCGGTAACGACGAGACTCATTAACGGATGCTTGCAAAGGTGAGAGTTTTAAACCGTCGGATCGGTCGAGGGTGCGGAGAGGAGCGCTCTGACGGCTCGTACATCCGTATATAAATAATCGGTGCTGACACCGGACCGGTAACGGACTCCTCCAACGACCCAGCCGCTCGCCGATACATCGGTGACACCGCGGTGACCGCCCCAAAAGCCCCAGCCGCGACGGCTCGCGCCTCTAGCGGCCGGCGGCGACGCCGCCGGCGACTGCCCTTTTGAGTCCCTCTCGCCCGCTCCGCAACCGCACCTCACGCCTCCCCAGCCTCGTCGGACCGGCGCGTGTCCGCCGGTCCGACTCCCTCGCGCGTGCACCTCGCGCCCGGTGGGCGCTCGGCGGCACGCGCCGACCGCGTCACCTAGCTACACACAGCCGATTCTCACCGCTTTCCGAGCGCCTCCTCGAAGACGCGCTGGGCGCGCTCGTACCCCTCGTTCCGGTCGACGATCGGGTGCGGGTAGTCGGGCGCGAGCTCCTCGCGTTCGCCGTGCGAGAGCGTCGGCCAGTCGACGACCTTCCCGGCGGGCACGTCCCGGAGTTCGGGGACGTACGCCTTCACGAAGTGGGCGCCGTCGTCGTACTTGCTCATCTGACTCACCGGGTCGAAGATGCGGACGTCGACCGAGTCGGTCCCGGTGGAGGCGGTCCACTGCCACGCCCCGTGGTTCGAGGCGTAGTCGTGGTCGATCAGCTGTTTGGTGAAGTAGCGCGCTCCGCGCCGCCAGTCGATCAGGAGGTGTTTCGTCAGGAAGCTCGCGACGACCTGCCGCGGGCGGTTGTGGATATATCCCTCCGCGTTCAGCTGTCGCATCCCGGCGTCGACGAGCGGGTAACCGGTCTCGCCGCGCGCCCACGCCTCGAAGTCGGCGTCGTCGTCGCGCCACGCGATCTCGTTCGGGAACGACTTGTAGTTCGACACCGCCAGGTCGGGGTTGTAGTAGAGCAGGTGGTACATCTGCTCGCGCCACGACAGCTCGTAGCGGTACTTGTCCACGTTGCGGCGCTCGCCGCCCGTCACGGCCTCGTAGACGTCGCTCGCGCCCGCCCACACCTCGCGGATCCCGATCGCGCCGGTCGCGAGGTACGGCGACAGCCGCGAGACCGCGTGCGTGGGCTCCTCCGCGGCGCGCCGGAGGTCGTCGCGGGTGTCGTTGTACGACGTGATCCCGTAATCGAGGAAGTCGTCGAACCGCTCGCGGGCGGCCTCGTACCCCGCCGCGGGGAGGTCGATGTCGGCGTCCGGTTCGGGGACCGTCTTCCCGTCGCGCACGGCCGCCAGCGACTCCGACTCGGGCTCCGGATACGGTCCGGGCTTGGGGACCGCCGCCCAGTCGTCGTGGAACCGACTGTGGTTCGCGTAGCGCTCCTCGAGCCGGGCGGGGTCGACCAGAACGGCGTCGGTCCGCGCGTCGGTCTCGACTCCGACGCCAGCGAGGGCGTCCTCGACCGCGCGCTGGCGGTTGCGCCGAGCGGGGCGGTAGTACTCGTTGTAGAACACCGCCTCGGCGCCGTGCTCGTCGGCGAGCTCGACGAGGACCTCCTCGGGGTCGCCCGCGCGGACGACGAGGTCGCTCCCGAGTTCGCGATAGCGCGCCTCCAACCGCTTCACGTGGCGGAGGAGGAACGCGCGCTGGCGCGCTCCCACCGTCTCGAACAGGTCGGCGTCGTAGACGAAGACGGGGACGACGGTCCCCGCCCGCGCGGCCGCCGCGAGCCCGGCGTTGTCTCCGGTTCGCGGGTCGCGTCGGTGCCAGAACAGCTGCATGGGATCGGTACGGACTCCACCGGATAGTGTCCTTCGGCCGGGAGCGACGTTCCGGGACGGACGCGACCGCGCTCCACCCGAAATCCACCCGTGTGCTTAAGCCGACGAGCCCGAAGCGTGGGTATGGAGCCGCTCGTCGTCGCCATCCTCGTCGGCGTCCCGCTCGCGTGGCTCGTCGGCTTCGCCGCGTACGTCTACGTCGACGCCCCGAAACACGGGATGAACCGCGAGAAGTGGGCGCTCATCGCCTTCGTCGTCCCGCTGTTCGGCCTCTTCGCGTACCTCTTCGAGCGGGACGAACAGTCGTACGACCCGTCCGAAGACCCGTACGCCGGCGGGAGCGACGCGCGCAAGGCCGGCCTCGCGGTCCACGAGCGCCGGCGCGGCGAGAAGGCGCTCGGCCCGGCGGGGACGGAGGCCGACGACGAGTCGGACGCCGAGGACGAGTGGGACGACCCGCCGGGCGTCGACCTCGACGAGGACTGACTCCCGAGCGTCGGTATCGGCTCGGCGATCGCCACGCGCCGGCGAGCCCTCACAGCACGTCCAGCAGCGCCGCCCGCCGCCGGTCGAGGTCGAAGGCGGCGTCCGCGGCGTCGAGGCGCTCCAAGAAGGCGAAGACGTCGGCGCCGGACCGCTCCGCGTGGTCGACGAGCGCCTCGATCGAGGCGCGGTTGAGCGCGAACGACTCCAGCTTGCCGCAGACGAGCGCGAGCGCCGCGCCCGCCTCGCCGTCGGGGAACGCGGAGTCGACCGCGGAGAAATCGGGGTCGGCGGGGGACGCGGAGTCGGACCCGTCGACCTCGACGCCCCCGTCGCTCCCGTCGGCGGCGAACGTCCGCAGACAGCGGGTGCAGATCGCCGTCGTCGCGGCCGGCGCGTGCTCGCGGATCGCGGGCGGGACGACGAACGCGACGAGGTCGGCGTCACAACGGGGACAGGACATGAGAAACGAGATGGATGAGACGGCGGGTTCGGTCGGTAGACGCGGGACGGCGCGAGTCGACGGAACCGGTCAGTCCGCGGGCTCCGGCTCCTCGGCCCGGGCCGCGGCGGCCTCGGCGGCGGCCTCTTCGGCCTCCTCCTTCTCTTCTTCCTCCTTTTTGGCCTTGATCTTCTTCATGCGGAAGATCTCCTCGCGCTCCTGTTCCTCCAGTTTCTGCTCGATGTACTCCTGGTTCTCGTAGAGGGTCGGGAGGAGCGTGAACTCCAAGGCGTTCACGCGGCGCTTGGTGGTCTCGATCTCCGTGAGCATCTTCTTCATGGCCGTCTCGACCTCGGCCGCGAGGATGATCTTCTCTAACAGTTCCTCGTAGGCGTCGGCCGCCTCGTCGATGCGGGCGGAGGAGCCGAGCAGCCCGTAGCCGCGCTCGTCGAGGCTTTTCTTCACCTTCGAGGACTCGATCTGCGGGACGACCACGCCCATGATGTTCTTCGACTGGGTGGTTATCTCCGGGTGCTCTTTCAGCGCGGCGGCCGCGCCGCGGACGGCGACGTCGCCTTCCATCGCCCGGGCCATGTCGATCTTGCGCTGGGCCGTCTCGTACCTCTCGGAGACGTCCGAGCGGACGTCCTGCGCCTGATCGAGGATGTCCATGAACTCCATGATGAGGCCGTCACGCTTCTGTTCGAGCGTGTCGTGACCGCGCTCCGAGAGCTCGATGCGGTCCTCGATCGCCATCAGGTTCTTCCGCGTCGGTTTGACGTCCTTGGCCATCTTATTGGTGGAGTCTTCCGCTCCGAGGCGGATAATTCTTTTCAGTCGTGACGTGTCGCGCGCGATCGGCCCCGGCCGGCGCCGCCGCTAACTGAGGGCGAAAAGTGGAAGAACGCCGCGTCAGTCGGCCGCTTCGACGACTTCGCGCTCGGAGTCCTCCTCGCGGTAGTACTCCTCGATGAACTCCTCGTCGATCCGGTTGAGGGCGTCCTTCGGAAGCATCGAGAGCAGGTCCCAGCCGATCTCCAGCGTCTCCTCGATGTCGCGGTTCGTGTCGAAGCCCTGGTCGACGAACTCCGACTCGAACGCGTCCGCGAAGTCGAGGTACTTGTTGTCGAGCTCCGAGAGCGCCTCGCGCCCGACGATGTTCACGAGGTCGCGCAGGTCCTCGCCCTCCGCGTACGCCGCGAACATCTGGTCTTTCACGTCGGCGTGGTCCTCGCGGGTGAGCCCCTCGCCGATCCCGTCGTCCATCAGCCGCGACAGGCTGGGGAGGACGTTGATCGGGGGCTGCAGCCCCTGACTGTTCAGGTCGGGGTCGACGTAGATCTGCCCCTCCGTGATGTACCCGGTCAGATCCGGGATCGGGTGGGTGTCGTCGTCGCCCGGCATCGTGAGGATCGGGATCTGCGTCACCGACCCGTCACGGCCCTGGATGCGCCCGGCGCGCTCGTACAGCTGCGCCAGGTCGGTGTACATGTACCCGGGGTAGCCACGTCGGCCCGGGACCTCCTCGCGGGCCGCCCCGATCTCGCGGAGCGCCTCGCAGTAGTTGGTCATGTCCGTCAGGATGACGAGGACGTGGTAGTCCTTCTCGAAGGCGAGGTATTCGGCCGTGGTGAGCACCATACGCGGGGTGACCGTCCGCTCGACGGCGGGGTCGTCCGCGAGGTTCATGAAGACGACGGAGCGCTCCAGCGCACCGGTGCGCTCGAAGTCCTGCATGAACTCGTTCGCCTCCTCCTGGGTGATCCCCATCGCGCCGAAGATGACGGCGAACTCGGAGCTCTCCTCCCCGGCCTCCTCCTCTTCCGGCACGCTCGCCTGCCGGGCGATCTGCATCGCCAGCTCGCTGTGCGGCTGCCCGGAGCTGGAGAAGATCGGGAGCTTCTGGCCGCGAACGAGGGTGTTCATCCCGTCGATCGCTGAGACGCCCGTCTCGATGAACTCCTCGGGGTACTCCCGGGAGTAGGGGTTGATCGCCGCGCCGACGATGTCCTGGCGCTCCTCGGGGACGATCTCCGGACCGTCGTCGATCGGGCGGCCGGAGCCGTCGAGGACCCGTCCGAGGAGGTCCTCGGTGACGGGCATCTTCATCGTCTCGCCCAGGAAGCGGACGGACGCGTTCTGGTCGATACCGGAGGTGCCCTCGAACACCTGGATGGCGACGACGCCCTCCGAGGATTCGAGCACCTGTCCGCGCAGCGTCTCTCCCTGTGCCGTCTCGATCTCGACGATCTCGTCGTAGCCGATCGCCTCGTCGACCTCGGCGTACACGAGGGGGCCGCTGATCTCGGTGATGGTCTGATACTCTTTCATGGTCAGTAGAGGCTCCGGAGCTCGTCGGCGATCTCCGCTTTGAGCTCCTCGACGTACTCCTCGTAGTCCTCTTGGACGCCGATCCGGTTAATTCGGGGGGCGGCCTCGGTGTCGACGATCTCCTCGACGGGGACGCCCGCTTCGAGCGCCCTGAACGCCTCGTCGTTGAACGCCTCGATCGTCGTCAGCATGAGGTACGTCTTCTCGGGCGGACAGTACGTGTCCACCGGGTGGAACGCGTTCTGCTGGAGGTACGCCTCGCGCAGGTAGCGGGCGACCTCCAGGGTGAGCTGCTGGTCGTCGGGCAGGGCGTCCTTCCCGACGAGCTGGACGATCTCCTGCAGTTCGGTCTCCTCGTCGAGCACGTCGACCGCCCACTGGCGCTTCTCCGCCCAGTCGTCGGCGACCTCGTTCTCGAACCACGGGTCGAGCTGGTCTTTGTACAGCGAGTACGACTCGTTCCAGTTGATCGACGGGAAGTGGCGGCGCTCCGCCAGGTCCGCGTCGAGCGCCCAGAACGTCTTCACGATGCGCAGCGTGTTCTGGGTGACCGGCTCGGAGAAGTCACCGCCGGGCGGCGACACCGCGCCGATCGCCGAGACGGACCCCTCCGTCCCGTTGACGTTCTCGAAGTAGCCGGCGCGCTCGTAGAACTGCGCGAGCCGGGCGGCGAGGTACGCGGGGTACCCCTCCTCGCCGGGCATCTCCTCCAGCCGGGAGGAGATCTCGCGCATCGCCTCCGCCCACCGCGAGGTGGAGTCGGCCATCAGCGCGACGTCGTACCCCATGTCGCGGTAGTACTCGGCGATCGTGATCCCCGTGTAGATACAGGACTCACGCGCCGCGACGGGCATGTTCGAGGTGTTCGCGATGAGCGAGGTGCGGGCCATCAGCGGGTTGCCGTTGGCCGGGTCCTCCAGCTCGGGGAAGTCCTCGATGACCTCGGTCATCTCGTTTCCGCGCTCGCCGCAGCCGACGTAGACGATAATGTCGGCGTCGGCGTACTTCGCGAGCTGGTGCTGCGTGACGGTCTTCCCGGAGCCGAACGGGCCCGGGATCGCGGCCGTCCCGCCCTTCGCGATGGGGAACAGGCCGTCGAGGATGCGCTGTCCGGACACCAGCGGCGTCCGGGGGGTCTTCTTGTTCTCGGAGGGGCGCGCCTCGCGGACGGGCCACTCCTGGTGCATCGAGACGTCGGTCCCGTTCGCGAGCTCGGCCACCGTCTCGGTGACGTCGAACGAGCCCGACTCGATCGCGGTGACCTCGGTGGTCTCGCCCTCCTCGAGGGCGTCCGGCGGCACCATCACCTTGTGGTCGATGGTGACCGTCTCCTCGACGACGCCGACCACGTCGCCGCGGCCGACCTCGTCGCCGACCTCGACGATCGGCTCGAACTCCCACTCCTCCTCGAGGTCGATGCCGGGCGCGTCGACCCCGCGGTCGAGGTAGGGACTGCCCATCTTGCCCTCCAGCACGTCCAGGGGTCGCTGGACGCCGTCGTAGATGGCGTCCAGCATGCCCGGACCAAGGTCGACCGACAGCGGCTCGCCCGTGTTCTCGACGGGTTCGCCGGGGGCGACCCCGGAGGTCTCCTCGTACACCTGAATGGTCGTGATGTCGCCTTCGATCTCGATCACTTCCCCCATGAGGCCTTCGTCGCCGACGTAGACGACGTCGTTCATGCGGGCGTCGAGGTCGCGGGCGCTCACGACCGGACCGCTCACGCTTTGGATAACACCGTCTTCGGTAGGGGTGGTCTCCGTGGATTCTGCTTTGCTCATGTTAATCGTCCTCCTCCATCAGGTCGATCCCGATGGCTCGTTTGATCTGGTCGCGCAGCCCGCCGCTGCCGGCGCCGGCGCCGCCGAGCGTGACGAGCACGGGCTCGATGCTCCCCTCCACCGACTCGCGGGTCCCCCGCGAGAGGTGGTCGAGGTCGTCGTTGTGCATCACGATGATGCCGGTGCCCTCGTCGTCGAGGGTCCGTTCGACGGCGTCGTCGAGCCGCTCGTCCTTCTCGTCGTCTGGTACGTTCTCGAACTTCCGCACGCCGGCGAGCCGGAACCCCGTAGTGAACTCGGGGCTGCCGACGACGGCGATCTCCTGGCTCATGTTATCACCAGCTCCGATTCGATCTCGTCGGCCGACAGGCCGGCCTCCTTGCCGCGGGCGATCGCCCGGATGTTCTCCACCTCTCGCTCCTTCGCGAGGATGTAGGAGATGACCGGGGTGACCGACACCGGGTGGATCGTGCCGAGCCGGTCGCCGTACGCGAGCAGCGCGGCGTCGGTCGCGTGCTCGAACGCGATGAGGCTGTCCGCCTCCTCGAGTTCGCGCAGCGCCGGGCCGAGCTGCTCGGCGTACTGGCTGTCCGCGATGTACTCCACGAGCTCGTCGAGGTTCCGCGCGAGCCGCGCGAGCGACCCGCGGGTGAACAGCTCGCCGCCCTCGATGAAGTACGCGGCGGGGTCGATGTCCGCGCCCGACCGGGCGAGCCGGAGGGCGTTCGTCGCGTTCCGGAAGTCGACCTCCGCCTTGAGGAACGCCTCGTACTGCCGGGTCGGTTCGTCGTTACCGAGTCCGGAGAGGAGCCGCTCGTAGAACGCGCGGTCGACGGCGTTCTCGAGGGGGACCAGCACGTCCGTCTCCTCGTACTCGGCGTACGCCTCGCGGAGCGGCGGGCCGTAGATCGTGTCTTCCAGCACCTCGACGACGCCGTCGATCGAGTCGGCCTCCAGCAGGCGTCGGATCAAACGGTCGTCGAACTCGCCGGCGCGGATCAGGTCGACTTCGACGTCGGACTGGTCCGCGTCGGTGTAGACGCCGCGGATGACCGTCTTCACGTTCCACGCGTCGAACTTGCGGAGGTAGCGGGCGATCTGGTCGTACAGCCTTCCCTCGCTCCACTCTAAGATCCCCTCGAACTGCTGGGCGAGGTTCCGGTTCAGCGCGTACTCGATGAGGTCCACGCCGCCGTGGCGGCTCCCGAGGGCGTTGATCTCCCGCCCGTAGCTCGATTCCTCCATGAACCGGGCGATCTCCGCCGGGCCCATCCGGGTCAGCTTGCGGTACTCCTCGTCCCCGTAGAGGCTGCCGCGGCGGGCGCGAACCCGCGCGACGACGTACTCCGGGTTCGAGCTCCCGACGGCGCTCATTGGTCGAACAGCCGCTCCGAGATGTTCTTCAACTCGTCGTCCCAGACGGACTCCAGGACCGAGTCGAACGTGTTGTTCACGCGAACGCGAGAGGTGTCGCTCTCGGCGACCACGCCGCCGAGACAGTCGACTTCGCCGTCGACTTCCGCGTTGCGGTCGGCGACGAGCTCCTCGAGGAGCTCGACGTCCTCGGCGCGGGTGTAGACGGCGACGTCGGCGTCGCCGTCGAACTCCGCGAGGCTCGCGTCGAGCAGCGTCTCGGTCAGCTCGCGACGGCGGTCGTCGTCGAGACCGGCGATCGCCGCCTCGACGTCGTCGTGGACGTCTTCGAGGACGTCGCGGCGGGCTCCGAGCCGCTCCTGCTTCGCCTCGAGTTTGGCCGACGAGAGCGTCTGCTCGCGCTCTTGGTCGATCTGTCGGTCGACCTCTGCGAGCCGCTCCTCGCGGATGCGCTCGGCGTCGGCCTCCGCCTCGGCGACGATCTCGTCCGCCTCGGACTCCGCCGCTTCGCGGATCTCCTCTGCACGCGCGCGGGCTTCGTCTCGAACGTCCTCAACGACAGTGTCCAAACTCATTGGTTGAAAAAGGGTTACCCGACGATGAACACGACGACGAGCGCGAGGATGACGATCGTCTCGGGAAGCACCGTCAGGATGAGCCCGTTGACGAAGAGGTCCTCGTCCTCGGCCATCGCGCCGACGGCGGCCGAGCCGATACCGCGCTCCGCGTAGCCCGCACCGAGCGCCGCGAGGCCGACGGCGAGCGCTGCCGCGGCGTTGGGGTCAGTAAGTGTTCCTCCGGTGGACAGTACGGCGTTCCCGAGTGCGTTGGTAGCTTCAAGCATTGGTAGTAGTTCCGGTTGCTCGTCTCCGAACAGTTGCTAGTTGCCGCCACAGTAGTCATAAAGCTTCCCAAAACGACCGAATAGACCGGCCGCAGTCGGGGACGGAGGCGGGGCTAAACGCGGCTCGAACGCGACTCGCCGCGACGCGTGACGGGCGTGTCCGAGCCGGCGAGAGCGGCAGTGAGTGACTGCGAGGGGCGGAGGCGACAGGGCGGGACGCGGCCGCCGGACGCCCTACTCCTCGGTGGTGTACTCTCGGTCGTAGCCGAACGGCAGGTAGCTGTCGCCGCCGCCTTCGTAGAAGTTCCCGAAGAACTCCACGTACTCGAGACGCACCGCCTGAATGCCGGCGGAGGTGACGCCGAGCAGGAGGACGACGACGTGGCCGACGACGGCCACGACGACCCCGCCGACGAGCGCGACGACCCCGACGAGGCCGATCGAGGCGGGGTCGAAGGCGGTCGTGATCCCCGCGAAGACGAGCTCGTAGTCCTCCGGGTGGCTCCGCACGTACTCGAGGTAGTCGGCGGAGAAAATGAAGTGGAAGCTCCCCGCGCCGCCCTCGTCGATGTACGCGCCGAACGCGAGCAGGTTCACCGCTAGCGCCATCCCGCCCTTCGCGAGCAGCACCGCCATGATCCGGGCGTACGAGATGACGTTGACGATCGGCGAGAGCACCTCGGCGAGCTCCGGCGGCTCGCCGATCGCGAGCAGGACGACGCCGAGAGCGATGGCCGCGATGGCGACGTACCCGACCGCGACCGGGAAGCCGGCGAACGACACCGCCCCGAAGGTGAGTATCGAGAACGAGTCGAAGAGGAACGCCGGCTTCGGACCGAGCACGTGCTGGCTGAAGATCCAGACCCACGCGCCGTTGAGGATCAGCAGCCACGACCCGCCCTCGTACAGTGCGTGTTTGAGGTCGTGCTGCTGGTAGTTGCTCACGAACGAGAGGATGTGCCCCGCGTTCAGGTGGACGAGACCGAACAGCACGCTGGCGACGAGGAACGACAGCGCCCAGTCGAGGTCCGCCGGCGAGAGCCCCTTCCCGTCGACGGGCCAGTGGATGTCACCCGGCAGCAGCTGGTACGCGTGGTAGCCGAACAGGTCGATCCCGAAGTAGATCCCGAACAGGATCGTGAAGCCGCCGGCCCACATCGCGACGGCGCCGAGCTCCCGGAACGTCCCGTCGAATCGGCTGTACAGGAAGTAGCCGATCGCGGCGTAGAGGACGCCGTACCCGACGTCGCCGATCATGAACCCGAACATGAGCGGGAACGTGAGGAAGACGAGGAGCGTCGGGTCGAACTCAGAGTACTTCGGTCGGCCGAAGCCCTGCACGAGCAGCTCGAACGGCCCCGCCGCGTTCCCGTTGTCTTGGACGACCGGCGGGTCGTCGTCGCCGTGCATCGCGTGGCCGCCGTCGGTGGCGGCCGCCTTCTCGGCCGTCGCGTCCGCGGCGCCGGCGTCGGCGTCGGCGTCGACCGCGCTCGCGGAATCGCCCTCGTCGCCGTCCACCGCCTCGGTGTGGTGGTCGCCGTCGGGCGTGAACGAGGCGCGTTCGAGCTCCTCGACCTCGGCGTGGTCGCCGACGGCGTCGGCGACGGTCGCCTCGAAGTCGGGGTAGGTGTCCGTGGGGATCCACCCCTCCGCGACGAACGCGTTCTCGGTGGTCGCGAAGGAGAGCGGCGCCTCCTTCTTCTCGGCCTCGATGGTGAGCTGCTCCTCGGCGCGGAGCAGGAAGGCGGCCGCCTCCTCCTTCATGGCGGCGAGGTCGGCCTCGATCGCCTCGAGGTCGGTCCGCAGATCCTCGCGCTCGCGCTCCAGCTCCGCGACGTACTCCGCGGGGCCGGCCTCGGCCTCGGGGACCTCCAGCAGCGCGATGTCGACGCCGACGAGCGAGTCCTGCAGGACCCCCTCCTCGGCCCCGTCGGCGGGCTTCGCGAAGATCGCCACGACGTCGCTCCCGGCGAACACCTCGTAGGCGTCGATCCCGTCGGCGTCGGAGAGCGTCGCCTCGACGGCGTCGGGCTTGGCCTCGCCGACGACGACCTCCAGCGAGTCGTAGCCGCGGAGCAGGTCGAGCTCGATGCCGAGGTCGGCGAACGGCTCCATGCGGTCGATCTCCTCCTCCCGGTCGCGGATCTCGGTCTGGAGCTCGTCACGCCGGTCGTTGAGGGCGTTGACGCGCTCGCGGACGTCGGCGAGCTCGCGTTCGAGCTCCTCGTCGTCGATGGCGCGGGCCGCGTCGACCTCGTCGCCCTCGACGTCGAGGACGCTCTCCAGCGAGCGGACGGTGACGAGCCGCTCGTTCACCGTCTGGGCGCCCTCGAGCGACTCGCCGGGCGCGAACCCCTCGTAGCGCTCGTCGTAGTCCGTGACGTGCAGCGAGTGGTGGGCG
Source organism: Halorubrum sp. Hd13 (assembly GCF_002252755.1). GTDB lineage: Archaea > Halobacteriota > Halobacteria > Halobacteriales > Haloferacaceae > Halorubrum. Next base: position 32,054 of record NZ_NHOY01000104.1, on the reverse strand, counting down.
TACGCCGCCTCGATGACGTCGTCGATGACGCGCTTCGAGCCCGTCACCGACACCTTGCTCATCCGCTCAGGCCTGAGCATCCACCGCCTCCTCGGCCTGTTGGTTCACCGCTTCCTCGAACCGTTCGACTGCGTAGTCGACGGCCGAGTCCACGCGCTCGCGGGCCTCGCGTTCGAGCTCGTCGCGGTCGGACCGGCCCGACTCGAGGATCTCCTCGCGGCGTTCCTCGATCTCCTCGCGGGCGGCCTCGAGCCGTTCCGCGGCCTCGGACTCCGCCTCCTCCTCGGCCTCGGCGCGGATCGCCTCCGCGCGCTCTCGAGCCTCGGCGAGGCGCTCGTCGGCGTCCGATTCCGCCTCCGCGATGATCTCGTCCGCCTCCCGTTCAGCCTCCTTGATCCGGTCGAGCACCTCTGGTCTCGCCATGCTACTAATCGCCTGAAACTCTACAAGCGACGTATAAGGTGTTTGCGAAAGTACGCGGGCGTTGCCCCCGATATCGGCGGGAATCCGCGGCGCCCGCACGTCTCCGGCCGGCGGCCGCCGCCTACATTTAAGTACCAGTCGCCGGACCGTCACCGTATGGCAACGGTGTATGCGGTCGCGTCGGCGAAAGGTGGGGTCGGGAAGACCACCACGACCGCGGCGATCGCGACGATCCTGGCCGGCTCCGGCGCCGACGTCGTCGCGGTCGACGCCGACATCGGCATGGCGAACCTCGCGGGCGCGCTGGGCGTGACGCCCGGCGAGACGACGCTCCACGACGTGCTCGCGGGGCGGGCCGACCCGCTCGACGCGGTCCACGAGGGGCCCGAGGGGCTCCGGGTCGTCCCCGGCGCGGACGACCTCGACGCCTACGCGTCGGCCGACCCCGCCGGGCTCAGCGACGCGGTCGCCGCCTTCGAGGGCGCCGACTACGTGTTCGTCGACGCCGGCGCGGGGCTCTCGCACGATTCGAGCCTCCCGCTCGCGATCGCCGACGAGACGCTCCTCGTCTCGACCGCCGAGCGGAGCGCCCTCGGCGACACCGAGAAGACGCGACAGCTCGCCGAGCGGCTCGGCGGCGCGGTCGCCGGCGCCGCGATCACCCGCGTCGACCCCGACGCCGACCCGGGCGTCGCCGGCGCCGAGAGGCTCGACGACGTCGGCGACGTGCTCGACGCGCCGGTCCTCGGTCGGATCCCGGAGGACGACGCGGTGGTCCGGGCGGCGACCGCGAACCGACCGCTCCAGACGTTCGCGCCGGAGGCGCCCGCCACTCGGGCCTACCGGGACCTCGCTCGGGCCCTGACGGGCGCGGCCGTCGAGGGAGCCGGGATCGGCGAGTCCGACGCGACCGACGACTCGGAGCCGGAGGAAGCCGACCACGCGGAGGAAGCCGACCACGCGGAGGAAGCCGACCACGCGGACGAGTCCGCGGAGGCCGAGGAGGTCAAAGGGGAGGCCGACGACACCGACGCGGACGGCACCGACTCGGACGACGACGAGATCATCGTCGCCGACGCCGAGCCGGGGGGACTGAGCGACCCGGGCGACGAGGAGGAGATCATCGTCGCCGACGAGGACCCCGTTCCGGAGGAAGGCACGGAAGCGCCGGCCGACGACGACGAGGTCGACGCCGAAGCGACCGCTGACGCCGCGGCCGCGGATCGGGCCGCGACCGGCGAGACGGAGACCGTCGGCGAGGAGCACGTCGACGGCGACGACCTCGAGGCGATGATCGAGGAGGACGCGGCGGAGGCCGAAGCGTTCGAGGACGAGACCGCGGCGGACGAAGACGAGGTCGCAGCGGACGACGGCGACGAAGCGACGCCGGAGGACACCGAGGAAACGGCCGCAGACGACGGAGAAGGGGCCGCAGACGACGGAGAAGGGGCCGCAGACGACGGAGAAGCGACCGACGATACGGGGAGCGACGATAGGGAAGTCGACGAGCCAGAGATCGACGAGCCAGAGATCGACGAGGCGGAAGGGGCCGGTCCGGACGACGAGGCGGAGGTCGACGAGCCGGAGATCGGCGAGGCGGAAGCGACCGGTCCGGAAGACGAGCTCGCGGGGAGCGTCCCGTTCCGCGACGACGACACCGGCGGCAGGAACACCGTGCTCTCGGGGGGCACCGACGGCGACGGAGACGCGGGGGAACAGAGCGGGAAGACGGCGTCGGACGGAACCGAGGCGGACGACGAGGAGGAGAGCGGCGGCTTCTTCAGTCGCTTGTTCGGGCGATAAGTGGGCCGGAACGCGCTCGCGGTCTCAGGCCTCGGAGGGCGCTTCCGCCCGGTCGCGGATGAGCTCGCGGATCTCCTCGGGGTCGGTGATACCGGCGAGCTCGTCGCAGGAGACCAGCGCGGTGCCCTCGATCGACTCGCGCTTCTCGTCCTCTTCGGTGAAGTACACCGAGCGCGTGCGGGCGACTTCGCCGATCGAAGACATGATCCGCGCGCGCTTCTCCGCCGCGGGGGTGAACGCCGAGTGACCGGTGAGGACGCGGGTCTCGGCGCGCTGATCGTCCTCCGAGACGGCCTTGAACGGCGCCCGGGCGGTCGGGTGGACCGTGAAGCCGGCGTTGGTGAGCACGTGGAGGACGTGCTCGTCGTCGGGGTCGGTCTCGGGCGCCGAGGGGGTCGGGTCGGCGTCGCGCACCTCGTCGGCGCCGTCCAGCACGTCGACCGGGCTGGAGAACGGCTCGTCGAACAGCTCTTCTAACTGGATCGCGACCTCGATGGAGGCGTTCATCCCGTCCTCGTACTTCGAGACGGTGCGCCGGGAGACGCCGAGTTCGGTCGCGAGCTGGCCGAGCGACCAGCCGCGCTCCTCGCGCTCGTCGGCGAGGAGGTCGCCGTCGAGGCTGACGTAGAGCCCGCCGGGGGCCGCGTAGATGAGCGGCGGCATCCCCTCGACGAACAGGTCGTACCCCGTGTCGGGGTTGATCACCGGGACGCCGTGCCGGAAGTAGACGACGCCGGGCTTCAGCTCCTCGTCGCGGGTCCGGACCCCGATCACCATCGGCGTCGCCCGCAGGTACTCGCCGAGCCGGCGCATCTCAGCGCCGGTCTCCGCGTCCAGGGCGTCGACGTTTCCGAGGATCTTCAGGAGGAGCAGGTCGTCGCCGCGCCGGGCCGCCACGTCGAAGCTCTTGGGCCGGACCGCACACCGATCGCTGACGAGGAAGCCCGCGTCCTCCAGCATCGCGGTGACGTTTTCTATCAGCGCAGTCCGGGACATACCCTGAAATAGGCGGCTCGCCGTATATATGCGTTGTGTCACTTGCGGCCGCTCGAAACCGCCGCCCGCTTGCGTTTTCCCCGTCTCACCCACCGGAGCCGTTAAATACCGCGTCGGCGCCGATCGGCGGCTAATCGCTCGGGAGGGGCCCGAGCGACCGGCCGAAACCGGTTTGTCCGGGAGCGGAGAAGGACGCGTATGCCCATCGTCGCCGTCGACGACACCGACTCCCGCGAGCGCGGGATGTGCACGACGTACGTCGGCGCGCGGCTCGCCGAGCGGCTCGAAGCGGCCGGCGGGCGGGTCCGCCGCCGGCTCCTCGTCCGGCTGAACCCCGCCGTGAAACACAAGACGCGGGGGAACGCCGCCGTCGCGGTCCACGTTTCGAGAATCGACGCGGCGGCGGCGTTCGACCTCGCCGCGGCGGCGGTCCGGGAGTTCGCCGCGGCCGACGACCCCCGGACCTCGCCGGGCGTCGTCGCCGCCGACGTCGACGTCGCGGGGGACCCGTTCGCGCCGGTCGCCCCCGCCGCCGGGGCCCCGGAGGACGCCGGCGCCGCCTCGTCGACGTCGCGGATCCCGGACGACGTCGCCGACTTCGCCCGCCGCGCGCTCCGGCGCCGGCTCTCGCTCGACGAGGCGCTGTCGATCGCCGACGCGCGCGGCTACCGACACGCGGCGTTCGGGACCGGCGGTGAGACGGGGGACGAGGCGGTCGCCGGCCGCGGCCGGATCGGCGCGCTCGCGGCGGTCGGCGCCCCGGCCGCGTTCGACGACTGGACGGCGGAGCGGATCTCGTACCGCGAGCTGGACCGCTGCGGGACGCCCCGCGAGGTCGACGTCGAGAGCGTCTTCGCCGCGGCCGACGCGGGGTACCCGACCGTCTGGGACACCGTCGACCGCGAGACGGGGGCGGCGGTCTGCGTCCCCAACGCTCCCGGTCCGATCCTCCACGGCATCCGCGGCGACGACCCGGCGGCGTGCCGAGAGGTCGCCGAGGCCGTCGAGAGCGAGCCGGTCGAGCGCGCCGCGACCTTCCTCACCAATCAGGGGACCGACGCCCACCTCGCGCCCGGGCGGATCGGCGACCTCCGCGACGGCGCGGGCTACCGAGTCGCCGGCGCGGTCGCGGGCGAACCGGAGACGAAACGGGGGGGTCACGTCCACGTCGACGTCGCGGCGCCCGGGGAACGCTCCGCGGGAGGCGGCGGGCGGCTCCGCTGCGTCGCCTTCGCGCCGACCGGCCGCTTCCGCGACCGGGTGCGCGCCCTCCGACCCGGCGACCGGGTGACCCTGTGCGGCGAACACGAGCGACGGGAACGGTCGGCGGGTGAGGCGGAGGGACCGACCGCGACGCTCAAGCTGGAGAAGTTCGCCGTCCGGGACCTCGTGCGGACCGAGCCGGCGGTGCCGACCTGCCCGGACTGCGGTCGATCCATGTCCTCGGCGGGCCGGGGACAGGGGTACCGCTGCCGGGACTGCGGCACCGACGCGCCCGGAAAGGTCGCTCACGAGATCGACCGCGAGCTGGAGCCCGGCTGGTACGAGGTCCCCCCGAGCGCCCGACGGCACGTCGCGAAGCCGCTCGTGAGGGGCGGGTTCGACGCGCCGGTGCACCCGGAGCGGTGAAGTGATCGGGACGCGACGCCTCGGGCATGTCCGGGATCGTCTTCCACGGAACGGAGAACCGAGGCGGCGTCGTCGACTTCTACCGCGAGGAACTGGGCGCCGAGACGTGGCTCGAACAGCCCGACTGCACGATCCTCCGCCACGACAACCTCCTGTTCGGCTTCTGCGACCGCGACGAGACCGAGACGTGCGGGACGTTCACGTTCGTCTACCCCGACCGCGAAACGGTCGACGACGTGCGGGAGCGCCTCGCAGAGGCGAGCGACCGCCGGGACGACGCGAGCGCGCCCGGCGCGGTCGAGGAACCGAGGGAGAACGAGCGGTACGACATCTACCAGTTCTTCGCCGAGGACCCCGACGGGCGGACCGTCGAGTGTCAGGCGTTCCTCGCCGACGACGTGGGGCCGATCTGAGGCGGTGAGGGTCGGGCGGGAGGAGCGGGGCCGAACCGACCGGGTCAGTCCTCGATGGTCCGCTCCTCGCGCCACTCGGCGGCGCGGTCGAGCGCGGCCTCGCGGTCGTCGAAGCGCTCGCGCTCGTAGGCCGACTCGTCGACGGCCTGCTCCATCACGTCGAGGCGGACGACGAACCCGCCGTCGGCGCGCTCGCGGACGCGGACCGTCGCGTAGCCGTCGGAGCGCTCCCACTCGGTGATCGCCTCGTCCTCGCGTCCCAGAGACCAGCTCATACCCCAGAAGGCGGGCGCGGCGGCTAAAACGGCCCGGTTCGGGCGCGGTCGTCGCGGCGGGGCCGTCGAGGCGCGGTCGTCGAGGCGCGGTCGTCGCGGCGGGGCCGTCGAGCGGCCGTCAGTCTCGGTCGACCGTCAGTCTCGGTCGACCGGGCCGGTCGCGTACGAGCAGACCGGACAGACCGCGTATCCGAGGGTGTCGTACGGGACGGACGCGGAGGGTGCGGTCACGTCGCACTCCGGGCAGTCGAACGTCGACGCGTTCTCGATGCTCATGCTCACATATTGCACGGGCAGGCACATGGTTACGAGCCGCTTGCCTCGGCGTCAACGACACCCTACTTATATGCGACCGCCGGGCCGAGGTCGTCTATGACCGACGACACCCACGCGGACCGCCGCGAACGCACCGCGGCGCGGCTGCGAGCGGTCGACGCCGACGGACTGGTCTGTTTCCCGAGCCGGAACCTCCAGTACCTCACCGGGTTCGAGGAGGAGCCGAGCGAGCGACACTTCCTGCTCGCCGTGCCGACCGCGGGCGACGGCGGCGGGCACGACAGCGGGGACGGAGCCGCGCGGAGCGACGGGACCGCGCCCGCTCTCCTCGTCCCGGACCTGTACGAGACGCAGGTGCGCGAGGAGACGAGCGTCGCCGACGTCCGGACGTGGGCCGACGGCGACGATCCGGTGGCGGCCGCGCGCGACCTGCTCGCCGACCGCGGCCTCCGCGAGGGGCGCCTCCTCGTCGACGACACGATGTGGGCGACGTTCACGCAGGACCTCCGCGCGGCGGCGCCGGACGCGACCTGGGGGCTCGCGAGCGAGGCGCTCGCCGACCTCCGGGTCCGCAAGGACGACGCCGAGCTGACGGCGCTGCGCGAGGCGGCCGCCGCCGCGGACGCGACCGTGCGCGACCTCCGCGAGCTGGGCGCCGACGCGGTCGGAATGACCGAGCGCGACCTCGCCGCGTGGATCGCCGACCGGCTGGCCGCGCACGGCGGGACCGGCGTCTCGTTCGAGACGGTCGTGGGGTCGGGCCCGAACGGGGCGAAGCCGCACCACGGCCACGGCGACCGAGAGATCCGGGCCGGCGAGCCCGTCGTGCTCGACTTCGGGACGCGCGTCGGCGGCTACCCCTCCGACCAGACGCGCACGCTCGCCTTCGACGGCGACCCCCCGGCGGAGTACGAGCGCGTCCACGAGGCGGTTCGGGAGGCGCAGGCGGCCGCTGTCGACGCCGTCGCGCCGGGCGTCGCGGCCGCGTCGGTCGACCGGGCGGCGCGGGAGGTGATCGAGTCGGTGGGGTACGGCGACGCGTTCGTCCACCGGACCGGACACGGGGTGGGGCTCGACGTCCACGAGGAGCCGTACATCGTCGCGGGCAACGACCGGGAGCTCGAGCCGGGGATGGTGTTCTCCGTCGAGCCGGGGGTCTACCTCGACGGACGGTTCGGCTGCCGGATCGAGGACCTCGTCGTCGTCACGGCGGACGGCTGCGAGCGACTGAACGACACCGACCGCGGCTGGCGGTGACCGGTCCGTCCGGCCGCGGGGGAAAGGTCCGTGTCCGCGAAGCGAAAGAGCGCGCGAGGGAGAGACGAAGCGGGCGTGGGAGAGACGAAGCGCGCGAGGAACGGGACGCGAAGGGGGAGTGTGACAGTGAGACCCGAAAGATCGGCGCGCAGGGACCCGACGCGAGATACGGGAGTCGTGTGCTTACTCCGCAATCGGAACTTATTGCCGAATGATATAGTTGTGATACCGAATTATTTCGGGTTTGTTTGTCGGTCGTCAGACGGGCGATGGCCGACCAGATCGTGGGCCGATCTCGGTTGAGAGTCACGGAAATCGATCGAACGGGCGAATCCGAGGCCGCGCGGCGCGTGAGGGCACGATCCGATTCGCATCGAAACCATTAGTGTCGCCGGAGCGGAACCGCGGGGTATGAGCGACAACGACGAGGCCGAGGAGAGCGAGCCGGCCGTCGAGCTCGGCGAGGGACCGGACGTGGCGGGCGAGCCGATCGCCCGCGTCGCGTCACGGCTCACGTGGCCCGCGACGCGCAGCGACGTCGCGGCGCAGGAGGGCGACGCCGCGGTCCGGAGCCCGGACGGCCCCCGCGACCTCGACGACGTCCTCGCGGACTCCGAGGTACCGCTGTTCGAGAGCCGCAGCGAGTTCGTCGCCGAGGTCGAGAAGCTCGTCGGGCGCGGCCCGGTCGCGACCGAGTAGCCCGCGCCGCCGTTCCCGGCCGCCGCGCCCTTTTTAACTCGGCGAGGCGGAGTCGACGCATGGCGATTCCCTTCGATCCGCACGAAATCGACCCCGAGGAGTACGGCGAGAAGCGAGCGACGCTGTCGACCGACCACGAGTCGGCGGTCGAGCGCGTCCGCGAGGTGTGCCTCGACGCCGGCTTCGGCATCCCGGTCGAGTTCTCCCCGTCCGACATGCTGAACGAGAAGGTCGACGCCGACCGGGACCCGTACTACGTGCTCGGCGCCTGCAACCCCGCGATGGCGGACCGCGCGCTCGACGCGACCGACAAGCGCATCGGCGGGCTGTTCCCGTGTAACATGATCGTCTGGGAGGAGTCCCCCGGCGAGCAGGTCGTCTACCACGTCTCGATCATGAAGATCGCGCGCCTCCTCGGCATGCCCGTCGACGACGACGAGATGGACGCGATCGTCGAGGACACCGGCGAGATGGTCGATGCCGTGTTCGAAGAACTGGCGAGCGAAGAGGCCTAAGCGACCGCCGACGGCGACTATTTATAAATAAACGATAGTGCGGTGGCGCGCGCCTCCGAGCGGCCGCCGATGGCGGCCGCGAAGAGCGCCGCGCGAGGGAGTCGCTGGCTCCCGAAGCGAAGCGGAGGGTGCCAGCGACGAGGCTGGGGAGGCGTGAGGTGCGGTTGCGGTGCCGTGCGGGGTGGGACTCAAAGGGGCAGCCGGGAGGCGGGCGCAGGCGTTCACGAGAGCTCTGCTCTCGTGAGCCAATCAGAACGCGGAGCGTTCTGATGACGACGTAAGGACCACAGGGAGCGAGCGGAGTGAGCGACCGAGGACCGCAGCGAGCGTGCGCCCGCCTCCCGGCTGGGGCTTTGGAGGTGTTTACCGTCGATCCATCGTCGGCTATTTATAAACGATCGCCATCCGCATCACCGGCACCGCGATCCAGCCACGAGACCGCGATCGACTCGAACGGCCCGGAGTACTGCATCAGCGTCGTGCCGAGGATCGCCATCACGAGGACGTAGCCGACCGCGAACGCGTTGATCGTCTGCGCGACCGCCGGGTCGAACGTCCCCGCCTCGGCCCCGGTCACGGCGACCGTCGCGATGATCAGCGAGAACTCCCCGCGGGTCGTCATCCCGAGCGCGACGCGGGTCGACCGCTTGGCGTCGAGGTCGAAGGCGCGCCCGGCGAAGAAGCCGGTGACGAGCTTCGTCGGCGTCGTCACGAGCACCGCGAGCGCGATCAGCGCCGCCACGCCGCCGAACAGGAGCGGGTCGGTGACGAGCCCGATCCAGAAGAAGAACACCGCCGCGAACGTGTCGCGGACGGGTTCGAGCAGCGTCTCGACCCCGTGGGCGTACTCCGTCGACGCGAACGCCATCCCGACGAAGAAGGCGGCGACCGCCTCGCTGACGCCGAGCGCGAGCGCCGCGCCGGCGACGAGCACCACGGTCGCGATCGACCTGAGCGCGACGAACTCCGGGTTGTCGGTCGCCAGCAGCCGGTCGAACGCGGGCGTGCCGAACTGGACCGCCCCTAGCAGCACGAGGATGAAGCCGACGGCGATACCGACGTCGACCGCGGCCGCGCCCACGTCGCCGCCGCCGAGCACGAGCGCCGAGGCCACGGCGAGGTAGACGGCGATGAACAGGTCCTCGTAGACGAGGGTCCCGAGCAGCGGCTCCGCCTCGTCGTTGGCGATCCAGCCGAGGTCGATGAGCGACTTCGTGATCACCGCCGACGAGGAGATGTAGACGATCCCGGCGGTCAGAAACGCCGGGAGGAACGCGCCGAAGACGAGCCACCCGAGGACGAGCCCGGCCCCGAAGTTCGCGAGGTCGATCGTCCCCGCGGTCCCGATCTGGCGCCGTCGCGCGAGCAGGCGGTCGAGGTTGAACTCCAGCCCGAGGAAAAACAGGAGGAAGACGATCCCGAGCTCCGCGCCGAGCGCGATGAACTCCGTCTCGGGGACGTAGACGGTCCCGACCGCCGGCAGGGAGAGCCGGCCGAGGACGAACTCCCCGAGTAGCATCCCGGCGACGATATAGAAGGGGATCACGGACTGACCGGCGCGGTTCGCGACCCACCCGGCGACCGCGACCGCGGCGAACATGACGCCGACGTCGAGCAGCGCCACTACCGGCTACCCCCGAGACGGGCGACCCGAGGGGCCGCCCCGACCGCGTCGTCGCGGCCGCTCATCCGGTGAGGAGCTCCTCGAACGCCGCGCAGTCCTCGGGCGTCCCGACCCCGATGACCGTGTCGCCCTCGCGGAGCGTGGTGTCCGCGCTCGGGCTGTCGACGACCCCGTCGCCGCGCTGGAGCGCGACGACGGCGAGCCCGGTTCGGTCGCCGATGTCCGCGCTCTCCAGCGTCTCGCCGATCAGCGGCGACCCCGGCTGGATCTCGTACCACTCCAGGAGGATGCCGCCGGGCAGCGTCGTCTCCTGCGTGTCGGGCTCGACCGGCTGGAAGTACGCGCCCTCGACGATCGACCCGATCGTCCGGGCGAGGTCGTCGCCGAACTCGAACACCCTCTCCGAGTCGGCGTCCGGGTCGGGGCGGCGGAACAGCTCGCGTTTACCCGTGTTGTGGATGACGACGATCATCTCGCCGTCGTCGAGTTCGATCTCGAACTTCTTCCCGACGCCGGGGAGGTCGGATTCGCGGATCGTCATACCGGGGGGAGCGGTGCCAGCGTTATAGGTGTGCACGTCGCCGGCGTCCGCCTCGAACGACGCCCGTGCGACGCGGGTCTGACCGCTCCGCACCAAACGCTAAGTAGGGTGGGACCGAGGTAGCGCACATGTGGGGATCCCGGAAGAGCCGGGACCGGCGGACGGTGACCTGCATCGCGTGCGGCGACTCGCTGCTGCGCGAGGACGCGCGCGAGTACGACAAGGAGGGGGACCGCTGGAACCGGCGCGACAAGGAGTTCGAGTACCTCTGTACAGACTGCGACGACGACCTCTGCCACCAGCCCCGGGACGGGCTGGAGTCGCTCGTCTGTTCGATCGAGGCCGACGGGCTCTCGCGCGAGGAGTTCCTCGATCGGTACGCGGACGCGGTCGCGCCCGACGAGGGCACCGACTCGGCCGAGTCTCGCGGCCGATCCGATCGCGACCGGGAACCGTCGGACCGCGACCGGTAGCGCGCTTCGGTCCGGACCGCTCTTCGCCTCGCCGACCGACACGCCTTCCTCGGGCCGTTCGAAACCGGACGCACGCATGTCCCTCCACCTGACGCCCGCCGTCCCCCCGATTCCGATCCAGGCCCCGATCGATCCCCTCCCGACCCTGATCGGCGTCGGTGCGCTGCTCGTCGGGCTCGCGTTCCTCGCTCACGGCGGACGGGGCTCGCTCGACGCGCTCCGCGTCGCCCGCGCGACCGCGACCGATCCCCGGTCGCTGCAGCCGGGCGACCGCCGGGTGCGGATCACCGGACGCGCCGAGACCGCGTCGGACGCGCCCGATGGGTCCGGCGGCTGGGGAGACGACGGGGAGAGCGGTGACACGGGTGGCGAGGACCCCGAAACGCTCCCCGCTCTGTTCACCGACGAGCGGTGCCTCTGCTGCTCGTACGACGTGTCGGAGTACCGCAGCCAAGGGAGGGGCCGATCGTGGGTCTCGATCGACACCGGCGAGGCGGGCGTCCCGTTCCGCGTCGTCGTCGACGGGGTCGGCGTTCGCGTCGACCCCGCGGCCGCCGGCTTCGCGTTCGGCGTCGACGAGGACGTCGAAGTCGCGGCCGACGAGACGCCGCCCGAGCGCGTCCGCCGGTTCACGGACGCGGTGGAGGCGGTGGATGAGTCGGAGACGGGGTGGGAGCTCGGCCCGGTAACCGTCGGAAGCGACCCGAAGCGTCGATACCGCCAGCGCGTTCTTCGCCCCGGCGACGCCGTGACGGTCGTCGGCGACGCGACCGCCTTCCCGGACGCTCCGGTCGGCGAGGTGAAAGCGCGGATCGCCGGCGGATCGCCGTTCGTGGTCGGCGACGCGAGCGCGCGTCGGACCGCGCTCCGGCTGGTGGGCCGGTCGGCGGTGCCGGTCGTTCTCGGGCTCGTCTCGCTGACGGTCGCGGCGGTCGCGCTCTCGCCGGTCCTCGGCGTGATTGTCGGGTAGGCGGGCGATGCCTCCGACACTCCCGCCCCCGGTCTGGCGCGGCCGCTCCTGCGCCCCCGACAGGCCTTTCTAACGGACCCGCGTTGGTCCCGGTATGTCAGACGACGAGCCGAAACCGGGGTCCGCCGAGGACCAGGGGCCCGTGACGATCACGCCGGAGCTGGCGGACCGCCTCGCCGACAAGCGGGCGGACCTGTTCGAGGAGTTCGAGATCCCCGACGAGTTCCCGAACGAGGTCCTCCGCGAGGCGGAGACCCGGACCGAGGGCGTGTACGACGAGATCGAAGCCGAGATCGACGAGCGCGAGGACCTCCGCGATCTCACGACCTGGACCACCGACCCCGTCGACGCGCAGGACTTCGACGACGCGATCTCGATCGAGCGCGAGGAGGGCGCCTACCGGCTGTGGGTCCACATCGCCGACGTCACCCACTACGTCACGCCCGACACGGCGATGTGGGAGGAGGCGGTGAAGCGGGCGAACACCGTCTACCTGCCCGACTACACGATCCACATGCTCCCGCCGGTGCTCGCCGAGACGGTCTGCTCGCTCGTCCCTAACGAGGACCGGCTCGCGCACACCGTCGAGATGGAGATCGACGACGAGACGCTCTCGTTCGAGGACATCGACATCTACAAGTCCGTCATCAACTCCGACGAGCGGCTCACCTACAAGCAGTGCGAGGAGCGGCTGGAGGACCCCTCGCTCCCCCTCGGCGAGGAGAACGAACTCGCCTTCGAGCTCGCCGACCGGATGCACGAGCAGCGCAAGGAGGACGGCTCGCTCGTCCTGAACCCGCGCCGCGACCGCGCACACACCATCATCGAGGAGTCGATGCTGAAGGCGAACAAGGCGGTGACGCACACCCTGATGTGGGACCGCGGCGTCGAGGCCATGTACCGGGTCCACCCGCAGCCGACCCCCGACCAGTGGAGCGAGGCGCTCACGGAGATCCAGGAGCTCGACGGGGTTTCAATCCCGGGTAGCGCGTGGGGCGACGACCCGCGCAAGGCGGTCAACGCCGCCCTCGAGGAGTCGCCCGGCCGGCAGCTCAACAAGATCCAGCGCGCCGTGCTGAAGGTGATGCCCCGCGCGAAGTACATGAACGACCCGTTCGGCGGCCATCACGCGCTCAACTTCGACATCTACGGCCACTTCACCTCGCCCATCCGCCGGCTCTCGGACACGATCAACCACTGGATCGTCCACGAGAACGACGTGCCGGAGAACCTCGTGGAGCTGTGCGACCACGCCAGCGACCGACAGAAGGACGGCGAGACGGTCGAACGCATCTACAAGCAGTTCCTGCAGGAGCAGGGGCTCGACCCCCACGCGGTGAACAACCGCGGGATCGAGGTCGTCGACGACGCGGAAGAGGCGAAACACACGGTCTGATCGCTCCGCTCGCCCCCCTCGTCCCTTATCGGCGAAGCGTATAGACCGTCGGAGCCCCTACCGTCGGGTATGACCCATCACGACCACGACGAGGGCCACGCCGCCGATCGGATCGCCGACCGGGACCGCACGCGGGCCGAGCGAGAAGCGGAGCGAGCCGCCACGGTCGGCGGGTTCACGGGGGCGGTGCTCGTGGGCTCGGGGCGGCCCGATCGGCGCCGGGATCGGCGCCTTCCTCGGGGGATCGACCGGCTACGCCGTCGGCTACGCGCTGAGCGAACTGGAGGGCGAGCGCGGCGACCACCGCGAGGCGACGCTGGACGACTACGCGGACGGCGACGAGCCGGACCACGCGCCGGTGGACGACGGCGGCGACGATCCCGGAGACGAGGGCCCGGTGCGGATAGCGGTCGGCGAAGAGGCCGACGAGGGCGACGACCACGGCGGGGACGACGACCACAGTGAAGGCGACGACCACGGCGAAGGTGACCACGACGAGGGCGACGACCACGCCGAAGGCGACGACCACCGGTCCGAGGAGTGACCGACGCGCGCGACCCGCGTCGTCAGTCCCGCCGGGTCGCGAACCGGGAGATCGCGGCCGCCGCGAGCGCGCCGACGACCGCGATGACGGCGAGCACGAGGAACAGCTCGCGGGGGCCCGCACGGGTGAGAACCGTCCCAGCGAGCGCGGCGCCGAGCGATCCGACGCCGAAGATGCCGAGGTAGGTGTAGCCGAACGAGATCCCCCGCGCCTCGCTCGGCGAGTAGGCCGCAACCGTCGCCTGCGAGAGCGGCTGTACGGTGAACAGCGCGACTCCGAGCGCGAGCGAGACCGCGAGGAACGACGCGGTGGTCGCGCCGGCGGGGACGAACAGCAGCGCGAGGACCGCGAGGACGGACATGAGAGCGATCAGTCCCCGCTCCGGGCGGACCCAATCGGCGATCCGACCGCCGAGGTACTGGCCGAGCACGCCGACCATGAGGACGGCGACGTACAGGTACCGCGCGAGGTCGAACTCCTCGGCGTACGGGCTCTCCGGATCGATGAGCTGGACGTCGACCAACCCGCCGAGGGCGTCGCCGAGGAGGTCCGGGAGAAACGTGAGGAACGTCCGGTAGTAGAGCCCGCTGAGCGTGACGAACGCGAACACGATCAGGAACCCGCCGGCGAGCAGGACCCGCGTGTCGTCGACGATCGTCGACGGCGACACCTCGCCTTTGGTGCCGTCGCCCGTTTCGTCGGCGGCGGCCGAACCCTCGCCGCCGCCGTCGACGACCGCGGACTCCGGGAGCGCGGCGTCGACGTCGACGGTGAGGCCGTAGGCGGCGACGACGACGGCGGGAACGGTGAGCGCGGCCGCGACGACCCGCCAGTCGAACGCCAGGAGGAGCAGCGCGGTCGCCAGCGGCCCGAGGGCGATGCCGAGGTTGCCGCCGATCCCGTGGTAGCCGAGCGCGGTCCCGCGGCGGTCGACCGACTTGGAGATCAGCGACAGCCCCGCGGGGTGGTAGACGCTCGCGGTGACGCCCCACACGGCGATGGCGAGCGCGAGCGCGAGCAGGTTCGGGGCGACGCTCACGAGCAGGAACGAGGCGGCCATCCCGCCGAGACACGCGAGGATGAGCGACTTGGAGCCGAACCGGTCGACGAGGATGCCGCCGGGGAGCGCGCCGACGCCGAACAGCCCGTAGCCGACCGTGGAGACGAGGCCGAGCGTGGCCGCGGTCGTCGAGAACTCCGCGATCCACACCGTCAGCAGGATCGGGATCGAGAGCTCGTAGGTGTGGACAAGCCCGTGCGAGCCGGCGGTGAAGGCGACGATCCGTCGCTCGGCGCGGTCCATCGGCCGCCCGTTCTCCGTCGGCGGGGATAGCTTCGAGGGTAGCCGCCGGGGTTGCCGCGAGCGCCGGAGTTGCCGCGAGCGCCGGGCGACCGGGTCACTCCAGGTCCTCCGGCTGGGTGCCGACCCCCGCCGGCCACCCCGTCGGCCGCGCCGCGCTCGGCTGCGCGTGCGAGCGTTTCAGGACCATCGGCGTGCGCTCCAGGGAGAGCACGAGTTCGTCGTTCTGGTTGTACGCGCGCAGCTCGGTGGTGACGATGCCGACGCGATCGCGCGAGTCGGACTCGCGCTTGTCGAGCACCTCCGACTCCGCGAACAGCGTGTCGCCGTGGAAGACGGGCGCGTGGTGGCGGATCTCGTCGTAGCCGAGGTTCGCCGTGGCGTTGGCGCTCACGTCGATGACGCTCATCCCGACCGCCAGCGCGATGACGAAGGTGCCGTCGACGAGGCGCTCGCCGAACTCCGTCTCGGCGGCGTACGCCTCGTTGAAATGCATCGGGTTGAGATTCATCGAGAGGTTGGTGAACCAGACGTTGTCCGTCTCGGTCACCGTCCGCCCGTACGGGTGCTTGTACACGTCGCCGACCGCGAAGTCCTCGTAGTACCGCCCCTCCCAGCCGGCGACGAGCCGGCGATCGGTGCCGCCGTCGGTCGCGGCGTCGGCGTCCGAACCGCCGCGCTCGCCGCTCGCGTCCGATTCCCCCCGGTCGTGCGCATCGCCGTCGCGAACCATACCGAGCACCGACGGCGACGACCGACAAAAATGGGACGCGTCCGCCGGGCTCGTCGACCGCGCGCTACGCGAAGTTGAACGACGTGTACAGCAGCAGCCCGACGGAGACGACGGTGACCAGCACCAGCCAGCCGATCATGATCGCACCCATCTGGCGATGCGAGAGGTTCTTTCCCTCGAGTATCTCTGAGACGCCCATATCCGGACCGATTCGCCGAGAGTATTTAATCGCTTTCAACAAAACGGGACCGACGGCGGCCGGCGCTACTCCACGCCGAGCTCCCGCGCGGCGTCGGCCGAGACGGTGACCCCGGCGTCGGACGCGGTGACGCGCCCGTCGAGCACGTCCGCGAGCAGGTCCCGCAGGTCCGCGACGAAGGAGCCCGGCCGGTCGACCTGAATCCGGGTCGTCGACTTGCCCGCGTAGTTCAGCCCGCGGTGGCGGACGTAGGTCCGCGCGAACGACCGTCGGACCGGGCGCGGCACGTCCCACACGACCGACGGGAGCCGGTCGAACGACGTCTTCGCGCCGGTCGGCACGCCCGTCGTGACGAGGCACCGACCGAGGACCGTCCCGTCGCGGGTGGGGACGACCTCGGTCGCGCGGCCGGCGGCGTCGGCGTTCCGGCGCGTCGTCTCGACGTCGACGCGCTCGAAGGCGCGGCGGATCTCCGCGGCGTCGACCCGCTCGCCCGGCGTCACCGCGGGGACGTAGCTCTCGGCCGAGACGCTCCCGCCCGCGAGGACGTGCGCGATCAGCGCGACGAGCGCGGCGGCCGCCTCGCCCTCGGGGTCCGGATCGAGCCAGCCGCGGTCGATCGCCGCGTCGATCGCTCGGACCGGGTCGGGGACCGTGCCTTCGAGCCACCCCCTGACGCGCTCGTTCGGGAGGTCGAGGGCGTTGCCGACGCGCACCCGGCCGGCGCTCGGGTGCTCGGCGGCGTACTCGCGCACGCGGCGGTAGTCGAGGACCTTCTCCCACGGGTCCGGATAGACGCGATCGCTGTACGTCCGGGCGAGGGACCGGGCCGTGGGTTCCATACGGATCGCTTACAGGTCAACGTAGTTGACCGTGTGGAGCTAATTTTCGCCTCTGATATTTATGCCAGTAAGTACATAAGGGGGTACGGTTAATCGGAGAGTAACCAGCAACCGATCGGAACGGAACGGCCGTTTCATCGGTGGACCGCTGGGTTCAAACTATGAAACCAAGCAACCTGTTCAATTCGGACGACCGCGCGGTGAGTCCCGTTATCGGAGTCATCCTCATGGTCGCAATCACCGTGATCCTGGCCGCCGTCATCGGGACGTTCGTGCTCGGTCTGGGTGACTCGCTCGGGGACAGTCAGCCGACGGCGCAGATCGACGTGGACGTGAAAAATGCAACCGCGGGAAGCACATTCAACGTTACACTTGAGCACAGCGGTGGCGATCGGATCGACTCCGAAAGCCTCCGTGTTATCGTGAGTGATACGTCGGGTAATGAAGCAACTGCATCTGATGAATTCACTGATGCATTTACTGTTGGGGATATAGAGACCGGCTCGTTCAGTGTAAGTGAAGCTTCTGGGAGCGAAAACATTCGTGTGCGTGTAATTCACCAGCCGAGTGACTCGATTCTGGTGGATCGGACGATCGAAGCAGACGGACTTTCCGCCGTGTCTGGCGGGTCCTTCAGCTTCTAAATTACTAATTCTACTTTTCAGTTTTTTCACCGTGACTGAGCATTGATCCTTGAGTAGCTGACTACTACTAAGAGCTTATCGAGACCTGAGCAGGCAACAACTATCCTGAGGTTGACGGACTCAAGTTCGACGCGACCGACGAGGAGATTGGTCGGCCAAGGGACGTGAAGGCTCGATGACGAACGGGATCCGGCCGACTTTCAACTTCTGAGAGGATCAGCACCGCGTGCTCGGTCACGAGGACGGCGGCTATGTGCTCGTGTGGTACCGAGCGGAGGGACGGGAGGTTACTGTCATGTCGTCGCGGAGCATTCGTGTGAGGGCGCTAGAGATCAACAATTGGACGAATCCCGGCGAGACTCACTATGGGAATTACAGCCGGAAGGCACAGATTGACGCCTCATTCCTATCTCGGCAAGACTGACTAAGTCATATTATCAGCATATCTCGTTTCTATCGTTTTCAACTGTATTGTAGGATCTACCATATCAATAGGGTATACAAACCAATTGCTTGAGCCAAGTCGAGAGATCTGTTCGTTTAGCCGTCCTCACTTCCGTTCTGGGGATTATGTTGTTGAATCTACCCACAGAAAGTTCGCCGGGCGGCTCTCTACCAACAATGTTCTACACAAGAGCGATCATTCGATTCTTGGCTTGTCAGGATTACATTTATGTTGTGCTCCACAGCAGAAATCACTCCTTGACCGTTATCCAGGTGGGAGATTGACGTTGCCACGTTGTCCATCTGACCCAGGTTTTCCGTTCTGCCCTGGCTCACCGGCGCTGCCGACTGATCCCGAGGACGGATTTTTGTCACACACTGCGTTGGCGAACCCCTGTGTCGACCCACTGTCGCCGCCGGCCCCGCCAGCCCCTCCAGCACCACCCTCGCCTCCCGCACCGCCTCGGCCGCCTTTGGCCGATGTGCTGATGGTGTGTGCCTCGATCTCGGCATCTTTCGGGACGATGATGTCGCCAGCGTCTCCGCCGTTCCCACCGTCCCCGCCATTGCCACCTGGACCACCATTCCCTCCGTTACCGCCGTCCGCCCCGGCTTCACAGTCCTTCCCGTCCCCACCGTCGCCACCGTCACCACCATTGCCGCCGTCACCGCCGTCGCCACCGTCACCACCGTCGAACCCATTGGCGTTTAATTCCACAATCCCCTCCACGTTGCCTTTGTGGAACAGTTTCCCCGCTTGGGTTCCGTCTGACCCGTCTGTGCCGTCGCTTCCGCCCGACCCGTCACCACCGTCCGTGCCGTCTTCGGGGCATTTGTCTGGACCGCCCCAGATCGGCCGACAGGTCACGTCGTCACCATCACTTCCATCGGACCCGTCTGTTCCATTTTGGCCGCCGTTTCCGCCTCTTCCGTTCGAACCTTTGGCTCTAATCGTTGGCATGAGTGTTATCCTCAGGGCCGCCCGATCGTTCTGTCGCAGTCGATCTTTACATTACCAGCGTAGG
This sequence comes from Halorubrum sp. Hd13, assembly GCF_002252755.1. Classification (GTDB taxonomy): domain Archaea; phylum Halobacteriota; class Halobacteria; order Halobacteriales; family Haloferacaceae; genus Halorubrum. The sequence goes on along the minus strand of NZ_NHOY01000104.1, from coordinate 13,033 downwards.
TCAGCTCGCCGCTCCCGTGGATCGTGATTTCGTCAGCTAACAGTACGTTCGTGTTGTCATCCACATTGAGCTGCCCGCCATCCTTGATTGTGATATCCCGCCACCCAGACAGATCGAGTTCGGGGACGAGAACCCTTTCATGAATCAGATCTTCAATACGACCAGACCAGTTCTCCAGGATGGCACGCTCCCCTCTCGATCGCCGCCATTCCCGCTCTACATATCGTTCGAAGTCTTCTGAAAGTACTGACTCGCCGCCATCATCATCGTCGTCCTCATCCTCGGAGAGCCCAATGTTACCGGCCCTGTAGAGTAAACAGTCGATACAATGATTTAACGATTCGTCAGGACTCCCAGGGGGTTGGGTCTCAGATTCCATCGCGTCGATAAGTTCCTCTGTCGACGGAGTGAACGCCGGAATGTGGTCGCTCTCAATTGGGAGAGAGTCTTCCGGCCGGACCCCGATCATCTTTCGCACCTCTGCGAACGATTCTGGTTCCACGGTTATCGACGGAAGCTCCGCCGTACTACGCTGTTCGCCCTCTTCGACGACGAGGTCCTCATCACCGATATCGTCGGGCGTGAGCCCGTACGTCGCTAACCGTTCGATACGCGAGTCATCAGCGGCTGACATCCTTGCCACCCTTGTTGCTTGTCAACATGACACATCCAAGATGACACTGCGTTATATTAAAATTTTTTAGACGTATTTAATGTGTTCAATTTTTAATTTCTGTGTGAGACTGTCAGCAATTCTTGCTGATTCTGTGCGCTGTTTCTCGAATAACGCGCCGTTCTTATGGCGCAAATTGTCGATGGCGACTCCGCCGCTTGAGGCGAGTTGTAAATATCCTCGTTCAGCCGGCCTCACTCCCATTCTGGGGAATCATGCCGTCGAGTTTTCCGTGTAAAATGTCGCTGAGCAAGTCTCCGCCGACAATCTTCTACATGGGAGCCCCGCGAAAGCGATGTGATGGCTTAGCTACTGTGGCCTTCGTCACACCCCTGCACGTCGGCCGACTCCCTAGGTCGACCTGACCACGCCAGTCAGTGGTGCGCGGTTAGGGCTTGCTTGAGTTACAGTCGCAATCGACGCCGCTCGACGAGCCGAAACAGATCGATCACGGCGAGAACTGTCGCAAAAGAGGGTCGAGGAAGTGTCACCACTCATCAGGGGCCGCTACCGGGGAGTTTGACCCCTGCCCACGCGCCTCGTGCCGGGCGGATCTTCAGTCCCGACTCGTCGCAGAAGTGCGTCACCGCCTCCGTGAACAACTCCAGTCGAGACCGGCGTCGCTCATGACACAAAGACATGGACTCGCGGAGATGTTGAACCAGAGCCAGACGTGCTCGCTCACTTCGTTCGCTGCGCGTGACTGGGAGGGTTCAAATCCCCGCTCGCTGCAGAATTGCGCCGCTGGCGGTGTTGCTCGCGGCACAGAATTATGGACTCGCGGGGTCCCCACGAGCGAAGCGAGTGGGGGCACGCGAGGGAACGAGACGAACGAAGTGAGTCGAGTGGACTCGCGGGGATTTGAACCCCGGGCCTCTTCCTTGCGAAGGAAGCGATCTGCCGCTGATCTACGAGCCCGCATCCGGAACCAATCGCCGTTCGTATTTGTACCTTACCTTTCGACGACCCGCACGCGGGTGGTTCGCAGGCGACGGCGCCCGTCACAGCTCGCGACGAGCACCGCCGATACCGACGGAACTAGGTAGCCGCCTGCCCGAGATATAGTCGAAGTAGTTCCCCGTTCGCTTCCGATAGCGAATCTAAACCTGTTTAACGTTTTTGGGACGCATCCCATATTCGTTACTCTTTTGCGTGCGGGCGACCGAGGTCCGACTATGGCAGAAGCGACGGCGACGACGGACCCCGACCCGGCCGCGATCGCGGCCCTGAAACACGTCGGGCTCGTCGGCGGCCTGACCGAGACGAAGGTGTCGTGCGCGGCGCTCGGCGACCGCCTCGACGCCTCGACGCAGACGGCCTCCCGGCGGCTGCAGACCCTCGAGTCCGCGGGGTACATCGAGCGCGACGTGGTCGGCGACGGCCAGTGGGTGCGCGTCACCGACGCGGGCGAGGCGGCCCTCCGCGCCGAGTACGCCGACTACCGCCGGCTGTTCGAGACCGACGTCGAGCTCGTCCTCCGCGGCGCCGTCACCGGCGGGATGGGCGAGGGGCGCCACTACATCACCCTGCCCGGCTACGCCGAGCAGTTCCGCGAGCGCCTCGGCTACGAGCCGTTCCCGGGCACGCTCAACGTCGACCTGACCGAGGAGAGCGTCCGGCGCCGCGGCGAGATGGCCGGCATCGACGCGGTCCCCATCGACGCGTGGGAGGACGAGGACCGCACCTACGGCGCGGCCTCGTGTTACGGCGTCACCCTCGTCGCCGGCGACGAGCGCTACGAGGAGGTCCACGCGATCGTCCCCGACCGGACCCACCACGACGACGACCAACTGGAGCTGATCGCCCCGGAGCGGCTCCGCGACGCGCTCGACCTCGACGACGGCGACGAGATCGAGGTCCGGGTGGCCGCGACGAGCCGGGCGGACGACCCCGGCGAGAGCGACGACGACGAATCCGACGCCCCCGAGACGGAGGTGGCCTGATGCGCGCCGACGTCGACGCCGACGGCGACGCGGAGGTCGCCCCCGAAGCCGAGGCCGGAGTGACCGCCGACGGGGAGCCGACCGACGCGGCCGAGTCGGTCGAGCGCGCGCTCGACGCCTTCCGCGCCGGCGACCCCGTCTGCGTCCACGACTTCGCCGACCGGGAGGGCGAGACGGACATCGTCTACCCGGCCGGCGCCGTCGACGAGGCCGCCGTCGCGCACATGCGCAACGACGCCGGCGGGCTGATCTGCGTCGCGGTGGCGGACCCCGTCGCGGACGCGTTCGGGCTCCCGTTCCTCGCCGACGCGCTCGATCACCCCGCGGTCGACGACGACCCCGACTACGACGACCGATCCTCCTTCTCGCTCCCGGTGAACCACCGCGAGACGTTCACCGGGATCACGGACGAGGACCGCGCGCGGACCATCGTCGAACTCGCGGGCGCGGCCGCCGCCGTCGACGCCGACCCCGCGGGATACGCCCCGGAGGACTTCGCGGCGGAGTTCCGCGCGCCCGGCCACGTCCACGTGCTCCGCGGCGACCGCGACGGGCTCGGCGGCCGGACCGGCCACACGGAGCTCGGGCTCGCGATGGCCGAGGCGGTCGGTTCCGCGCCCGCCGCCGTGGTCTGCGAGATGCTCGACGACGAGACCGGCACCGCGCTGGCGCCCGCGGACGCCGAGGCGTACGCCCGCCGCCGCGGGATCCCGTACGTCGAGGGCGCGGCCCTCGTCGAGGCGTTTAAATAACCGAACGCGGTGCCGTCGGCGTCGCCGGCGGCTCTGCCGCCGGCTGCAAGCGAGAGCTTTGCTCTCGCCCTGCGCGCCTTCGAGTGGTCGCCGAAGGCGGCCACGAGGAGCGCGTGCGAGGGAGGCGGCGGTCCGGCGCGGGCGGAGCCGCGCCGGGCCGTCCGCCGAGGCTGGGGAGGCGTGAGGTAAGGTGCGGTGCGGTTGCGGTCGGGTGGACGCAAAGGGGCAGCCGGGAGGCGGGCGCAGGCGACGGAAGCACCGCAGGGAGCGAGTGAAACGAGCGACTGAGGAGCGCAGCGAGCGTGCGCCCGCCTCCCGGCTGGGGCTTTGGAGTGATTCACCGCCGACCCGGTATCAACCGTTTATACCCGACCGGCTGGGGGTTTAGAGTGATTCGCCGACGATCCGTCAGCGACTGCGGATAACCGAGCAGCGAGGACTCCGGCGGTAGTTCGGCCGTCGTCGTCGCGTCCTCCGCATGTCGCAGATTTAAGACCGACGGCCGCAACCACAGATTATGGGATTCGACGAGATGGACGTCGACACGATCTGGAAGAACGGGGAGTTCCTCGACTGGGAGGACGCGACGACCCACGTTCTGACCCACGCGCTCCACTACGGGAGCGGCGTGTTCGAGGGCGTCCGCTGTTACGACACCGAGCGCGGACCGGCGGTGTTCCGGTGGGAGGAGCACCTCGACCGGCTGTTCGACTCCGCGAAGATGTACGACATGGAGATCGAACACTCCCGCGAGGAGATCACCGACGCGACCCTCGAACTCCTCGACCGGCAGGACCTCGACTCCGCGTACATCCGCCCGATCGCCTACTACGGCTACGACTCCCTCGGCGTCTCGCCGAAGGACTGCCCGACCGACCTCGTGCTCGCGGCCTGGCCGTGGGGCGCGTACCTCGGCGAGGAGGCCCTCGAGGAGGGCGTCGACGTGATGGTCTCCTCGTGGCGGAAGCACGCCTCCTCGCAGGTGCCGACGAACGTGAAGACCACCGGCCTCTACGTCAACTCCATGCTCGCGGGCGAGGAGGCCCGCCGGAACGGCTACGTCGAGGCCATCGTCCTGAACAAGGAGGGGAACGTCGCCGAGGGCCCGGGCGAGAACGTGTTCATGGTGAACGACGGCGAGATCTACACCACCGGGCCGGCGCAGTCCATCCTCGAGGGGATCACCCGCGACACCGTCATCGAACTGGCGGAGGAACGCGGCTACGAGGTCCACGACGAGGCCGTCATCTCCCGCGGCCAGCTGTACACCGCCGACGAGCTGTTCTTCACCGGCTCCGCCGCCGAGGTCACCCCGATCCGCTCCGTCGACGACACCGAGATCGGCGCGGGCACCCGCGGCCCGGTCACCGAGGAGCTGCAGCAGGCGTTCTTCGACCTCGTCGAGCGGCGGACCGACGACCACGACGACTGGTTCACGTACCTGTAGGCGACGCGGTCTCGGACGCTCCGCGGTGCGTCGGGTTGCCTCGCGCCGCGCGCCGTGCCCCTTTCTCTCACGCGACTTCCGGCGCGCTCAGTCGTTGCCGCCGTCCGTCGAGGGGCGCTCCGACTCTCCGGGTGTGCCGTCGGTGCGGACGCCGCCGACGCCGCCCGGGCGACCGGGGCCGTCGTCGGGAGGCGCCTCCTCATGAACGGGGACTTGATGCGCGGACTCGGCGAAGCCGGCCGAGAGGACGCGGGTCATCCCCTCCTCGACGGTCTCGCCGGTCTCCTCGATGCGCTCGGGCTCGACCTCGATGACGAAGCCGGTGGTGATGTTCGGCGCCGTCGGCATGAACAAGACGATCTTCCCGTCGCGAGTCTTCTTGCCGGTCCGGAACGCCGTCATGCGGATCCCCGGCCACGTCTCGATGTACACCGGGCTCTGGAGCTCGTCCGTCCCGGAGACGGCCGTCTCGATCGCGAGCTTGGAGGCGTTGTAGACGACGCGTAGCGCCGGGATCCGGTTGATGGCGCCGTCGACGGCGGACTCCGCGATCCGTCCGAACGTCGTCCGCATGAAGTAGCCGACCGCGAGGACGACGGTCGCGAACACCGCGAGCGCGATGATCACGCGGGAGATCGGCTCCAGCGGGCCGGGGATGATCGCGGGCTGGAGTCCCTCGATGAGGGGGATCGAGGCGATGTAGCGGTAGATCCACTGAATGACGAGGAGGAGGACTAGGAGGGGCGCCAACACGATGAGCCCGCTGGCGAAGTCGCGTTTCCACGTGGACATCTATCGCGTTGGTATGCGGCGTCGACCCTTAAGAGGGCTTCTACCGGACCGCTCGGCGAGCGGGGGGTCGACGAGCACGTCGGCCGCGAATGCGCCGGACGACGGGCTCACCGACCCGCGACGGCGCGCAGCGCGAACGTCAGGTTCTCCCGGCGCTCGCGGACGCGCCGGTAGAAGTAGGAGAGCCACTTGTCGCCGTACGGCGCGTACTGGACCACGTCGACGCCCTGCGCGGCGAGGTCGCGCTGGGCGTCCTCCCGGACCCCCATCAGCATCTGCACCTCGTAGTCGGTGCCGTGGTCGCGTGCGAGCCGGTCGGCCAGCGAGATCATCGCGGGGTCGTGGCTGCCGACGGCGACGCCCCGGTCCCGGCGCTCGAAGAGGAAGCGGAGGTCCTCGCGGTACGCCTCGTCGACCCGCGACTTCTCCGTGTACGCGACCGACGCCGGCTCGTCGTACGCCCCCTTCACGAGCCGGATCTCGCCCGGGACGTCGACGAGGCGGTCGAGGTCCTCCCGGGTGCGCCTGAGGTTGGACTGGACGCACTGGCCGACGCTCCACGGGTAGTCGGCGGCGATCGATTCGAAGGCGTCGAGGGTGGCGTCGGTGGTGTCGGCGTCCTCCATGTCGCACCAGACGAAGGCGTCGAGCTCGTGGGCGCGAGCGACGATCTCGCGGTAGTGCTCCTCGAACAGATCGGCGGAGACCTCGAGCCCGATCTGGGAGGGCTTCACCGAGACGCGGGCGTCGAGGCCGCTGTCGGCGATGTCGTCGATCAGCCCGAGGTAGGCGTCGACGTCGGCGCGGGCGTCGGCGGGGTCGTCGTAGTGCTCGCCGAGCAGGTTGACGACGACGGCGACGCCGTCCTCGTTACACGCCCGGACGTGGTCGAGGACTTCCGGGACGCTCTCGCCGGCGACGAAGCGGCGCGCGATCGGAGGGATCATACCGGCTATGAGGGCGGCGACGACTTCACTGTTGTCGAAACGGGCGGTCTCGGTGACCGTCGACCGGTGTCGTGGCCGCGCGACCGCACACGAGTTCGCCCGCGTAACCGCTCGAGAGATCGCCCGCGTAACCGCCCGAGAGATCGCCCGCGAGGACCGCCGGGCGAGACGGATCGTGGTTTATAAATCGACGACAGGAGTGGACCGAGTATGATCGGTTCGCTCGTCGCGACGGCGTTCTGGGCGATGGTGCCCGCGTACGTGCCCAACAACGCCGCGGTGCTCGCCGGCGGCGGCCGCCCCATCGACGGCGGTCGAGAGTGGCGCGGGGCGCGTCTGCTCGGCGACGGGAAGACGTGGCGCGGCACGGCGGTCGGCACCCTCGTGGGGGTCGTCCTCGCGCTGGCGCTCAACGCGCTCAACGACCCGGCGAGCGCCGCCCTCGGGGTCGAGCTCCCGACGTTCGCGCTCCCCGCGGCGGTCGCGCTCGCGTTCGGCGCGATGTGCGGCGACATCGGCGCCTCCTTTCTCAAGCGACGCTCGGGGCGCGAACGCGGCGCGGCGTTCCCCGGGCTGGACCAGCTCGACTTCGTCGCCGGGGCGCTGCTGGCCGTCTTCGTCGTCGACACCGACTGGGCGCTGGCGACGTTCACGCCCGGGGTCCTGGCGGCCGTCCTCGTGATGACGCCCGTCCTCCACGTGGTCACGAACGTCGGCGCCTACCTCCTCGGGCTGAAGAACGAGCCCTGGTAGGCGGGGCGGCCGGACCGTCGGGACCGCCCGACCGCGAACGACCGCACCCTCGCCCCCGACTGCGAACGACCGCACCCGTCACCGGCGCGCGCCGTTCGGAGAGCGAGAGGTGAGAATGCGAGAGGTGAGAATAGTTCACACGAGCCGCGGCGCGACGCGCTGATGTAGGGACACGAACACCTTCGGACGAGATAACCGATCGTTCGTGGTCGATATGACGGTTCAGTGAGAACCACGAGAAAATATATATACTCGCGTGCCATTGACTAGCATGCATGTCTAGTAGTGCACCCAGTTCGGACGACGACGTGCTCGACGAGTTCCTGTCCGATCGCGGCCACGAGACCGAGATCGTACGCTGGGAGCGATCCTATAACAAGCTTCAGTGTCCGGAGTGTGGTGCGCTCCACCCCGAGGGAACGGCGCGGTGTGACGTCTGCGACTGGCGCCCGACCTGACGCCGACGACGGCGCACGGGCGGTGAGCGGTTTTCTTTCGGTTGCACTCGGCGGCAGTATTATGTGTCATCAATCGATAGTGACGACCATGCCGACCTGCCAGAACTGCGGTTCGTTCGTCACGACCGATTACGTTCGGGTGTTCACCCCGAACGAGGTCGACCGTCCCCGCGTCTGCCCGGCCTGCGAGGACCTCGTCCGCGACGGCGCCGACGTTCGGGAAGCGCGCGCGACGCGAAGCAACTGACCTATCAGTCGACGGGATCGTAGCGTTTCGACGGGAGCGACCCCGAGCCACGGCGTGTGAACTACCCCACCCTACTCGCTCACGGCTAACGCCGGTCGCTGCTTGAGGGTTGGGCTTCCTGTTTCCACGACGCGCTTTGCAGATACGGGTGTATCCACAGGGAGCGCAGTCTCAACAGGCGTTACTTCGGAGTGTCCCACTCCTAAATCTTCGAGACCACGAGAAAGGATGTTCCACGCCGCATTCGCGTCCCTATCCGCCTCGAACCCACACGCGGGACACGATTGTTCACGAACCCACGGCGGTTTGTCTGTCTTGACACCGCAGGACGCGCATATTTTTGTTGTGTTTTTCGGGTCAACCGCAACGAAATGCGTTCCCTCGCGCTCGCACTTGTACTCGAGCATCCGTAGGAATGTCCCCCACGCAGCTCCCGCTCGATTGCGAGAGTTGCCGGGAAGTTCAAGCAGTCCCTTTGCGTCCAAGTCCTCGACCGCCACCAAATCGTACTCGGTGGCGTAGTAGTTCGACAACTTGTGGAGGAAGTCTCGTCGCTTCCGCTTCAGGTCAGCGTGGCGTTCGGCTACGACCTTTCGCTGTTTCTCCCAGTTGTTCGAGCCGTATTCCTTTCGGGAGAGGTCGCGTTGGGCGCGTTCGAGTCGGTTGCGCTCCTCGCTGAAGTCAGGACTCTCGATGGCGTACCCATCGGTGTCGTGGGCGTACTTGATAATCCCCACATCGATACCGACGACCTTCGCGGGCGTCTCCGGTTTGTTGGGGGAGTCTTCGTCCACGTCGATACCGAACGTAGCGTACCACTCCCCCGTTGGCTCCCGTTTGATGGTGACCTGTTTGATGGTCGCGTTCTCAGGGATGTCTCGATGGAGGCGAATTGGAATCTCGCCGATTTTGCTCAACCACAGCACGGACCGACCACTCGTATTCTTGAGTTCGAAGCCGGACTGGTTGTAGGTAAGCGACCGATACTCCCGGGGAGGTTTCCACTTGAGCATCCCCACAGCGCGTCCGTTCTCTTTCTGTGTTTTGAGCGTGGAGAGGTTGTCGTAGACACGCTTGACGACCATGTGCAACACTTTCGAGTGAACGTCTTCGAGGTCGTCCCACCACGATTTGAGATCGGGGAGTCGTCCCTGCACCTCGTAGCGTGCAGGAATGTCGTCTGCGTCGTTGAGCAGGTAGAGGACATGGTTGTACAGTTGCCTACAGGTATCGACATGGTAGCAGAGTTCCTGGTGGAGGGCTTCTGACGGGTCGAGTCGATACTTGTAGTTGTACTGCATGGCCTACTGGTCTGAGTCGGGGTCAGAGACGCGGACGACCTTCACGTCGGCCCCACGCCAGCGTTTGGGAACGATGACGTGGGCACTATTACCAGACGGTTTTGCAGTGCCGTCAAGCACTTCCTCGCCTTCGATTTCAAATCTATCCATCACCAATGTATATATATTATATATACATGAAGATGACGGGCGGCTGTGGATCGGTCGTTGTAGAGTATTTAGAAACAACGACGGCGCTGTATCCTTCCACTGCGCTACTCAGGCTTCTCCCTGCGTTCTCTTTGAGGAAGAGGACTTAGCGCTTGAAAAAGGGTTAAGGAGAACCGGGATCAGGGATACACAATGACCGAGCCCACGGTGACGCGACTGTTCGGCGGTCCGGGCAGCGGGAAGACCACGGCGCTACTGGATCGCGTCGAGGGGATCCTCGAGGACGGCGACGCCGACGTCCGCGACGTGCTCGTCGTCTCGTACACGCGCGCGGCCGCCGCCGAGATCCGCGAGCGCCTCGCGGAGCGGCTCGACGTCTCCCCGCGCAGCCTCCAGGGGAACGTCAGCACCATGCACGCGAAGGCGTACGAGCTGTTGGACCTCTCCCGCGGCGACGTCGTCGGCGAGGACGACAAGGAGGCGTTCTGCGAGGAGTACGGCATCGAGTTCGAGGACCAGCACGGCGGCGCCGGCCGCCGGACCGCCCGGTCGACGACGATCGGGAACAAGATCATCGCCACCTCGCAGTGGCTCCAGCGCACCGAGCGCGACGTCGCCGACTGGTACGACGTGCCATTCCAGTGGAACGTCGAGGAGGTCCGGCTCCCGCCCGAGGAGGACCCCAACGCCCAGCAGGGGAACAAGTACACGCCGACGTGGCCCTCCGACGACGACCGGATCGACATCCCCGAGACGATCCGCGCGTGGCGGACCTACAAGGGCGACAACGACCTCGTCGGCTTCGCGGACATGCTCGAACGGGTCGCGCAGCGGTCGCTCGTCCCCAGCGTCGACTACCTGATCATCGACGAGTTCCAGGACATCACGACGCTGCAGTACAACGTCTTTCAGGAGTGGCGGCCGCACATGAAGAAGGTGCTCATCGCCGGCGACGACGACCAGGTCGTCTACGCGTGGCAGGGCGCCGACCCCGACCTCCTCCTCGACACCGACGTCGACGAGGACGTCGTCCTCCCGAACTCCTACCGGCTCCCCTCCGAGATCCTCAACGTCGTCAACGCGGAGATCCGCCACATCGACAAGCGCCAGGAGAAGGACCTCCACCCCCGCAAGGAGGGCGGCACCGTCGAGGCGATCCAGTCGCCGTCGATGATCGAGCTCGTCCGGAACGTCCGGTACACGGTCGAGGACGACGAAGGCGACGTGATGTGCCTGTTCCGCGCCCGGTACCAGATGTTCGACTTCATCGACGAGTTCATCGACCACGGGATCCCGTTCACGATGCTCACCGACGGGCGGATGTGGACCGACCGCGTGCAGGACTACGTCAGCGCCATCGAGAAGTCCGAGGCGGGCGACCCCGTCAACGGGCTGGAGGCCCGGCGACTCGCCGACATGCTCCAGGACTCCGCGTTCGGGACCCACGACCGCGACGAGTTCTACGACTTCCTCGACGACCGCGAGGAGGCCGCCGACGCCGACGACGTCTCGCTGATCGAGGTGACGTCCGAGGAGCTCGACGAGCACATCCCGTTCATGCCGGACACCGCGAGCGCCGACGACATGGTCCGGAAGGTGACGAGCTTCCAGCGGAAGTCGATGGGCGCGTACTTCGACGGCGACTACGGAGGAATGGACCCGACCCGCGTCCGCGTCGGCACCATCCACTCCGCGAAGGGCCGCGAGGCCGACCACGTGTTCGTCGCGACCGACCTCACCGAGAAGGTCGTCGAGCAGATGGCGGCCTCCATCGACGACCCGACCGACGTCGAGGGCGTCGACGAGTTCACGAAGGCGACGAGCCCCGTCCCCGTCCTCACCGACAACGAACGTCGGGTGTTCTACGTCGGGATGTCCCGCGCCCGCGAACGGCTCGTCATCATGGAGAGCCTGATAAGCGGGGCGCCGACGCTTCCGATCAGCGTCCTCCTGTTCAACGAGCTCCGCGACGAGACCCCCGAAGAGCTCATCGAGGAGGTCCAGGCCGAGCTGGCGGTCCCCGAACCGGAGCCGTGAGCGACGGGGGAGACGAGGGCGACGACGCGGAAAGCGACGACGCGTCCGCCGGAACCACTCACGCGCTCCGACCCCTCCGCACCGATCTCGCTCCGGTCGTCGAGGCGGTCGAGGCCGCCGGTGCCGACGCGTTCGTCGCGGTCGGCGACCGCTTCGACGACGACCTCCGGTACCTCACCCGATTTTCGGGACCGGATCGGCCGTACGCGCTGGTCGTGGTCCCGGACGGCGCGAGCGGCGACGACCGGGAAAACGGGGCCGACGTCGGCCGCGCCGTCTGCTGTGCCCCCGCCCTGTTCGACGAGCAGGCCCGGCGCGAGTTCGTCGCCGGCGCGAGGGCTCGAGGCGACGGCGAGGACGACGATCCCGGCGACGGCGAGGACCCCGGCGACGAGACCAATGCCCACGACGGCGTCGCCCGCGAGGTGCGGACCGAGAACGTCGGCGACCACGCCGGGGAGCGCGCGGCCGCGGCGGTCGCCGAGTTGGTCGACGGATCGGACACCGACCACACCCTCCTCGTCCCGTCGTCTGTCCCTCACGACGCCGCCGTCTACCTCGAACGCGCCGGCAACGAGCTTTCGTCGACCGACGCGGTGACGGCGGCGCGGGCGCGGAAGACGGCCGCCGAACTCGACCGCCTCCGCCGCGCCCAGCGCGCGACGGCCGCGGGGATGGCGCGTGCCGAGACCGTGCTGGCGGACGGCGAGGCCGGCGAGGACGAGGCGGGGAGACCGGTCCTCCGCTGGGAGGGCGCCCCCCTGACGACCGAGCGGCTCCGCCGAGAGGCGAACGCGGCCCTCGCCGCGCGGGGCGTCCGGGACGCGGGCAACACCGTGATCGGCGCCGGCCCGTCGGCCGCGGACCTCCACTACGTCGGCGACGAGCCCGTCCGACCGGGCGAGACCGTCCTCCTCGATATCTCGCCGCGGGGGCCCGACGGCTACTACGGCGACATGACCCGGACGTTCGTCGTCGACGGGGACGGCGGCTGGGAGCGCCGCGCGTACGTCGCGGTCGAGTCGGCGCGCGAGACCGCGCTCGCGGAGGTCGAGCCGGGCGTCCCGGCGAAGACCGTCCACGGCGAGGCGGCCGCCGAGCTGGCCGCCTACGGCTTCGACCCGAACGCCGGCGAGGGGGAGACGGGGTTCACGCACGGCACGGGCCACGGCGTTGGCGTGAGCCTCCACGAGTCGCCGTCGCTGACCGGCGCCGGCGAGCTGCGGCCGGGCCACGTCGTGACGGTCGAGCCCGGCGTCTACGACCCGGACGTCGGCGGCGTCAGGCTGGAGGACCTCGTCGTCGTCACCGACGACGGGTACGAGATCCTGGCGGAGTACCCGTTCGGGATCGTGCCGGAGAAGCGCGGGTGAGCGGCGGATAGCTACGACCGCTGTTTGAGCTATCGGCGCCCCTTTTCGGCCGCCGGTCGAACGCCGAGACGCATGCGATCCGATCCCTCCATCAGAACCGGCGAGACTGCCGGCTCCGAGTCGGTGCGGCGTATCGCGAGAAAGAGACTCCCGACCGCGG